>NZ_SFZZ01000025.1:0-44613 GCF_011140715.1 Helicobacter pylori | reverse complement strand
TTGTCAAATTAGATTACTTGGGGTTAATAGGCGTTTCTTTAATTTATCTGCTTGTGCTTATCCTAAAGCCTTTCACCCTCACGCGCCAAAAATGCGCTTGCGTAGGGATCTTATGCCTTTCTTTTTACGCTTGGAATTTTCCTGTTAAACATTCTTTAATCGTGCTTTATCTTTTCTATTTTGTGCTGTTAGCGACTTTATTGTGGCGTTTTTTAGGGGCTAGCATGAAGCAATCTTTCTTGCCCTCTATGAATATTTGCATCGTGTGGGTTTTTGCTTCTTCTTTACAGAGTTTTAGATTTTTAAGCGTGTCTGATTGCGTGGATTTTTCCCTTTTTACACTCGCTCTTATTTTATTGATACTGGTTTTAATCTATTGCAAACGCCTTTTTGGGTTGTATGAATACGCTAACACGCTTATTTTGATTGTGGGGCTTAGCGTGGTGGTGCTGTGTTCTAGCATGTTCATTCAAACTAAAGAATATTATGGCATGCGGTTGGGTTTTTACTTTTTAGGCTTGTTAGGGTGGCTTTTAGAATATGTGCATAACACTTTAAGGCGTTTGGAGCATAAGATTTAAAGCTCAAATAGGGATAGCTAAAGTTTTTTGGTTGAGTGTCCTTGATTGAGTGTCTTTTTAGGGTTTAAAAGCGGGTTTACAAAAATCTTAAAGAGGTTTGATGATCTTTTGTTTTTGGCGTTCTTGTTCTAATTTGGCCACTTGAGCAAAGACTATCGCTACCGCTTCAAACAATTCTTCTGGTATGGTAGCGTTCAATTTCACATCCCTATAAAGCTCTCTAGCGAGCGTTTTGTTTTCTATAATTTCTATGCCATGCTCTCTAGCGATACCCTTAATCCTAATGGCTAAATAATCCGTGCCTTTAGCCACTACCACAGGCACAGGGTGTTCTTCATCAAATTTGAGAGCGACGGCATAATGGGTAGGGTTAGTAACCACAACATTGGCTTTAGGGATTTCTTGCATCATTTTATTCGTGGCGTTTTTTACCATCATCTGGCGGATCTTGGCTTTGATTTCTGGGTTCCCTTCTTGCTGTTTGTATTCGTCCTTAACTTCTTGCTTGGTCATTTTTAAAGAGTTAGTGTATTGGCGGCGCTTGATTGCTAAATCTATAAAAGCCAAGACAAAAAATAAAAATAAAAGCGAAGAAATGAGTAATAACGCCTTGCTTTTAAACCACAATAACTGGCCTTGCAAATTCAAAAGAGCCGCATGGTTTAATTCCCCTAAAAATAAGGAAAAGATGAAAAACCCCAGAAAAAAAGCTAAAAAAACTTTCAAGGTGATCAAACTCACATCAAGGAGCTTTTTTAAAGAAAAAAGGTTTTTGACGCCATTGATAGGGTTGATTTTAGAAAATTTAGGCTCAATGACTTTAGGGGCAAAGAGCCAGCCAAATTGCAAGACATTGGATAAAAACGCCACCACCATTAAGATGATTAAAACAGGCAAAAGCAATAAAAAAGTGTCTTTAGCCAGTTGGTTAAACAGCTCTTGAACGCTTTCTTTGCTAAAATCTAGGGAGAAATCTTTCAACACATGGCGATACATCTCGCTAAAGCCATCCACCCACCATATAAAAAAAACAAAAATACTCATTAGCCCAGCCAATAACCCTAAAAACCCCACCACTTCCATGCTTTTAGGCACATTGCCTTCTTCTCTGGCTTTTTGGATTTTTTTCGCGCTAGGGAGTTCGGTTTTTTCTTCTTCAGCCATTTGCTCCCTCTTTTAAAATTTGAACGGCTAATTCATAGTCTTTTAGGGTGTTGAGGTTTAAAAATTCTTCTTCTTTATCAAAATGGATAGCGGTTGAAGAGGCGTTTTTGATAAGATCGCTCAAGCGATAATTTTGCGTTTTAAGAGCGTAACTAAGAGCGTTAAGGACGCTTTTGTGCCACAAAGAAATCAAATAATGTTCTTTTGTGGGGCTTTTAGCATAGACTACGCTAAAGTTTTGAATCCCACAAAGAATTTTAATGCTTTCAAAGGATACTAAAGGCGTATCTATAGGGATAAAAAAAATATAAGGGGTTTGCAGCGTTAAAAAAGCGTTATGAATGCCAAAAAGGGGTGAAAAAAGACCGCTCTCTTTTTCTAAAAGGTAGGGAGCGTTTAATTCATACGATTTCTTAGCGCTGATAATGACTTGTTTGAAAAGTTTTAAAAGGCGCGAGTATTGGTATTCTAAAAGGCTAGAATACGATTTTAAAGGCATGAGAGCCTTATTGATTGGAATGTTATTGATGGTAAAACGAGAGCTTTTGCCCCCAGCTAATAAAACGCAAGGAATGTTATCAATGATAGGGTTTTTCAAAAGATCTATCCATGTTGATGTTGTTAAGTCATTGTTTATTATGTTACACTAAAAGCTTAAATAAAGAGCATAAGGGATAAAGGGAGTGTTAGTAGATAGTTTCAATAGGGTTATTGATTATATTAGGGTGTCTGTAACCAAACAATGTAATTTCAGGTGTCAGTATTGCATGCCTACCACGCCATTAGATTTTTTTGATGATGAAGAATTATTGCCTTTGGATAATGTTTTAGAATTTCTTAAAATCGCCATTGATGAGGGCGTTAAAAAAATCAGAATCACGGGTGGGGAGCCATTGTTACGCAAGGGTTTAGACGAGTTTATCGCTAAACTACACGCTTACAATAAGGAAGTGGCGTTAGTTTTAAGCACTAATGGTTTTTTACTCAAAAAAATGGCTAAGGGTTTAAAAGATGCCGGGTTATCACGGGTGAATGTTTCATTAGATTCTTTAAAAAGCGATAGGGTTTTAAAAATCTCTCAAAAAGATGCCCTTAAAAATGCGCTAGAAGGGATTGAAGAGTCCTTAAAGGTGGGTTTAAAACTCAAATTAAACATGGTTGTGATGAAAGGCGTTAATGATGATGAAATCTTAGAGCTTTTAGAGTATGCAAAAAACAGAAGCATACAAATCCGCTACATTGAATTTATGGAAAACACGCATGCTAAAAGTTTGGTTAAAGGCTTGAAAGAGCGAGAAATTTTAGATCTGATCGCTCAAAAATATAAGATTATGGGCATGGAAAACCCTAAAAAAGGGTCTTCTAAAATCTACACGCTAGAAAATGGCTATCAATTTGGCATTATCGCTCCGCATAGCGATGATTTTTGCCAATCTTGCAATCGTATCCGCTTGGCTTCTGATGGCAAGATTTGCCCATGTTTATACTATCAAGACGCCATAGACGCTAAAGAAGCGATCATCAATAAAGATATAAAAAATATAAAAAGGCTTTTAAAACAATCCATCATCAATAAACCAGAAAAAAACATGTGGAATGATAAAAATAACGACACTCCCACAAGGGCGTTTTACTACACAGGGGGGTAGGGGAAAATATTTATTATTTTAAACCTTTTTATAAAAAATAAGGCGGTTTGTTTAGGATTTTTGGTTATAGTGGCTAGGATCAAACAATAAGGAGGTCTTTATGGAAAAAATCCTAGCGTTTTTTAGTCCTAGTCTTTTATTTCTAGCTTTTCTTGGGGGGGGGGGTTACTTATAAGCCTACCCTAAACCTTTTAAAATCCCCAAAATCTCTCGCTTTTTTTAAAACTTACCTATTAACACCGCTAAAGAGAGGGTAATTCATGTTAGAAAACATGCAAGATATTCCGTTACAAAGCTCTCATGAAGCAGGGATGGATATTACAGAGAGCAAAATGCTTATAAAATTTGCACCATTATTATTGATGAATTTATATGAATATGTTGGAAATGGCAAGGATTCCAAAGAAGCGTTCGATCAAGCCATGAAGGATGCAAAGGATGTGGCGCTTAGCTGTGGTAGAGCAGCCTTTCTTAAAGACATGGTTTCAAATAGTCCAAACGAAACAATCCAAAGTTTTGATGGAGACTTAGAAATTGCGATGCGCTTAGAAAAAACTGGCATAGAGTGTTATAAGATATTTATTGACTATGGTTCTCAAAAGATCGATGATGATGAGCTTTCTTGTCGTTTGTTACACACTGGCACGAAAATTTTAGGCACAAAAGCTATGGCAGTTGTTGGTCAAACATTCATCCCCATTCCTGGAGTTGGAGCGATAATTGGAAATTTTGTGGGTGCATTACTGAGCAAAACTCTCTGTGAAAATTTGCGAGATGCTCTAAAAGAGGCTAAATTGGCGCGCCAAAGGCGTATAGAGATTGAAAAAGAATGCCGTGAAAGTATTAGGCTGTTAGAGATCTATCGCAATCAATTTAAGGAAGTGTTTAAGCAATATTTTCATGGGAATGTAAAATTCTTTAATGAGAATTTTAATAATCTTGAGAGGGCGCTTTATGCAGGAGATGCGGATTTGGCGATAGCGGTCAATAACAAGATCCAAGAAAGACTAGGTCAAAAGCCCTTGTTTAATAATACCCAAGAATTTTTGGAACTCATGAATAATGGTGGAAAAATAGAAATTTAAAGGAGAAATCATGGAAGAACAAAAAGATATGGGTCAAAGTGTGATCTTAACCAAAGTGCTGAAGTCGTTAGAAAGTGGTGGTTCTTTCAGTCAAAGAGATCGTGAGAAATTCGCACAAGCCGCTAGAACGCATGGGATTGAAGACAGCGTTATTGAAGAAATGATTGATATTGGTCAAACGCTCAGCCTTATCTACCGCCATGAAGATCTTATTGATGCAAGCGATTTATCAAGAGAACAAAAGAAAGCCGTGTTATCTGAGCTCCAAAAAAGCATTGATGAAAATCTAGAAGCTTTAAGAAATATTATAAACACATAAAGGATAAAACATGCCATTGCCATTTATTATAGCAGCTGGAGTGGCCCTAGCGGCAGCAGGATATGGAGTTGAAAAAAGTTGATGCAGACATTCTCAGCGAAGAGACTAATGAATATATTTAAGTATATCAATGAAGGCAATGATTTGCTAGAGGAAGCAGAAGAAGTTATTAAAGCTGTGGCTTCTGATTGCGAGTTTGCTCTTGCGAGATTTGAAGAGAAAAAGTGCTATATTAGAAATCAAGTAATTTCAGAATTTTCGCACCATTTTAATCAATTAAAAGGATTCGAGCTTATCAACAAAAAAGGCATGGAAAATATCCAACTCCATGTATCAAATACATTAAAAATTATTGATAAAAATCTCAAGATGAGTTCCTTTGATACCTTTGGTGTCGTTGGAAATGCTGTGGGAGGTTTCTCTATGGGATTTGGTTTGGCTGCTGGAGGTATAGTTGGAAGTATGGGGCTTTTAGCCGGACCCGCACTCGCTATTTTTGGAGCTTTGAGAGCCGCTGAAATGGAAAAAAGCTAGAAAATGCTAAGGCTCGCTACGAAGAGATCAGAGTGAGATTTGAGGAAGCGGTTGTGATGATTGATCAGTTTCAAGCTATTGAAAAAATGGCGATGTATTTCACTAGGCAGATCACAAAGTTTGACGCGCTGTTTTTCTCGCTTTCTCAAGAGGCAATCGCTACGATGAAAAAGCACAACTATGATGTTTCGCATTACAATCAAAAAGAAAATGATCAGATAGCTACTACTTATTCAACTCTTATGACTTTGGGTGCTTTTTTGGAAGTCCCTATCATGGATAAACACCAAAAGCTCAATGAAGCTACACAAAGTAAGCTAGAGTTTATGCAAAGGGAGATGAATAGCCTAGAAACTAAGCATTATGATTTAATTAATTCAACTAAAATCAAATTTGGATTGGCACGCAGATTATTTGAATTTTTTAGATCGTTTTGGGGAAAAAATGGAAGAATCAAAAAAGCGAACAACTCTTAATCGTTTCCCTTGCACTTCTTGTGGGCTTTGCTGTAAAAATATCGCTGGGATTATTGAGCTTATTGAGTTTGATACCGGCAATGGGGTGTGCAAGTTTTTGGATTTAGAAACAAATCTGTGCAAGATTTATGAATCGCGTCCGTTAATTTGCAGGATTGATGAAGTGCACAAAAAGCTTTATTCCCATATCCCGCTGAAGGAGTTTTATGCCAAAAACGCAGAGGTTTGTAACGCTTTACAAGAAGCAAACCACATGGATATAAGCTTTAGGGTTATTATTACGGAATAGACTAAAAATAGCTCTATTTTCATTAAATATGAACACTCAAAGTCTTATTATTAAAAAAAGGGGTTTTAGTTATTCTATTTTATGATAAAACTCATTCTCTTAAGGGGATAGGGGTATTTTGAAATAATTCCCCCTACAACCCCCAACTAAAAACCCCTAATTCAAGAAGACCGCTTTTTAGAGCTATCACTTGACTAGCATCAAGCTCTTTACTATTGATTGTAAAAAATGCTAATAGCATTTTTAAATTTGGTTATTGATATCCCATAAAAACAGACCCTATTTCACCAATGTGTTCTATGATTATAAACAATAATTGATTGAAGCATAAAAAATCTATAAATTTGACTTCTTACAAAAACTTTGCTATAATAGAGAAATATTACTCAACTATGGCTTAGCTTTATTTATTTCTAGTCCTAGTTATCCAAATAAAAAGGACAGAATCATTAATCATACACAAAAAGCGGCAATTTTTGTTGATTTTGAAAATTTGAGACTAGGTGTTTTTGAAAAAACAGGAAAAGATAAAAAACTTTTTTTGATTACAATAACAATCCACAAAAAGTTATAGATTTTTGTAATTTATGTGTTTTTGACAGTTATTATGAGAGAGATTTATTAAATCTATATAGAATATTCTTTTACATACACAGCAAAACCATTAGGTGATCATAAGAAAAAGAAAGATATATTGAAATTCTTGTCAACACTAGAACACTTAAATCATACTGCCTTGAGACTCGGAAAGCTTGTTAAGCGTGGTGACGAGGTGGTTCAAAAACAAGTAGATATGCTCCTTGGGATAGACATGCTAGAAATTTCCTTAAAACATTTTGTAGAAAAAGTAGTTTTAATAGGATATGACTCTGATATGTCTCCGGCTTTAAAATTGGCTAGAACAAATGGAATTCAAACAGAAATTATCTTTTTTGAAGATCTCAAGCGAAAAATAGAGCCTAGCCTTACTAAACATTGTGATTTTATCAAAAAAGTAAGAATAGAAGATATATATAATAAATTAGGCATTAAAAACGACAATATTAATTAATAGGTGCTCAGAATAAGGTTATAGGAGTTTAAAACTCCTATTTTACTATATTGGTAATAACTTCTATATTATTTTTGCAATGTTTTAATCTTAATTCTTCGAATAAATCTTTCAAAAGGTGCTTTATCATCGCCCTTATAGAAAACATTGAACTCATCATAAAGTTACTTGACCATACTGTTTATGTTATACTCCATGTTCCTGGCATGGTTGTATTTTTTATTGTTCCACAAACACCGCATCAACCAAATCTGCTATAAAGCGTTCTTCATCAAAAGCGATCAAATCGTCTTCTTTTTCGCCCATTCCTAAATAAAGAATGGGTAATTTTAACTCATACAGCACGCTTAAAATCGCTCCGCCTTTAGAAGTGCCATCAAGCTTAGTCATGATCACGCCGTCTAACGCCAAAGTCTCATGGAAAATTTTGGCTTGCGTTAGCCCAGAACTCCCTTGCGTGCCGTCTAAAATAAGGAATTTATAAAAGGGGGCGTCTTTTAAAACTTTAGAGCAGGTGCGTGCGATTTTAGAAAGCTCGTTTTTAAGGTTGGTCTGGTTGTGTAACCTCCCGGCGGTGTCTATAAAAACTTCATCTATATTTTTAGCGATCGCGCTTTCTATGGTGTTATAAGCTAGAGAGCTTGGATCGCTCCCTTCTTTAGCGCTAATGACTTGAATGTTAAGCTTTTCGCCCCATAACTGGAGCTGTTTGACTGCGGCCGCTCTAAAGGTATCGCCTGCCCCTAAAAGCGCTTTTTTATGCTGTTTTAAAGAGAGCTTGGCGAGTTTGGCGATCGTTGTGGTTTTGCCCGCCCCATTAACCCCCACGATTAAATGCACTAAGGGTTTTGTGGTGATGGTTTTTAGGCGTGTTTTATCATAATAGCTTTCCCCACGCACGAAACGCAACAAAGCGACTTCTAATTGCTTGGGTGTAACTAAATCGCCTAAATGATTTAACAAGCTCTCTATCAAATCGTATTGAATGTCAAAGCCAATCAAAATTTCTTCTAATTCCTCTTTAGGAACGCTTTGGCGCTTTTTTTCTTTAGCCTCTTCTTTAACCTCTTCGCCCTTAATCTTATTGACAATTTTTTTGAAAAAATTAAACATGGTTTTTTAATCCTTTAAATTGGAAATATCAAATTGGAGCATTTCTATTGGCACGATCCCCTGATACATTTTGATCAATTGGTGTTTGTAATATAAGAGCATGTTAAAAGAATGGTTTAAAGAGTCATGCTTTAAATGATTAAAAAGAGCGGTATCTTTAGGGTTTAAAATCATAAAATCAGCTTGAGAATGCGTATTAAAGTCTTTGATTTCATCGCTTGAATAGGGTTTATTGAGTAAAATAAGCACCCTCAAACGATCTTTAAAAGTTTTTTTTAAGATGTTAAAGCTAGGGGTGTAATCTTTTAAAAAATCGTCTAAAGCGCTTAAAACTAATAGGGTAGGAGCGTTAGAATCCGGGCTGATATTTAGAGAATCTAAATCGCCTGTGATTGTGTATTCTTGGTTATTCAAATCCATAGCGGTGTAGGTTTTAGGGCTATCTTGTTGGGTGGTATTGTTTTGAGAATCTTGAGATTTTTGAGAATTTTTACAAGCGCTAAAACCTAACAAAACGATCAAAACCAGCACGATAAAACGCAAAAAATAAGCCTTAATTCTCATTATAAACACATCCTTAAGAATAATAAAATGGTAACTAATAACCTAAAATTATACTATAATGTAAGTCTAAAATTTAAGGATTATAACCATTAAAACGATTTTTAGAGATTTTTGTAAAGAACGCTTGAAAAGGGCTAAAGCAAAAAATAAAGTCAGGGATAAATTGGCTTGCAAGCTTTTATTTTGGAAACTCAAAGATTATCAAAATATTTTATTGTATAGCCCGTTAGGGCATGAGCTTGACATCAGGCCTTTGATTTTGAAGTTAAGACAAAAAAATAAGCGCGTGTGGTTGCCTAAAAGCATCAAAAAAGGCACTCATTTTTCTAAAGAGGGCTTTACTATCGCACCCTTTAGGTTGCCCTTAAGGCGTTTGGGGTGGTTTGATGAGCCGAGTTTGTCGCGCTATTATAAGCGGGAATTGGATTGTATTGTCGTGCCGATTTTAGGAATGGATACAAGCTTTAGGCGCGTGGGTTTTGGGCTAGGCATGTATGATAGGAGTTTGCCCCAATTACTCAAAAAGCAACTAAAACGCCCCTTAGTCATATTTGTAAGTAGGGAATTAGCACTGGCTAATGGTGTTCTCACAAACGCCTATGACATTGAAGCGGATCTTTACATGAATGCTCGTATCGTTATGAAGAATAATAAGAGGAAACATTATGAGCAGCGGGTTAATTTACATTTCATTAGAAGTCTTGGTAGCGTGTTTGATTACCGCTCTAGTCATGTATTATGTGATGAAAAAGATCTATTATGCTAGAGGGCAAGCCACTTTAAAAAGCGCTTCAGCTAAAGCCAAATTAATGGAGTTTCAAGCGAAATCTTTTGTGGAGGCTGAAGAGATGCGCATGAAAAGCCAAGAATGCAAATTGCAACAGCAATATGAAAACAAAAACTTGCAACTCCAAACCCATTTTGAAAAAAAAGAAGCGCATTTGAAACACTTAGAAGCGCAGCACAAAGAATTTGTAAGAGATGAAAAACGCTATTTAGAAAAGGAAAAAAAAGAGCTTGAAAAAGAACGCCAGATTTTAGAACAAGAAAAAGAAAATTTTAAAAAACAGCGCGCTGTTTGCAAAGAAGCTCAAGCCAAAGCGCTAGACGCGATGCTCAATTACATGGCTTATACCAAAGATGAAATTAAAAGCATGATCTTGGAGCAATTAGAAGAAGAACTAGAAGCGCAAAAAAGCGCGTTGATCAGGCGTTATGAAAAAGAAGCCAAAGAAGAGAGCAAGAAAAAATCGTATGCCATTTTAGCGGAAGCGACAGCCCGTTTTGCGGGCGATTATGCGGCAGAGAATTTAACAACTCGTATCGCTTTGCCTTGCTCAGATTATATCGGTCGTGTGATAGGCAAAGACGGGAAAAACATTGAAGCGTTTAAAAAGATTAGTGGGGTGGATATAGAATTTAGCGAAGACAGTAGCGAATTGTGCTTGTCTAGTTTCAATATTTATCGGCGTGAAGTAGCGAGCGAGACGATTAAAATTTTAATAGAAGACGGCCGTATCCAGCCTAACAGGATTGAAGAGGTTTATCACAGAGTCGCGCGCAACATGGAAAAAGAACTGCTTTCTGAAGGAGAGAGCGTGGTGCTAGAATTGGAGCTTGGGGCTATGGAAGATGAGCTTAAAATTTTAATAGGCAAAATGCGTTACCGCTCTAGTTTTGGGCAAAACGCCTTACAGCATTCTAAGGAAGTCGCCCTTTTAGCCGGCTTGATTGCAGAGCAGCTTGGGGGGGATAAAAAGCTCGCTAGAAGAGCGGGTATTTTGCATGATATTGGTAAAGCGCTCACCCAAGAGCTTGGGAGAGACCATGTGAATTTAGGGGTTGAAGTGTGCAAGCGCCATAAAGAAGACCCGGTTGTGATCAATGCGATTTATGCCCACCATGGGCATGAAGAAATCATGAGCGTGGAGTGCGCGAGCGTGTGCGCGGCTGATGTGCTTTCAGCAGGGCGTCCGGGCGCTAGGAGAAAGAGCGATGAAGAATACGCTAAACGCATGCAAGCTTTAGAAGAGATTGCGCTAGAATTTGATGGGGTGGAAAAGGCGTATGCGATGGAGAGCGGGCGAGAATTAAGAGTGATTGTCAAATCCAACCAAGTTAGGGACAATCAAGTGCCAATTATTGCCAGAAAGATCGCTAAAAAGATAGAAGAGAGCGCTCAGTATGTGGGCGAAGTGGGCGTGCAAGTGGTGCGAGAAAATCGTTTCAAAACGACCGCTACGCTCAAGCAATGATTAAGCCTTTTTCCCGCACCTTTTCCATATGCCTTTAGAAAAAACTTTATAGTAGATGAATGAGCGCAAAAAAGTTTCTGATGCGATCACTACAAAAATAAATTCCACCTTAAAATGATGAATTAAAAGCAAGTAAATAGGCATGATCCTTAACCCCCATAAGCTTAGAGTGTTAATGTATAGTGAGACTTTAGAAATGCCAGCCCCCCTAAAAACTCCATCTAGCACAAAATACCCAATTAAGGGAGCTTGAGAGAGACCCACAGCGATCAAATAAGAGCGTGCCACTTCCAAGACTTCTCCATCTTGAGAAAAAAGGCTCGCAAATTCTTTAGCGAATAAGACTAAAACAATCCCTAAAACCCCCATTAAACCCATAGAGATTTTTAAAATCAAATGCGCGTATTCTGTGGCGATCTTTGGCTTGTTCGCTCCTAAATTTTGCCCTGTTAAAACCATCGCTGCGATCATAAACCCAAATCCGGGCATGAACGAAAAGGTTTCAACCCTGATGCCTATTTGCATGCCCGCTAACACCTTATCCCCATAGCTCGCTACAAATTTGGATAAGAGGATTAAAGAAAACAAGCTCAATAAGCGCTCAAACCCGGCCGGCCAACCCACTCTAAACATGGTTTTTAAAAAAGAAAAATGAAAGGTTATTTTGAATTTTAAAGGGATTTTTTTGATTTGTATCCAAACGCCAAGCGCGAGTAATTCCAAATAAGAGACAACCACATTCGCTAAAGCAGAGCCTACAATCCCCATTTCTTTAAAACCAAAATCCCCAAAAATCAAGGCTTGATTCAAGAAAATGCATGCAATGACCATGATGATTTTAACAATAAAGGGGGTTAGGGTGTCTGAAAAGCTAGCGAGCGCTGAAACTAAAACATTTTTTAAAAAAATACTCGGTAGCGCGATAACTAAGACTTCTAAATAATCTTGCGTCAATTGGCGCGAAGGATCTTGCAATTGCATCCAATTTAAAAAAGGCTCAATCAAAAAATAAGAAACAAACAGCACGCCCAAACAAATCACAAACGCCCCTATAAAAATACTGGAAAAAGCGTGATTGATTTGAGCAAAATCCCTAGCTCCCACAAGCCTAGAAAGAATGGCGTTGGTGCCGGTGTATAAAATCGTATTGATGCCATAAAAAAGCATCAAAAATTGCAAGCCCACCCCTAAAGCCACAATGTGATGGTGCGAAATCTTACCCACAAAAAAAACCGAGAGCGCGACCACCAACACATCTAAAAAAGCATTAACCCCAGAGGGTAAGGCTAAAGAAAAGATTTTCTTAACTTGATAGATTAGCCTAATAGTAACGCTCCAACCACTCCAAAAACAATCAAAGGGAGGTTATAGACTAAAAAAGTCGGCACGCATGTGTCATAGATATGATTGTGTTGGTTGTCTGCGTTAAGCCCGCAAGTGGGCCCCATGGTGCTATCGCTAGCCGGTGAGCCTGCATCGCCTAAAGCTGCGGCTATGCCGATGAGTAAAATCGTAGATTCTATGCTAAAACCTAATTTCGCGCATAAAGGGACATAAAACACAGCGATGATAGGAATAGTGCCAAAAGAAGTCCCTATCCCCATAGTGATAAAAAGCCCTACAACAAGCATTAAAAAAGCCCCTAAAAGCTTCCCTTGGACTACGCTTGTGATCGCATTCACTAAGCCCTCTATCGCATGCACTTTTTGCAACACTTCCCCAAACCCGCTAGCCACTAACATCACAAAAGCGATAAACGCCATCATTTTCACGCTATCATCCATAAGCGAATCTGTTTCTTTAAACTTAATGCCACGGCCTAATAAGATGATCGCTAACGCTAAAAAGGCGGCTAAAGGCATCGAATCGGTGGCTAATTGGATCACAAACGCCACGATAATCCCTATAAAAGTCAAGTAGTCATGGTAGTTTAATTTAAGCGAGTCGTAATTTTCTATGTTAAAAGATTTTTCTTTATAGTGTCTGGGTTTTTTGTATAGCGTTAATACAGCGACAAATAGCCCAACAACCATCGCTAACCCTGCTATCCACATCACTCCTGTGATTTGCACTATGGTAGCGCTAACGCCATTAGCTTTTAATTGCTCTAAAATGGTGGTTTGAAAAATCAAGCCAAACCCTACAGGAAGCACCAAGTAGGGGGCTTGCAAGCCAAAGGTTAAAGCGCAAGCGACCGCTCTTCTATCCAATTCTAGCCGGTTCATTAAATGCAAAAGAGGGGGGATTAAAATAGGGATAAAAGCGATATGCACCGGCACTAAATTTTGCGAAAAACATGCGATGAAAGCGATCAAAAAGCAAAAAGTGGATCGCTTGTAATTCATTAAGCCTATCAGCTTACTCAAAGCGACTTTAATGAGATTGCTTTTAGCGATCGCTACCGCCAAAGCCCCTAAAAGGATGTAGCTTAAAGCGATGTTTAAATTGCCTTTCATGCCATCTATCATTACATTAAAACTCTCTGTGATTCCAAGCCCTCCCATAAGTCCTGCTATGAGAGTCGCGCTAATCATAGAAAGCATGACATTGAGCCTTAAAAGGCTAAGAACGCACATGCAAATGATAGCCACAAAGGCGGGATTGCTCCATACAGAGCTATTTTCTAGCATTTTTGCTCCTTGTTAAAATAAAGATACCGCGCAAAAATGATAGAATTTTTGCGCTTGTTTAGCGCAAAAAACCGTATCCACCATGTCAATCCTTTCTAAAATAATCTCTAATCCCCATAGCGTTTCAATAAATCGTTATAAAAATCAATGCGTCTGTCTCTTAAAAACGGCCACATTCGGCGCACTTCTTCGGTGCGTTCTAAATCAATTTCCGCATACAAAATCTCTTCTTTATCGCTCGCTTTAGCTAAAAATTCGCCCAAAGCCCCCACCACAAAACTAGAGCCAAAAAAGGTAATGCCCCCCTTAATCGCACCACTAGGATCTAACTCTACGCCCACTCTGTTAGTCGCAATCAAAGGCAAGCCATTAGCGATCGCATGCCCTCTTTGAATGGTCTCCCATGCGTTTTGCTGACGCTTTTTTTCTTCATTAGAATCTTCTTCTAAAAACCCTATCGCGCTAGGGTAGATTAAAATTTCTGCCCCTTTTAAAGCCATAATTCTAGCCGCCTCAGGATACCACTGATCCCAACACACCATAAGCCCTAATTTCCCCACGCTTGTAATAATAGGCTCAAAGCCCAAATCCCCCGGCGTGAAATAAAATTTTTCATAAAACCCCGGGTCATCAGGAATGTGCATTTTGCGATACACTCCAGCGATTGAGCCATCTTTTTCAAACACAACCGCGCTGTTGTGATACAACCCTTTAGCGCGCTTTTCAAATAAAGAAGCGATAAGCACCACTTGAAATTTTTGAGCTAAAGCGCTAAAAAAAGCCTTATCTTCTTCAAAATACTCGCCTAAATCAAAAAATTTAGGGTTTTCGCTCTGGCAAAAATAACTATAAGGGTTCAATTCTTGCAACACCACTAAATTGGTTTTAGGGTGTTTTTTTAGCGCTTGTTCAAGCAAGTTGGCTGTATGCTCTATAGTCTTTTTTCTAGAGCCACAATAAGCATGCTGGAGAACGCCTGCATAAATCATTTTTCACTCTTCTTCATAATCAGAGTTATAGTCTTCATAATCGTCATCATCATAGACATTCTTATAATCATTATACTCTTCATCTTCTTCTTCAAAGCCCTCTAATTCTTCTTCTTCAAAATCTTCCAATTCGTCTTCGTAATCTTTCATTTCATTGCCTTTCATTTTTGATGATATCTTGCACGACTTCACTCGCTATTTGCAAACCAAAACTCGCCGTAACCGCATTAAAACTCCCAAGCTCTATGCAATGCGGGACTTCAGGGCTAAAAACCACTTTAAAATCCCCCTTAAAACGGCGTTTTTTTAAAAAATCCCTAAATTTACGCCCGAATTTATCGCCATAGCTTTCCCACACGCTCCCCACTTTGATGTGTTTAGGGTTCAAGCGTTTCGCGCTCCCCATAGAGCTGATAAACTTCCCATAAGCGAAATTTTGACATTTTATCGCCAAGCTTGTTTTAATAGGCAAATCGTCCATGCAATCTAAAATGTAATCATAATCTCTAAAATTAAATGAATTTAAAAACGCTTCATCTATGCGACAATTTAAAGCTTGAACGCCCTTATAGAGATCTTGCAACACCAACACTTTAGATTCTCCTATTCTCTCTGATCCAATCTGGCGGTTTTGATTGGTAACATCGAACACATCTTTATCAATGATAGTGATTTGCCCTATCCCCACACGATACAAAGAATCTAGCACAAAGCCTCCAACGCCCCCCACGCCACAGATTAAAACCCTTTGTTGGCGGATTTTTTCAAAATCGTTTTTAAACAACCACCTTATGCGCGTGAATCTATCTATGGGTTCAGACAATCTTTAGCCTTCAATAAAAATAGTGCTTTTATTGTATCGTAGTTTAAAAAATCTAAGACAAAAATTTTTGAATCTTCTTAGCCTTATGCATTTGTAATTGCAGTTCTTCTTTTTCTTTTTTTAATAGTTCAATGCTTTGGGCTATCATTTCCTTAAGGCTTAAAAGCGCATCTAAATCCAAACTTTTTATTTGCTCTAAAGAAAGGCGCTCTATCAATGAAAAGGCGAGTTTGGAATCTTTTTTAACAAGAGCGATTTTAAAGGAATCTAATAACGCATTAGGCGAGTTCATCTGAATGGATTTCCCTCCAAGCTTCTAACAACCCCCTAGCCACATTCAACACCAGATCAATCTTACTCGCATCATTTTCCACATTGGCCTGCGTTAAAACTTTGATTTGATGGGTGTATAAGCCTGTAAGATACACCGCCACTTCCCCCCCTTTTTCATAATCTAAAATATTCAATAATTCCGTGAAAATATCCGTAACCCTGTTAATATAATAAATCTTTTTTTCAATGTCTTCATTTTCAATACAGCGTTTGGCTTGCGAAGAAAATCTTAAAATCCCTTCATAAAGCATTTCAATGAGTTTTGCCGGAGATTCCACACTCACTCGGTTATGCTGGTAGGCTTGATAAGCGTTAGCGTATTGCATAATGTTCCTTTATCCTTTAAAATTGATAACTCTCTGTTTTTTTAATTCTTTTTAGCCGCCGCTTGATCGATCATCATTTGCACGGAATTGAATTTTTGATTGGCTTTAGAGATTTGGCTATCATAAGCGGCAAAACGCTCCGCCATGATGTTGTAGCGGGTTTTTAAAAGCTCTTGAGCGTTTTCTTTGTCTTTGGTCAAGCTTTTAGCGTCTCTGTCTAGGGAATCTTCATAAATCTTTAATTTAGCGTTCCCTCCGTCTATGAGATTGGCGATGACTTGATTGAATTTAGAAAAAATGCCCTCTTGGTGGATTTCCCTGCCCCCCATATCCTTGCTATCGCTCCCATAGAAAAAATCTTGAGTCGCTTTAGGATTAGAATTTAAGGCGCTACTCAATTTAGCCTCATCTAAACTCATCACGCCCTTATCGTCTAAACTAAGCCCGTATTTCATCAAGCTTTCTACCCCATTATCCGTATGCACGCTATAAGAAAACACGTTATTAAGAGAGGATCTAATGGTGCGAATATCGCCCACGCCGTTAAAAATCCCAGCGATTTTAGTGTCAGCGTCATAACGAGTGTCTTCATCTAGTTTAGGGATAAGCTCATTATAGGCTTTGACAAATTCTTTAAGGCTGTCTATAATGGTTTGATTGTCTCTGCTCACGCTGATAATGGCAGGCTTATTAGGCTCTGTGGTTTGCTCTAAAGTGATATTAACCCCACTGATCACATCATTGACCTCATTAGTGGGGCGTGTGATGCTCACCCCATTATAAGTGAATTCTGAATCGCTCGCTTTTTGTAAGTTTTTAGACATAAAAAGCGTGTTTTGTGAAGCTTCATAAGATTGCACCATGCCAGCATTTAAACCCAAATCCTTCAAACTGGCCTTGCCTAAAGCGTCCTCGCCCTTAATCGTTAGCATTCCGGTTTTAGAATTGATCACAAGCTTGCCTTCAGCGTTTTTAAACGCACTCAAGCCTTCTTTAGCGTTGATCGCTTGAATGATAGCGTCTGTGTTTTCTTCGCTGGTGTTACCCTCTTTGGTTAAGGCTTTTAAATCCAGTTTTTGACCATTCAAACTAACCACCCCTTCTAATTTACCCTCTTTTATCGTGCGAGAGCTTTTTAATAAATCGCTTTCTTGCGTGGCGGTTTGCAAAAACCCAAGCTCTTTAGCCTTGCTCCCTTTAATTTCAATGTTTCCCCCACGCCTGTCATTAATGATTAAAGATTCCCCCCCATGAAGAGTGTCTATGGAAATATCCCCATTAGCGATCAAATCTTTAAAATTAGGGTCGTTTTCTAAAGCCTGCTCCATAGCCTTTTGGATCGCTGTGTTTTTTTGTTTGATAGAAGCGCTTTCAGGGAGCTCTAGCATGATAGGGACTTCATGCATGCTCCCATCAGCCCCCTTTAAATTCAAACTCAATTCGCTTTTCCCAGCTCCATCAAGCCCTAAAGAAAGGGCGTTTTTGTTAGTGAGCGTGGATTGGAGGTGTGAGCCAAAATAGACTCGGTTGTCTTCGCCGGTGTTTTTGGTATTCACCATTAATTGGTAGGGGTCATTCCCTCCTGTTTTCATCACAATGCCCATCACTTCGCCATTGGTAGCGTCTGTGATGCTTTGAGCCACATCGCCTAAAGTCATTCCTGCTTTAATATCAACGGCGTAGTCCTTGTTTTGCGTGTAAAATTTGAGCGTGGTATCCACTTGGCTAAAAATATCATCTCTTGAAGAAAATTTCGCCCCTAATTCGTTAATATCGCCTTGCGCTAAATTTTGCACATCCACCTTAATATCTTGAATAGGCACGCCAGCCCCCACGCTCGCGCTCAACGCATCGCCTGTAACATTGCTTTTTCGGCTGATATAAGTGGAATAATCTGAGAGCGTTTTAACCGGGCCTTTTAGAGATGAAAGGAGCGTTTTAATTTCCACAAGGGCTTTTTGTTTTTCAACATTTTGCTCCATTTTCTTGTCTAGGGGGGCGATTAAAGCTTTTTCATCAGCGTCCTTAAGCTTGTCAATCACATCATAATTCAAAACCTTACTGCCAAGCCCTAATGAGCTTAATGAACCTATTGCCATGCTTTACCTCTAATTTTTAGCCTCTTTTATCAAAGATAATGCCTATCACATCGCGCATTCTTTGCATAAGCTCCACGGCTTCTTTAGAGGGTATTTCTCTTATCACCTTATCCCCATTAGCGTCTTTGACTGAAACCACTAACCCCTTGATCGTATCGTTATAACTAAAATTAATATCTGTGCCAATGCGTTTCATTTCTTCATTCAGACGCTCGCTCAATAATTCTAGTTTGGGTTTGTATTGATCAGGGTCTATTGTTGTCTTGGATTCATCAATAGTGTTTATAGTGTTTGCGCGACTGATCTCTTTTGTGGGGGTTGTTTGAACGCTTGTGTGAGATGTGGGAATCCCAATCCCTTGAACTTCATTGACCATAAAAACCTCCAAATTTTTCCATGCCTACAAGTATAATGATTTATTTGTTTGCATAAGCTCTTTAGCCAATATCGGCAATAAAAATGATTTGTTTAATTGCGTGCGATGAGTTCTAAGGGGTTAATGTGTTTTTCTCTCATGGTTACTTCAAAGCCCAAGCGTTGCTCAATGCGCCCTAAAACATAGCCTTTTTGGATCCGCATGCCGCTTTTAATGGTGGGGGCGATTTTATCCAGTTGAGAATAAATCGTGCGGATGCCATTTTTATGCTCAATGATAACGACTTTTTTAAGCATGTTGATTTCTTTAGCGAACACGATTTTCCCGTCTAAAACATTACGCACCAAAGCGTTTGGGGTTTTTGACACTAGCGTGATAGACTCGCTAAAAATTTTTAAATTATAAACTGGGTCAATATAGGGGCCAAATTTTTGCACCACTTCATAATCGTTCAAAGGAGCGATCGTTTTTGGCCCGTTATAGCTCGTGGTGTTGATATTTTGATAAGAGCTCGCCACTTGTTTGACTTCTAAGGCTTGAGAAGATTTTTTCAAACTGACCCTCTCTTCATTTTCTCTATTTTGTTTGATGATATTCAAGCGTTTTAAAAGAGCGTTTAAATTCTGGCGCTCTTTTTCTAAAAGGGTTAGCCGTTGGTTATAGATCGCATAATCTTTTTGCATGCTCAAAATGAGCTTATTTTGTTCGGTTTGCAAGGATTTTAAGGTTACTTCACGAGTTTTTTGCTCATCTATGACAGAGGAGATTTTTTGAATGTTGCTTTTGACTTTTAAAGCTTGCACATTGAGTTCTTTTTCTTCTTGGCTCAATTGCGACATTTTAGACAGGGTGCTTTGGTGCAAGTTTTCAAACGCTACTTGCAAAACAACATCGTTAGAAGAGGCTAAATTCTGCCCCTTTAGGGCTTGTGAAAAAAGAAAATCCTCTAAAAGCGTATCAAACACCCTCTTTTGTAAAAATGATCGTTGTTTTTGCAAATGATCTAAAGATTTGCGGTAGTTGGTTAGGACTTTTTCTTGAGCCAAACTTTCGTTACGATTTTTTTCAAGACTCTTTTTTAAGGCGGCCATTTGGCGCTCAATTTCCGCTTTTTGAAGCTCTTTAGAGCGGATCGCTTCGCCCAAAGAACTCAAACGGCTGTTTAGTTGGTTTTTTTCTTCATGGGTTTTTTTCAAAAGGGTTTCTTTATGTTGGATATCTTTAGCAATATCGCTCACTTTTTGCGTGTTAGCTGATAGTAAGGTGGCTAATAAAAATATTCCTAATTTATACATGTCTAGTCCTCCAAGCTACAAGTAAAACAGAAACAAATGAGACCACAAGGCTAAAAAGCAGTCCCCATAAAAAATGGTTTAAAACAAACGCGCCTCCTATAATACCCAAAGTATCCATCGTTTTTTCAAAACCTTTTTGCGAAGTGGTATAAAGCATGAGCATGGGGGCTAAAAAACTAGCGATTAAAGAATCCATTAAAGCTATTTTATACAAAAACCCGTTTTTAAAAGACACCGAAGCCCCTAATAAATCCATGATCTCTAACCTCTCATGGTATTGATAGATCCAGATGCGGACTTGCTTAAACATCAATAAAACCGATAAAACAAAGACCACTAACGCAAAGACATAAATCGTGGCTTTAATCAAGCTTAAGAGATCATACACTTGCATGTAAGTTTTGGCAAAGACTTCAACTTTTTGAACGCCAGGGATTTTGAGCAATTTTTCTTTAATGTTTTCTAAACGCTCTTGAGTGGGGAATGTGGAAAGTTGTAAAGAATAAAAAAAGGGTAAATTTTTTTTTAATTCCTTAAGCCCGTCTGTGCCTAAAGTTTTTTGAAGAGGCTCTAAAGAATAATTAGGATCAATTTCTTTTAACGCTATGATTTCGTTAAAATTTTGACGCAACAATTCCAAGCTTAATTTTTGCGTGCTGGCTAACACGACCGAATAATCTTCAATCAATTTTTTTTCTTTCTGTTCGATCGCTTGATTGATAAACAACACACACTCCAAGCTAAACAATAACGCTACTAGGGGAATGATAAAGGCTAAATGCTTTTTAAGAGTATTCATAAACTTCCCCATCTTCTATGTAAAATTTTCGGTGATAAGCGCTAAAATTTTTAGGGAATTTGTGCGTAACCACTACGATCGTAGCGTTTAATTGCGTGTTCATGCCCCTTAATAGGCTCCAGATTTTATCGCTAGAATAATCGTCTAAATTCCCGGTAGGTTCATCGGCCAAAATGAGTTCAGGGCAGTTCGCCATGGCCCTAGCCATAGCCACTCGCTGTTGTTCGCCTCCACTGAGCTCTTTGGGGTAGCGGTTAGCCTTATGGCGTAAATCAATATGCCCTAAAAGTTTTTCTAGCTGCAAATGGCATTCTTCTTTTTTAACGCCACAAATCACCATGGGTAGTTTGATGTTTTGCTCAATCGTGTAATCTTGGATCAATTTATAATCTTGGAAAACCACGCCGATATTTTTACGCAAATCTAAAATCGTCGCTTTTGAAGCGTTATTCATGTTGGTATTGCAAACTTCTAATTTACCGCTAAAAAGTTTTAAATCCCCATAAAACGATCGCAAAAGCGTGCTTTTACCGCTCCCGCTAGGCCCTGAAATGAACACAAAATCCTTCCGTTTGATGCGCAAATTAGCATGCTTAATGACCGGTTCGTTTTGCTGGTATTGTAAGCATAGATTGTTCGCTGCGATGATCACACTCATCCAATTCCCTTTTGGCTTAGGATATTTTGAAGCAAAAGATGCGCTTTGTGGTTGTTTAAGGTTTTTAAGGGGCTTTTATTGAGATAAAAAATCTGATTTTCTGTCAGTAAAACAAACAAACGCACAGGCCAATCAAAATCCCCCATACTCAATTCCACTAAAAAATCCCCCTTATCCTCATAAATATTACAAACATGCACAAAATACCCCTCTTGGATGGTTTTTTTGGTTTTTAAAATCGTTTTAACGCTCTTTTTACTCATTGTTATTGTATCAAAAGAAAAATCAAATGCATGGTTATCAAAAGGGGTTTCATTCGATTCTAAAGAATAAATTCTTAAATCATAAATATCTTTTTTGAGTTTATTCCAACGCGCTTCATACTTGCTGACCACCGGGATTTGAGCGTTTTTTTTGATTTCTATCTCGCATTGAAAGTTTTTTAGGGCTAATTTTAGGCTGTCTTCAAAATAAAGGCTATCATCGGTTCGTAATTCCAAAAACCCTCTAGGCTTTAAAACCCTTAAGGCTTCGTTTAAAAATTTTTCGCTTAGCACTCGGCGGTGTTTTTTCTCATTCCATGGCACAGGGAAATGCACAAAAATTTTTTCGCACTTATAATTTGGCATGCTTTCTAAAATCAAACGGCCATCGCCTTGTAAGATGTGCAGATTTTTTAAATCCAACAATTCAATTTGTTTTAACGCTTGTGCGATAGAGGGGGTGTGAATCTCTATCCCTAAGCATGTTTTAGTGGGGTTGTTTTTGGCTAATTCTATCAAATGCCTCCCACTCCCAAAACCAATTTCTATTAAAATAGGGGCTTGATTGTTTTGGATAAAATTTTCAAAAGTTTCTAAATCAAGGGCTTTTTTTTGGCTCGCATGTTTAGAATTTTCTTGCAAATTATGCGAAATGACTTCAAAAGATTGCGAATAAATCCTTAAAGCTTGTTTTAAAATTTCTCTTTTTAAGGGCGTGGCTTTTTCGCTTTTAATCAAAAAATCACCCGCTCGCCGGATTTTTTGCAATAAAAAAACATCATTTTTAAAACTCGCATGCACACAGCTTTTAGTGGGGTGTTTTAAGCTTAAAAATTCCCTATGAAAACAAAAATCCCCTTTGGTTATGGGGTATTCTAAAGGTTTGGAATCTAATTTGGCTAAAAAATGGGGCATTAAAACCCTTTTAGCGTTCTAAAAACAAACGCACTTCTTTGCTTGGGTGCGACTCTAAACCATCTTTATCCACGCTCACCACTTGATAACGATAAGCCACGCCCACTCTCATGTCCTTATCCACGAACTGGTTTTTGGTGATATTCCCAAAACGCAAAGGGGTTTTAGAATTGGCTTCAAAACGATACACCGCATAAGCGACCACCCTAGGGCTTGGGTTGTTTTCCCATTGGATAAAGGCCGAAGAGTCTTGAATAGTCCCTTTAGTGATGATAGGGGCTTCAGGCCTATCAGAGGTCTCACCCATGGCAGGCTCTTTGGGTAACGCCCCTTCAAGATGCGTTTTATCAAGGGCGACGACTTTATAATAACGAGTGAGGTTGTCTTTTTCTATCTTATCCACATAGGAAGTGTTGGTGGTTTGAGCGATGAATTTGTATTTATCGTTGCGGTTATTGGAAGCGTAAATGCGATAAGCTATCACATCTTCTTCGGGGGATTTATCCCAACTCAATTCAATTTGTCGCGTGAGGTTTTGGCTCACTCTAACATTAGTGATTTCTTTGGGCAAGTCTTTGGTTTTTCCCTCCACTATGACGCTAGGCCTGGATTTATCCCCCATGAAATTTTCAGCGATGATTTGGTAGCGGTATTTTTGCCCATCTTCTAGATCTTTATCAAAAAACTCCACGAATAAGCGGTTTTTTACAGCCCCTACATTTAAAAATTTGCCGTCTTTATTCTGCCTTTGAATGATGTATTTAGAAACGCTGGGATTTGGGTGCGGGCTCCAAAAGACTTTCACGCTTTTAGGGTATTCAAGGCTTGCAAACACGCTTTCTACAGGATTGATAAAGGAGGTTTTTACTAGAATGGGTTCTGAAAGGTTAGAGATTTTATCGCCCTTGTAGGTGGCTAATTGGTAAGTGTAAGAACTCTCTGTTTCTAACCCCTCATCATAATAGTGGGTCGCATAAGGGTTTTTAATGGTGGCGATTCTTTTGAGTTTAGAGTCTTTTTTCAAACGATACAAAATAAACCCGTCAATGTCATAAGTGTCAGCGACTTTAGACCATTCAAAACCCACTGAACTCACATCGTTAATGGTTTTAATGGAATGGACCACTGGGAGCTTATCGTCTGTATTTTCTTGATTACTGAGAGCTGAAAAAGTATGATTCCTGGTAGAAGAACACCCTATAAAAACCGCTAATACCACACTACTTTGCAATAAAAGCGTGAAGTATCTTTTCTTCATCCAAGACCTCATCTAAATTCTCCTTGTCAAAAACTTTTTTAAGATATTCTAACATATCCTTTAATAGGGGAACTTTAAAGTGCAGTTTTTGCTCGCTTCTAGGGTGTTTGAACTCTATCAAATAGGCATGCAGCATGATCCTTATTTCTTCTTTAGAAAGCGCTCCATTAAGCCCGTAAAGGTTATCGCCTATGATGTGTCTGTTCAAATATTCTAAATGCGCTCTGATCTGGTGCGTGCGCCCGGTGTGTAATTTAGCCCCTATCAAATCCATGCCATTTTGAGAAGTCAGCAAGCTAGTAAATTCGCTTTTAGAATAGCGGCTTTTTTCTTTTTGGGCTGCTTTGAGCGCTATCATTTTTAAGCGGTTATTGGGGTTTCTTGCCAAATAGCATTCCACGCTCATTTTCTCTTCTTTTAGGGGCGTTGAAAGCAAGGCGATATAATAGCGCCCCATCATTTTAGTTTTGAGCTGCTCGCTCAAATGAACATGGGTAAAATTGTTTTTAGCGATGACAATCCCTCCGCTCGTGTCCTTATCCAAACGATGCACAATCCCATAGCGCTCTTTTGAGCCTAGATTGGAAAGCTCGTAATTTTGAGATTTTAACCAATCCACTAAAGTAGGCTCTTTCACGCTTGGGGCTTTATGGATGACTAGATTAGGGGGCTTATTCAACACTAACAAGTCTCTATCTTCAAAAATGACCTCTATTTCTAAATCAAGCTCTTTTTTTAAGGGTTTGGGCGCGATTTTGGGCGTTAAAAGCGTGATTTCATCGCCCTCTTTTAAGGCTAGCCCCCCTTTTTTGACCTCCTTTTTTTGACAAAACACCAGCCCCTCTTTAATCAAATTCAACACTTGGTTTTTAGAAATTCGCAATTCTTTGGCTAAAAATTCATCAATGCGTTTGTAATGGGTAGGGGCAATGAAAACTTTTTGCATTCAAACTCTTTTTTGCATTTTTAAAAAACCATTATTCTACTCAAAACCTTAAAAAAATCCTATTTCATTATTTGAATACGCTATAATCGGTGCACCAACGTTTTGTGGCTCAAATCATTTTAAAAAAGGGGTTCTAATGGAACATAACGGGCATGATAAACTGAACGGCATTTTGCGTGGCTTTTTGGGCGACTCATTCACGCTTGATGGGAAAGAGGGAGGATTGAACATGAGCAAGATGCTTGAACATATCAAAAAGGAAAAACCAAAGATGAATATTTTGCTCATGGGGGCTACTGGGGTGGGTAAAAGCTCGCTCATTAACGCTCTATTTGGTAAAGAAATCGCTAAAGCAGGCGTAGGAAAACCCATCACTCAGCATCTTGAAAAATTCATTGATGAAAAGAAGGGCTTGATTTTATGGGACACTAAAGGTATTGAAGATAAAGATTACCACGACACCATGCAAAGCATTAAAAAAGAAATGGAAGATTCTTTTAAAACGCTTGATGAAAAAGAAGCCATTGATGTGGCGTATCTGTGCGTTAAGGAGACTTCTTCTAGGGTTGAAGAAAGAGAAAAAGAATTATTAAACCTTACTAAAAAATGGAATATTCCAACGATCGTCATCTTCACCAACACCCAAGAAAAAGCCGGCGATGCGTTTGTTAAAGAAGCTCAAAGAGTTATAGATGAAGAATGGGGCTTTAAAGGTTTTGTTAGAGCTTATGTGAGAGTCAATTCGGTTGCCTTTTCATTTAGAGGTATTGAAGTCCCCATTGAAGGTTTAGAAGAATTGGTAGCTGAAACGAAAAAATGCTTGATAGAAGCTAGGAAAAACAAACAAAACCATTTCTTGCTGATTCAAAAAGCTAATATTCAAAAAAGAAAACAAGCCATGATAGAGGAATGTAAAACCATTGTCCATGTTGCATCCGGCGCTGCAGGAGCGGCTGGGCTTATCCCCATACCTTTTAGCGATGCACTCGCTATCGCGCCCATTCAAGCAGGAATGATCTACAAAATGAATGACGCTTTTGGAGTGAAAATGGAAAAATCCGTAGCCACATCGCTCATCACAGGATTGTTAGGCGTAACCGCAGTCGCGCAAGTGGGGAGAACGCTCGTTAATGGCTTCCTTAAATTCATTCCTGTTGTGGGGAGTGTTGCAGGGGGCGCGACCGCTGCGGTTATCACAGAAGGCATTGGGTTTGCTTATTTGAAAGTGCTAGAAAAGTGCTTTAATGATGAGACGGGCGAAGTCAATTTGCCTGGTGAAGTTGGCATGATCACTTCTCTCTTTAAGGAGAATTATCTCAACTTGGATACAATCAAAAAATTAACGCAATAAGATTAGGGGTTATGAAAAACGCATGGCATTAGACAAAAGGATTTGGATGCATTTTGATCTTTTGCCTTTTGTGTTTATCATCCCCTTGTTGGTGGTTTCTTTTGTATTGATTTTTGAGAGCAGCGCGGTTTTGAGCTTGAAACAAGGGGTTTATTATGCGATAGGGTTTCTTCTCTTTTGGATCGTGTTTTTTATCCCTTTTAGGAAGCTCGATCGCTGGCTCTTTGTGTTTTATTGGGCGTGCGTGATTTTATTAGCGTTAGTGGATTTTATGGGGTCTAGCAAGCTTGGGGCGCAACGATGGCTAGTCATTCCCTTTACCTCTATCACTTTACAGCCTAGCGAACCCGTGAAAATCGCTATCCTTTTATTGTTAGCGCATTTGATTAAAATCAACCCACCCCCTTTTAAGGGCTATGATTGGGGCATGTTTTTAAAGCTCAGTTTTTACATTTGCTTACCGGCGGCTTTGATTTTAAAACAGCCTGATTTAGGCACGGCTCTTATTGTGTTAATCATGGGTTTTGGGATTTTATTGATCGTGGGTTTAAGGACTAGGGTGTGGCTCCCTCTTTTTATCGCTCTTTTAGTGGCTTCGCCTATCGCTTATCACTTTTTGCATGATTACCAAAAAAAGCGTATTGCAGACTTCCTTTCTGAAAAGCCTAATTACCATGTCATGCAATCCATTATCGCTATAGGATCGGGCGGGTTTTTAGGCAAATCTAAAGAAGCCTGCACGCAAACCAAATTCAAATTCTTGCCTATCGCAACGAGCGATTTTATCTTCGCTTACTTCGTGGAGCGTTTTGGGTTTTTAGGGGCTATGTTGCTTTTTGCAATTTATATAGGCTTGAGTTTGCATTTATTTTTTTACATGTTTGAGAGCAACAGCGATTGGTTTTTAAAGATTGTAGCCCTTGGGATTTCTATTTTAATCTTTGTTTATTCCAGCGTGAATATCGCCATGACTTTAGGGTTAGCCCCTGTGGTGGGGATTCCCTTGCCCTTATTCAGCTATGGAGGGAGCAGTTTTATCACTTTTATGATCCTATTTGGGATCTTAGAAAACCTGCTTGCTTTTCGCTATATTTTTGGATACAATAGCAAACCATCCTTTGGGAATTTTGGATTCTTAGCTCAGCTGGTCAGAGCGCTCGGCTCATAACCGATTGGTCGTAGGTTCAAGTCCTACAGAATCCACCACTCCCCCTTTTTTATCTCCTTTTTTAAGTGAAAAGCGATTGGACGCTTTCGTTATGATAAATCCTTCTGATCACTTCTGCAAATAAGGGTGCTACGCTTAAAGTGGTGATTTTATCGCATTTTTGAACTAAAGGGATGGAGTTAGTTACCACCACTTCATCTAACGCGCTTTCTTTAATGCGCTTGATCGCATTCCCGCTCAAAACCGCATGCGTGCCTAACGCCATGACAGAAGTTGCCCCTTGTTCTTTTAAGGCTAAAGCGGCTTTACAGATCGTGCCTGCGGTATCAATCATGTCATCCACTAAAATCACATCGTGCTCCTTTGCTGAGCCGATAATATTCATCACTTCGCTTTCATTAGCTTTTTCACGGCGCTTATCCACGATGATTAAATCTAAGCCCATTTGATTGGCAAAATACCTGGCTCTTGTAACCCCACCCACATCAGGGCTAGCGATCACAGGGTTTTTGAGCGCTTTAGAGCGGATATAGTCTCTAAAAACGATAGATCCGTATAAATTATCCACCGGCACATCAAAAAAGCCTTGGATTTGCCCGGCATGCAAATCCATCGTAATGATCCTTTCAATCCCCACTTCTTGCATCAAATTAGCGACCATTTTAGCCGTGATAGGCACTCTTGGAGCCGCTTTTCTGTCCTGTCTGGCATAGCCAAAATACGGCAACACCGCCGTGATAGAATTGGCCGAACTGCGCCTTAAAGCATCTACCATGACTAACAATTCCATTAAATTGTCATTGACAGGCATGCAAGTGGGCTGGATAATAAAAATATCCTTACCGCGTACCGATTCGCTGATTTGGATATTGATTTCACCATCGCTGAATTTGCCTATCACCGCTTTGGATAAGGGAACGCCTAAATGCTTTGACACTTCTTTGCCAAATGCAGGGTGAGCGCTCCCTGAAAAAATCTTAAAACCACGCATCTTTGTCTTAAAACCATGCGCCTTCATCGCTGACACTCCCTAAAATGAATTAAAATCAATTGTAGCGCACCCAAACTAAAAGCGTTTGTTTTCAACCAAGCTCCTTTTCTAATAAGTTTTTTAAGGTAAGATAGGTTTCATTTAAATCAATCCCGCACACCCTGGTTTGAGCGATAACGCTTATAAAATTGCTATCCCCTAAGAATCTAGGCACTAAATGCATGTGCAAATGCTCAGGGATTCCTGCTCCGGCGTTTCTGTGCAAATTCAAACCTAAATTGATCCCTTGAGCGCCATAAGCATACAACGCTTTTAACACTTTAGGCGCTAAAGCATTTATGTTGAGCCAAGTATTCAGATCTAAAAGTTCCACGCTCGCTTGATGTGCATGAGGAACGATCAACAAATGCCCTGGGTTATAAGGGTAGGCGTTCATCACCACAAAGAGATCGCTATTCCTATAAAGCACTCTGTTTTCTGGATCTTTTGTGGGGTTTTGAGAAATCTCACAAAAGACACAACTCTTATTTTTCTCTTTCAAATAACTTTCGCGCCAAGGAGCGTATAAATGTTGCATGTTCATTTCCTAAATGTAATTAGGGGCGTCATTAGCGAATAAAATCAAATCGCCTTGAATCGTGGTGGCTTGTAAGATATTTTCCAATTGCGCCTTATCCTTGAGTAAGATTTTTTGGGGGGTTTTCAATTGGGAAGCAATCGTTTTGGAATTCAACTCCCCTGTGATGATAGCGACATCAAAAACCCCGTCTATTTTTTGCGCTAAAGCCTCATTACTTTCTGTATTGCTTTCCACCAATCCCGGTGTTACAATAACCTTACGCCCTTGATGCAAGCTTGCTAAACGAATGCCCTCTAACATGCCCTTTAAATTCCCATTAAAGCTATCGTCTATGATGATTTTTTGATTCACTTCCAAAAGTTGCAAACGATGGGCAATAGGGTTGAGTTCCAAAACAAGCCGTTTGATCCTTTCGGTCTCTAAGCCTAAATGCTTAGCGATTAAAATCGCTGAAGCGATATTATAAGCGCTAAACTCCCCTAAAACCTTCGTTTCAAATCTTTCCCAAACGCCATTGATAAGCGTTTCAAAAGAAGTGCCTTTTAAAGTGGATTGGATGTTTTTAACCAGGCTAGAAACATCTATTAAAGGGCTATCTTTAGGGGCATAGGGTTTGATTTTTTCCACAGAGTAACAAAAGGCTTTTTCTAAGCGTTTGGAATCCAATAATTCCGCTTTAGTCTCGCAAATATTTTCTAAAGTTTTAAAATATTCTAAATGCTGTTCGCCCACTTCTGCGACCACGGCAAGGTGCGGTTCAATGAGACGGGTGATTTCTTTAATATCGCCCTTATTCCTTGCCCCGGCTTCAGCGATATAGATTTCACTCCTATCGTCTAAATTCTGGTTAATATCGTTCGCAATGCCTAAAAGGGTGTTGACACTCTTGGGGCTTGCATGCGCGTTGAATGTGGTTTGTAAGATTTGATGCAAGAAATTTTTGGTGCTGGTTTTCCCAAAGCTTCCGGTAATGGCGATGACTTTTAAATTCTTTAAAGAGGCGATTTTATCTTTAGCGGTTTGCAAATACTGCTTGGATAAGACTTTTTCAAAGATTAAAGAAGCGCTCAAAACGAATATAAATAAACACAAATAGCCCAGTGCGAGCGAAATGCCATTCAAAGGGACTAATTCTATATTTAAGATTTCATGCAAGATTAAAAAGAGTAATAAGAAGATGAAAAAGCGCTTTACCCTTGGCGTGAAAACTAAAGGCTTGTCGTTGCGTTTGGCCCAAACAATGAGCATGGGCATTTGAATAACGCCGCAAAAGAAATCAAAAACAAACGGCATTTTGAAAGCATACGATAGGATAAACACCCCTAAAGGCAAGAGAAAATAAATCCCATGCCAACGCATCTTGTGGTGCTTGGTTAAGATCCTAAACACGCTGTAATGATACCATTGCAATAAAGTCATTATATAATAGCCAAGCCCTGTTATAAAGAGCCAACGAAACGCTAAATTCAGCCAACTAAGACTTTGCATGATAATGATTCTCCACTAGTTTTTCAATCTCTTTTGCTTGGTTTAAAAAAAAGAAATGATCCCCTTCTAAAACGAATAATTCGCTCTTTTTCAATAAGGTTCGCATTGTTTGAGCGGAGCTTAAGGGGGTTGTTTTATCATCTTTACCCCAAAATAATAAAACTTCCTTCTCGCATCGTTTGAAATGCTCGCTAAAATCTTCGCTAACCACTTTTTTAAAGGTTTCATACATCGCTTGATTAAGCCCCATAGCGTCCTTACTCCTCAAAAACCCTAAATTCAAGCCTAATTTTTTAAGGATTTTAGCTAAAAGGATTTTACAACGCACTTTTAAGGGTTTTGGCTCTAAAATCCCGGCACTACTCAATAAAACCATCCGTTCGTTTTCGCACAAGATTGCTACTTTCCCTCCAAAGCTATGCCCAAAAACGACATGCGCTTTTTTATCCACGCTTTTTAAGAACAGATTGATGATATTGGCATAATCTTTAGTTTCTAAAACTTTTTCATCGTTAGGGCTTTGATTGAAACCGGGCAAATCCACATACAAATGGTTATAATTTAAAAAACAGCCTTGAAACGCTTGTTGCATGATTTCCTTAGAACTCCCCCAACCATGCAAAAACAAGGCGTTTAAAGGGCTATGGTGGTCTATAAAGGTGTAGGAAATGTCAAAAACGCTATCCAAATAAGCGATACTGCGTTTGGCCATTACTTATTCTTTTGGATTTGCAACAAATAAGAGTTTTTGATTTGGATTTTAGGGGTTTTGGGTAACGATTGCACTAAATTTTCTAGCGTTGTTTTAAAATCATCAAACAAATAATTGGCTAAACTGCCAGGAATGGGGTTGATCTCATTGAGATACACTTCATTTTCTATGACAAAAAAATCGCAACGAATGATCGCGCCACTAAACAAATCGTTATAGAGTTTTTTAAAATTCTCTTTTAGTTGTTCTTCTAGGGCGTTAGAAAGGTTCGCTTTAGGGGCTTTATTGCGTGAAAAATCCAAATATTTTTGTTTGAAATCCAAAAATTCCTGTTTGTTAGGCTCTTCCACATAGGAAAAACAAAAATCCTTTTTGATCTTACAGCCGGCTAAATTGTATTCTTTCACGCCCTGAATGAAAGGCTCTATTAAGATCTCTTTAGAATATTCAAACGCACTATCTAAAGCGTAAATTAATTCTTTTTCTTCTTTCACAACGCTCACCCCTAAGGAGCTTCCGGCGTTACTGGGTTTGACAATAAAAGGGAAATTAACCCCAATCAAATCCAAGGCGTTAGCGCGGTTTTTTTCATTCAAAAGAACATAATCTAAAGCCTTTATTCCTAAATCTTTAGCGTAAAGCTTGGTTAAATATTTGTTGTAACTCAGCACGCTCGCTTCAATCCTAGGGCCTATAAAAGCGATACGATAAAATTCTAACAAGCTCGCTAATTTCCCATCTTCGCCATCGCCCCCATGCACAAGATTGATCACTAAAGGCAATTCTATAATCTTAGCGCCTAAAAACGAGTTTTTGAGCAAGCCATTATGCGTAAGGATTAGGGGGGGTAATTTTTTTTCTTTGATTTGAGCGAAGTATTTTGAATGCATGTTAGATTCTTCAATCAAGTAAAAATGATGGTTTTCATCTAAAAAAATAAAATATTTAATCCTATCTTTTAACACTTCTTTAAGCGCGATCGCGCTCACAATGCTGATTTCATGCTCAAAACTCGCCCCACCAAATAAAACGCAAAATTCCACGATCAAACTCCCTAAAAACGATTGCAATAAAGTCTGTCTATTTTACCTAAAAAAAGGCTTTTGAATTTTCTTAAAATTAAAATTTAATGTTGAAAAATCCTAAAACATTGATGACTAATAACGCGCTCAAGCCGGCTAAAACGCCCGCTAAAGCGTCATCAGCCACCACCCCTAAGCCCCCTTTAACTTCTTTGTCTATCTTGCCAATGAGTGAGAGCTTAGTGATATCATAGACTCTAAAAAAGATAAAACTCAAAACCACACCCGCTAACGATAACCCGCTAATCGCCATCGCAAGCCACATGCCCACTAATTCGTCTATCACAATGTAAGAGCTGTCATGCCTCTTAGTCTCTTCTTCTTCCTTGTCTATTTGAGCGATAGCGATAAGCCCAACAAAAATCGCCCCTAAAAACAAAGTGTTAGCCGAAAAAATTAAAATAGGTAAGCCCAGTAACAACGCTACTAAACTCCCTATCGTTCCAGGAGCTTTTTTAGAATACCCGCTAAAAAAAAGGGTTAAAAAACATGCGCGAAGACTAAATTTATCCAATCATTGCCTTAAATTCTTTTTAAATCATGGCATTTTAGCATTTTATTTGCATTAAAAAGCGATTTTCTTAAACAATAAGGCTTAATTTTAAGCGCGTTTTAGTATGATAAGTTTTAAATTCTCTCAAAAATTAAAGGTTAATTTTAATGTTGCTTTTCACTCCAGGCCCTGTAGCCATTAATGAAGAGATGCGCTCAAGCTTTTCTCAGCCAATGCCCCACCACCGCACCAAAGATTTTGAAAAGATTTTCCAAAGCGTGCGAGAAAATTTAAAAAAAATGACCGGTTTAGAAGAAGTTTTGCTTTTAAGCAGCAGCGGGACGGGGGCTATGGAAGCGAGTGTGATTTCCTTGTGCCAAAAAGAGTTGCTTTTTGTTAATGCGGGTAAGTTTGGCGAAAGGTTTGGCAAGATCGCTAAAGCCCATTCACTCAAAGCCCATGAATTAGTCTATGAATGGGACACACCGGCTCAAGTGGATGAAATATTAAACGCGCTTGAAGCCAACCCTAACATTGATGCGTTTTGCATTCAAGCATGCGAGTCTAGTGGGGGGTTACGACACCCTGTAGAAAAAATCGCTCAAGCGATCAAAGAAACTAACCCGAATGTTTTTGTAATAGTAGATGCGATCACCGCTTTAGGGGTTGAGCCTTTGGAAATAACGCATGTTGATGCGCTCATTGGAGGGAGTCAAAAATCGTTCATGCTACCCCCTGCGATGAGCCTAATCGCATTGAGCCAGAAGGCAATTGAATGCATAGAAGAACGCAATGTGGGGTTTTATTTCAATTTAAAGAGCGAATTGAAAAACCAAAGAAATAACACCACAAGCTACACCGCTCCTATTTTGCACACTTTAGGGTTGCAACGCTATTTTGAATTGGTGCAGAATTTAGGGGGCTTTGAAGCGCTCTATAAGGAGACTAAAAGAGTCGCTTTAGCCACTCAAAAAGCCGTTTTAGCGCTAGGTTTAAAGATTTTCCCTAAAAGCCCGAGCTTGAGCATGACAACGATTGTTAATGAGCATGCCAAAGAATTGAGAAACTTTTTAAAAGAAAAATACCAGGTGCAATTTGCGGGCGGTCAAGAGCCTTATAAAGATATACTCATTCGCATCAACCACATGGGGATCATTCCTGTTTATAAAAGTGCTTACGCTTTAAACGCCCTAGAATTAGCCCTAAACGATTTGGATTTAAGGGAATTTGACGGCGCGGCGAACGCAACTTTTTTGAAGCAATATTACGAAATTTAAGGATCACAATGCATTATTCTTATGAAGCCTTTTTGAAAGACAGCCTGGAATTAGTCAAACAAGTAGAGCAAATTTGCGGTGTCCCAGAAGCCCTTGTGTGTGTGATGCGAGGGGGCATGACTTTGACGCATTTTTTGAGTTTGCACTGGGATTTAAGGGAAGTTTATGGCATCAATGCGATTTCTTATGACACCACCCACCGACAAAACGCCCTAAAAATTGAAAATATCCCCACGATCAAAGATTATTTAAAAACCATTTTGGTGGTAGATGAAATCGTAGATAGCGGTAATTCTTTAGAAGCGGTGCTTAAGGTTTTACAAGAAACACACCCTGATAAAAAGTTTTATAGCGCGAGTTTGTTCCAAAAAACAAGCGCAAAATACAAAGCTGATGCGTTTTTAAAAGACGCTCCTGAATGGATTGATTTCTTTTGGGAAGTGGATCTGAAAAACTTAAAAAGCCACTAACATGCAAGTTAAAGAAAACAAACAACTTTGCTTGATCTCATTAGGTTGCTCTAAAAACTTGGTGGATTCAGAAGTGATGCTAGGCAAGCTTTATAATTACACGCTCACTAATGACGCTAAAAAAGCCGATGTGATCCTTATCAACACTTGCGGTTTTATTGAAAGCGCCAAACAAGAGAGTATCCAAACCATTCTCAACGCCGCTAAAGATAAAAAAAAGGGAGCGATTTTGATTGCGAGTGGGTGCTTGAGCGAGCGCTATAAAGATGAAATCAAAGAGTTGATCCCTGAAGTGGATATTTTTACCGGCGTAGGGGATTATGACAAGATTGATATAATGATTGCTAAAAAACAAAACCAGTTCAGCGAGCAAGTGTTTTTAAGCGAGCATTATAACGCGCGCATCATCACCGGTTCTAGCGTGCATGCTTATGTGAAAATTTCTGAGGGCTGTAACCAAAAATGCTCTTTTTGCGCTATCCCTAGCTTTAAGGGGAAATTGCAAAGCAGGGAATTAGACTCCATTTTAAAAGAAGTGGAAGATTTGGCTCTTAAAGGTTATAAGGATATGACTTTTATCGCTCAAGATTCTAGCTCGTTTTTATACGATAAGGGGCAAAAAGACGGCTTGATCCAGCTCATTAAGGCGATTGACAAGCAACAAGCCTTAAAGAGCGCTCGAATTTTATACCTCTACCCCTCTAGCACCACTTTAGATCTGATTGGCGCGATTGAAAGCTCGCTTATTTTTCAAAATTATTTTGACATGCCCATCCAGCATATCAGCGACTCTATGCTTAAAAAAATGCGTCGCAACTCCAGCCAAGCACACCATTTAAAGCTTTTAGATGCCATGAAACAGGTTAAAGAAAGCTTTATAAGAAGCACGATCATTGTGGGGCATCCGGAAGAAAATGAGGGCGAATTTGAAGAATTGAGCGCGTTTTTAGACGAGTTTCAGTTTGATCGATTGAATATTTTTGCTTTCAGCACGGAAGAAAACACGCATGCCTATTCTTTAGAGAAAGTGCCTAAAAAAATCATCAACGCCCGCATTAAAGCCTTGAATAAAATCGCTTTAAAACACCAGAACCATTCTTTTAAGGCTTTGTTGGATAAACCCATTAAGGCGCTAGTGGAAAATAAAGAGGGCGAGTATTTTTACAAAGCTAGGGATCTCAGGTGGGCGCCTGAAGTGGATGGGGAAATTTTGATTAATGACAGCGAACTAACCACCCCTTTAAAACCCGGGCATTACACGATTGTGCCTAGCGCCTTTAAAGACAATATCCTACTCGCTAAGGTTTTAAGCCCTTTTTGAAAAGCTAACCATAAGGCTAAAAGCATATAAAAGAAATAAGCTATAAGGCTCTATTTGTAAAAAGTATTGGTTTTTAATGGTTATTTTGCTAGAATATTCTAATTTAAGTAAGGGCTTTTAAATGTCTAGCAGTACGAAATAGTTATCACAGCCATTTGAAAGATATGATCAAGCACAAGTTTATTAAGGGTGTAGCTACTAAATATTTAGATAATTACCTTGTTTATCACAACTTCGTGAATTTTGCTAAAGAAAGCTATAAAGAAACAATACTACTTGAATATATACAAAATAGCGAATATGTGAGTAAAAGTTTAGAGATTTCTCATGAATCCGCTATCCCACTATTAGCGGTTTAAGGGGTAGAATTATGTTAATAGGATTATCATTGTTTGCAAGTGCTGGGCTTGCAGAAATGAATTTATCACAATGTGGTATAGACATGAAACTTGCTAATGAATTATTACCCATAAGAGCAAAAACTTATGAATTTTGGCATCCAAATTCAAAAATGATTTGTGGTGATATAACACAAAGCGAGACTAAAAACAAAATTATAAAAGAAGGAAAAAAAATTAAAACAGATTTTATTTTAGCCACTCCACCTTGTCAGGGCGTATCTTTGATAGGTAAGAATAAAAGTAATAGCGACATGTTAAAAGACAAAAGAAATTTTTTAATTTTTGAAGCCTTTGAAGTCATAGATAACATAAAACCAAAAGTTGTAGTGATTGAAAATGTAGCTAGGTTTTTAGATATGCTCTTTCCTTATGATAATGAATTTAAAAATATTGAATTTATCATACGGCACAAATACTCTAAAGAATATAATATTGATGTTAATGTCTATAATTGTGCTGACTATGGTGTAGCTCAAAACAGACTTCGTGCGATAATTGTAATGACAAATAATGATTACATATACAACAGACCTCAAAAAAACAACAGAGTTATAAGCGTTAGAGAAGCGATAGGGCATTTACCATCATTAGAAAGTGGGGAAACTTCAAATATTAAAAATCATAATGCTAGAAAGCATATTGAAGCACATATTTTAGCCATGAAGCATACGCCTACAGGACATTCTGCATTTGAAAACAAAATTTATTTTCCGAAAACCAAAGAGGGCAAAAGAGCTAGAGGCTATATGGCTTCTTATAAGCGGATTGAATGGGATAAGCCTGCACCCACAATAACAATGAGAAATGATTGTCTATCATCTCAAAGCAATGTCCATCCGGGTCGCTTACAAAGCGATGGTACATATAGTGATGCAAGAGTTTTAACATTAAGAGAAATTTTTATTTTAAGCTCTATGAATGCCGATTTGGATGTTCCAAAATTTGCTAGTGATATTCAAATAAGACATATGGTTGGCGAGGGTGTTCCACCATTGTTAATTGAAAAAATTTGTAAAAATATCAATAAAATTATCGTAAAATGAAAGGTGTTTCACTATTTTCAAGTGCAGGTATAGCTGAAATATACTTAAAAGAGTTGGAAATTGAAATGGTGGTAGCAAATGAATTGCTTCCAAAAAGAGCAGAGCTTTATAAATGGCTATATCCAAAATGTGAGATGGTTATAGGTGATATAAAAGAGAAAAGTAATTTTGCTAAAATTAAGCAATTAGCGATAGATAGCAATTGCAAATTTTTACTTGCTACACCACCTTGTCAGGGTATGAGTTCACTTGGAAAGAAAGATTATGATAATGATGAAAGAAACTATCTAGTTTTTTATGTGTTTGATTTAATTGATAGTAGTAATTTTGATTATATTTTAATTGAAAATGTGCCAAAGTTTTTAAAACTATACTTTCCGTATAAAGATAAGCCTAGACTACTTGTGGATATTGTTAAAGAAAAATATGCCAATGAGTATAATATTGAAAGCTTTATTCTAAACGCTAAAGATTATGGTGTGGCACAAAGTCGCCCAAGAGGATTTATCAAAATTTACAAAAGAAATCTAAAATGGGATAATCCTAGACCCCAAAAAGAAATTTCCTTAAGAGAAGCTATCGGCGATTTGCCAAGTTTAGAAAGTGGGGAAAAGAGTAATTTGAAATGGCATTATGCAAAAAAACACAACGATAGAGATATTTTAGCTCTAAAACATACAGCAGAGGGAAAATCAGCCATGAAAAATGAGTTTTATTACCCTAAGAAAGAAAATGGCGATAAGATTATTGGATTTCATAATACCTATAAGCGCATGAAATGGAATGAACCTGCACCTGCAAGGGCTACAAATAGCGGTAATATGGGCGGACACAATAATGTTCATCCGGGTCGCTTACAAAGCGATGGCACATATAGTGATGCAAGAGTTTTGACATTAAGAGAATTGTTTATTGTTAGTTCACTTCCAGCAGATTGGGATTTGCCTATTTTTGCAAGTGAAACGCTTATAAGAAGTGTGATAGGCGAAGCAATACCACCTATGTTTTGCAAAAATATTATTAAAGGTATAAAATGATAAGACTCAATCGTTCAAAAGATAATAAGTGGATTTTACAAAAAAATATTAGTTCAACTGAACTTATGCAAGCTTATGTTAATGCTATGAGAGAACAAAATAATGAGATAAATACTCAAAACATACAAGATAATTTGCGGTATAATGGTCATTATATTGGGCGTTCAATAGGTGGATCATTAAGTACAATGGGTGTTAGATTTTCTCAAATGTGTTTTTATATGTTTGGTTATAAAAAAGACAATAGATTTATCCCAAGTGCTACAACACAATTACTATTAAAAAATGATGCAAACAAAGCAGACTTAATGCTTGTTAATTTATTTTCTATGCAATTCCCACATCCATATAGTAAAACTCCAAAAAATTTCAAACTATACTGTGGAAGACTGATTTTAAAGCTCTTGTTGGACAAACGCTTAGAACAAAAATTATATATTGATGAGTGTATATGGTTTTTGCCCTTTATTGAAACAATCAGTAAGAGCATTTATGAAGAACTCATAACTTCCATTTTAGAATATAGAATTTTAACATATGATGAGAAATTAGCTCTTTTTAAAAGCATAGATAATTTTAATGATGTTTTTGCAAATGTTACACATGAATTAAAATACTACTTTCTTCAAATTTTTGCAGATTTTGGTGTTTTAGAGTTTGTATGCGATATGGCACATAATAATGGCAAACTTTTTGTATTTACACACGGCACAAGTTCTTATAGAAATGATGCTTACATCTCACGCAAAAAATATAGTGGGTATATTAAACTTGCAGATAATATGAAAGAAAAAACATTATTGCTTTTAGATAAGCATGCTTTTGATGAAAATCCAAATTTACAGGCCGATTTGTTGCCAAGCGAGTGGAAAAGTGATCTATATGAATTAAATCCTTTAGAATATCTAAGTATTATACAACAAAAAATATTTGATGAAAAGAATATCAAAAATAATATAAAAACAATGATCTACCTATCAAAATATGGTAGTAATGATGGCAAAGATTTTGAAAACGCTCTTAAAGAAAGTTTTGATTTATTTAGAGAAGTGATAGAGTGTGAACATATAGGTGGCTCTGGTGATACAGATATTATTTGTAAAATTCAAAATGAGGGCAATATAACGCCACCATATAAAATTAATATTGATGCTAAAAAAAGCAAAAAATCTACAGCACAACTAAACCCAAAACGATTAATATTACATATTGAAAAACATAACTCAAAATACTGCATTGTTGTATCATCTCGGTTTGCTAAGGGTGTGAAAAATGATATTGATGGCAAGAATGTTGTAATTATAGAAGCAGAAACTCTAGGGCGTTACATTTCAAAAGAGTGTTTATCATCAGATGATGGATATGCCAATTTTACACGCATTGATAAAATCATAGAAAAAAATTACGGTAAAGATATAACACCGCTCATCAATAAACAAATTGATGAAATTTATTCTTTTTAAGTTTGTTAGCAAGATTTTTTAAATGTCAACGATCTGAAAGTTGCCCATTGAAATTACTTTGTTTAAATGCCGAAGCAAAAATCTCAAACATCTTTAGTGTTTGGATCAAAAAATAAATAGTATTAACAAATCAACACTTTGCAAATAGAGTCAGCTATAACTGAATTTGTGTTAAAATTTCAAAAACGCATCAAAAAGGCTTTTTGGCTGATCTTGAAACGGACTAATCCAACAAGCGGTATTTTAAATATTTCAATAAGGAAAGGCGATGTTTTCTAAAATTTGTGCATCTTTTAAGCTCGCCAACGCATTCAAAGGCTTTATATGCAAACGCATTTCAAGCCCTGGGCAAAGCGCTCGCATTGCCAATATGATTTTGGATATAAAAAACGCTCTTGAGGGCGAAAACGATCCATCAAACAAGGCGGGCAAGACTTTGGATTTGATCGTGGGTTTTAAGAAAGAGCACCCGCAGGATTTTGACGAATTGTTTGAAATTTTAAAAGAACTCATCCAAGAATACGAGCAAAATCCTGATGAGATCAAGCAAAACCTCAAAGAAATCCTAAAATAAGATAGGGCATGAACCACCTTTTAATCCTTTATAACCCTTATTATCAAAAAGATGTCATCCAACAACATTTAAGCGTTTTACAGGAAAAATCCCAAGTGGGCTTTGGTAAAATCCGATCAAAGCTTAACGATCAAGAAAAGCACGACTCTTTAGAAGAGATTTACAGAGCCACCAACGAAAAAAATTTTTTGCAGCTTTTTTTGACCGATTACGCTAATTTATTTGCCGCTAAGGTGGTAAAGGTTTCTAAAGAGATTGATGAGGGTTTGATCCCTAGCTACTATAAAGAAAAAAATTTGGAAGTGGAAGACTTTTTTATTATCAGCGATTTAAGGGAATTAGTCAGGGAAGACTTCAGCCTTTTAAGGGATCAATTTTTAGCCAATTTCATCGCCCCAAACAACCACACTTACGCCATTTATGGGAATAATTATGTCTATCCTTTGCCGGTGAGATTGAAAGAAGAGCGTTCTTATTTTTTAGGCGATGAAAAGCATTATCTGAGCGTGTATAAAAGCAAAGAATATTTAACCATGCAAGAAAATTTCATGCGTTTTGTTTTTGGCAAAAGGCTTTTTTACCTCTTACACCCTGACAGCATCAATAACATCATTCATGCCGAATTAGAGCTTTTACAAAGCGAAAACGATCTTTTGAATGATTTTACCAGCATCATCGTCAAATACATCAAAACCTTAGAATACGAAATTTATACTTTTGCTAAACAAGTTCTTTTAAAGGCTTGCGAAAACGATCCCAGCCTTTATGATTTAGCTTATAAAGTCCAAGGAAAATCTTTTACGCTTAAAGATTTTTTCACTCAAAAGCCTAATCTTGGGAGCGTTAAATTTTTACTCAGACACGAAAAAGTCCAATACCATTTAGAAGAAAACTTAAAAAGATTCATCAATTATCCTTTTTCAAAAAGCCTAAGCCTCATTCAAGAGATCCGCAATAAAGCCGTTCATGCAAAAGCTCCAGGTTTGAATGAAGTGGAAAAACTCAGGAATGAAATTTTAGGCATAGAAGGCGCGAGCTTACTCAAAGGCGTTTTAACCCACAAGGAAACTTCATAAAAGCGCAACCCATTCAGCATGCGTTTAGCACCGATTTGACAGCGCGAGATTTTAAAAATTATTTAGAGCCTTTAAGAGAGGGGAAAAATTTATTGGGTTTTTCGGGTGGGTTGGATTCCACTTGCTTGTTTCATCTTTTAGTTGGAGAAAACATCGCTTTTGACATCGCTTTAGTGGATTATAACACGCAAAAACAACGCCTTGAAATCATCCAACACGCTCAAAAACTCGCAAAAACACACCATAAAAAATGCTATATCCATTACGCTCCAAAAATCGCGCGCAATTTTGAAATGCAAGCGAGAAAGATCCGTTATGATTTTTTTGAAACCCTAATCAAAGAGCATTCTTACAAGCATTTGATTTTAGCGCACCATTTGAATGACAGGCTGGAATGGTTTTTGATGCAATTAAGTAAAGGTGCCGGACTAAACACGCTTTTAAGCTTTCAAGCTTATGAAAAAAGAGAATCTTATGCGATCGTTCGCCCCTTGCTCTACACCCCTAAAGACACCCTTAAAACGCTCGCTAAAGATTGGGAATTTTTTGAAGATAGTTCTAATTCTTCTTTAAAGTTCAAACGCAATTTTTTCAGGAAACATTACGCTAACGCCTTGATGCAACATTATTCTAAGGGCATTATCCAAAGCTTTAAATTTTTGGATCAAGAAAAAGAGCGGCTTTATCCTTTGATGCCCGTTTCACAAATGCATGGGATCACTTTTTTCAAGCATTCGCAAAACGCGCTTTTTATGGTGGATAAAATCTTAAAGCAAAAGGGGTATGTGTTGAGCTTTTCTCAAAAAGAAGAAATCAAGCACCATTTTTTTAGCTTAGAAATCGCTCAAAAATTCATCATTGAAAGCAATAAAGAGCATGTGTTTATCGCTTTTAAACCCCCAAAAACTTTAAGCATGCCAAAGGATTTTAAAGACAGAGCCAGGAGGTTGAATATCCCTAAACGCTTACGGCCTGTTTTATACGCAGAGTTTTTAAAACAACCAACGCATGATTTTTTAACCCGTTTCAAACAGAGTTTAATCAATCTATAAAAAAGCTTGATTTTAATCAAGCGCTAATTTTTAAAGCGCTTTTTAACCTTGATTGTGTCAAAATACAGCAAAAAACTTTGATATGAGAGCGGATGGACTTTAAAAATAAAAAATGGCTTTTTCTAGCCCCTCTAGCAGGCTATACGGATTTGCCTTTTAGGAGCGTGGTGAAAAAATTTGGCGTGGATGTTACCACAAGCGAAATGGTGAGCTCGCATTCGTTGGTGTATGCGTTTGATAAAACTTCTAAAATGTTGGAAAAATCCCCTTTAGAAGATCATTTCATGGCACAAATTTCAGGCTCTAAAGAGGGCGTAGTCAAAGAAGCGGTGGAGAAAATCAACGCTTTAGATTATGTGAGTGGGATTGATTTTAATTGCGGTTGTCCTGCCCCTAAAGTGGCTAATCATGGTAATGGTAGCGGGCTATTGAAGGATTTAAACCACTTGGTGAAGCTTTTAAAAATCATCAGAGAAAACACCAATAAAAAGATCACAAGCGTGAAAGTGCGTTTAGGCTTTGAAAAGAAAATCCCTAAAGAAATCGCTCATGCCTTAAATGATGCGCCGGTGGATTATGTGGTGGTGCATGGGAGGACACGAAGCGACAAATACCAAAAAGAAAAAATAGATTATGAAAGCATCGCTTTAATGAAAGGGATTTTAAAAAAGCCGGTGATAGCCAATGGCGAAATTGACAGCGTGAAAAAAGCCTTTGAAGTCTTGCAAATCACGCAAGCTGATGGGCTAATGATAGGGCGAGCGGCCTTAAGAGCCCCATGGATATTTTGGCAAATCAGAAACAACACCACCGAATTGCCCGCAGTCGTGAAAAAAGACCTGGTTTTAGAACATTTTGATAAAATGGTGGAGTTTTATGGGGATAGGGGGGTGATCATGTTTAGGAAAAATTTGCATGCTTACGCTAAGGGCGAAATGCAAGCGAGCGCGTTTCGCAACTGTGTCAATACCCTTATAGAGGTAAAGAGCATGCGAGAGAGTATAGAGGAATTTTTTAATCAAGAAATGTTGCAAAGTGAAGTGCCATTATGGGTAGAATTGAATCAAAAAAGTGTTTGAAAGCGCTTGTTTTTTTAGCCAGTTTGGGGGTGTTGTGGGGTAATACGACTGAAAAAACGCCTTTTTTTAAAACCAAAAACCACATTTATTTGGGTTTTAGGCTAGGCACAGGGGCTAACACGCGCACAAGCATGTGGCAACAAGCCTATAAAGACAACCCCACTTGCCCTAGCAGCGTGTGTTATGGCGAGAAATTAGAAGCCCATTATAAGGGGGGTAAAAATCTGTCTTATACCGGGCAAATAGGCGATGAAATAGCTATTGATAAATACCATATTTTAGGCTTAAGGGTGTGGGGGGATGTAGAATACGCTAAGGCTCAATTGGGTCAAAAAGTGGGGGGTAACACCCTTTTATCCCAAGCGAATTATAACCCAAGTGCGATTAAAACCTACGATTCTGCTTCAAACGCTCAAGGCTCTTTAGTTTTGCAAAAAACCCCAAGCCCCCAAGATTTCCTTTTTAATAACGGGCATTTCATGGCGTTTGGTTTGAACGTGAATGTGTTTGTTAATCTCCCTATAGACACCCTTTTAAAACTCGCTTTAAAAACAGAAAAAATGCTGTTTTTTAAGATAGGCGTGTTTGGTGGGGGTGGGGTGGAATACGCCATCTTGTGGAGTCCTCAATATCAAAACCAAAACACGAAACAAGACGATAAATTTTTTGCAGCGGGTGGGGGGTTTTTTGTGAATTTTGGGGGTTCTTTGTATATAGGCAAGCATAACCGCTTCAATGTGGGGTTAAAAATCCCTTATTACAGCCTGAGCGCGCAAAGTTGGAAGAATTTTGGCTCTAGCAATGTGTGGCAGCAACAAACGATCCGACAAAACTTCAGCGTTTTTAGGAATAAAGAAGTTTTTGTCAGCTACGCGTTCTTGTTTTAGTGTGGCTTCGTTCTTATTAAACACTGATGATAAAATTCAAAAGATGATTTTATCGTTACAAAATTCAACACTTCAAAGATAAATAGGTTAAAATACTCCAAAATCTTTTTTTTTTTTTTTTGAAATACAATAAATCTATGGTAAAATCCAATCAGTTGTAAATCTATTATCATTTTAGAATATTTTAGCAACAAAAAAATTACTTTAAGGAACACTTTTATGAAAAAACGATTTTTACTCTCTCTCTCTCTCTCTCTCTCGCTTGCGGTATCATCGCT
>NZ_SFZZ01000024.1:0-18376 GCF_011140715.1 Helicobacter pylori | reverse complement strand
TGTTAGTGTCCATTAGGACGCTTTAGTTAGGAAGCTCCTTGCTTTAGCAAGGGGTGGTTTCACGTCTTGAATGCTTTCTCTTAGATTCGTTTTGTAGCTATTATCATAAAGTTTTCCTATGATTCCATCAAGAGCTTTTTCATAGCTTTCTTTAGTGCCTTGTTCTAAATTATCAAAAATGCTTTTTACTTCGTAATCTTTTAACTCAAATTGCCTCAACGAATCTTTTAAATTTTCAGTCGTCTTGTTTAAAATCTTTTTCAGATTAGCGTTAGCGATGGGGCTTGAGTTAGCCGCTTCGCTTAAAAAAGCTATCGCGTTGCCTGTTTCATCGCTTCTTATCGCCTGAATAAAAGCTTCTTGCTTTTTAGCTTGACTTTGCAACAAAAAAGCGTCTCTTAAAGCGTCATACCCCCTTAAAATCTTACTGTCTTCGCCTACTTTTTTAACAAGTTCTGCTCGGTATTTGCTTCCGTCTGCTTTAGTGAGTCTCAATTCGCCTCCAAACCGCTTCACTAACTCTTTGACTGCTTGGCGCTCGTTTTCGCTTATGGTTTCATTTAATATCCTTTCAGCTCCTTTGGCGTTGCCTGTTACTATGTGCTTTCCTAATGCATATAGACCGCCAGTGGAAACATTAGCGCCTATATTAAAAATGTTTCTTGGGTTGATCGCTTTTTGAATAAACTTCCCTGCTCCTAAAACCAGAGTATCCGTTGCCAAACTTAAAACCCCCTCACTTAACGCATGCCTTATGATTTCGTCGGCTTTTTGCTCTCTGTTCAAAAAAGCATTACCTGCAATCGCATCGGTTGCTCCACCTGCTGCACTCCCTAACGCTCCTCCTACAATAGCGCCGCCCAATAAACCTAAAGCGCCTAAATTCTTCCCTGCTTTAGCGCCTCTAACCACTCCCATTAAAGATCCGGCTAATGAAAACTTATTAGCGCTTAAAAAATTTAAAAAATTATCAAAAAAGCGGTCGTTTATCTTATAAAATTTGTTATCCTTCCTTAAAAATGGTTCATGCTTTCTATTATAAACCACATCATCAAAACCGCTATTTATGGCAATGTTTTTAAACTCGTTTTGATACTTTTCTCTTAACTGCAAGTCTTCACTCGCAAAAAGGCTAAAAGCGTCCTTGTCTTTTCTCAAGTTGTTAAACAAATTCCATGATTTTTGCAAGTCTTTGGTTATGTTTTTAGCTTTTTCTTTTTCCTTGTATTCTTTGAGTTTCTCCACTTCGCTTGCGCCTTTAATAGCATCAAGCGCATTATTAAAAAAACCGCTATCATTGGCTATTAAATCCTTATCGCTCTCTGTGAGTTCTTGGCTTGTTTTTTTTAATATCGCTTTTCTTTGTAAGTCTTTTTGATAGTCCTCTTTGGCGATCTCGTTCTTGGTTTTAAGAGGGTTTAAAATACTTGTTTCGGCTTTATTGTAATAATCATCTTTTAAGGCGTTTGGCAAATCCTTAAAATCTAGCTTGTTGTCTAAAGCTTGCGTTTTAAGGTCGCTTAGCTGTTTTTCTCGTTCTTTGGCGTTGTCGGTTTGGTATCCTACAAAACCTCCTAACTTATCTAATAATCCTAATTCCTTAAGTTCTTTGGATTTTTGATTGAGATCCACGATGAGATCTTTTTTTTTCTGTTCTAATTGCTCAGGCGTCAAAATAGGATTTTTAAGCGGGTATAACGGCGTGCTGGGTAAGTTTTTGAAATTGATTTCATTGTTTTCTAACGCTTGCATGGATTAATCCTAAAATCATTTTAATTATTTAAGCCAAATCAAGCGCGTTTTTTAAGGGTTATGTTTGGCGCTATTGAAGCAGTAGCAAAGATAGTTCGTTTTGTTGTTGTGGGCTTAATTCTAAAAAGCGTTTTAAAACGCGCTCATCGCTTTGTCCGATTCGATAAAATCCTAAAATGTTTTTAACTTTGGTTTCAATCTCATAGTATTCTCTAATTGTTTTATTGTTGTCTCTAAAAAACGCCCTCGCGTAGGTTCTTCCCCTCCCGTTATTGTTTAAGTGAAGTTGTATCCCTAAAAAATTGTCTTTAGTCCCTAATTGTTTAAACGTTATGCGTTCGTTACCTATAGCATCAATCTCGTTGTTTAGGTTGTGTTTTTCTCGTTCTTTTTCGTTTTTTGCGTGTTCTTTTTGATTGATAGCGTTCTTTATCGTTTCGGCGTGGTTTTGCTTGGCTTTAATGATTTCTTTCAATTTTAGGGCGTTTTCTTGCTCTTTTTGTATTTCTTGCTCTATGGCGTGTGAATCTTTACCTTTTAAGCGCTCTTCTTCTTGCTTTAGCGTTTGTTCTAACTTTTCAAGCCTTTGTAAATCTTCTTGACTGCTTGGTGCGGTTAAGATCTTAAGCCTTAAGCCTTTGGCGTATTGGGAAATCTGTTTGAAAAATAAGGCGCTTTCTAGCTTATCGCTTGATGAATTGAAATTCAAAATTAGATCGTAAAACTTCAAGGCTTTCACTTGTTCAATGTCTCCTAAAGCGTTGTAACTATCATTGCCCGGTAAAAACTTCTGATAGCTGTTATCTAAAACCTGGTTTAGCGCGTTGGTTCTAAACTGGTTATTGATGCCGTCCATGTTATTGGGCGCGTTTAAGGCGTTGTAGGTTTCTTTGCCGGGGTTGTGGTATTCGTAAATAAAGCCTTTAGGCAGTATCGCATACGGATCGGTTAAAAAAAAGTTCATTAGTCCGTTTTTATTACCCGCTCTGTTTAGTGCGCTTTCTCGCTGGGCTTCTATGTTAGGAGGGTTATCGGTCAAAAAATTAAATTGTTTCTTCCATTTAGATTGCTTTTTAAGCCTTTTAAGTTCTTGTTTGAGTTTTTCTAATGATTTCAAACTTTCTAAAACTTCTTTTTTAGCGTTCGTTTCTACTTCTAAAGCGTTTAATTTTTTAATGGCGTTTTCGTTAGCGGTTATTTCATTATTCAAGCCTGCTATTTCTTGGTTTAATTGGTTTAGCGCTTGGTTTTGTTGGTTGGTTTGATGGTTTAGGTTGCTTATTTCATGGTTTAGGTGGTTAATGCGGTTTTGTTGGTTAATGATGCGTTCAAACGCGTTTTTTAGCCTTTTATTAGAATGGTAGTTTTTTTCGGCTAAGAATTTTTCAATGACGCTATAGTAGCCTTGAGGATCGTCGTAATAACCTACGATTTGATCGTTTTGGTTGCCTGCTTGCCATGGAAAACCTCTAATCCCACCGCTAGAGCTCGCGCTACTTAAAGCGTTCCCTAAAGAATTGATAAAACCGCTTAAAAGGTTATTACTAGATCCCGATCCGCTAGATCCCGATCCTACGCCTATATCAATCCAACTCATGCTACTTCCTTAATGCGTTTGAATTTCTTTAATTTTATTATTCAGCGCTTCTATGAGCCTATAATCTTTGTTTTCTATGGCATGTTTTAGGCTATTTTTTAAGCCTTTAATTTTAAACTCTTTTAAACAATGTGCATAATGTTCCTCCCTAATGACTTCGTATTTTTTCAAAAATTCTAATCCTCTAAAATCGTGTGAAACGATTTTCTTGAAAACATCTTTAAACTCCACATCTGCCGGGCTTAAATACCTTCTTGCAATGTAGTTGAATTCTTCGCTCTCTATCATCGTTTTATAAATCTTCGCTTCTAAAATAGACAATACGGGCTTTTTTATTTTCTCCATTTTGGTGTCTTCGCTAGGTAAAAAGCTTTTTAAAATCTTTAAAAGATCGCCTTTAATAAAGGGGGCTAAATCTTTGATTGCTCTCAAAATCCTCTTATAATTAAAATCCTTTGTTTTGTTGTCAAATTCTGCACGCAACAAATAAGCGCAATAAAACTTAAACCCGTTGATCTTAACTAGGTTTGGGCGTTTATTCCTTTCTAAATAATCCCCAATGTCTTTAAAATCCTTGTCTTTAATTTTCACAACACTTAAATTAGTGGTATGGTTTAACAAACACATCTCAATCGCTCTAATACTGGCTTCTAATCCTGCTAAATCGTTGTCTAAACAAAAACATATCTCTGCATTCAAATGGCTCAAAATCTTCACATGTTCTTTAGTGAATGCCGTTCCTATGCAACAAATCGAATTATTGTAATCAAAATTTTCAAAACTCATCACATCAAAAAAACCTTCGCATAAAATGACTTGCTTTTTTTGCGTTATCGCTTGGCGCGCTCTGTCTAAATTGTAAAGTATAAAAGATTTTTTGAAAATCTTTGTATCTCTGCCGTTGATGTATTTAGCGCCATTCCTAGGATTTTTGATCGTGCAAGTTCTGGCGCTAAAACTAACAATGTTCCCTTTAGTGTCTTTCAAGGGAAAAGTGATCCTATAATTGCAAAAGATTTTAAGCTCTCTGTCTTTGTTTGCATCACTAAAAAGCCCGCTCGCTATCAAATCATAAGGGGTAAAACGCTTTTTCAATTCTTCTTTTTCTTCGTTAGTGCAAAAACCCAAACCGTAATCTTTAACCTTTTCTAGTGTAACGCCTCTCCTACTTAAATACTCTAAAACAACAGGCTGTTTTAAAATTCTTTCTTTGAAAAGGCTATTAGCAAACGCTAAAATTTCTTTTAGCCTTTCTTTTTCTTCTTTCTCTTTGTTGTTGTCGTATTCTATCGGGTAGTTATACATGGAGGCTATTTCTTCAATCGCTTCGGTGAAACTGATTTTTTTAAATTCTTGCAAGAATTTAAACGCATCACCGCTAACGCCACACCCAAAACACTTGTAAATATTTTTTTCAGTGCTTACAATAAAGCTAGCGGTCCGTTCATCATGAAACGGGCAACACGCTTTCAAATTCGCTCCGCATTTGTTTAGGTCTAGGTATTTTTCTATAACATCCACAATGCTAACGATATTTTTAAGACCTTCAAAATTAATAATCATTGTAGATCTTTTAATCGCTGAAATCGTTTAAATCATAGCCGCTAAAATCACTTTCTTTAAATTTCATGTAATTCGTGCTAATTTCAAACAACTTATAGTCACTTATTCTAAAAAATTGAATCCCTTGTAATCCTGTCTGTTTATTTTTTAAAATCAAAACCTTTCGGTATTTGCCTCTCTCGTTGTAATCATTAATGTGTTTGAGTTCCCCACTCTTGATCTTTTCAATCCTAATCATTACATGTGCTTCATGAGCGCCTTTACGGCTTCCTGTTGGGGCGTAGCTGTCGTTTTTGGAGTTTTGAATAATCAAAATAATGATGACCTGCAAGCGCTTGGCTAGATCGGCTAAAGTAGTGAATTTACTTGTTTCTACTTCTTCAATCGTCCTTCCTACGATGGGAGCTTGTATTTTCATCTGGCTGTCAATTATAAAAAGCTTATGCCCTTCTTTAGCTAAACCTCTAATCTGTGAAACTAGATCATTAATCTCGCAACTTAGATCATCAATGAAATAATTTTCTTTATTAATTTTGAAACCTTTAGAGTTCAAGGTTTCTATGTGTTTCCTCACGCTAAATTCAAAACCAAAATAAGTAACCTTGTGCTGTTGTTGCGCGTTGGTGATGTATTGGATACCTAAAAGCGTTTTACCGGCTTCGGGATCGCCGCTGATTAAAATCAATTGCCCCACTTCAAAACCGCCATCGCTGATATTGTCTAAAAAGTTAATTCCTGTGTGTATTTTTTCTATTTTAGGTTTTGATTTGAAAAACTCTTCCCACTCCCAGTAATACCTCCCGTTTCGGTTAGATCCTAATTTGATGTATTTGCCTAAAAAATCAAAATCAAAAATCTCGCTCTTTCGTGTGGCTTTTATTAGCTCGTTTGCTAAATGTTCCTGCATCTTTAAACTCAAATAAGTTTTAAAGTCGCTCCTTAAGTCTAAATAGTTCGGATAGCTATCCGCCTGTAAAATAGCGCTAAATTCTTTGCTTTCAAACGCTTCATCGCCTATTTTTAGCCTTATAGTTTCAAGCTGCACGACTTGATTTTTGTTTTTCATCTCTAACAAAGCTTGAATGATTTTTTGATTGAAAAGCGTAAAGCTTGTTATGTGTATTTCTGCTAAAAATTCCTCCAAATCGTTCGGATAGTTTATAAAACTATTCATTATCAAATTCTGCATTTTTACCTTTTTTCCTGTCTCTTTTTGTTTTTTTGTTCTAAAATGCTTATTGCAATCTCAAAACCTTTCGTTTGCAAGTTCAAAAATAGGTTTTCTTTTTGAAACTCCCTAATACCCTCTAAAATAGCTAAACGGACTATTCTTGCAAATGTATAGTTTTTTTTCTCTGCATCCTTTTTAGCTTTTTGTAGGTGCTCTCTCTTAACTTTAGCTTCTTTCTTGTAGTTTTTAAGAGTTCTTTTATAGGTTCGCTTTGATTTATCCCATGCTGTCTCATTTTTATTTCCTTTCTCTTTTTCTAAAAAGTAGATAATCATCCTTTCGATAATTACAGCCCTGCTTTTTTCCTCTTGATCTTTAATGAGTTGTAAAATTTCCAGCAACACGCTTTCAATAAGTAGGCATTCGGTCTCTACCTTGGGTTTAAAATTCTTTTGCTTGTGTTTATAGTGCCACGATCTCATTGCTTGCTCTCTTTCTTTACGCCTACCAGATGCAATAACCGTTATATTTGGGATTTGGTTTGTATTCAAACGGCTCCTCTTCTTGCTTTTGCGGCGTCCATCGAGCTTTAAACTCAAAGACAGCGTAAAGCTCGTTATAACCCTTGCGTATACTCTGCTCTACACTTTTTGCTATGTCTTGGTCTTGTTCTTTCAGCTCTAACGCTTGTTTTAGCAAAGCTTTTTTCGTGGCGTAAGTTAGCTTTCCTTTCTCGTTTCTGTAGTTCAAAAACCGCTCAAACGCTTGTTTATCGCGCATTTTTAATCCTCTTGTGTCAAGATTCCCTAAAATAGAAAAAACGAAATCACTAAAGCGTTTAAACATGCTGAAGTTTTTGATAGAGCCTCTAAGACAAGAAAAATCATCATGCTTGTTTTTTTGATCCGCTTGATTTTGTAAATTCTCACTCACATTCTCATCCATTTTTTCATGTTTGTTGTTATTCTTTTTATTTATAAGGGCGGTAAATTTTGGTGTTTCGGTGCAAACTTCGGATTTAAGGGGTTTTTCGGCTTGTTTTTCTACAATTTGCCGCATGGTAAATTTTGGTGTTTCGGTGCGGTTAGATTCATCAACAATAATAAAGTCCTCTTGCTCTAATTACTCCTTAGTTGGCGCTAAAATGTAAGCCCTTTTGCCTAAAAACTTTCCTAACTTATTTTTGTAGTAAATGATTTTCAAAAAACCTTTTTGCACGAGCTCTTTTAAATACTTGTTAAGAGTTTTAGTATTCATATCCAATTGCTTGCATAAAAATTCTCTTTTTGGGTTAAATGAGCTTGCGAGACTACTTAAAGTGATAAAAACAATCCTTGCATCTCTACTTAACGGGCTGTTAATGAGGATACTATTGGCGGTTTTGGTGTAGTTGCTCTCAACATTCAAATTATTTTTTAATATGTAGTTCATGTTTAATCCTTTTTTGTGGTTTTAAAGCCTTTTAAGGCTTTTAAAGACGCGCATAATTCCTTACCTAGTTCGTTCAAGTAGCAAACCTTATAGTAGTTGTCTTTTTTTTCGCATTCTCTTTTTTTGTTGATGACCCATTGCTTGCACAAGCCTTTTTTTCAAGCTTGTTGAAAATCTTAAGCGTGTGGGCGTAATCAATGTTAAGATCTTTTGAAATCTTGTCGGCTGTTTTGGGTAAATACGCTTTTTTGTAAAGCTCTTTCAAAACTTCTAAATCGATCGGTTGTAATTTTTCTAATTCCATGTCAAACCGCCTTTTTTTGGAGTAGGATAGAATAGCTTGTTACGCGCTTATTCCTCACATTGCAAACGCTGGACTTGAGCGTGTGCGTTTTTTGGAGTTTTTCTAATTTTTGGATGAAATCAAAAAAACTAATACTTGCATCGCTTTCTTTGATAAGCTTGTAAGCCAAATAATGAGACACGCTCATGGAATTTTCCTTATTGTTGGTTTCTTTTTTCATAGCGCCCCCTTTAAAAATTTAGCCCTTTCTTTTTCTTGTTTAGGGATGTAGTGGCTGTAAGTTTTGTAAGTGGTGTTTAAATCTTTATGCCCTAGCGTTTTGCTCACCCACATGGCTTCTTCGCCCTGGCTTAGCATCAAACTCGCGAAGGTGTGCCTCGTAGTGTAAAGCTTTCGGTCTTTCAAGTTCAAGGCTTTTAAAAGCGCTTTGAAATGCCTTTGAAAAATGCTTGATCGCTTGGGCGCGTCTATGAAAACGAATTTTTTATTTTCTGGTTCGCTTTCTTGTAGCTCTTTTAGGATTTTTTCCACGGGTTCTAATAGATCTACTTCTCTAATGCTTGGCTTGTTTTTAGGGCTTGTGATTTGCCCTAGTTCGTTTAATGATTTGTTGATGGTGATCGTTTTATCGTTAAAATCAATGTCTTTCCATGTTAAAGCTAACTGCTCGCCGGTGCGCATGCCGGTAAAAAACGCTACCACTAAAAACGCTTTTAATCTTAAGCTTGGTGCGTTTTCTATAAGGGTTTTAACCTCTTCTAAATTGAAAGGCTCGATCGCTTGGGCTTCTTGCGCGTTTTTAAGCGTGATAGAGTAATAAGGATTTTGATTTAAAAACCGCTCGCTTTCACAAAACGCTAAAAAGCTTTTTAAATTAGCGTTGAAGTTGTGGATCGTGTTTTTTCTGTAGAGTTGTAGCGTGGCTTGGTGGTATTGCGTGATCTTTTCTTTGGTGATCTTTTTAAGCCTGTCGCTTTCTTTCAAGCCCATTAAGCTAAAAACGCTATTAAAAACATTTTCTAAAGAATTGATGCTTGTTTGTTTTAGCCCTATTTTTAACGCTAGAAAGCGTTTTAACGCTTCAAGTATGGTAATCTTTGATTGTATCTTAAGCGTTCGTTTTTCGGCGTTTTTAATGCGTTTGTTGGCGTTTTTCATCGCTTCTAAACGATTGACAAAAGCTAAAATCTCTTTTAGGCTTTTGTTTTGGAAATATTCTAAAGCTTCGTCGGTGTTCATCTTTAGGCACTCTCTGGCTTTGTTTAGGCTCACTCTAAAGCGTTTATTGTTTTTGTCGTAGTAGTTAAGATATGGCGTCGACTCGCCTTTGTAATCTCGTTTGTAGATTGTAAAAGTGTTTTTCATAACAAACTCCTTAAAATGTAAGCGGTAGCTAAAATCAAGCTAAACGCTATCAGTAAAACCCATTCAAAACGATCCGCCTTTTTTTTTAAAGGCTTGTTTAGATTTTTATTAGGCTTCATTGTTGCCCCCTTTGCTTTGGTTGTTTTCTAAGCCTCGTTTTAAAGCTTCATCGCTTGACTCGGATTTTAAGCTTGAGTTGTTGGTTTGATTGGTTTGTAGGCGTTTTGGCTCGCTTGCTTGCGCCTTGTCTCTAAATGTGGTTTTTTGCCTCTCGCTAAAGGCTTTTCTAGTTGGATTTAAAGCGCCTTTTTTAGTTTGTGCGCTCGCTTTAGGCTTAAGCGTGGTTTTTTGCGTGAGATCGCTTATATTTGCGTTCTCGCTTGCTTGCGTTCGCTCGCTTTCTTGATAGATTGCATTCTTTGGTGCGCCGTTTTTTAGCGCTTGTATCGCTTGCGTGATTGCTTTAAGCTTGTTGAAGCTTGTTGCTGTCTCATTTTTATGTCTCATCTTATTCCCTTTCTGTATCCTTAACGCCCCTTTATAGCGTGGAGCGCGTGGATTAAATGTTATTCAAAGCTATTTGAAAAATCTGTAATTGTGAGACAAATACATGAGTAGTGGGCTTGGGTTTTTGTGGTTGGAAAAAAACCTCATTTTTTTCAAACGCTTTCCCTATTGTAGGGGCTTTATAGTAAGTGCTTTTTTTTTGATTTAGTAGGATTTATTGGCTTGTTTTTTGTTGTGATTAGATAGATAAAAATAATATTTTTTTAAATAAAAACCTTATTTTTGTCTTTTTTTCGTATAATAAAATTTAGGTTAGTATTGGTAGTGGTGCGTTAAGGTTTTTCAAACTTGTGCGATCCAATCAGTATTTCTTAATAAGATCATAGCTTTAATATTCAAAATAGTATAAAAAGGAAAGTTATGTATGCGGCTCATCCTATTAAACCCCTAAAAGCCCCCAAACTCAAAACTCAATTTTTAAGGCGTGTGTTTGTGGGCGCGTCTATTAGGCGCTGGAATGATCAAGCATGCCCTTTGGAATTTGTGGAATTAGACAAGCAAGCCCATAAAGCGATGATTGCGTATCTGCTCGCTAAAGATTTAAAAGACAGGGGTAAAGATTTAGATTTAGATCTTTTAATCAAGTTCTTTTGCTTTGAGTTTTTGGAGCGCTTGGTTTTAACCGATATTAAACCCCCTATTTTTTACGCCCTCCAACAAACGCACAGCCAAGAATTAGCCTCCTATGTCGTGCAAAGTTTGCAAGATGAAATCAGCGCGTATTTTTCTTTAGAGGAACTCAAAGAGTATTTAAGCCACAGACCCCAAATTTTAGAAACTCAAATTTTAGAGAGTGCGCATTTTTATGCGTCTAAGTGGGAGTTTGATATTATTTATCATTTTAACCCCAACATGTATGGCGTGAAAGAAATTAAAGATAAAATTGACAAGCAACTCCACAATAACGAGCATTTGTTTGAAGGGCTTTTTGGGGAAAAAGAAGATCTGAAAAAATTGGTGAGCATGTTTGGGCAGTTGCGTTTCCAAAAGCGTTGGAGCCAAACTCCAAGAGTGCCGCAAACCAGCGTTTTAGGGCATACTTTATGCGTGGCGCTTATGGGGTATTTGTTGAGCTTTGATTTAAAAGCTTGTAAAAGCATGCGGATCAATCATTTTTTGGGCGGGCTTTTCCATGATTTACCCGAGATTTTAACCCGAGACATTATCACGCCCATCAAACAAAGCGTTGCAGGGCTTGATCATTGCATTAAAGAGATTGAAAAAAAGGAAATGCAAAACAAAGTCTATTCCTTTGTGTCTTTGGGCGTTCAAGAAGATTTGAAATATTTCACCGAAAACGAGTTTAAAAACCGCTACAAAGACAAGTCTCACAAAATCATTTTCACTAAAGACGCTGAAGAATTATTCACGCTTTATAACAGCGATGAATATCTTGGGGTTTGCGGGGAGCTTTTGAAGGTGTGCGATCATTTGAGCGCGTTTTTAGAAGCCCAAATCTCTCTTTCTCATGGCATTTCCAGTAACGATTTGATTAAAGGAGCTCAAAACCTTTTAGAATTGCGATCCCAAACGGAATTACTTGATTTGGATTTAGGGAAGTTGTTTAGGGATTTTAAATAATGAACTATAAAGAATTATTAGAATTTAATGATTACGCTATGGATTTAACCATTAGAATGGCACATCATAGCACCGCTATTGAAAACAACCCTTTAAGTCTTGCTGAAACCATAAGTATTTTAACCACTGAATACATTCCTAGAGAAATGCCCCAAAGAGCCTTCTTTGAAGTGAAAAACTATCAAAATATGCTCCCCTTTTTATTAGAAAATTTAAAGAAAGAACAAAAGATTGATAGCTTTTTTGTGAGAGAATTGCATGGGATTTTAATGAATTTTTTACTCCCCAATAAGGGGGCTTTCAAAACGGCTGATAATACCATTTTAGGAGCTAGTTTTGAAATGACTCCTCATTTTCAAGTGCCTATGGCTATGAAAGAATGGTGCGATAACCTCAATTATAAGATGAAGACCTTACAAGATAAAGAAGAAAAACTAAAAGCCATTTTAGAACAACACATTTTGTTTGAAAGGATACACCCTTTTAGCGATGGTAATGGTAGGGTGGGCAGAATGCTAATCTTTTATAGCGTTTTAGAGCAAAACTTAATACCATTTGTGATCACCAAAGGACAAAAAGAGGCTTACATTAAGGCTTTAGACACGCATAATACAGAAATCTTATACCAACTCGCCAAAGTATCCCAAGAGTTTGAACTCACACGCATACAAGGGCAAATGGTATTAAATAAGAATAAGCCCTAAAATCATGGTTTTCAAGCACGCATCAAATAGAGCTTTTTCCTTTCGCTTGAAGAAGCGATGTTGAGCAGTTGGCGGTATTTGGTGATCGTTCTTCTTACCATTTTCAAATGGAATTTTTCTTCAATGAGTTCTAAAATCTTAGCGTCGCTCAAAGGCTCTTTTTTGTCTTCGTTTTTAATCAATTCTAAAAGATAGTCTTTAATCATAGCGTTTGAAGTCTCGCTATTGTCTAAGGCGGTGCTAAAGAAATGCTTAATAGGGAAAACCCCCCTTTCGCATGCTAAATATTTATTAGAAATGGCCCTTGAAATCGTGCTTACAGAGTGGTTAAACTCATTGGCTAAATCCAATAATTTTAAAGGACGCAATTTTTTACCCTTAAAAAAATCGTATTGATACTCTAAAAGCATGAGACCGATTTTATAAATCGTGGCTTTTCTCAAATTTAGTGCATCAATCAAATCTTTAGCCTCTTTTAATTTGTCTTTTAAATAATCGCTATCCTTAAAGCGATTTTCTTCTAAACTGATCGTTGGGTAGCTCTCATCGTTCAAACGCACAATCATTTCATTATCCACTTCTAAAATAAAAAGCTCAGGAATGACTTCTATTTCTTTTTCTAAAAACTCAATGGCTGGGGGGTTTTTAAAGGATTTTAAAATCTTTAAAGCCTTTTCGTAATAAAAATCTTTAGAAAATTCATGGTGTTTTTCTAAATTTAAAATGATCTTTCGCGCTTCTTCATAAAGCTCGTTATTGTCCAATTCCCTACTCTCTAACTGGAATAAAAAGCTCTCTTTCACATCTTTAGCACCAATGCCAGCGGGATTAAGGTAACTAAAACGCTTGCGCACTTTTTCATACACTTCGCTCTCTACCCCTAAAATTTTAGCCCTTTCTTCAATATTTTCTTCAAAATACCCTTCGCTATCCAACCCGCTGATAATATCCATAGCGATTTTTTGAGAGGTTTCAGTAGGAAAAAGGGGGGGAATGATTTGAGCCTCTAAAGTTTCAAAAAGGCTTTTAGATGCGATTGCGAAACTTTCTAAATGATCGCTGCTCTTTTTAGCGCTAAAACGATCGCTAAAATTTTTGATGCGTTTGTTTTCAATTTTGATTAAGGGGTTATCTAAAGCGTTTTGTTTCAACACTTCTTCTAAATCTTCAAGCTCGCTTTGTAAAATGGGGAGCCACCCTTTTAAGGTAGCGTTTAATTTGTTTTTGGGGCTAAGGTTTGCGCGTAAGATTGCCATGTCTATACCTTAAAATTTTCCCCTAAATAATACTTGCGCACCAAAGCGTTTTCATAAATTTCATTAGCGTTCCCGCTCGCTAAAAGCGTGCCGCTTTTGATCACATACGCTCTATGGCACACGCTCAAAGTCTCTCGCACATTGTGATCAGTGATCAACACACCAATGTTTAATCCAATCAAGCTTTCAATAATCTTTTGAATATCAATCACCGCAATCGGATCCACGCCCGCAAAAGGCTCATCTAATAGCACGAATTTAGGGTTTTTCATTAAAGCCCTAGCGATTTCTACACGCCTTCTTTCTCCCCCACTCAAGCTCATGCCCTTGCGCTCTCTTATGGCTTGGATATTAAAAGCGTCTAGCAAGCTTTCCATTTTTTCTTCGCTCTCTTTAGAGTTTTTAAAAGTGCTCTCTCCTGCTAGGGCCAGATTCTCTTCCACGCTCAATTCTTTAAAAATGCTGGATTCTTGGGGCAAGTAGCCTATGCCTAAATTAGAACGCTTGTGTAAGGGGTATTTAGCTAAATTCACATCGTTTAAATAAACGCTCCCCCCACTAGGCTCTAAAAGCCCGCATATCATGTAAAAGGTGGTGGTTTTACCCGCCCCATTAGGCCCTAAAAGCCCCACCACTTCGCCGCTTTTCACTTCTAAAGAAACATCTGAAACGATCTTGGTTTTTTTAATCTGTTTGTTTAAATGCTCTGCTTTTAAAATATCCATTCAAGCGGCCCTTTAAGCGATCTTTATTGTATAAAAACGGCTGGTTAATTCGGTTTTAATTTCCACAACCTTAATAGCTAAATCGTATTTTTTTAAAATTTTTTCTAATTTTTCATCGCCCCATTCCACAAAATGGATCCCCTTTTCTAACAAGCACTCCAACATGCCAAGCTCCAAGCAAGCCTCTAAATCGCGCATGTAAAAATCATAATGGAACACGCTCTCGCTATAAGCATGCATCAAGCTAAAGGTGGGCGAAGTCGCTTGAATGTCTAAACCCAAGCGTTTCAAGCACGCTTGAACTAAAGTCGTTTTACCGCTCCCCACAACGCCCTTTAAAAGCACCACCCCCTTAAAATCATCTTTTAAAATTGCAGCCGCCACTTTGTCTAATTCGTCTAAATTCGCTCTCATAACAATTCCACGCTTTTGATTTCAAACTCACTCTTAATCTCTTCAATGAGGTTAGAATGGTTAGCCATAAATTCTTGCAAGGCTGTAGGGGATTCTTTGGGTTGGATTTCTTGAACCTCTTTAGTGTTGTTTTCTTTAATTTCTTTTTTTTGAATCTCTTTTTCTTTCATTTCAGCCGTGGTTTCGGTGGTTGGTTTGGGCTTTGAATAAGGGAATTTAAACTCTTTAACCTCTTCTAAAGCGCTTTTATTTTCCAAATGATGTTTTAAAGCGATTTTGATATTTTCGCCCTTGCCAAAAACCCCATCAACGATACTTTTCACGATTTTAAATCGTTCTCTTAAAAGCTCTTTATCTTTATTGGTGGCTAAAGACTCCCAAGTCAAGGTTTTAGTTTGGCTGTCAAAATCAATGAAACGGATATTTTTTTCAAACACCGCCCCTAACTCGTAGTTGCGCTCATAAACCAATGTTTGGACTTGTTTGAAAAGGTTGTGGAAAATGCGATCTTTAGCTGAAAGCATGGGAGTTTGCGGGGTTTCTGCGTTCTCTCTTTTTTCTAGTTTTTCTATTCTTTCTGCACTTTTAAATTCTTGTTTAGGGGCGTTATAGCTTATGCTAGGGTTTTGATTGAAAGGGGTTTGCTCTAATTCTACAATCGCATCGTCTAGGGCTTTGAGTTTTAAAGCTTCTTTGAATTTCATTTTCAATAACAACAGCACAAAACTGGCATTTGCCCCTTCTTTTAAAAGGCTCAAACTGCTCATAATGATTTTAAAAAAGCGCTCTATTAAAAGGATGGAATAAGAATCAGGGCTTAATAATTTCGCTTTCAAAAAAAGCATCATTTCTTCTAAAACGCCCTCGGTTTCATAATTTTCTAAAATGGCATAACGCTCTTTTAATCGCGCTTCATCTTGGTTGATCAGGCTTTGGAAAAAATCTTCTAAAACGCTCCTATCAATCGCTCCTAACATTTCAGCCACCTTGCTTTCTGTGATAGCGTTATCGCAATAATTGATGGCTTGCTCTAAAAGAGTGATCGTATCCCTTAGGCTCCCCTGCCCGCTGTGAGCGAGTTTTTCTAACGCGCTTGTTTCATAGCTCACTTGTTCTTTTTCTAAAATGGTTTTTAAATGAGAAATAACGGAATTTTCAGGGATTTTTTTAAACCGGAAATGCTGGGTGCGGCTGAGTATGGTAGCGGGCAATTTCAAGGCGTCCGTTGTCGCTAGAAGGAATTTCACATGGCTAGGAGGCTCTTCTAAAGTCTTTAAAAGCGCGTTAAACGCTTCGGTGGTGAACATATGCACTTCATCAATGATAAAGATTTTATAACGCCCAAAGCTTGGTTTGTAGCGCGTTTGCTCTATGAGGTTACGGACATCATCAATCCCTCTATTAGACGCCCCATCCATTTCTATAATATCTATGTGGTGGTTGTTTAAAGCGCTCTGGCATTGGATGCAAGTATCGCAAGGCACGGCTTTTGGCCCTTCTTCACACATTAAAGCCCTAGCAAAAATCCTAGAAGAGCTGGTTTTACCCGAACCCCTTAACCCGCTGAATAAATAAGCGTTAGCCAAACGCTGGTTGTCTAGGGCTAAAGAAAGCGTTTTAGCCACGCTCTCTTGACCGACTAGCTCGCTAAAATGTTTGGGGCGGTATTTTAACGCTAAAACTTGCATATTGATTGTAATCCTTAAAACTCATTTAGGAGTATTGTAATGCAAAATGACTTAAAACTAGCCCCTTTTTAGGTTTTACTCAATAACGCTAAAAAATCCCTGAATAAAGTAACGCTGAGCGTTCCCATGATAGCGGTTACAAAGAGATTCACGCCCATAAAGATTTTTTGATTGTTTAAAAGTTTGGAGCCATAACGCAACGATAAAGTGCATAACAATAAAAGCCAAGAAAGGGCCGCCGATAAAGTGCCGGCTAAAAAGACAAATTTTTGAGCTAAATTAAAAGATAAAGCGCTCGCGCCAATTAAAAACACCATTTCCAAATACACTTGAGGGTTGAGTAAGGTAACGCCTAAAGTGAATAATAAGGTCTTTTTTAAGGATAGTTTTTTGGGGGTTTGGACTTGCTTCTTTTTAAAGGTTTGAAAAAGGGTTTTTAAAGCTAAAAAAGCGTAAAATCCGGTAAAAACCGCCCCAAATAAATTCAAAAACAAACTCAAATAAAGGTTTTTAGCGAAATAAGCCCCCACGCCAAACACGCCCATGCTCATTAAGACAATATCGCACATAAAACACAAAGCGCAAATCAAAAACACATAGTTCCTAGCCATGCCTCTTTCCACAATAAACAAGGATTGCGCTCCCACAGCCGCGCACAAAGAAATCGCTAAACCAAAACCTTCTATAAAAACCACAAACATCTTGCTTAAATCCTTTCACTCAAAATAAGCCAAAAACTACCAACGCCATGCAAACCAATCATTCAAAATGGTATTTTAAAATTTTAGGGTTTAAAACGACCTTTATAAATAAAAATTAAATGATGATACACAATGGTTGCACGAAATTTAAAAACCCCATTTTTTACCGCTCTTAGTGGCGTTTGAGAATAAATTAAAATTAACATGGTAGAATGCCAAAATTTGCTGTCGTTGTGCGGCAAAAATTTAGACAACAAGGAATTGGGAATGAGAAAGAGTTTGGCTTTTTGCCTGTTAGCTTTGCTTGGATTACAGGTTTTAGGCGCTAGGGATTTTTCGCAACTCAAAGATAAGGAGCTTTTAGAATTAGCTGGCACTCTGCCTTCTAATGAAGCGATTGATTATCGCATGGAAGTGTCTAAACGCCTTAAAGCTTTAAACGCTGAGGACGCTAAGAAATTCCGCGCGAATTTCAGCCGGATCGCCAGGAAGAATCTTTCTAAAATGAGCGAAGAAGATTTCAAAAAAATGCGTGAAGAAGTGCGTAAAGAATTAGAAGAAAAAACCAAGGGTTTGAGCGCTGAAGAGATCAAGGCAAAAGGACTTAATGTGAGCGTTTGCAGCGGCGATACGAGAAAAGTTTGGTGTAGGGCTGTTAAGAAAAAAGATGAACATTGCTCTCCTAAGTGAGATAAAATTTAATTTAAAAGGATAAAAAATGAAAAAAGCGTTGAAAATACTTTCTGTTAGCGCGTTGCTATTTGTGGCTTTGAACGCCAAAGATTTCAGCAAAACAAGCGATGAAGATTTGGCTAAAATGGCTGGCGTTGTCGCTCCGCAGGATATTGTGGATTACACAAAAGAGTTGAAAAAGCGCATGGAAAAGATGCCTGAAGACAAGAGAAAGGCGTTCCATAAGCAGTTGCATGAATATGCGACTAAAAACACAGACAAAATGACCGTGGCGGATTTTGAAGCCCGCCAAAAAGCCATTAAAGAAGCGCTTAAAAAAGGCAACATGGAAGACATGGATGATGATTTTGGGTTGAGATCATGCAAGCATGGGAAAAAGCATAAACACCATAAACACGGTGGTCATGATAAACATGGCAAAGGGCATGACAAAGAACAAGACAAAAAAGATCACGATCATGATGATCATGGCGAAAATGAGAAATAAAGCTTAAACCACACCACTCTCTCTATTAAAGCTTCAAATCCTTTAAGCAGAAATCCTAAACGCTTTTGGCGTTTGGGATAAATGCGTTCTGTTAAGCGTTATCAAAATTCTGTTCTCATTAAATATTGCTTATAAAATTCAAAAGATGGTTTCATTATTACAAAAATTAACACTCCAAAGATAAATAGATTAAAAACACCTCAAAATCCTTTTTTTTTTTTGAAATCCAATAAATTTATTGTAAAATTAAACATATTGTAAATAAATTTTCATTTCTATTCATGTTTACAATAAAAAAATTACTTTAAGGAACATTTTATGAAAAAACGATTTTTACTCTCTCTCTCTCTCTCTCTCTCGCTTGCGGTATCATCGCT
>NZ_SFZZ01000023.1:0-10129 GCF_011140715.1 Helicobacter pylori | reverse complement strand
CCGAACTTGAAAGGGTTCTGTTTTTTGGTTTTTATGCTGTTTTTAAAGCAAATTAATTTAAAATTTTATCTTATTTTTGCCACCATTTTTAAAAGGCGTTGATGAAAGGGGCTGTATTCTGATTTGATTTCCTTAAAAAAATCTCTTTGTGCGTTGTTGTTTTCAGGTTTTTTCATACCACCCTTAATGAAAGCGGCTAGTTTTGTCTATGACTTGAAGTTCATGAGCTTTAATTTCAATCTGGCTTCCCCTCCAAATAACCCTTATTGGAATAGCCTAACCAAAATGCAAGCCCGTCTCATGCCTCAAATCGGCGTCCAATTGGACAAAAGACAGGCCTTGATGTTTGGGGCGTGGTTTATTCAAAATTTGCACACGCATTATAGCTACTTCCCTTATTCGTGGGGGGTTACCATGTATTACCAATACATAGGGAAAAATTTGAGACTTTTTTTAGGCATTGTGCCACGAAGCTATCAAATAGGGCATTACCCTTTAAGCGCTTTTAAAAAACTTTTCTGGTTTATAGACCCTACTTTTAGGGGAGGAGCGTTTCAATTCAAACCGGCTTATGATCCTAACCGCTGGTGGAATGGGTGGTTTGAGGGCGTTGTGGATTGGTATGGGGGGCGTAATTGGAACAACCAACCCAAAAAGAAAAATTACGATTTTAACCAATTCTTGTATTTTGTTTCTTCAGAATTTCAGTTTCTTAAAGGGTATTTAGGTTTAGGGGGGCAGCTTGTGATTTTTCATAACGCCAGCTCTCATAGCATGGGAGATAATTACCCTTACGGCGGTAATTCCTACTTAAAACCAGGCGATGCAACCCCGCAATGGCCTAATGGCTACCCCTATTTCAGTCAAAAAAATAACCTACAAGGCGGAGAAATAGGGAAATACTCTAACCCTACCATTTTAGACAGGGTTTATTACCACGCTTATTTAAAAGCGGATTTTAAAAATCTCATGCCCTATATGGACAATATTTTCATGACTTTTGGCACGCAGTCGTCTCAAACCCATTATTGCGTGCGTTATGCTAGCGAGTGTAAAAACGCTCAATTTTATAACAGCTTTGGGGGGGAATTTTACGCTCAAGCGCAATACAAAGGCTTTGGGATTTTTAACAGATACTATTTTTCCAACAAACCCCAAATGCACTTTTACGCTACTTATGGCCAATCCCTTTATACCGGATTGCCATGGTATAGAGCCCCTAATTTTGACATGATAGGCCTTTATTATCTTTATAAAAACAAATGGTTAAGCGTGCGAGCGGATGCGTTTTTTAGCTTTGTGGGTGGGGGCGATGGGTATCATTTGTATGGCAAGGGGGGTAAGTGGTTTGTGATGTATCAGCAATTTTTAACCCTAACCATAGACACACGAGAGTTGATTGATTTTGTCAAATCTAAAATCCCTAAATAACTATATCTAAAAATTATAGATATAATTGAAATAAGCTACCGGTAGGCGTTGCCATAAAGTGGTCGCACTCAAGCCATCAACGATTTCCGTTTTTTTGTTAGGAATGACAGGGAATTTCAACCCAAAGGTGATTTCATTGTGGAAAAAGCCAAAACGAAAACCCACTTTCACAAGCAATTGGAAAAGCGAGTTTTCTTTGCCTAAATATTGAGCGATAATCCCATGCATGGTCCCTCCTGGCATGTAAGTCGCCCCAGCGATGCCTAAACCAAACTCCAACCCCAAAAACATCTTTGGCGAATTGAAAGCGTCCCACAAACCGCTAAATTCTAAACCATAGGTAGAAATATAGGATTTGTGAGAAGAAAAGGTCTGATCGTAAAACAACCCGTAACGGAAACCCACATGCTCTACAGCTTGCGTTTTAGCCACAAATTTCCCCCCTAACACCACACCAAAGCCATTGCCGGTCATGAAATACGATTTATCTACAGACTCGGTGCTAAAAGATGTGTTGATCGCGCTAAGCTGATACCCAACCCCTAAATAAAACGTATTCCTGTCCGCAAATTTAGGTTTTTTTGATTTTTCATCGAGCTCTGCCTCTGCGGCTTGAAGCGATGATAATAACGCCATGCCCATCAATATTTTAACCATTGTTTTATCCATAACCCAATTCCTTTTGTTATCCTGCCCCACACTTGCCCTATATAGAACTAAGATCAAATCACACCCTAAATAATAACAAAGTTTAAAATAAATATTAGTAGTTTTGATTAAGAACGCCTATCTTTTTAGAATAAATAGCCATAAAATAGCCATAATTCTTGTAGGTATGCCCCCATTTTCCTATAAAAATTCCTAAAAAGATATTGTTATAAGACACATTAATAGTTTTTCTTGTATAATATTTGGGCTAAATTCAATTTATTTTATACGATATTAAGGAGACATATTACCATGTTTCAAATTAGATGGCATGCGCGAGCTGGTCAAGGCGCTATCACCGGTGCTAAAGGGCTAGCTGATGTGATTTCAAAAACAGGCAAAGAAGTGCAAGCGTTCGCTTCTTATGGTTCAGCTAAAAGGGGGGCTGCTATGATGGCTTATAACCGCATTGATGATGAGCCGATTTTAAACCATGAACGCTTCATGCAACCGGATTATGTGCTAGTGATTGACCCTGGTTTGGTTTTTATTGAAAACATCTTCGCTAATGAAAAAGAAGACACGACTTATATCATCACTAGTTATCTCAGCAAAGAAGAATTGTTTGAAAAAAAACCTGAATTAAAAACCCGTAAGGTGTTTTTAGTGGATTGTTTAAAAATCTCTATGGAAACCTTAAAACGCCCTATCCCTAACACGCCCATGTTAGGGGCTTTAATGAAAGTGTCTGGCATGCTTGAAATCGGGGCTTTTAAAGAAGCTTTTAAAAAAGTTTTAGGCAAAAAACTCACGCAAGAAGTCATTGACGCTAACATGCTCGCTATCCAAAGAGCTTATGAAGAAGTTCAATAACATTAAGGAACAAAGATGAAAGATTGGAATGAATTTGAAATGGGAGCGGTGCTCTTCCCTTTTGAAAAGAACGCGCAAAGCGAAATGGAAAAACACAATGATGAGCGCCATTATACCGAACAGAGTTACTTCACCACTTCAGTGGCTCATTGGCGCGTGGCTAAGCCTGTGCATAACAATAATATTTGTATCAATTGCTTTAATTGTTGGGTTTATTGCCCAGACGCTGCCATTCTTTCAAGAGAGGGCAAATTAAAGGGCGTGGATTATTCTCATTGTAAGGGCTGTGGCGTGTGCGTGGATGTCTGCCCCACTAACCCTAAATCCCTATGGATGTTTGAAGAACAAATTGAGCCTGCCACCGCTCTCACTCAATGGCCGCAAAAACAAGAAAAGAAAAAATCATAAGGAAAAAATATGGCAAAAAGTATCGAATTGCAAGAGATAGAAGTGTGGGATGGCAACACCGCTAGCTCTAACGCTTTAAGACAGGCCCAAATTGATGTCATCGCAGCCTATCCTATCACCCCATCAACGCCCATTGTGCAAAATTATGGCTCGTTTAAGGATAATGGCTATGTTGATGGCGAATTCGTTTTAGTGGAATCTGAGCATGCCGCTATGAGCGCATGCGTGGGAGCTGCTGCAGCTGGAGGAAGGGTCAGCACTGCGACTAGCTCTCAAGGTTTGGCGTTAATGGTAGAGGTTTTATACCAGGCTTCTGGCATGCGTTTGCCTATTGTTTTGAATTTAGTCAATCGCGCTTTAGCAGCCCCTTTGAATATCCATGGCGATCATTCTGATATGTATTTAAGCAGGGATTCTGGCTGGATCAGTTTATGCACATGCAACCCTCAAGAAGCTTACGATTTCACTTTAATGGCGTTTAGAATCGCAGAGCATCAAAAGGTGCGCGTGCCTACTATTGTCAATCAAGACGGGTTTTTATGCTCGCACACCGTGCAAAATGTCCGCCCTTTGAGCGATGCAGTGGCTTATCAATTCGTAGGCGAATACCAAACCAAGCATTCCCTTTTGGATTTTGATAAACCGGTAAGCTATGGTGCGCAAGCTGAAGAAGAATGGCATTATGAGCATAAAGCCCAACTCCACCATGCGATCATGAGCGCGTCTTCTGTGATTGAAGAAGTGTTCAATGATTTCGCTAAACTCACAGGCAGACAATACCGTTTGACTAAAACTTTCCAGCTAGAAGACGCTGAAATCGCTATCTTTGCGTTAGGCACTACTTATGAATCAGCGATCGTAGCGGCTAAAGAAATGCGTAAAAAAGGCATTAATGCCGGCGTGGCTACCATCCATTCCTTGCGCCCTTTCCCTTATGAAAGATTAGGGCAGGATTTGAAAAATCTTAAAGCTTTGGCGATTTTAGACAAGAGCTCTCCAGCGGGCGCTATGGGGGCGATGTTTAATGAAGTAACGAGTGCGGTGTATCAAACGCAAGGGACTAAACACCCCGTGGTGTCTAACTACATTTATGGTTTAGGCGAAAGGGATATGACAATCGCACATTTATGCGAAATTTTTGAAGAAATCAATGAAGACGCTCTTAAAGGCACGCTCACGCACCCTACCCAACAATTCGTAGGTTTGCACGGCCCTAAAATGAGCTTTTTTTAAAAAGGAAATATCATGGTAAAAGAAGTCAAAACACTCAAAGGTTTTAGCCAAAGCACTGAGAAATTTCAAGGCTCGCACTTGCTTTGCCCCGGTTGTGGGCATGGCATTATTGTGCGCGAAGTTTTAAACGCTGTAGATGGGCCTATTGTTTTAGGCAATTCTACCGGTTGTTTAGAGGTATGCTCGGCGGTGTATCCGCACACTTCATGGGATGTGCCTTGGATTCATATCGGTTTTGAAAACGGATCTACCGCGATTTCAGGGGTGGAAGCGATGTATAAGGCTTTAGTGAATAAGGGCCGTTATCAAGGTCAAAAGCCAAAATTTGTGGCGTTTGGAGGCGATGGGGCCAGTTATGATATTGGTTTTCAATTCATCAGCGGTTGCATGGAAAGAGGGCATGACATGACTTACATTTGCCTAGATAATGAAAACTACGCCAATACCGGCGGTCAAAGAAGCGGCTCTACGCCATTAGGGGCTAGCACTTCTACCACGCCAGCAGGATCGGTTAGCTTTGGTAAAAAAGAAAAGAAAAAAGACATCGTCAATATCATGGCAAGCCATGGGGTCCCTTATGTGGCACAACTCTCGCCTAACAAATGGAAAGACATGAACAAAAAGATTAAAACCGCGCTAGACACTGAAGGGCCTTGCTTTATCAACGCTCTTAGCCCATGCACGACTGAATGGAAATTTGAATCCAATAAAACCATTGAATTAGCGGATATGGCTGTGGATAGCTTGATGTTCCCCTTATTTGAAATCTTTAATGGCAGGGAATTGAAAATCACTTACCGCCCAAGAAATATCATTCCTGTAAGGGATTATTTAGGGGCACAAAAACGCTTCAAACACCTTTTCAAAAAAGAAAACGAACACATCATTGAAGAATTGCAAAAAGATGTGAATGAGCGTTGGGAATACTTGCAACGCAGAGAAGAAGCTAAAGTATAACCCTTTAATTAAATCAAGGGGCTTTCTTGTGCCTTGTGCGATTTTGCCCCTTGATTCTTTAAACCCCTTTAAAGTAACATGATCCCATTTTGATTTAAGGATTGTCGGTGTTAGAACGCTACGCGAATGAAGAAATGAAAGCCCTATGGAATGAGCAAACCAAATTTGAAACTTATTTGGAAGTGGAAAAAGCTATCGTTAGGGCATGGAACAAGCTTGGGCAAATCCAAGATAGCGATTGTGAAAAAATCTGCTTAAAAGCGGCATTCAATCTTGAACGCATCAAAGAAATTGAAAAAACCACTAAGCATGATTTAATCGCTTTCACTACTTGCGTGGCTGAAAGCTTGGGCGAAGAGTCTCGCTTTTTTCATTATGGGATCACTTCTAGCGATTGCATTGATACGGCTATGGCGTTATTGATGACCAAAAGCTTAAAACTCATTCAAAAAGGCGTTAAAAACCTCTATGAAACCCTTAAAAATAGGGCTTTAGAGCATCAAGACACGCTAATGGTAGGCAGAAGCCATGGGGTGTTTGGCGAACCCATTACTTTTGGCTTAGTGTTAGCCCTTTTTGCTGATGAAATCAAACGGCATTTAAAAGCCTTAGATTTAACGATGGAATTTATCAGCGTAGGAGCGATCAGTGGGGCTATGGGGAATTTCGCGCACGCTCCCTTAGAATTAGAAGAATTAGCATGCGGATTTTTAGGCTTAAAAACCGCTAATATCAGCAATCAAGTCATTCAAAGAGACCGCTACGCTAGGCTTGCATGCGATCTGGCTCTTTTAGCGAGCAGTTGTGAAAAAATCGCTGTCAATATCCGCCATTTGCAACGCAGTGAAGTCTATGAAGTGGAAGAAGCTTTTTCAACAGGGCAAAAGGGAAGCTCTGCGATGCCTCACAAAAGAAACCCCATATTGAGCGAGAATATCACCGGGCTTTGCAGGGTGATTCGCTCTTTTACTACCCCTATGCTAGAAAATGTCGCCTTATGGCATGAAAGGGACATGAGCCATAGCTCTGTGGAGCGTTTTGCCTTGCCTGATCTGTTTATCACTAGCGATTTCATGCTCAGCCGTTTGAATGGCGTGATTGAAAATCTGGTGGTTTATCCTAAAAACATGCTTAAAAATTTAGCTTTGAGTGGGGGGCTAGTCTTTTCGCAACGGGTGTTATTGGAATTGCCTAAAAAAGGCTTGAGCCGAGAAGAAAGCTATTCTATCGTGCAAGAAAATGCGATGAAAATATGGGAGGTTTTGCAACAAGGCGCTTTTAAAAACGCTGATGAAAATTTGTTTTTAAACGCCCTACTCAATGATGAACGCTTGAAAAAATATTTGAGCGAGGACGAAATCAAAGCATGTTTTGATTACAGCTATTACACTAAAAATGTGGGAGCGATTTTTAAAAGGGTGTTTGAATAAGGCGCGTTTTTACAAAAACAAAACTATAAAATAAGCGGTAAAAAATTGAAGTTTTAATAAGGGGTTTTTTGAAACGAGCGTTATGGTTAATTTTAGGGCTTTTTTACGTGCTTAATGCAGAGAGCTTTAAAGATGTTTTGACTAAAGGGGATTACACTTTTTTTAATCAAAAGGTGGTTTCGCCTATCAAACGCTATGCGGATAGATCGGCGTTTTATCTGGGGCTTGGGTATCAACTAGGGAGCATTCAGCACAACTCTAGCAACTTGAATTTATCCCAACGATTCAATAAGAGTCAGATTATTTTCAGCGATAGTCTAAGCCCTGTTTTTAAAAATTCGTATGTGTCTAATGGCCTTGGCGTGCAAGTGGGCTATAAATGGGTGGGTAAGCATGAAGAGACGAAATGGTTTGGCTTCAGGTGGGGGCTGTTTTATGATCTGAGCGCCTCTCTTTATGGCTCTCAAGAATCGCAGTCTATCATCATTTCCACTTATGGCACTTATATGGATTTATTGCTTAACGCTTATAATGGGGATAAGTTTTTTGCTGGGTTCAATTTGGGGATCGCTTTTGCCGGGGTGTATGACAGATTGAGCGATGCGTTATTGTATCAAGCGCTTCTTCAAAACACTTTTGGCGGAAAAGTGAATCCAAATGGTTTCCAATTTTTGGTAAATTTAGGGGTTCGTTTAGGGAATAAGCGCAACCAATTTGGCTTTGGGATTAAAATCCCTACTTATTATTTTAACCATTATTATTCCATGAATAACATTAGTAATAATAGTGAAAATGTCTTAAAAGTTTTACGATTTTTAGAATACGGGATCAACAGCTTGTTGTATCAAGTTGATTTCAGGCGCAATTACTCGGTTTATTTCAACTACACTTATAGTTTTTAAAGCGTTCTTAATTGAGCGATTTCGTCTCTCAAACGCATCGCTTCTTCAAAATCCAAATTTTTCGCGCATTCTCGCATTTTTTTATCCAATTCTTTAATGATTTTTTCCCTTTCACTTTTAGGCATTTTGTCCTTTTTTAAGGCTTTAGCGATTCTAATCTCATCGTCTCTTAATTTCAATTCCTCTTCTAAAGCGCGAGTAACGGTTTTAGGGGTGATATTATGGATTTTATTGAACTCTTCTTGCTTGGCGCGCCTGTAACTGGTGATTTCAAAGGCTTTTTGCATGCTTTGAGTGGTTTTTTTAGCGTATAGTAAAACCTTACCATTAGCGTTTCTGGCGGCTCGCCCCATGGTTTGAATGAGGCTTGTTTCGCTCCTTAAAAACCCTTCTTTATCCGCATCCATGATCGCTACTAAAGAAACTTCAGGCAAATCCAACCCCTCTCTTAAAAGATTGATCCCTATTAAAACATCAAATTCCTTAAGCCTTAAAGAGCGGATGATGTGATTCCTTTCAATCGCATCAATTTCGCTATGCATGTAACGCACCTTTAAGCCCCATTCAGCATAATATTTACACAATTCTTCTGCCATTTTTTTAGTGAGCGTGGTGATTAGCACCCTTTCATCTCTGGCCACCACTAACTTGATTTCATCAAATAAATCCTGGACTTGCTTATCGCTGTCTCGCACTTCAAATTTAGGGTCTAAAAGCCCTGTAGGGCGAATGATTTGCTCAGCGACATTCTTTTTGGAAAGCTCTAATTCTAGCTTATTGGGCGTAGCGGACACAAAAAGGAACTGGCAATTTTTATGGATAAATTCATCAAATTTTAAAGGGCGGTTGTCTAAAGCGCTAGGCAATCTAAAACCATATTCCACTAAAACGCTTTTCCTGCTCATATCCCCTGCATACATCCCCCCAAACTGCGGCAAACTCACATGGCTTTCATCTACAATGACTAAAAACTCCCGCTCAAATATCCCTAAATAATCAAACAAGCAAAAAGGCGTTTCGTTAGGGGCTTTACCTGTAAAATGGCGTGCGTAATTTTCAATGCCCTTACACACACCGGTCGCGCTAATCATTTCTAAATCATGCTCGGTGCGTTGTTTGAGGCGGTTGTATTCAAGCATTTTATCCTGCTCTTTAAAAAATTTCAATCTTAAAGCGAGTTCATCTTCAATGCTTTTAATGGCTAAATTCAACCTCTCACTCCCTACGGCAAACTGACTGGCCGCATAAAGCATGACAGAATCCAAGCGCTTGATTTCATTTCTTTCTAAAGCGTCAAAGACCGCAATCCTTTCTATCTCATCGCCAAAAAATTCAATCCTGATAAATTCAGCGTCATTATAAGCGGGGAAAATATCCACGCATTCCCCCGTCGCTCTAAAGCTCCCCCTATCAAACACCACTTCATTACGGCTATAACCCATTTCCACTAGCTTTAATAAAAAGCTCTTGTAAGCGCGCTTCTCGCCCACTTTGATTTTTTCCATGACTTTTAAATATTCTTCAGGGTTACCCAAACCATAATTAGCCGAAACGCTCGCTATCACGATCACATCATCATAACCTAAAAGTGAGGTGGTCGCGCTCAATCTCAAACGCTCTAAATCATCATTAATAGAGCTGTCTTTTTCAATGAATAAATCCCTTCTAGGGATATAGCTTTCAGGCTGGTAGTAATCAAAGTGGGAGATAAAATACTCCACCCTATTGTGCGGGAAAAACGCCTTAAACTCGCTATAAAGCTGCGCGCATAAGGTCTTATTATGGCTCATGATCAGAGTGGGTTTATTGGTTTGAGCGATGACATTAGCCATCGTGTAAGTCTTACCGCTCCCTGTAACCCCCACTAGAGTTTGATAATGGTTGTTATTTTTTAAGCTTTTTATTAAAGCTTCTATGGCTTGGGGCTGATCGCCTGCTGGTGGATAAGGGCTTTTTAAATCAAATAAAGGCATCTTTAAACTCGCATTTTTTAGGGGTATTATAGTGGTTTTTAACAAGCCTTATTCAAACTCAAAAAAATCAATGTTTTGATAATGATCGCTTTTTCGCTTCGGTGATCTCGCTTGTGGCTTGGGTTTTTTCTTGCGTGATGTGGTTTAAAACTTCTTGCTTATTAGCGTTTATTTGCGTGGTAGCGCTTTCTTTAGCTTCGTTAATGTTAGTTATCGCTTGCGTTTGATTCGTGTTGATTTCGTTGTTAGCGTTCGTTTTAGCTTGGTTAATGTT
>NZ_SFZZ01000022.1:0-2573 GCF_011140715.1 Helicobacter pylori | reverse complement strand
GAAATAGAAGTGCTAGTGGCTTCAAATTTTGGAAGAAAGAAAGTATAGGGGCCAATTTTATCAGAAGTTTCTTATAAAAAGGGTTGTTTTTCAAATCCTCTTTCAAATCACCATGTCTAAAAAACTCTTTAATCTTATTAAAAGTATTTAAAAAGTTATTTTTTGTAAATTTTCCCATCGTGTTTAAAACGCCAACGAGATTTTTACTGGAGTAAACACTACTCCGCTATCCCTTAGAGTTTTCACTGCATCAGGGAATACTTTTCTTAAAATGCCGATTGCACCGTTAATATCGGCGTTTAGGGATTTGCCTATGCTAGATTTAAATAGCCCTCGTTTAACTCTTTTACTTAAATATTGCTCGTGGTGCTGCATGGGTTCGTTAGCCAAGTGGTCGCACTTGCTCGTAAATCTCTCTTCTGTTGTATGCAAAGTTATCCCAACCAAAGCACACTTGTAGGCTAGTTTTTCAATAAAGGATTCATAAGGGATATTAGTAAAGTTCTGATTGGTTCTCTTGCCTAGCTTTAGCTCTTGTTTCCAGCCATCATTTTTACCGATGACAATTGTAGAAATGCCCTTTTTTAAGCAATGCCCCACCACATAGGCGCTCGCCTTGTGCATAAAATCATTGACTTTACACTCCCGCCATAGAGCTAATTTGCCTAAGCGTTTTGTCCAAAAACGCTTATTTGAAGTCTTGGCTTTGGCTTGATAATGGGCTTTGAGTTTGTTAAACCACTGATTGACAGACTTCACCCCTCCGCCTTTGATAATAAAAGGACTACTTTGATTATCTATTGCAGTTACGAAGTTGTTCAAGCCTAGATCAATACCCATAATGCCAATGCCATGAGTTTGTGGGAGTTTGTGCGTGGTTTGCTCATAGACAACTTCCACGATAAAACAAGTGGTTTTAGGGATTAAGCGTACTTGCTTTAGCCTAGAAGTTTGAGGGTTTATTTTAGTGATAAGTCTTTTTAAATTAGCTTTTTTTGGGAATTTAATTTTTGTCATGCGTCCTTTCTTAAAGCTAGTTTGCTGGTTTGTTAAAACCCCTATAGATACGCCATCTTTTGGTTTGAATTTAGGGATTTTTGGACGCGCTAGAAAGCTAGAAGGCTTGAGTTTGTAAGCTTTAAGGGCTTTTAAATAGCTTTTCCAATTTTGAGATAAAAGCATTAATACCTGTTGCGCGCTTTGGGCAGGTAAAGCTTTGTAATCTCTTTGGCTTTCTTTAACAAAGCGATTGATTAAATCGTAGGCTGTAGGCAACTTAAAACCTGCAAAGTAATGCTCTCTTAAAATAAAATTAGCGTAGTTGTAAAGGTTTTTAGACAGATGGCAAAAGTCCTTAATGCGTTTAAAAATGGGGTGCGTGGGTTTAATAATGTGGCGTTCAGTCAAGGTCATCTGTTTCCCCATTAAGAGATTTTAGCAAGGCCGGATTAACCTTACTCTCTAAAAGCAACTTTTTAGCAATGCGGCGCTTAGAATACATCTTCATAGAAAAAGAATGGATTGTTTGCATGATGTCCTCAAACAGTTCTTGCTCTAAACTGATTGATTCACACTGATTGATAATAACGATTTTAGTGCCATAATCGCTAAATAGCTTTTCTACTAACTCATAGCTCAATCTAGCTAATCGGTCTTTATAGGAAATATAAACCGCCTTAATTTTAAACGCCATTACCGCATTAAGAAGTTCCATAAAACCCTTTCTGTCCAAAGACATGCCGCTTTTAATATCAGAATAGATACTATCTACAGATATTCCTTTAGCATTTATAAAAGAGATACAGTTTTCTATTTGATTTTGCAAGTCTTGTTTCTGCTTTTGAGTGCTTACCCTAGCATAAACTACATTCAGCCTACCATCTTCAATTCCTGCTAAAGAATAGACATCAGAATCGTTGTATATATAGTAACCATTGGGTTCTTGTTTAACTCGTATCTTTCCACTTTTAACATACTTTCAAAGAGTAACACGGGATATTTTTAAGATCTTTAAGACTTCTTTAGATTTCATTTAAGGATATTTTCCATGATTTCTTTCACTATTTTAGGGTGTAAGATTTCGCCAGAATGAAAAGGCAAAACCTGCCTGATTTTATCTTTCACATAAATTCTATGGCTGCCTTTTTGCCTAGAGAAAACAAATCCATTCTGCAATAATAGCTTCTCTGCTTCTTTAGCTGTGAGTCGTGGCAATTCAGGCAAAAGCTATCTCAATGGGTGCTATTACAGAATTTTTCTTAGAAAGAAAAGCTAACTCATCGGCTTCTAAATCTCCCAAATAAAGCTCTATGGCTTCTTTAATGTTTCTTAGGGCTTCTTCATAACTTTTCCCTTGTGATACACAGCCTTTTAGAAAGGGGACAAAAGCAAAATACCCATTCTCATCTTTTTCTATGACAGCGTTTATAAGCATGGCACTACCTTTGAGTGAATTTCTTATGATTATACACATAATATATTTTAAACAAAATTAAATTGAAAGTTTAATAAAACGCCTCTTTTAGACTATCAAACGCCTCCCCAGGTAAAACAATTTTAGAGTGTTTGGGGAT
>NZ_SFZZ01000021.1:0-4197 GCF_011140715.1 Helicobacter pylori | reverse complement strand
TTTTAGCCTTGGCCCATAGAATGAATCTAGGCATTAAAAAAAGCGTGAGGAAAAAAGCTATGAAAAACCCTAACCCTGCTCTAAAGGTCAAATACTGGAAAAGATTGATATTGAAATAGCCATATAGTAAAGAATAGAGCATAAAATCCCTTGTGGTAAAATCGCTATGCCATGCTTGAAATTAGAAAAAGAAAATTGTAGCGCAAATTGGCTCGCTTAAAATCAGCATGAGTTAAAGTATAATCACGCTATAACTTAATCTTTGGGAGTGTTTCAATGAATTGTTTCTTTTTCAAGCGTTTATTTTTTTCTCAAAAACTTTGTTTGAAAACGCTAATCGCTTTGGGGCTTTCAAGCGTGTTGATCGGTTGCGCGATGAATCCAAGCGCTGAGACAAAAAAACCAAATGACGCCAAAAATCAAGTTCCAACTCATGAAAGAATACAAACAAGCTCTGAACATGTTACGCCGCTAGATTTTAATTACCCGGTGCATATTGTTCAAGCCCCACAAAACCATCATGTTGTAGGTATTTTAATGCCACGCATTCAAGTGAGCGATAATCTAAAACCCTATATTGATAAGTTTCAAGACGCTTTAGTCAATCAAATCCAAACTATTTTTGAAAAAAGAGGCTATCAAGTGTTGCGTTTTCAAGATGAAAAAGCTTTGAACGCGCAAGATAAGAGAAAGATTTTTTCCGTTTTGGATTTGAAAGGGTGGGTAGGGATCTTAGAAGATTTGAAAATGAATGTAAAAGATCCCAATAATCCTAATTTAGACACGCTAGTGGATCAAAGCTCAGGCTCTGTATGGTTTAATTTTTATGAGCCAGAAAGCAATCGTGTCGTCCATGATTTTGCTGTAGAAGTAGGAACTTTTCAGGCAATAACATACACATACACCTCTACTAATAACGCTTCAGGAGGGTTTAATTCTTCAAAAAGCGTTATCCATGAAAATTTGGATAAGAATAGAGAAGACGCGATACATAAGATTTTAAACAGAATGTATGCGGTTGTCATGAAAAAGGCTGTAACAGAACTTACAAAAGAAAATATCGCCAAATACAGAGACGCTATTGATAGAATGAAAGGCTTTAAAAGTTCTATGCCTCAAAAAAAGTAGTTCTAAACGAACCATTTAAAAATCGGTCTTAAAATCAGCCTTTTTAAAGGCTAATTTAGGTATAGTGTCAAATTCATTTCAATATTTAAGGATACACAATGGCAAAAAGATGCGCTTTAACTTTCAAAGGGCCTATGATAGGCAATCATGTCAGTCATGCGAACAACAAAAATAAGCGTCGCTTGCTCCCTAACTTGCGATCCATTAAGATCCAATTAGACGATGGCACGACTAAACGCATTAAGGTGGCTGCTTCCACTTTAAGAACCATGCGCAAAGGGGCTTAGTTTTTAGAATTTCTATCCATTTTGATTGTAGGGGTGGTTTTGGTGTTTTTGATAACCTTTTTAAAACTCCCCTTAAAACTAAACTTCTTTATTAAGTATCAATCTAGTGCGATTGGGCTTGATATTTTAAGAGAGTTTAAAAATAAAACGCTTTCAAAAGAATTTATTTTGATCTAGGAATTGGTTTTGTTTGAAAAGTTGAAATTTTTTAAAATCAAAAAAGACAATGAAAATCAGCCAGAAGTCAATTTAAATTCTGAAATCTATGAGCAATTTAAGGTCTTTAGACTCCCGCTTATTTTAATCCAATTGCTTGTGCTTTTAGGCACTCTGGGATACTTCGCCCTAGAAAATTATAGCCTTATGCAAGCTTTCTTTCAAACGACTTACACCATGACAGCTACAGGGTTTGGCGCTTTAAATGAAAGCCAGTTTGGGCCTATAAGTATTTTTTTAACTTCCATTTTAATGTTTTGTGGGACGGGAATTATTGCTTTTAGCGTGGCTATTTTAGTTAGCGTGGTCAATAAAGGCACGCTTACCAGATTGATTAAGGAGAAAGGTATGATTTATAAAATCGCGCGCCTTAAGGATCATTATGTGATTTGTTACCACAACGAATACACCATTGAATTGAGCAAGCAATTCCGCTCTGCTCAAATCCCTTTTGTGGTCGTGGATAATGACCCTAGTTTTGAAGAAGAAGCCATTAAGCACAAATACCCCTACTATATCATAGGCGATCCGCACACCAATTTAGCCATGCTAAAAACCCACTTAAGCAGCGCTAGGGGTGTTGTGGCTTTGTCTAAGATTTTACCGGTGAATGTGGCGTTAATGGTGAGCGTGCGCTTGTTTGAAAAGGAATTAAAGCGCAAACCTTACTACATCATTGCGAGCGCGCATAGCGATGAAGGCTTAGAAAAATTAAAAAAATTAGGGGCTGATATGGTGGTTTCCCCTACAAAGCTTATGGCTCAAAGGGTGAGCGCTATGGCGGTGCGTCCGGATATGGAAAATATCTTAGAGCGTTTTATCAATAAAAAAGACACGCTTTTAGACTTAGAGGAAGTGATTGTCCCCAAAACCAGCTGGCTTGTGTTAAGGAAATTAAAAGAAGCCCATTTTAGAGAGATCGCTAAAGCGTTTGTGATTGGTATCACTCAAAAAGATGGCAAATACATCCCCATGCCTGATGGAGAAACGATTATTGCAAGCGAATCCAAGCTATTAATGGTTGGCACTTCAGAAGGCGTTGCGACCTGCAAGCAACTCATCGCTAACCATCAAAGACCCAAAGAAGTGGATTACATTTCATTGTGATTGATACAGCCCTTTTTAAATAAAAAAGGCTTAGCTCTCATCAAATACGGGTAATAAAATCTAAAAAATGCTAAAAACATTTTTACAATCCATAGCAAAGAGCTTGGCGTTAGCCAAAAAGCTTTAGCCATTCATCTTTGATGAGAACAGATCCAAGACTTAAACGGATTTTGGGCTTATTTTTCTCACACCCATACACTCAATGAGAGTTAATGTTATAACCCTTTTAAAGCCCTCATTGTTGATATGCTCGTTATTATCGCTTCATTGAAATAATTGATATTGCCAAAAAAATACCCATGATACAAACTTAAAACACCGCTCACGTTCTCCACTAAAAGCTTTGCGTGGTAAGTTTGTGATACATACTTATGCGTGATTTTCTGGATGCTTTCTTTCAAAAAGCCTTCTTGCACTTTCAGCCCAAAAACCGCGCTAGCTTCTAAAGTTTTCGCACTAACGAAATTAAAAAAAACTTCTATTTCGTATTTTTTGCTTTTCTCTAGCGCATAATCGCTTAGGTCTTTGATTTTCTGCTCCCATCCGCCTTTGACATAAATCACATTATTTAATATAATAAACGCCCGCAAACAAGCCGCTAAACTTCGGCTTCAAGGTTTCTAAAAGTTCGTTAAATGCGGTCTTTTTCGCTTCAATAATCTCGCTTGTGGCTGTAGTTTTAGCTTGCGTGATGTTGTTTAAAACTTCTTGCTTGTTGGTGTTTATTTCGTTGTTAGCTCTTTCTTTTGCTTCGTTAATGTTCGTTATTGCTTGCGTTTTGTTTTCTGTGATCTGGTTGTTAGCGCTATCTCTGGCGTTATTTAAAAAGATTTGATAGCTCGTTAAAAGCTTTGTAGTGGTTTCTATCAATTGATTTTCTAGCTTTTTCACTTCGCTTTTGATGTTCTCGGTGTTAGCGTTTAAGACGCTCGTTACTTCTTGCTCGTTGGTGCGCATGCTCGTATTGAAATCATTAAAAAAGCGCTCGTATTCTTTCATTTTTAATTTTAAGCTTTCGCCGGCGTGACTCAGCCATTCAATGGAATTTCTTAAACTGCTATCAATTTCATTCGCATTCTTGAAAAAATCCAAACTCAAAAGCACCTCTAAAATCCTAACGATACCTTTAAGGCTTAGTTGGATTTGATCGGTAAAAAGCGCGTTACTATGTAAAGCGCTCTGTAATTGCTTTAAAAGCTCGTTAGTGATTTCTTTCACTTCGGGCTGCTCGGTGATTTCTAAAGCGCTGTTAGGCAAATTAGGGTAATTCATTTTTTAATCCTTATTTAATTTTTTTGTGGTAGGATTAGGTTTGTTAAGGTTTGAGGTGCTATAGTTGATGCCATCTCTGTAATCGTTAGAGAGTGTCGCAATGGTCTCTAACTCCCTTAAAACTTTATCATCCACTTCAAAACTTGTAATCATATAATGATTTTTTAGTTCGTTATCTCCCTTAAAC
>NZ_SFZZ01000020.1:0-557 GCF_011140715.1 Helicobacter pylori | reverse complement strand
CGTTTTTTGTTTTTAAGGCTTTTGATCTCATTATCCAAAGCGCTTAAAATGTTAGCGATAGCGGCTTGTTCGTTTAGGGGGGGTAAAAGGATTTCAAAGTCTTTTAAAGTTTGCTTAGTAATTGTTTTAATAATGCTTCCATCTGCTTTTCTTTTTTCTTCTTCAAATTTTGTAAAAAGACTTAAAACAAAAAAATATTTATTTACATCATTAAGCGTATTGTTATCAAAAATTAAAATTGTTCTATCACAATAACAATCATATTGTGTTAAAGCAACTCTACCGATTGTCCCTTGTAGGGTGATAATCACGCTATTTTTTGGAACAAAAACGCTCATGGGTTGTGCAATTTTGCTGATTTTTTGTTTGGTTTTTTGGTTAAGCTTAAAATTTTCACCCACATCATAAACTTGCACAAATGGCATACCATTATCACTATACCATTGTGGATTGCCATAAGGTTGCGGAAAAGAACCTCGCCTATATTTATAAGTCCCAAGCCTTACTCTTTGCCAAGCTTGATTGAAGCCTTTCAAGCGTTTTCTTTGGCTCAATAG
>NZ_SFZZ01000019.1:0-1332 GCF_011140715.1 Helicobacter pylori | reverse complement strand
TAATGTTAGCTATCGCTTGCGTTTGATTCGTGTTGATTTCGTTGTTAGCGTTCGTTTTAGCTTCGTTAATCGCTTCAAGGCTTTGGGTTTTGTTTTCGGTGATTTGGTTATTAGCGTTATCTCTGGCTTGGTTTAAAAAAACTTGATAGCTCGTTAAAAGCCTGGTAGTGGTTTCTATCAATTGAGTTTCTAGGTTTTTAATCTCGCTTTTGATGTTTTCGGTGTTAGCGTTTAAAATGCTCGTTACTTCTTGCTCGTTGCTTTTCATGCTCGTATTAAACTCGCTAAAAAAGCCCTCGTATTCTTTCATTTTATTTTTCAAGCTCTCGCCGGCGTTACTCAGCCATTCAATGGAATTTCTTAAACTGCTATCGATCTCGTTGGCGTTTTTGAAAAAATCCAAACTCAAAAGCACTTCTAAAATCCTAACGATGCCTTTAAGGCTTAATGCCACTTGATCCGTAAAAAGCGTATTGTTATGTAAAGCGTTTTGCAATTGTTTTAATAATTCGTTAGTGATTTCTTTCACTTCGGGCTGTTCGCTTATCTCTAAAGCGCTGTTAGGCAAATTAGGGTAATTCATTTATCTTTCTCCTTGACTTTTTCAAGTTTTTTAAGTATTGTTCTTTTCAGCACCACTATGGGAACTCAACCCATGGGGCACCTTCGCGTTAGCGTTGAGTGAGGTGCTTGAAAATTCTTTATAAACATCATTATTTTTATAACTCCCATTGTTCTTATACATTGTTTTTAAAACTAATTCACTCTTTCCATTGATCGCTTGCTCTACTACTACCGTGTAGCCGTTGATTTGTTTAAACGCCGTGATAGCTTCTTGATTGTATTTGTCTATAGTCCTAAGAATGGCATCAGCGTTATTAACGATATATCTATAATTCGCTATATCTTCGTAAGTGATAGGGCTTTCTCCATTTTTAACATTAGTAGAATTGACGCCATGCCTTTTGAGTATGTGGGTAATAGCTTCATGATCTAAACTCGCTCTTACGTTTTCAGGGTGCTTAAAGTTAGCGTCAGCTAAAAGTTCTATTTCTTTGTTAGAGGCTTTTTCTATAATCATTCTTTTGTTGTTTTTGTGTAAAAATTCAACAATTTCAGGCGTTAGGTTATTTTTGCCAAAAATAACTGCGTCTCTCCCGCTTGTAGGGATTTCTGCGTTATTTAATAGATCTTTGATTTCATTATTGCTTAAATGGGTATCGCTATAATCTCGTTTAGTTTCTGCGGTTTTCTTGCTTACTTCTTTTATCCCTTTCTCGCTCTCTTTTTGCATGTCTTTGACGGCTTGGATCAAACGATTTAATACGGGAT
>NZ_SFZZ01000018.1:0-1348 GCF_011140715.1 Helicobacter pylori | reverse complement strand
GTCAGCGATGTTTTCGGCTTGCTGTATTTGCTGTTCTTGAGTGCCAAAATGGGCGATGCTGTTGGTTAGGGCGCTTATCGTCTCTCCCACATACGCACAGCCTGCCCCCCAAGTGTTGCTAGTAACCCCTTCATCAGGCAATGTCCCACCCCCATTGCGGCAACTTGCCAAAAAAGCGCTAACAAAATTGGTCATTTTTTCCCCAAATCCTGCTAATCTCTCATTAACGTTATTGCTGTTTTGCATGACTTCCAAATTTTGTTTCACTTGCTCAGCTAAATTGAACATCTCTGCTTGCGCTTTAGCGTTTTTGAGCATGCTTTGAGCGAAGCTAGCATCTGTGAAAGGGTTGAAGTTACTGGGGTTAGTTATTTCTGCTTTTTGGTTAGCGTTAGCGATTTGGCTTTGCGCGACGATTTCTTGGGCGTTTTTGATCATGCTAGTAACCTGGCTAAATTCCTGCTGGAAGATTTGGCACGCATTCCCGGATGTGCTTAAACCCCATGGGCTGCCATCACCCGTAGCGTTTTCATTATTCCTAGATCGCACTAAAGGGCATTGCGTGTTAAGGACTTGCATGATGTGGGCCGCTTGATTTAAAAGCTGTTGAGCGTTATTGGTGATGCTAAATTTGACGGTGGCTTCATTATCCTTATAGGTAGTGTTGATCGTTACGCCGTCTTGAGTAGTCGTTTGCGTGCTAGTGCTACTATTACTGCTACCATTTTTAGCCTGGCAGAACTGATTCACACCGCCGTTGATATCACTAATCTGTTTGCATTCGTATTTATAATTAACACTCACGTTTGTGCCTTGCCCGCCTAGTTCAGGAAACCCTTTCCCTTTTTTTAAAGCTTGTTGGATGATTTGATAGGCTTCATTGAGTTTCTTGAATTCATCAATAGACATGCTTTTACCAGGACCAGTTGATTCATACCGGTTGCAAGTAATTTGCGTGGAACTCTGTCCTGGTTGGCCATTAAAGATCACGCTGCCAGGCCCACTATCTGTGTTGTTCCCGTTCCCACACATTACCGCATAGCCGATGGTATTCCACAAGCCCACCGCGGCGTTTAACGCTAAAGAGACGGCTTGATAGGCGGGGGAATTGGTTTTTTCTTTGAGCAAACCCGTCGCGCCCGCGTTCAAATTGTTGATCGCGCCACTGACAGCGCTCGGATCAGTGGACAATTTGATCAGGGTGTTTAGGGTGCTGTATCGGGTTAAAAGATTGTTCAGCTTTTCATAATTGTCTGAAAGCTCTTGAATGCCTTTGGTGTTTGTTACCATTTGAGCGGCTTCACCGATTTGATAGCCTACGCTTGTGTAAAAGCCGTCGTCTTCAGCG
>NZ_SFZZ01000017.1:0-39906 GCF_011140715.1 Helicobacter pylori | reverse complement strand
AAAATTTGAGAGAGGTGAGCGGAATGAAGGGGATAGAAAAAGCCAATTGTGGGGTTAAAGAAAAACAATAAAGAGAGAACATGTTCAAACGATTGAGAAGATTACGAAGCAGCGAAAACTTAAGAGCAATGATAAGAGAAACGCGCCTAAATATTGATGATTTCATCTCTCCCTTATTTGTCATAGAAAGCGATAGTTATATTAAAAATGAAATCAGTTCCATGCCTGGCGTTTATCAAATGAGCATGGAGCCTCTTTTAAAAGAATGCGAAGAATTAGTGGGTTTAGGCGTCAAAGCCGTTTTATTGTTTGGCATTCCTAAACATAAGGACGCTACAGGAAGCCATGCGCTAAATAAGGATCACATTGTCGCAAAAGCTACGAGAGAAATTAAAAAACGATTTAAGGATTTGATCGTTATAGCGGATTTGTGTTTTTGTGAATACACCGACCATGGGCATTGCGGGATTTTAGAAAACGATTCTGTGTCTAACGATAAAACGCTAGAGATTTTAAATCTTCAAGGGCTTATTTTGGCTGAAAGCGGTGTGGATATTCTAGCCCCAAGCAACATGATGGATGGCAATGTTTTAAGCTTGAGAAAAGTGCTAGATAAGGCCGGGTATTTTCACACGCCCATCATGAGCTATTCCACTAAATTTGCGAGCAGTTACTATGGGCCTTTTAGAGATGCAGCAAACTCTGCCCCGAGTTTTGGCGATCGCAAAAGCTATCAAATGGATTACGCCAATCAAAAAGAAGCGCTTTTAGAAAGTTTAGAAGATGAAAAACAGGGCGCGGATATTTTAATGGTGAAGCCGGCTTTAGCGTATTTGGATATTGTTAAAGAGATTAGAGATCACACTTTGCTCCCTTTAGCGCTCTATAACGTGAGTGGGGAATACGCCATGCTCAAACTCGCACAAAAACACAACTTAATCAACTATGAAAGCGTTTTGTTAGAAACGATGACTTGTTTTAAAAGAGCGGGAGCGGATATGATTATTAGCTATCATGCTAAAGAAGTGGCTAACTTATTACAAAGGAATTGAATGGGACGAGCGTTTGAATACAGAAGAGCGGCTAAAGAAAAACGATGGGATAAGATGAGTAAGGTTTTCCCCAAGCTCGCCAAAGCGATCACTCTAGCGGCAAAAGATGGCGGGAGCGAGCCGGACACGAACGCCAAACTGCGAACAGCGATTTTAAACGCTAAAGCGCAAAACATGCCTAAAGACAACATTGATGCAGCGATTAAAAGAGCGAGCAGTAAAGAGGGGAATTTGAGCGAAATCACTTATGAGGGTAAGGCGAATTTTGGCGTGCTAATCATCATGGAATGCATGACTGATAACCCCACTAGAACGATCGCTAACCTTAAAAGCTATTTCAATAAAACGCAAGGGGCGAGCATCGTGCCTAATGGCTCTTTAGAGTTTATGTTTAATAGAAAAAGCGTGTTTGAATGCTTGAAAAATGAAGTGGAAAATTTAAAACTCAGTCTAGAAGATTTAGAATTCGCTCTCATTGATTATGGTTTGGAAGAATTAGAAGAAGTGGGAGATAGAATCATTATTAGGGGGGATTATAACAGCTTCAAGCTTTTAAATGAGGGGTTTGAAAGCTTGAGATTGCCCATTTTAAAAGCGGGTTTGCAACGCATCGCCACAACGCCCATTGAATTGAATGACGAACAAATGGAGCTTACCGAAAAATTATTGGATAGGATTGAAGACGATGATGATGTGGTCGCGCTTTATACGAATATTGAGTGAAATGCAAAAAGGCTCAAAGTATTTTTAACAAAACCAACAAAAAAGTTTTGTTGCTATAGGCTTGTAAAATCCTATGAAGAGTTATAAAACTCCTTTTTAATAAAAGTTTTTGTTTTTGTCAAATAGGAAGCTTTTTTCAATATTCTTTTTTAAAAAACTTGTTTTTAAGCTTTTTCATAGTTAATTTTTATTTTGTAAGTTATTTTTTAAAGCGGATAGGGGATTTTGAAATAACGCCCCCTTTAACCCCATTAAATCCGAGCGCTTTAAAAAATTATCGCTTGTGTGTCTGTGTAAGCTCTTTTATATTTGTTTTAAAATGCCTTTGAGTGTTTTTATTATCAATATGAGAGCGAATCCAAACCCTAGATTTTTAATCTCAATACCCATCAATAGAGACGCTCAATCCCATTTGATAGCACAAAAGCGGAAAGATTTCTATAAGATGAGTTTTAATCATTAGCCCCTAAACTCTGACCTATTGCGTATCATTTTGCGTGTCGTTTTGCGTGTCGTTTTGCAAATTATCAGAATTCTTGCCAACCATTTCTAATACTTTACAACTACCACTAAAGCCTAAAGTGCAACCTTTCTTATAATATGAAGTGGCTTTCTCCAAATCTTTTGGAGCTCCCTTACCCGTGTAATACATCACCGCCACATTATGACAACCGCTCCCTTCTTTTAAAGAGCAACCCTTTTTATAAAGATTCAAAGCCTGCTCTTGATTTTGTTTGACATTCATACCGGCTTCATACAAATATCCTAAACTCACACAGCTCGCCCCGTCTTTTAAATGGCACCCTCTTTTAAAATTCGCAAAGGCTTTTTTCAAATCCTGTTCCACGCCTTTGGCGCTCCTATACATATACCCTACAAAGTTACAACTAATGCCATAATTCAAACTGCAAGCGTATTTAGAAAGAGAAAGGGCTTTGGCGTAATTTTGCTTAACGCCCACGCCATTAAAATACATAAAACCCAAACTCCCGCAGCTCACCCCACCCTTTAAGTGGCACCCTCTCCTGTAATAATAGAGAGCCTTTGGAAGGTCTTTTTGAACGCCGTCGCCATCTTCATACATAGAACCCAAGCTTGCACAAGCGAGATGATTCCTTAAATTGCACCCTCTTTTGTAATAAAAAACGGCTTTTGAAATATTCTGATCCACGCCATCGCCATATTCATACATAGAGCCTAAACTCGTGCAACCAACCCCCACCCTCAAATTACAGCTCCTCTTATAAAAAGCCACCGCTCTATGGTAATCCCCTTTCTTAATGGCTTGATTGGCCATCTTAAAATATTTCTCACCGGTTGTAGCCACCAAATAACTGAAACAACTTGCCATTAAAAATAAAATCAAAACCCACTTTTTAGTCCAACTCTTTATCATCTCATTCCTTACAAAACTAAGCCAAAGCTCGCACAAAGACAAATCAGTAAAACCCCAATTTAATTGGTTATTATAGTATAATTATTAAAAAAATAAATTCAACTTTTGGATTAAATTGATTTAAAAAACCTGTTTTAGGGAAACCACTTAAAATGAGTATTACTATTCCTATTGTTATCGCTTTTGACAATCATTACGCCATTCCGGCTGGCGTGAGCTTATATTCCATGCTGGCTTGCGCTAAATCAGAAAATCCTAAATCGCAAAATCCCCAATCCCAAAATGATAGTAAAAAACTTTTTTATAAAATCCACTGCTTGGTGGATAACTTAAGCCTTGAAAACCAGTGCAAATTGAAAGAAACTCTAGCCCCCTTTAGCGCTTTTGCGAGCGTGGATTTTTTAGACATTTCAGATCCCAATAACCCTACTACTACCCTAGCAGAACCTTCTGCGATCGATAAAGTCCATGAAGCTTTTTTGCAACTCAATATTTACGCTAAGACTCGCTTTTCTAAAATGGTCATGTGCCGCTTGTTTTTGGCTTCTTTATTCCCGCAATACGACAAAATCATCATGTTTGATGCAGACACTTTGTTTTTAAACGATGTGAGCGAGAGTTTTTTTATCCCGCTAGATGGCTATTATTTTGGAGCGGCTAAAGATTTTGCTTCTCCTAAAAGCCTTAAACATTTCCAAACAGAAAGGGAGAGAGAGTCTCGCCAAAAATTTTTTCTCCATGAGCATTACCTTAAAGAAAAAGACATGAAAATCATTTGTGAAAACCACTATAATGTTGGGTTTTTAATCGTGAATTTAAAGCTGTGGCGTGCTGATCATTTAGAAGAACGCCTACTCAATCTAACCCATCAAAAAGGCCAGTGCGTGTTTTGCCCTGAACAGGATCTTTTAACGCTCGCATGCTATCAAAAAGTTTTAATCTTACCTTATATTTACAACGCCCACCCTTTCATGGTCAATCAAAAACGCTTCATTCCTAGCCAACAAGAAATCGTCATGCTGCATTTTTATTTTGTAGGAAAACCTTGGATTTCACCCACTGCTTTATATTCTAAAGAATGGCATGAGATTCTTTTAAAAACCCCTTTTTATGCTGAATATTCCGTGAAATTCCTTAAACAAATGACAGAATGTTTAAGCCTTAAAGACAAACAAAAAACCTTTGAATTTCTTGCCCCCCTACTCAATAAAAAAACCCTTTTAGAATATGTTTTTTTTAGATTGAAGAGGATTTTCAAACGCTTAAAAGAAAATTTTTAAACTCTTAGCGTTCTCGTTTGGGCAACACACTATAAGCGAATTTAACATAAATCGCTAAACTGATCAAAAGCACCGCCACGCCGATAGCCAAATACACCGCATAAGTGATTTTATCCGGTTCGCTCACGCTGAATTTAAACACCAGCATTAACGCTTCAATGGCTAATGCGATAATGATAGAGCCTAAAAACCTGATCATCGTGCGGTGGATCGCATGGTGATTATCCCCGCTATTTTTACCCAAAACTTCCTCTTCAAAAATCGCCTTGACCAAATCAAAGGTGGCTAAGGCTAGGGTTAAAAGCACGATAGGGTGGAACACTTCTTTAATGTCAAAACTGCTAAAATGCACGATCGCTGTCCAAAAGCTAGAAATGCATTTCACAAATAAGAGCAACGACACTAAAGTGAGCATGATAGAAATCATAAAATACATGACCATGCTCCCTTCGCTAAAGGTTTTAAAATACTTTGAAGGCGAGCTGATTTCAATCGCCACTCTCAAAGGGATTTGCAAGCACACCACAAACGCCAAATCGTTATTTTGATCATACACCGGGTAAGATGCGCTCACTACTAAATGGTTTCCTTTTTTAGAAGGATAGGGGTCGGTTAAAATGCAACGCTTTTCACTCACGGCTTGATAAAAATAATACTTATCGCTAAAACTGGCATGCGATTCTAATTCAATCCCTTCTGTTAAATCATGCTCTAATATCCCTTCCTTATGCCCCTGCTCTTTAAGTTGGCTTGGCTTAAGAATTAGCATGCCCTTAGCGTCTAACACAAAAAAACTTTTTGCCATTTTGATTTCAGCGTGCATTTTTCTGATCTGTTTGTTTAAATAATCCAAAGTGATTTCAGGAAGGTGGTTACGGATATTGTGCGAAAACAAATAAGTGAGGTAGGCGTATAACTCAGTGCGGATCTTGGAATATTGGACAATGTCTCTACTTAACATCACAAGGCCTTTAAAAAAATTTATGCGATGAATTGTAGCACTTGTTTTAAAGAATTATTTAAACCACCCCTTGCGTCAATGATAAAGGAGGCGTTTTTTTCATAGAGGGCTTGGCGTTTTTCAAAAAGCTCTTTGGCTTGAGTGAGGTTATTCAAAAGGGGGCGTTTTTCCCTTTCTTTTTGATTCAAACGCTTAATCAAGGTCTCAAAATCCATTTTGAGGTAAAAAGTTGTGCCTAAACCCTTAAGATTATCATGCATGATAATGCCCCCACCGGTAGAAATGATATGGGGGGTTTTGAGCGTTTTTAATTCATCAATCAAATTTTTTTCAAACATCCTGAAATTGTCTTCGCCAAGCTCTTCAAAAATCCCTCTCACGCTCAAGCCCACCCTCTCGCTAATGATCATATCCGTATCCAGCACTTCTAATTTCAAAGCCAGCCCCAATTCTTGCGCTAAAGAGCTTTTACCACTCCCCATAAAACCGATTAAGACTAAATGCTGCACGCTTTTATTTCAATTTTAATTCATACGCCCCATTTTTTTCTTCTAAAAGATAGCGGTATTTCCCATCTAAAATGAGCGTGATGCGGTAATAATCTTTGTGCGTGCCGACTTTAATGTGAGAAAAAAACTTCTGGTTTAAATCCATGTTTTGATAAATATCCAAAGGGCCTTTTTGCGTGTCCAACACGATTCTATAAGGATTGACTAGCACAAAAGAGCGCAAAATTTTATAAGGGGAGTGCAAAATCATCGTGTTGTTTGCCATTAAAAAATCAAAATCTTGGATCTGATAGCGTTTTTCAAAGGCGTCTTGATTAAGGGTGTGTTGGGAGAGCTTTAAGGGGTAATGCCAATCAATGCTTTTATCAATGCCCACGACTTTAGAATGGATAGAGCCATCAATATCCTGGTAAGTAAGCGTGATTTTTTTTAAGATCCTAGCGCTCGTGGGCAAATCCACATGGATTTCTTTGAGGTAGTCATCATAGATCCCGCTAAAGCCCCCTTGCAAATTCTTGGAATTGATTTCAGGCTCAAAAGGGTTGTCTCTGGCTAATAAAACGCTTAAAACCGCCACCAAACCTATCGTCTTTTTTAACACTGCCATTTCCTTAAATCTAATCTCTAGGCCGTAATTCCCTCAATTCAAACAAACGCTTTTGCAAGCGCACGTTCTTGCTTTGCAATTCGGTGATTTCTTGTTGCAATCGTTCATGCTTGTCTCTTAAATCCAAATAAACTTCTAAAGAAGAACCCCCAAAAAGCAACTTCCCTAAATAATACCCAAACCCAAGCAGTAAAAGGAAAAAGACAATAAGGGAGCTATGGCTATAAAAAAAATCTCGCGCTTTGTTGTCTTTGATTCCATCGTTTTCAAAAAGGCCACTAGCCATGCTTAAACAACTCTTTGCCGATATAAATCCCCCCTTTTAATTCATGCTCAATTTCTAAAAGGCGGTTGTATTTGGCGATCCTTTCACTCCTTGCGGTGGATCCGGTTTTGATTTCCCCAGTATTGAGTGCGACCGCAAAATCAGCGATAAAGCTGTCTTCACTCTCCCCGCTTCTATGGCTCATCACGCATTGATAGGCATGGTGTTTGGCTAATCTTATGGTCTCTAAAGTTTCACTAATGGTGCCGATTTGATTGGGTTTGATCAAAATGGCGTTCGCAACATTTTTTTCAATGCCTTTTTGCAAGATGCTCGCGTTCGTTACAAACAAATCATCGCCCACTAATTGGATTTGACGCCCTAATTCCTTGCTCAAAAACGCCCAACCCTCCCAATCGTCTTCGCTCAAACCATCTTCAATGGACACGATCGGGTATTTTGCCACCAACTCTTTATAATAAGCCACTAATTCATGCGAATCTAAAATCTTATTTTCACCCTTTAAATGGTAATTGAAATGTTCATCCACTAACTCACTGCTCGCCACGTCTAAAGCGAGCGCTATTTCTTCGCCTAATTTATAGCCGGCTTTTTCAATGGCTTGAGAAATGATTTCAAGGGGTTCTACATTGTTGTTAAAATTAGGCGCAAAACCCCCTTCATCGCCCACGCTTGTGAGCTGATTCTTCCCATCTAAAAGTTTTTTAAGCGTGTGATAGACTTCCGCGCTCGCTCTTAAAGCTTCTTTAAAACTCTCAAACCCTAAAGGCATGATCATGTATTCTTGAAAGTCTATGGAATTGTTCGCATGCGTTCCGCCGTTGATGATATTGAGCATCGGCACCGGCAAAGTCAGAGCGTTAGCCCCCCCTAAATAGCGGTATAATGGCAGATTTAAAGCCTTCGCGCTAGCCCTTGCTAACGCCATAGAAACGCCCAAAACAGCGTTCGCCCCTAAATTAGCGTAATTAGGCGTGCCGTCTAAAGCCCTTAACCTCTCATCCACAAAGGCTTGATTGATCGCTTCAAGCCCTATCAAATTATGTTTGATCACGCTATTGACATTTTCGCATGCCCTTAAGACCCCTTTACCCAAAAAACGGGTTTTGTCATTATCCCTTAATTCTAACGCTTCTCTTTTACCGGTGCTCGCTCCGCTAGGCACAATCGCGCTCGCTTTAGTGTTATCGTTTAAAATCACGCTGGCTTGAATGGTAGGATTGCCCCTACTATCCATCACTTCTAAAGCATGAATATCTTTAATGGTTAGCATCAAAATCCTTTCTATTCCATTTCTTCTAAAGGCTCATCTGGTAAGGGCATGATCTCTTCATTAGAGCCAATGCTCTCTTTAATCTTAAGAGTGATTTCATTCGCTAGAGCTTTGTCTTCTTTCAGTAAGGCTTTAGCGTTTTCTCGGCCTTGCCCTAGCTTTTTATCCTGGTAACTAAGCCATGCCCCACTCTTATCCACAATATCTAATTTCACGCCATAATCAATGATTTCGCCCTCTTTAGAAATCCCTTCCCCAAACATGATGTCAAATTCCGCTTCTCTAAAGGGCGGAGCGACTTTATTTTTAACCACTTTGGCTTTAGCCCTGTTGCCAATATGCTGTTCGTTTTGTTTTAAAGCCGCAATCCTTCTAATATCAATCCTAACACTCGCATAGAATTTTAAGGCATTACCCCCGGTTGTGGTCTCTGGACTCCCATAACCCATCATGCCAATCTTCATCCTGATTTGATTGATAAAAATTAAAGTGGTGTTCATCTTGTGCAAAACACCGGTGATTTTTCTTAACGCATGGCTCATAAGCCTTGCTTGCAAGCCCACATGCTGATCGCCCATATCCCCATCAATCTCCGCTTTAGGCGTAAGAGCCGCTACGGAATCCACCACCACTAAATCAATCCCTCCGCTTCTGGTGATCGTTTCTAAAATCTCTAAAGCTTGCTCGCCTGTATCAGGTTGGGAAACGAGTAAGTTTTCCGTATCCACGCCTAGCCTCTTAGCATAATGCACATCTAGGGCATGCTCAGCGTCAATAAACGCACACACGCCGCCATTTTTTTGGCATTCTGCAATAATATGCAAGCTTAGAGTGGTCTTCCCGCTTGACTCTGGCCCATAAATTTCAATGATCCTACCTTTTGGAACGCCCCCAATCCCTAAAGCCAGATCTAACCCTAACGAGCCTGTAGAAATAGAGTCAATCTTTTCTACTTGCTTATCCCCAAGGCGCACCAACGCCCCCTTACCAAAAACCTTATCAATTTGTTTGATCGCTAAAGAAATCGCTTTTTGTTTGTCTTCATCTATTGCCATTAAATTACCTTATTGAATTTGATTTGTTTATTCTATCAAATCCTAGCCTAAAATCTATTATAATAAAAGGACTTACCCTATCACAAAAGGATTTTACTTTGATTAGTGTCGCTCATAGCCCTGATGCTGATGATATTTTCATGTATTATGCGATTAAGTTTGGCTGGATAGATTGCCCCATTAAAAATAAAACATTCCACAATATCGCCCTTGATATTGAAACCCTAAACCAAGAAGCCCTAAAAAACACTTATGATGTGAGCGCAATCAGCTTTGGGCTATACCCTAAAATTGCAAACGATTACGCCCTGCTCCCTACAGCGACGAGCTTTGGGAATGGCTATGGGCCTAAATTAGTGAAAAAAAAGGGCGTGAAATTGAAAAAAGATTTTAAGGTCGCATTAAGCGGGGAGCACACCACCAACGCCCTCTTGTTTAAGATCTATTACAAACATGCGCGCATCGCTTACATGAATTTTTTAGACATTGAAAAAGCGGTGCTTGAAGGGAGCGTGCATGCGGGCGTGCTCATCCATGAGAGTATCTTGGATTTTCATAATGAATTAGAAGTGGAAAAAGAATTGTGGGATGTTTGGAAAGAACTCATTAAAGTTGATGATTTACCCTTGCCTTTAGGGGGCATGGCGATTAGGCGCTCTATCCCCTTGTATCGCACGATTTTGGTTAAAAAGGCTTTGATTAAAGCGGTTGAAGTCGCTTTAAAACACCAAAATTTGCTCTCTAACATGCTCTTAGAGCGCGCACTCATTCGTGTCAATATGGAGCGCTTACAAACTTATTTAAGCTTGTATGCGAACGAAACTTCAACGCGCTTAAGCGAGATTCAAATCCTCGCCATAGACAAGCTTTTTGAATTGGGCTATCAGCATGGGTTTTATGCCAGTTTGTTAAAGACTAAAGATTGCTTGCTCACTGATGAATATTTGCAATACCGCTTTTTTTAATCTAATTCCAATTTATGCATAAGCAAGTAACGGATCACCCCATACAATAAAAGGATTTTTAAAAAATCCACCCCCCATAAAAGATAGTATTTATTTTCTTGTAATTCTTGTTGTTGCAAGAAATAATAAAACCCCTCATTGATGCTTAAACTAGAGCTCATTAAGGGCAGTAACGAATTGAACGCCAATTCCAAAACAACCCCCACCAGAATGAACAACAACCCCCCGAGTAAAAAACGCGCTTTTTTGATCCTAGTAGCGTTTAAAACGCTCAAAACAAATAAGAATTTCATTAAAACAAGCCCTAAAAACAGCGCAACGCCTATAGTTTTAGTGGGTTTTAACACAAAGGTTTTTAAAGCAGTGTGCAAGATAAACAGCACGCTGGATTGCGCGTTAAAAAGAGAATAGCCCAAACGCACGCTCGCTACAAACCAGAACAAACTGAAGATAAAAAACACCATGGGGAGCAAGATTTTAGGGAGCAATAAAGACTCTAAACTAACGGGTAAAGAAAAGCTTAAAACCCCCCTTTTAGAAAAAAGCGCATTGAGATTTTTGATCGCTCCCACGCTTATTGCGATTAGTAAAAACGCCCCCAAGATAAAAAAGAGCGTGTAGCTTAGGGTGAGCATGGTCGTTTCTTCAGCGCTTTGAGAGGAAAAACAAACCGCTAAAATAGTGAGCGTTATTAAGAAATTCCCTATAACAATATTCCCTACTTGCCCCAAGGCGTCATGTTTAAAAACTTTTAAAAAACCCATAGCCTTATTATACCCGTTTGGATAGAAAATTCAGGCTTTTTAATGATTGAGTGTTAATAAAAAACGCTAAAGGCATTTTTTAGATGCGCTGCTTGAAAAAAGCCAGTTGCTCTAAAATCAATTCTTCTTTATTTTTAAAAATGAATTTAAAAAGGATCTTATAGCGCCCCACTTTATCGCCCTCTAACAAATCAAATTTTAAAGGCTCGCATGCGTTTGCGCAATCAAGCGTTCCTAATAATCTGGGCTGTGATGGGCTGGGATAAAACGCTAAATACACTTGAATATTTGGCGAATCTAAAGCGGGTTTGAGCGGTTGCAATCGTGCATAAAGCGTGTTGGATTTTTCCAAGATCAAAGCGTTTTTTAAAAGGTTTTCTTGGAGTTTTTTATCCCCATGCGTGCCTTTAGAAAAATAGGGTAAAATGGGGGTTTTAGAGTCTTCTGTGAGAGGCTTTAAACCCACTAAAAAACGATAATTGGATTTAAAGTTTTCATAGGTTTTAAGCATAGCGTTAAAGTTTAAATCCACTTCATTATGACCCTTGAAATACACTAAATCGTTTTTAGGCGAATTTTTTAGGGCAAACACCACCAAAAACACCACGATCCCAAGCCCAAGAATGAGCACGCTCATGATCCCTAAAGGCCAAAAGTTTTTTTCTTTCATTGATTTCTCTCTTAAGATTTTTTAAAAAAATAAAGCCCCAAAAACGTGCCTAAAAGCGTCAATAACAAAATATAAATAACCACCTTTACAAAAGTTACTCCCTTAGGAGCGTTAAAATTTTGCGTGATATTCACACGATATTTTTGCGCTAAAGCATCTACTGCGACCGAATAGCCGTTAATGAGCATGGCTGAAATCCTTTGGGGCGTGTATTCTTTAGCGTTTGTAGGGAGTAAGGGAGCGATTTTTTCAAAAAAGATTTTATCAGTGTCTAGCAAATCTTTAGGGTTAGCCACCAATTCTATTTTTTGAGCGTCATGGTAAAAAAAGAATACCACAAAAGGGGGTTTGAATTGCTTTAAAAAGCCCTCTTGATAATTTTGGCGTTCCTTTTTAGCCGCCAAAGCGATAGGATTTTTTTCAAAATCCGTCATATCAATCACAAAACGCACGCCTGTTTTAAGATAAAGCTCTTTAGAAACGCCTTCTACAAACAGAACGCTTTTTTCTACCAAACGCCCTTTAGCGTTATTAAAAACATAAGATTCATCAGCCCACAAAAAACCAACAAAAACTAAAGAGATTACAAACCATAAGCCTTTCATGTGCTAAACAAAAACAAGTTAGGCACAAAAGAAATAACAATCGTCATTAAAATGGTCGCTACTACCATTAAGGCTAAGATTTTTTCTAAAGTCGTGAATTTCATTTTTTACTCCCTTGATTGACTAATTCATAATTGGCCCGGTTTTGGGTGTTTTTTGTCTCTAAAGCGTTAATATCCTTATAGCGGTAATAATTGGTGGCTTGCTCTTTTTGGATATGGATCGCTTTGAGCGTAAAAAAAACGACCACACACAATAAAATAACCACAATCAGTAAATTCCCTGCTAATCCGTTTAAAAATTTCATCTCTTTTCCTTTAATCTTCTAAGGGTTTTAGCGATTGGATAAATTCGGCTAACGCTTTAACTTGCAAATCGCTAAAGTTTTTATATTTGAATGATGGCATATGCCCTATATTGCCCTTTTTGCCATGCGTTAAGATATTTCTCAAAAAATTCTCTGTGCCGTAAGCGGTCAAATCGGCCGCAAACACTTGATTTTCTTGCAAGCCCTTACCATCATTGCCATGACAGCCTGTGCAACCCATGCTTTCAAACAATTCCTTGCCCTTATCAATGAGTTGAGGGTTTTTTGTCTTTTTAACGCTAGAAAGTTCTGCCATCACATAGCTTGCGATCGCTTTAGCGTCTTTTTCGTCCAATTCCATAGCGGGCATTTCCCCAGCGAGATAATCCATGCCTTTAGAGCCATGCTTAATGGTGTCCATAATGCCCTCTTCTTTACCCCAACGCACCAGATTTTGAGCGCTCCCATGCAAGCCCTCAGCGGTGATGCCATGGCATTGCGAACAATGGACTAAAAAGATGCCTTGACCCATATCCACTAATTCCTTTTGACCCAAATGCTTCCATTTGGCTTCAAATTTTTGGTTGTGTGCTTTAACCTCTTCATTGTATTGCCCGATTTGAGAAAAGCTATTCAGCGGATACCCAAAGAAAAAATACCAAAAAGCCCACACAATCGTGCACATAAAGCTTGCGATCCAGCCTACTGGCACATTATTGGCAAACTCCCCTATCCCATCAAACAAATGCCCATTTTCTACAAGCTCACCCTGAGATTTGCTGTCGCGCATTTCTTTAATGAGCGAACTGGATTCATAGATGGTTAAAACTAAAATCACAAGCGCTGCAATCAAGCCAAAAACATTTATATGGTCGTTTAAAAAATCCATTTCAACTTTCCTTTATGCCCTTATCATGAACTTCTTTATGGCGTGGTTCAATCAACTCATCTTCTAAAGCGTCATTTAACGCTAAATACCCGTATCGCTCATAATCCACGACACCCTTTTTTTGCTTTCTATACATGCTAAAAATATAAGCGTACAAAAAGAGCGTAAAAAGAATAGTGAAAAACGCATACGCAAAACCTCTCAAACTTTCTAAATCCATCATTCACCCCTTATTTAGCGTTTTGATTAGCGTTGATCCTGGAATTACCCAAGCTATTCAAATAAGCGATCAAAGCCACAATTTCTAACACTTCACCTCTCTCAATCGCGGCTAGCACTCTCTTGTCTTTCATATCAGCTGTGATTTTTTTCGCTTCTTCTAAATAGGCTTTTTTCGCTTCTTCTACGCTCCCTAATTTCACGCCGTTTTCGGTGTCATAAGGCACGCCAAAAACCTTTTTTTGCGTCAAAGCTTCAGCATAAGCGGTGTCAAAATCGCTCTTTTTGATAAATAAATGCTTATAGGCAGGCATGATGCTGTGCGGCACAACGCTTTTAGGATCAAACATGTGCTTTTCATGCCAATCGGTTGTGCGATAATCCCCCACCCTATGCAAATCAGGGCCAATCCTTTTAGACCCCCACAAAAATGGCCTATCATACGCATACTCCCCACTCAAACTATACGCGCCATATCGATCTACCTCAGCTTGGAAAGGGCGAATGAGTTGGGAATGGCAATGATAACAACCTTCTTGGATATAAATTTGCCTCCCTGCTGTCTCTAAAACCGTATAAGGCCGTAAGCCTTCAATCGGGCGAGCGGATTTGAAGAAGTTGGGCAAAATCTCCACCAAGCCTGCGATCGCAAACACAAAAATAAACGCAAGAGTGAAAAAGAACGGATTCTTCTCTAAAAAACTAAACATTTCCAACCTCCCCTATCTAGACATAGGCGTGGCGTAATTGGGCTCACGCTCTAATTTTTTGCCTGCTGTGATTGTCATAAAAATATTGTAGGCAAAAATAATAAATCCAATAAAATACATAAGACCCCCAACGCCTCTAATATTGTAATAAGGGATTAGCACCTTAACCGTGTCAATGAACTGGTAAGTGAGATTCCCGTATTGATCCACATCCCTCCACATCATCCCTTGCGTGATCCCTGCAATCCACATGGACGAAAAGTAAAGCACAATCCCTAAAGTCATGATCCAGAATTGGAAATCCACAAGCCTGCCTGAATAAATCTCTCTTTTGAAAAGCCTAGGTGTCATGTGATACATGCTCGCAATCAAAGTGAAGCCTACCCACCCAAGCACGCCGTCATGCACATGCCCAATGATCCAATCGGTAAAATGCGCTAAAGCGTTCACGCTCTTAATGGCTTGAATGGATCCTTCTAAAGTGGAAAGCATGTAGAAAGTTGAAGCTAAAACTAAGAACTTGATCAAAGGGCTTTCTTTGAGCTGGTGCCACTGGCCCCTCATCGTTAAAAGCATGTTAATGGCTGTCCCCCACGAAGGCAAGATCAACACCACTGAAAACACGCTAGAAAGGGTTTGCACCCAATCAGGTACGGTGGAATAAATCAAATGGTGCCCACCTGCCCAAATATAAACAAACATCAAGCTCCAGAAAGAAAACAAAGTGAGTTTGTAAGAAAAGATAGGCTGACCGCTCTCTTTAGGCAAGAAATAATAAATCGTGCCAATCACCCCACTCGTAAAGACAAAAGCGACCGCATTATGCCCCCACCACCATTGAATGAGCGCATCATTACTGCCTGAATACATAGAAATAGAATGCCAAACACTCCCCATATCAGCGACAAAATAGGTGGGGACAGAAAGGTTATTGAAGATATACATCACCGCTATACCCACATAAGTAGCGATGTAATACCATAAAGACACATAAATGGTATTTTCCCTCCTAACGCTCATGCTCCCAAACATATTAACCCCCCATAGCACCCATGCCACAACCACGATAATATCTAAAGGCCACATCAATTCAGCGTATTCTTTAGATTGAGTAAGACCAGCAAACAAGCTAATAACCCCTAGTATTAAAAGAAGAATCCAGAGCCAAAAATGCAATAACCCTACAATTTTCAAAAAGGGGTGTTGGTAATAAGTGATTTTAAGCACCCTTTGACCGATATAATACCAACTCGCCCAAATCCCTCCAAGAGTGAAACCATAGATCACCGCATTCGTGTGTAAGGGGCGTAAGCGGCCAAAAACGCCATACTCCCCTGCAATGTAATTCAAGTTAGGGAAAGACAATTCAAAGGCTAGCACGATCCCTATTAACATGCCTATTATCCCAAATGCAACCATCGCATAAAGAAACAATTTGCTAATGGAATAATCATAACTCAAAGGCACATTTTCTTGCATGCAATACTCCTATTTGTAGTAAATTCAACAAAGATAAACATAATTATAAAATTTTATCTTTTTCAAAAAGCTTAATTTTTAATCTTTTTCTGTAACATTGTAATAACTTAATCCCATTTGAATGGCATTTTTAAGCCAAATTGCTACTATCTTTGGCTAAAGGTTAAACATGATTAAACAAACCCTCATCATTCTTGCCCCTTTTTTTATCGCAACGCTGTTGTATTTTTTAGGTGCACCGGACGGGCTAAACCCTAACGCATGGCTTTATTTTTGTATTTTCATGGGCATGATTATAGGGCTAATTTTAGAGCCGGTGCCACCAGGTTTAGTGGCATTGAGCGCGTTAGTGTTGTGCGTGGCGTTAAAAATTGGAGCGAGTGATGAAGTAGCGAGCGCTAATAAGGCCATTTCATGGGGTTTGAGCGGGTATGCGAATAAAACGGTGTGGCTTGTGTTTGTCGCTTTTATTTTGGGTTTAGGGTATGAAAAAAGCTTGTTAGGGAAACGGATCGCTCTTTTACTCATTAGGTTTTTAGGGCAAACCCCTTTAGGTTTAGGCTATGCGATTGGTTTGAGCGAATTGTGTCTGGCCCCCTTTATCCCTAGCAATTCCGCTAGAAGTGGGGGCATACTCTATCCCATAGTTTCTTCTATCCCACCCTTAATGGGTTCTACTCCCAATAATAACCCTAACAAAATCGGCGCGTATTTGATGTGGGTCGCTTTGGCTTCAACTTGCATCACTTCGTCCATGTTTTTAACCGCGCTCGCTCCTAACCCCCTAGCAATGGAAATCGCTACCAAAATGGGCGTGAATGAAATCTCATGGTTTTCGTGGTTTTTAGCGTTCTTGCCTTGTGGGGTGGTTTTGATCTTACTCGTGCCTTTATTAGCGTATAAAACCTGCAAACCCACCTTAAAAGGCTCAAAGGAAGTGAGTTTGTGGGCCAAAAAAGAATTAGAGGGCATGGGGAGGTTTTCTTTAAAAGAAATTTTAATGCTCAGCCTCACTTTATTGGCTTTATTGGGTTGGATTTTTGGTAAATCTTTAGGCTTGCATGCGAGCGCGACGGCTTTGATTGTCATGGTTTTAATGGCGTTTTGTAAGATTGTAAGCTATGAAGACATCATTAAAAACAAGAGCGCGTTCAATATTTTTTTATTGCTGGGATCGCTGCTCACGATGGCTGGCGGGCTTAAAAATGTGGGTTTTTTAAATTTTATCGGCAATGTGGCTCAAAATTTTTTAGAGCATGCCAACTTGGATCCGTTAATAGCGGTCTTGTTTATTATAGCTTTCTTTTATCTGTTGCATTATTTTTTCGCCAGTATCACCGCTCATGTGAGCGCGTTATTTGCGCTTTTTGTGGGGATTGGTTCGCACATTCAAGGGGTCAATTTGCAAGAATTGAGCTTGTTTTTAATGCTTTCTTTAGGGATTATGGGGATTTTAACCCCCTATGGCACAGGCCCATCCACCATTTATTACGGGAGCGGGTATATTTCAAGCAAGGATTTTTGGAAATGGGGGTTTATTTTTGGCATGGTGTATTTGATCGTGTTTTTAAGCGTGTGCGTGCCTTGGGTCAAATTCATCGCTTATAGGTGGTTGTAGCTGGAAACTTTACACAACGCCCTTTTAAAATGGTATGAAGAATTTGGGCGAAAGGATTTACCTTTTAGGAATTTAAAGGGCATTAACGCTCCTTATGAAGTCTATATCAGCGAAGTGATGAGCCAACAAACCCAAATCAACACGGTAATTGAGCGTTTTTATTCCCCTTTTTTAAAAGCTTTCCCCACTTTAAAAGACTTAGCGAACGCTCAATTAGAGGAGGTTTTATTGCTCTGGAGAGGGCTTGGCTATTATTCAAGGGCTAAAAATTTAAAAAAAAGCGCTGAAATCTGCGTTAAAGAACACAACTCACAATTACCCAATGACTATCAAAGCCTATTAAAACTCCCCGGGATTGGCGCATACACGGCTAATGCGATTTTATGTTTTGGCTTTAGAGAAAAGAGTGCATGCGTGGATGCTAATATCAAACGAGTGCTTTTAAGGCTTTTTGGTTTGGATCCTAATATCACGGCTAAAGACTTACAAATTAAGGCGAATGACTTTCTTAATTCTAATGAAAGCTTTAATCATAACCAAGCCCTAATTGATCTAGGGGCTTTAATCTGCTCCCCTAAACCCAAATGCGCGATTTGCCCTTTCAATCCTTATTGTTTAGGTAAAAACCACCTAGAAAAACACACGCTTAAGAAAAAACAAGAGATCATTCAAGAAGAGCGTTACTTGGGCGTTGTGATCCAAAATAACCAAATCGCTTTAGAAAAAATAGAGCAAAAACTCTATTTGGGGATGCACCATTTTCCTAATTTAAAAGAGGATTTAGAATTCAAACTCCCCTTTTTAGGTGCTATCAAGCACAGCCACACTAAATTCAAGCTCAATTTAAACCTCTACCTTGCCACCACAAAAGATTTAAAAAACCCTATTCGTTTTTATAGCCTTAAAGATTTAGAGACCTTACCCATAAGCTCTATGACGCTTAAAATCCTAAATCTTTTAAAACAAAAAAATTTATTTGGGGGTTAAACCCTACCAAATCTAAAATGGCTCTACTTTATCGCAGGCACCACTTCAGGGATCCAATACGCGATCGCGCTGATCACGACTCCCATGATCGCTACAAAAATAAGCGAATATTTAGCCGTGAATTTGAATAAATCGCTCTCTTTCCCGGCTAACCCCACTGCCGCGCAAGCGATAGCGATACTTTGAGGGCTTATCATTTTTCCTAAAGTGCCTCCCACGGTATTAGCTGTTAGGGTTAAAACCTCAGGGAGGTGCAATCGTTGGGCGGTGAGTTGCTGTAAAGAGCCAAACAAAAGATTAGAACTCGTATCGCTTCCGGTTAAAAACACGCCCACCCACCCGATCAAAGGCGAGAAAAAGGTGAAAGCTAAGCCTGTATGGGTGAGCGCTAAGGCTAGAGTGGAAGAAATCCCGCTGTAATTAGACACATAAGCAAAGCTTAAGACTAAACCAATGGTGAGAATGGGGTAGCGCATTTCTTTCAAAGTCTCGCCAAAGACGCTCACTGCATCGCTCACTCGCACCCTTAAAACGAGCATGCTAACAAGAGCGGCCAAAAAAATGGAAGTGCCAACCGTGTTGATTAAGAGGAGTTTAAACACCACAGGAAAACTCACGCTTTGATTGGCTTCTACAAAAGGCGGGCTTTTAAAGATGTGGTTACTGATATTATTGAACTCAAAATAAAAATTAGAAAAAGCTAACAAGCCGTCTTTTTCAAATAAAGCTTTAAAAAAAGGCTGTATCCATAACACAATGACTAAAACTAAAATCACAAAAGGAGACCAAGCGACATAGATTTTACAGATATGATGGTTAGTTTTAGTGAATGAAACCGCTTTGCCGTCGCTTCTAAAAATCGCTTTAGGCTGCCAAAATTTCAAAAAGAGCGCCGTTGCAACGAGTGAAACAAGGGCTGAAATAATGCCGGGCAATTCTGGCCCTAAATAATTAGAGCTTAAAAATTGCGTGCCAGCGAAAGAAAAAGCCGCGATAAAAACGGCCGGAAAAGTTTCTTTAATCCCTTTAAAGCCATCCATTAAAAACACGATGAAAAACGGCACTAACAAGCTCACAAAAAAGAGGATTTTACCCGTCATGGCTGAAATTAAAATCGCTGGCACCCCTACCGCGCTCGCCATCGCGCTTATAGGGATACCCACCGCGCCAAAAGCCACAGGAGCGGTATTAGCGATCAAACATAACCCGGCAGAATACAAAGGGCTTAACCCTAAGCCCACTAAAATCGCCGCTGTAATGGCAATAGGCCCTCCAAAGCCGATCGCGCCTTCTAAAAATGAGCCAAAACAAAAGCCAATCAAAATCACTAAAATGCGGTGATCTAAAGTGATGGACTGAACGCTTTCTTTTAAGATTTCAAAATAGCCGGATTTAACGCTGAGTTTGTATAAAAAAATCGCTGCAATGATGATCCAAGCGATCGGCCATAAGCCATAAAGAAAGCCATAAAGAAAGCTTGAACCCACCATGCTAACAGGCATTTTATACACTAAAACCGCAATAATGGCTGATAAGGCCACGCTCAAAAAGGCCGCTGTATAACCTTTGAGTTTAAAAACCATTAAAGATAAGAAAAATAACAAAATCGGCAATAAGGCTACAAGAGCGCTCAGCCAAATATTACCCAAAGGGTCATAAACTTGATGAAATTCTAGCACTAAAAAATCCCTTTTTAAAAATATTCTCTTAGCGCTAGATCTCTTTAAAAACCCCCTTATTTAGGAATGATGGGGATAATAAAGGGGAAGACATAAGCAATAAGAGTGAAGACAATCCCCATAATGATCGCCAAAGCGATGGAGTATTTTACTGTAAATCTGAACAATTCGCTCTCTTTCCCCACTAACCCCACCGCTGCGCAAGCGATAGCGATACTTTGAGGGCTTATCATTTTGCCCACAACGCCCCCGGAAGTGTTGGCCGCTAAGAAAAGCACTTCAGGCAAGCCAAGCTGTGTAGCGATGAGCATTTGCAAAGAGCCAAATAAAAGATTAGAACTCGTATCGCTTCCGGTTAAAAACACCCCAAGCCAGCCCACCACAGGCGAAAAGAAAGTGAAAACATGCCCAGTATCCGCTAACGCTAAAGCGAGCGTGGCGCTCATACCGCTATAATTAGCCACATACGCGAACGCTAAAACCACGCCAATGGTTAAAATCGGCAAACGCATTTCTTTTAAAGTAGCCCCAAACACCCCTATCGCATCGCTGATTTTCACGCGCAACAAAAACACGCTTAAAAGGGCGGCTAAAAAAATGGAAGTGCCTGTCGTTAGGATCAAAGGGAATTTGAACACAACAGGAAAGCTTTTTGCTTCAGTAACAATGGGAGCGGTTTTAAAAATCTTTTGACTGATAGAATTGAATTCAAACGCAAAGCTAGAAAACGCCAAAGCCCCACCTTCTTTAAAGAGCGCTTTAAACCATGGTTGCGTCCATATAATAATCGTAATCGTGAGCAACACAAAAGGCATCCACGCCACAATCACCTTACAAATATGGTGTTTTTCTGTGTTTATCGTAGGCTCTTTGCCATTGCTCGTGAAAATGCGTTTGGGCTGCCAGAATTTTAAAAATAAAGTGGTAGCGACTAAGGACACTAAAGCTGAAATAATATCCGGAAGCTGCGGCCCCAGATAATTAGAGCTTAAAAATTGCGCGATAGCGAAGCTAAAGCCCGTAACGGCCACTGCAGGAAAAGTTTCTCTAATCCCTCTAAAGCCATCCATCAAAAACACGATGAAAAAAGGAATACCAATGGAAAAAATGGGTAACACCCTGCCCACCATTTGAGAAATCTCTAATTCAGGGATACCCACCACGCTAGCCATCGCCGTAATAGGGATGCCCACTGCACCAAAAGCTACAGGAGCGGTGTTAGCGATCAAACATAACCCAGCAGCGTATAAGGGGTTTAGCCCAAGACCCACTAAAATCGCCGCTGTGATCGCTACCGGGCCTCCAAAACCGATCGCTCCTTCTAAAAACGAGCCAAAACAAAACCCGATCAAAATCACTAAAATGCGATGATCCGGCGTCAAACTTAAAATGCTTTCTTTTAAAATCTCAAAATACCCGGATTTCACTGAAAGGTTGTAAAGAAAAATCGCAGCGATCACAATCCATGCGATCGGCCATAAGCCATAAAGAAAGCCATAGAAAAAACTCGCGCTCACCATTTGAGCGGGCATTTTATACACAAATAACGCAATAAGGATTGAAAGCGCTAAGCTTAAAAACCCAGCGCTATACCCTTTAAGTTTAAAAACAATAAGAGAGATAAAAAAGAGCGCAATAGGCGAAAGTGCGACTAAAGCGCTCAACCAAATATGGCCTAATGGGTCATAGACTTGATAAAATTCCATAAATTTTCCTTGAATAATTAAAAGTATTTCTTTATCTTACTTAAAAGAAAAAACTAATTTTAAGTAGCGTTTAATATTAGGTGGGGTTGAGCGCGTCTGTGGTTTATTTTAGTAACAATATTTGAGCGAGTGGGTTTATCAACTTGTGGTTACAATCTTACTAATTTTGAGTATTATACTATCTGTGTTTGAAACTCTTAATTTGGAATTTTAAGGAGCCTTCTTTGAAAGTCAATTTCTTTGCCACTTGTCTAGGAGCAGCCATATACAGCAACGCATCGCTTAACGCTATCAAATTACTCCGTAAGGAAAATTTGGAAGTGGTTTTTAAAAAAGACCAGACATGTTGCGGCCAGCCAAGCTATAACTCAGGATACTATGAAGAGACGAAAAAAGTCGTTTTATACAATATCAAACTTTATTCCAATAACGACTACCCTATCATCTTGCCTAGCGGTTCATGCACAGGGATGATGCGGCATGATTATTTGGAATTGTTTGAAGGGCATGCGGAATTCAACATGGTTAAAGATTTTTGCTCTAGGGTGTATGAATTGAGCGAGTTTTTGGATAAAAAATTGCAAGTCAAATATGAAGATAAGGGCGAACCCCTTAAAATCACATGGCATTCTAATTGCCATGCTTTAAGGGTGGCTAAAGTGATTGACTCAGCGAAAAACCTCATCAGACAGCTTAAAAACGTGGAACTCATTGAATTGGAAAAAGAAGAAGAATGCTGCGGGTTTGGGGGGACTTTTTCAGTTAAAGAGCCTGAAATTTCAGCGGTTATGGTCAAAGAAAAGATTAAAGACATAGAAAGCCGTCATGTGGATGTGATTGTTTCAGCGGATGCTGGGTGTTTGATGAATATCAGCACCGCTATGCAAAAAATGGGCTCTCCCACAAAACCCATGCATTTTTATGACTTTTTAGCCTCAAGGCTTGGGCTTTAACATTAAAGAATTATTTTAAGGAATAATCAATGGAAAAATATCATAGCGACCAAGAATACGAAGAAATCATCACCGACCAATTAGGCGATATGCAATTAAGGGAAAATTTGCGTTCTGCAATGGATACCTTAAGGGCTAATCGTAAGAATCTCCTTAAAAATCGTTACAGCGAGTGGGAAAATTTAAGGGAATTAGGCAAAGAAGTCAAGCTTAAAATCTTATCCAGGCTTGATGAATATTTGGAATTGTTTGAAAAAAACGCCACCAAAAACGGCTTTAAAATCCACTACGCTAAAGACGGCGATGAAGCTAATGAAATCATTTACAACCTCGCTAAAGAAAAGAATATCAAGCGCATTTTAAAACAAAAATCCATGGCGAGCGAAGAAATTGGCTTGAACCATTACTTGAAAGAAAAGGGCATTCAAGCGCAAGAAACGGATTTGGGCGAATTGATTATCCAGCTCATTAATGAACACCCTGTGCATATTGTCGTGCCGGCTATCCATAAAAACCGCAAGCAAATCGGTAAGATTTTTGAAGAAAAACTCAACGCCGCTTATGAAGAAGAGCCTGAAAAGCTCAATGCGATCGCCAGAAAACACATGCGCAAAGAATTTGAAAGCTTTAAAATGGGGATCAGTGGGGTTAATTTCGCTATCGCTAATGAGGGAGCGATCTGGTTAGTGGAAAATGAAGGCAATGGCAGAATGAGCACCACCGCATGCGATGTGCATGTCGCAATTTGTGGGATTGAAAAATTAGTAGAAAGCTTTGATGATGCGGCGATTTTAAACAATTTGCTCGCCCCAAGTGCTGTGGGTGTGCCTATCACTTGTTATCAAAACATCATCACAGGCCCTAGAAAAAACGATGATTTAGACGGCCCTAAAGAAGCCCATATCATTTTATTAGACAACAACCGCTCTAATATTTTGGCTGATGAAAAGTATTACTGCGCCCTTTCATGCATTCGTTGCGGGACTTGTTTGAACCACTGCCCTGTGTATGATAAAATCGGTGGGCATGCCTATCTTTCTACTTATCCTGGCCCTATAGGCGTGGTGGTATCCCCCCAACTCTTTGGCTTGAATAATTACGGGCATATCCCTAATTTGTGCAGTCTTTGCGGGCGTTGCACTGAAGTGTGCCCTGTAGAAATCCCTTTAGCCGAACTCATTAGAGATTTACGATCGGATAAAGTGGGCGAGGGCAGGGGCGTAATTAAGGGGGCTAAAAGCACCCAACACAGCGGGATGGAAAAATTCTCTATGAAAATGTTTGCCAAAATGGCAAGCGATGGGGCTAAGTGGCGTTTCCAATTGAAAATGGCTCAATTTTTCTCGCCTTTAGGCAAGCTTTTAGCTCCCGTACTGCCTTTAGTCAAAGAGTGGGCGAGTGTTAGGACCTTACCCAATATGGACACGAGCTTGCATGCAAAAGTCCAGCACTTAGAAGGGGTGATTTATGAGTAAAGAGCTTATTTTAAAGCGCATTAAAGAAGCCAGAGCCAAACATGCCATTCAGGGAGCAAACCCTATTTATAGAAATATCATTAAAGTGGAGTTTGAAGACTTAGTGGAAGAATACAAGCATTTCCAGGTGTTGAATAAAGCTGAAGTCATTGAAAGCGCTAAAGAAAATTTAGAGCAAGCCATTTTAAAAGCTTTAGAAAATTTTCAAAGCAAAAAAGTCTTACACTCTACAGATTTAAATTTGAATTTTGAAGCGTTTAAGGATTTCACTTTACAGCCCTATGATAAAGAAATTGAAGCGATGCGTGAAGAGTTGTTTGAGATTGATACGGCTTTATTGCATGGGGTTTGTGGGATTTCAAGCTTGGGCATGATTGGGGCGGTTTCTTCGCATGCAAGCCCGCGATTGCTTTCGCTCATCACCCTTAATTGCATCATTTTATTGAAAAAAGAATCCATTGTGCGCAATTTGAGTGAAGGCGTGCAAGCTTTAAAAAACCAAAGCCAAAACGGCACATTACCCACAAACATGCTCCTTATTGGCGGGCCTAGCCGGACAGCTGATATTGAATTAAAAACCGTTTTTGGGGTGCATGGGCCTCAAAAAGTCGCTGTCATTCTCTATTAAAGGATAAGAATGGAAAAATTAGAAGTAGGGCAATTAGCCCCTGATTTCAGGTTGAAAAACAGCGATGGCGTAGAAATTTCTTTAAAAGATTTGCTCCATAAAAAAGTGGTGCTGTATTTCTACCCTAAAGACAACACCCCCGGATGCACTCTAGAAGCCAAAGACTTTAGCGCTCTGTTTAATGAATTTGAAAAGAAAAACGCTATTGTCGTAGGCGTAAGCCCTGATAACGCGCAATCGCATCAAAAATTTATCAGCCAATGCTCTTTGAATGTGATCTTGCTCTGCGATGAAGATAAAAAAGCCGCCAATCTTTACAAAGCTTATGGCAAACGCATGCTTTATGGGAAGGAGCATTTGGGGATTATCCGCTCCACTTTCATTATCAACACGCAAGGCGTTTTAGAAAAATGCTTCTACAATGTCAAAGCGAAAGGCCATGCTCAAAAGGTTTTAGAGAGTTTATAGTTTAACTTTCTAACTTTCACCCGTTTTAATTTGAGGTTTTTTAATTTTAGGCTTTTTGGCCATTCTCTTGCTTTTAAGAACTTGTTTCTTTAAACTTCGTTTTAGTTTGATAACGAAACTCATAAGGGATAGGGGGTGTTTTGAAACCATTCCCCCTTAATAGCCCCTAAGATCGCACTACAAAAAACCACCACTCGCTAGCTTTTTGATTGTGTTATTTTAAAAACGCTTTTGAGTATTTTTACAATTTTTATTTTTGTTCAGGCTGCCAAATGGTTTTTTCTGAAGGGGTGCTATCGGCTTCGTTTTGTAAGATTTGTTTTTTAGTTTCGTGGCAAGCCACAAACAATAACGCTAAAATTACAGCTAAAAGAGAAATTCTCATTTCAAGCTCCTTTGAATATTAAAATGCTTACGATAATTATAAAGAAAAAGAGTTAAAGATAGATTAATATTTGGCTCTGTTTTCATCAAATGTCGGCACTCAAAACCTTATTTAACCTTATTATCCTTTAATTTTTAAAACTTTATTTTATGTAAAACCCATTCTCTTAAGGGGATAATTGGGGTATTTTGAAAAACTCTCCCCCTACAACCCCCAACTAAATCCCCCTATAGAACGCGCTACAAGAAACGATCGCTTGACTAAAGCCTCTTATTATCTTGATTTCAATCAAGATCGTTGTTTTTTAAGCATGTCAGCGATTAAAAAAGCGAGCTCTAGGGCTTGAGTGGCGTTTAGTCTTGGATCGCATTGCGTATAGTAATGGCAACTCAAACCCTCTTCGGTGATCGCTTGCGAGCCACCGATACATTCTGTAACATTTTCACCCGTCATTTCCAAATGAACCCCTGAAGCTAAACTCCCTTCAGCCCTATGGATTTCAAAAAAGCTTTTCACTTCATCTAACACGCTATCAAAAGCCCTTGTTTTAACCCCCAAGCTGGTTTTAACCGTGTTGCCATGCATGGGATCAATGCTCCATAAAATATGGCGTTTTTCTTTCAACACCCCTTGTAAAAGCTTAGGCAAACGCTCTTTAATCATCTTAGAACCCATGCGCACGATCAAATTCAAACGCCCTTTAAGGTTGTGCGGGTTTAAGACATCGCACAATTCTAACACTTCGCTCACGCTCGCACTAGGCCCGATTTTCACGCCAATAGGGTTACAAACCCCCCTTAAAAACTCCACATGCGCGCCCTTAGGATCTCTTGTCCTTTCGCCAATCCACAGCATGTGCGCGGAGCAATCATAAAACTGGTTAGTCAAACTATCCTTACGCACCAAAGGCTCTTCATAATGGAGCAGTAACGCTTCGTGGCTGGTGTAAAATTCCACTTCCCTAAGAATAGGCGTTCGCTCTATCTCCACCCCACACGCTCGCATAAACCCTAAAGCTTGCGTGATCCGATCAGCGATTTGCTGGTATTTCTGTGCGAAATCGTTGTTTTTGACAAAATCCAAATTGAAACGATGCACTTGCTCCAAATCCGCTAACCCGCCTTGAGCAAAGGCTCTGATAAGATTCAAAGTCGCTACGCTTTGATGGTAGGCTTTAAGCATTCTTTCAGGATTTGGCTCTCTTTCTTTTTTGGAAATCCCATTGATAATATCCCCTCTATAACTCAACACTTCTTCATCATCCAGCATTTCAGTCGCATTGGAGCGAGGCTTGGCAAATTGCCCGGCAATGCGCCCCACTTTCACGATCGGTATAGAGCCAGCAAAAGTTAAGACAATCGCCATTTGCATCACCACTTTAAACATATCCCTAATTCGGTTAGCGCTAAATTGAGAAAACGACTCCGCGCAATCGCCCCCTTGCAACAAAAACGCCTTATTGTCAATGACTTGGGCTAAACGCTCTTGCAAGTTCCTCGCTTCGCCAGCAAACACTAAGGGAGGGTAGGAGTGCAATTCTTTTTTGACCCTTTCTAATTCTTGCTTATCTTTGTAAGTGGGGTGTTGCTCTATCTTAAAAGAATGCCATGAAGTTGGCGACCAGGTTGTGTTTGACATTTCTATAATCCTTTATTAATCTTTTTTTAAGCGTTATTATAGCTTGTGCGGGTTAAATCGTGGATTTTAGAAAATAAATGCACGCCCAAAACCACCCCCTTAATCTCAAAAAACCCCAATCATAAAAAGCTTTATGCTACAATGAAAGCTCTTTAACACGATAAAAGGGCGGTTTAAGCATGGTACAAGAAAAAGCAGTTCCAAGAGATCCTAAAAAACTCAATTTGTTTGATTTGCGTTGGATAGCGTCTTTATTTGGCACGGCGGTGGGGGCTGGGATTTTATTTTTGCCTATTAGAGCCGGTGGGCATGGGATATGGGCTATTGTAGTAATGAGCGCGATCATTTTCCCTTTAACTTATCTGGGGCATAGAGCCTTAGCTTATTTCATAGGATCTAAAGATAAAGAAGACATTACCATGGTCGTTCGCTCTCATTTTGGCGCTCAATGGGGTTTTCTTATCACTTTGCTTTATTTCTTGGCGATTTATCCTATTTGTTTGGCTTATGGGGTGGGTATCACTAATGTGTTTGATCATTTTTTCACTAACCAGTTGCATTTAGCACCTTTTCATCGGGGCTTATTGGCTGTAGCGTTAGTCTCTTTAATGATGTTGGTGATGGTTTTTAACGCTACGATTGTTACGCGCATTTGTAACGCTTTAGTGTATCCTTTATGCTTGATTTTATTGCTTTTTTCTTTATATCTTATCCCTTATTGGCAAGGCGCTAATCTTTTTGTGGTGCCGAGCTTTAAAGAATTTGTGTTAGCGATTTGGCTAACCTTACCGGTGCTTGTGTTTTCATTCAACCATAGCCCCATTATTTCAACCTTCACCCAAAATGTGGGAAAAGAATACGGCGCTTTCAAAGAGTATAAACTCAATCAAATTGAATTAGGGACATCGCTGATGCTTTTAGGGTTTGTGATGTTTTTTGTGTTTTCGTGCGTCATGTGCTTGAATGCTGATGATTTTGTGAAAGCAAGGGAACAAAATATCCCCATTTTAAGCTATTTTGCTAACACCCTAAACAACCCTTTAATCAACTATGCGGGGCCTGTGGTGGCTTTTTTAGCGATTTTTTCATCTTTTTTTGGGCATTATTATGGGGCTAAAGAGGGTTTAGAAGGCATTATCATTCAAAGTTTAAAGTTGAAAAAAGCTTCTAAAACCTTGAGTGTGAGCGTAACGATTTTTTTATGGCTGACTATCACGCTTGTGGCTTATATTAACCCTAATATCTTGGATTTTATTGAAAATTTAGGCGGTCCCATTATCGCGCTCATTCTGTTTGTGATGCCCATGGTCGCTTTTTATAGCGTTTCTAGTTTGAAGCGTTTTAGAAACTTCAAGGTGGATATTTTTGTGTTTGTTTTTGGGAGCTTGACGGCTTTGAGCGTGTTTTTAGGACTATTTTAATGGCTAGTTTTTCCATTTTATCCATTTTTAAAATCGGCGTGGGGCCTAGCTCTTCACACACCATAGGGCCTATGGAAGCTGGGGCGAGATTTTGCGGGTTGTTAAAAGGCATTTTAGAGCAGGTTGAACGCGTTCAAATCACCTTGCATGGCTCATTAGCCTTGACCGGTAAAGGGCATTTGAGCGATGAGGCGGTTTTAATTGGCTTGCATGGCATTTACGCTAACGAATTAGAGGTAACAACCAAAAAAGCCTTATTGCATGAAGCGTTTGAAAACAAAGTTTTAAAACTCGCCAACCAGCATCATATCCCTTTTGATTATGCTAAAGATTTGATTTTTGACAACAAACCTTTAGCCAGACACCAAAACGCCCTCATTCTAAAAGCTTTTAACGCTAAAAATGAGGTTTTAAAAGAAGAGACTTATTATTCTGTTGGTGGAGGGTTTGTTTATACTGAAAAAGAATTAGACAATTTGTCTGAAGAGGGTGAAAATGAAAGCGTTGCTTATGATTTTTCAAGCGCTAAAGAGTTGCTAGAATTGTGCCAAAAACACCAAAAAAGCATCGCTGAAATCGTGCGTTTGAGAGAAAATGCCCTGAAAAACCACCCTGATGCAATGATGGCTAAAATTTATCATGCGATGCTTGAGTGTTATGATAATGGGGCTAATTCTAAAGAAAAGTATCTTCCCGGTTCTTTGAGAGTAACACGATTAGCCCCAAGCATTAAAACTCGTTTAGAAAAACACCCCACAAGCGGGAAAGACCCCTTAGCGTTGATTGATTACATTTCGCTTTACGCTCGCGCCATCGCTGAAGAAAACGCTAGCGGAGGAAAGGTGGTAACCGCCCCCACTAATGGAGCGTGTGCGGTGGTGCCAAGCGTGCTTTTATACGCTAAAAACCATTTGTTTGAAAATTTATCGCAAAAGGCCATCAATGATTTTTTACTCACCAGCGCGGCGATTGGCTATCTTTACAAAAAAAACGCTTCCTTGAGCGGCGCAGAAGCGGGGTGTCAGGCTGAAATTGGCGTGGCAAGCTCTATGGCTGCGGGGGGGTTAGCCTGTTTGTGCCAAGCGACCACGCAACAGGTTTTAATCGCTAGTGAAATCGCTATGGAACACCATTTAGGATTGACATGCGATCCGGTGGGGGGCTTGGTGCAAATCCCTTGCATTGAACGCAATGTTTTAGGAGCGATTAAAGCGATCAGCGCTTCTAAACTAGCCCTAGAAGATGAATACAAGCCTAAAGTGAGTCTGGATGAAGTGATCGCTACGATGTATGCGACCGGAAAAGACATGAATGAAAAATACAAAGAGACTTCGTTAGGGGGGTTAGCTAAGACTTTAAAATGCTAAGGGATAGCTCTCAACTTTTAGGGCTTTAAATTCAAAATAAAAAGGCTTTGTTTTTAACAAATACAAATAAGCCCTACCCAACTTTAATATCCTTCAAAAATTTTAATAGGGTTTTAAAGCGTTATTCCATCGTTTTGGATTCCATTTTATAGCAAAAAGTTTATTCAAACCCATAAGGGGATAGGAGGCATTTTGAAATATTCCCCTACAACCCCCAAAACTAAATCCCCCATAACCCCATAAGAGCACATTATGAGAAACTATCACTCGCTTTTCGCAAGCTTTTTTTAAATGTGAAAAATACTCAAAGACATCAATTGATTGCCAATGCCCCACTAAAATAAAACCAAAAATTTTCACACGCTTTTATATGAAATGCGTTGGAATGTCTTAAGGTTATTTTATCATGGTTCTATCCGTCATTATGTTTCAAAGATTTTTGCGTAACAAAAGAGCTAATCATTAAGCGTAAAAAGAGCTGAGAAGTTTAAAAACTTTAAAAAAAGCGGTGGTTTTTAAAAGAGATAGTCCTAATCAATAGGACACAGAGCTTAGCGATAGAGAGCTATAAAGCCTAGAAAAGAAGCACTTAAGAGACTTATTTAAAACCCCCTACTAAAAGGTAAGCTAGGCTATTTTGCTATTTTTCAGACTCACTAGAGCCACTAACTTGCTTTTCAAACTCTTGCTGTAAGGCCTGTTGTTGCTTTTCTTTCTTTGAAAGGCGGCGTTTTTTCTTAGGTTTTTTCTCTTTTTTTGAAGAAGTCTCTGGCTCTTTTGAAGCTGTTTCTTTGAGCGTGTTAGCGTTAGTCATAGGGTCTAGATCTAGGTTAGAAGAATTCTGTGTATTAGAAGAGCTTATAAATTCAGGGCTATCAGTATGGCTTTCAAGCTCCCCACTGCTCCTCTTTTGGAATGCTGCCTTAGTGTCTTTCTCAGCTTGTTCTTCCATTTTTTTAAGAACGATTGCATCCACTTTTCTAGCCTTTTCTTTTTGGCTTACCCTAACCATGCTGATCAAGTATTTGATATACCCATCATACATGTCCCCAAACTGCTCATGCAAAGCCCCAAAATCTGAGCCTTTGTAAAGCCAATTGAACAAGGGGAGTGAAAGCTCTGTCCCTAAGTCTTTAAGCACATGCTTATAAAACTTTTCTCTGTCATTCACCACAAAAGAAACCTTACCATTCCTATGCTCATAATAACAAATCTTTTGCTCCACGCAATCTTCCAAACTCCCCTTAAAGAAAGCTCCAAAAGCGGACAAATCGCCCTTACTCATCTTGGTTTCAGAATACTGGTTAAAATTCTTCACGCGCTCTTTTTCCAAATCAACCATGCTCTTTAAAACCCTCTTGCGGTCTTTTTTCACATTCCCTGTGGAGCTTTCAGAAAACATAACATTGGGATCAACTGTAGTGTTAATAGTAGCAGAAGCCGTTTCTGCTCTCAACAAAAAAGTCGTAGCCACTAAAAAAAATAAAATTCGCTTCACACCAAACTCCTATATCCATAACCGCAACAAAAACAGACGCTACTTTTCATTAAGCCCTCTTTTAAAATCTTCTTCTATTTATAAAAACCCACCTAGAATTCAAGCTATTTTGATCATCTTAAAATACAGACTTTCAAAGGGTATTCATCATTTGGGTATGATACTATAAATATCCAAAAAATACAAACACTCCAAAAACTTTAACCCTAAAAAATTGACATGCTCCCCACAGCTAAGGGATTTTAAGAGTAGCAAAGCCCACCCACCAAATAGATAGCCTCTATTTTAAGAGTCAATGCCCAAACGCCATGACAATTATAACACGAAAACGCCCTAATCCCCACAGCCAAAAGCTAGGGATTTACGGCGTGGTTTTACAAAAATCAAAAAAAGTTAGCACACCTTAAGCGTTAATGCTTATGATGGCCTGATTTTTTCCCTTTTTTGCCCTTTTTTTCATGATCATGAAAAGGGCCTTCGCATGCGCAATCATGCAAATCTAGCCCTTCTTCACGATACTCTTTCATGGTCATTGTTTTCTTTTTGTTAGCAATGACTTCAAGGATTTCTTTTTTACGCTTGTTGCGATCTTCTTGACTTAAAGAAGCCAAATTCTTATCCATCGCTTTCTTAAAATCCGCTTTATAATTTTTACGATCTTCTTCTTTCATCACTGCTAATCGCTTATTGATTTCTGCACGAAACTCTGGAACTTCGCTAGGAGCGACTTTCCCTGCTTGCTCTAATAGTTGCTTATCATCCATGCTTTTAAAATCACTCGCATTCAAAAAAAGCCCCAAAAAAGTCCCTGTAAATAATAAAGAAAACGCCAATTTTTTCATCAAATGCTCCCAATTCAAAAATAAAGAATAAATTCTATCATTTGATTGATTAAAGATAACTTATAGTGCTTTAATAGCCAATTGATTTTTAGATTTTATAATCAGCGCTCCATTAAAACAGCTAATATCCCCTATCATTATTTTTAAAAATAATGAACTCATTTTTGATTTTTCAAAGAATTGTTTGTGTGCTGTTGTTGGTAAGTTCAATTGCTTGTAAGGATTGTGCTTTAATTTTTGTGCCGTATTGATTAAACAACGGCTTTGATACAAGAAAATCATAAAAGGCCATAAAGAGCAAAAGCCCTTTTCTATGCCCCCATAAGATTAACCCTAAAACACCTTAAAAGCTTACAATGTAACGCCAATAAAAGGCATAGGGGCGGTGAAAGGTGAATCTATAAGTAGTCCCTTCAGGTACATTATCCGCACTAGCGGTGTAGTAATTGTTGCGGATGGTTTGGATTTTCAAGCCAATTTCAAAACCTTGGTGTTTCGTGCCTAAACGAATCCCTCCATTCACTAAGACCTGGAAATTTGAAGGGTGGAAACTCCCTCTGTATTCATCAGCCAAGTCCTTGAAATAATAGTTTGTTGGACCCCAAGAGGTGCCACCAATCGCAACGCCTAAGAAAAACCCAAAATGCAAGTTCTCACGATTGAAAATAGCCGGGTTAAACAACACATCTGTGCCAGCCCCATAGCCAAACATGAAACTTTGAGAACCCTTGCGAGCGTCTCTCATGCCATAATCATTATAAGTGTAATACTTATAATAAGAGCTTGCAAAATCAAAGAACCCGTAATAACGCATTCCAAATTGTGGGGATTTCTTAAAAAAATGCTTATACCCTACAACAAACCCAAAACCATTGATAGCGTATTGTTGGTTGCTCAAGCCCTTATACCCACGAGTCCCTAGAGCGCCATGGGTAAGCCCTCCTGTGGGGTTTGACGCTGTGGGCATGTTGGGCGTGTTAGAGCCATAAGCCCCACTTTGATTACCATTACAATTGCCATTGGAACAATTTTGAGCGGTAGTGCTAAGCATACCCAACTGGTAATCAATCCCTATAAAAGCAGCATTTCTTTCACCTTTTTTGGTAGGGCTAGTCTTAATAGCTTTTTCTTGCTTGGGGGTCTCTGCTGACAACAAGCTCGTCATTGCTAGAGAGATAGCACCTACTATAACAGATTTCTTCATGTATTCCTTCCTTCTACATTTTCTCTATTTGAGTTCTAAATGCTACATTCTACTATAAAATTACTTTCTTTTTGATTAAATATAGCGATTGAATGAAAATAAATTGAAACAAAAATCAATTTTAGGAACTTTTTAGTAAAAATTCCTAAATCCTCTCACCTTTTTAGGCTAAAACTAAAACCTAACAGCCAATAGAGATTAAAGATGCTCTTTCACGCTCTCTAACACGCTCTTAAAGGCTTGCATGTCATTCATCGCCATGTCTGCTAAAACCTTGCGGTCTAATTCAATGTTAGCCACTTTTAAAGCATGCATGAAGTGCGAATAACTTGTATTGTGCATCCTGCAAGCCGCATTGATCCTTACCACCCACAAACTCCTGAACTCTCTTTTCTTTTGTTTGCGATCCCTAAAGGCATAATACATGCTCCTTTCAAGCTGTTCTTTAGCCTTTCTAAAATGCTTTCTTCTGCCACTATAAAACCCTCTAGCGAGTTTTAAGACTTTTTTATGGCGTCTTCTGCGCACAACGCCTGTTTTAACTCTCATTTCTTTACCTTTCTTTTTAAAATATTTTTAGGTGCGTTTTTCAAACGACTTTCCCTTAAATAAGGGGGTTAACTCCACTTCCTAATGAGCATTCCTAAGCCCTGCAAAGCAACGACATGACAGAATGCGCGTTAGTGTGATGCACATGTTTTGGTGCGTTTAGATTGGCTTTGCGCTTAGGGCTTTTTTTAGTCAAAATATGGCTTTTAAAAGCACTGCCACGCTTAATCAAGTTTTTTTTAACTTTGAAACGCTTAGACGCGCCGCGATTAGTCTTCATTTTTGGCATGATTTTCTCCTTTCATAAGGTTAATACGATTAAAAGGCGGGTTATTTTCTTTGGTTTTCTTTTCGTTTTTGGGGGCTTCTTTAGCCTTAGGCACAAACATCCACGAAACGAAACGCCCCTCGGTTTTTGGCTCTTTTTCAGGGTTGGCTAAATCTTGCATCATTGTTTGGACTTTAAAAAGCACATCAAGCCCAGCTTTTGAATTTTGGCTCTCCCTGCCCTTTAAAACCACTTTGAATTTGACATGTTTATTGGCTTCAATAAATTCTCTCGCATGCTTGACTTTGTAGTTAATATCGTTTTGCGCAATCTGAGTGGAAAGCTTGATCTCTTTGATTTCAATTTGCTTTTGCTTTTTCTTGGCTTCCTTGATTTTCTTTTCATTTTGGTAGCGGAATTTATTATAATCCATCACCTTACACACAGGGGGATTCGCGCTCGCTGAAATCAAAACCAAATCCAAGCCTAAATTTTGAGCGATTTTTAGCGCTTCTTTGGAAGAAATAATCCCATACACTTCGCCATCATCGCCCACGCAACGCACTTCTTTAAAATTAATGTCTCCGTTTAACAACACTTCGCTTCTACTCAAAAACTAACCTCTTGCATCTTAGATTCAACCATGTTTAAAAACTCCTTTAAGGGCATTTTATACTGAGCTTGTTTTTCTCTGTCTCTAATGGATAAAATTTCGGTCTCCACCTCTTCATTCCCTAACACTAAAATCATAGGGATTTTTTGCTTTTCGGCTAATCGCACCTTTTTATTCAAGCTGTCGTTTTTATCCAGCACTTCTACAAAAATATCGCGCTTTTTTAATTCCTCTTTTAATTTCAAAGCAAAAACATGATGCTCTTCATTAATAGGAATGAGAGCGATTTGAGTGGGCGCAACAAAGAAAGGGAAATTCCCCCCAAAATGTTCGCTCAAAATCGCAATAAACCTTTCAAACGAGCCTAAAATCGCTCTGTGGATCATCACCGGCTGTTCAGCGTGATTGTGTTCATTGGTAAAAGCGAGCTTGAAGCGTTCAGGCAAATTCATATCCACTTGAATCGTGCCACACTGCCATTTACGCTTTAAAGCGTCAGTGATTTTAATGTCAATCTTAGGCCCATAGAAAGCCCCTCCCCCTTCATCAATCTTATAATCAATGCGATGCTCTTTTAGGGCTTCTTTTAAAGCGTTAGTGGCCTTTTCCCAAACTTTATCATCGCCTATGGATTTAGCCGGCCTTGTGGATAATTCCATTTCATAGCTAAAATCAAACGCTTTCATGATTTTATGCGTAAAATCTAAAATCGCACTCACTTCGCTTTGGATCTGTTCAAAGGAGCAAAAAATATGTGCATCGTCTTGGGTAAATTCCCTAACCCTTAAAAGCCCATGCAACACGCCGCTTTTTTCATGCCGATGCACCACGCCGTATTCATAAAACCTTAAGGGCAAATCCCTGTAGCTGTGTAGAGCGCTTTGATAGACTTTAATATGCCCCACGCAATTCATGGGCTTTATGCCGTATTCTTGCTCATCGATCGTGGTGAAATACATGTTTTCTTTATAATTGTCATAATGCCCGCTGATTTTCCACACATCGCTTTTTAAAATCTCAGGGCCTTTAACCGGCTCATAACCTCTTAAAAGTAACGCTTTACTCAATAAATCTTCAATGCGCTTCCTAAGCCTTGCCCCTTTAGGCAACCATAAAGGTAAGCCCGCCCCTATTTCATCATCAAAACTAAAAAGCCCTAGCTCCACGCCTAGCTTTCTGTGATCTCGTTTTTTCGCTTCTTCTATTTGGAAAAGATAGTCTTTTAAGCCCTCTTTGGTGGCAAAAGCGATGCCATAGATTCTAATGAGCATTTCATTGTTTTCATCGCCACCCAAATAAGCCCCAGCCAATTTAGTGAGCTTGAAATGGTTTAAAAAACGGGTGTTTGGGAGATGAGGCCCCTTACACAAATCTTCAAACTCGCCTTGTTTATACACGCCAAATATATCGCCACTGATTTTACTCATCACCGCATGCTTTAATTCATCGCCCTTAAAACGCTCCAAAGCTTGCTCTCTGGTTAAAGTCTCTTTAGTGATAGCGAGCTTTGACTTCGCAAATTCTTTCATTTTCGCTTCAATTTTAGGCAAATCCTCTTCGCTGATTTTTGAAGAAGTCTTAAAATCGTAATAAAACCCCTCTTCTACCACAGGGCCTACAAAAAATTTCGCGTCCGGATAAAGGGCTTTCAAGCTTTGCGCGAGCAAATGCGCACATGAATGCCTGATCACTTCTAAAGCCAAAGGCGAATCATCAAAATATATCGGCTCGCTCCCTTTTAACGCTTTAACCCCATCGCTCAGCCCCAAGACTTTCGCGCTCTCTAAATCTATTATTTGCTCGTCTTTATAAACAGCAATCAGTTCCGCACTCATTCTTTAAAACTTATGTTTCCTTTCTTATAAACCTTAAAATTTAGCAATCTTTTGAGCCAAACCCGCATTGCACTTGCGAATCCACTTTCTCAGCTTTAGGGTCGCTCATAGGCTTTAAACACGCTTGTAAAAACACCATACAAAGCAAATTCAATAACAACCGCCTATACAAAACCACCCTTTCTATTCAAAAATACCTAACTGACCGCCCATTATACAATAAAATCATAAACCAAAAAGAATACACCCCTTATTAAAAAGCTTAGAATACAAACTAGCTCAAACTAAAGCTCTATCATGCTATCATTATTATATTTTATGTTTTAAGAGACTTAATGATCATTTTAAGGGAGTTTTGTGCGATATATCAAGTTTTTCAAAGAGTTGAACAATAAGAATGTGAATCTGGTTGGGGGCAAAAACGCTAGCATTGGTGAAATGTTTCAAGAATTAGTGCCTATTGGTATTAAAGTGCCTGATGGCTTTGCGATCACCAGCGAAGCGTATTGGTATCTTTTAGAGCAAGGGGGGGCTAAACAAAAAATCATAGAGCTTTTAGAAAATGTTGATGCCACCGAAATTGATGTGTTAAAAATCCGCTCCAAACAAATCAGAGAGCTTATTTTTGGCACGCCTTTTCCTAGCGATTTGAGGGATGAGATTTTTCAAGCTTATGAGATTTTAAGCCAGCAATATAACATGAAAGAAGCCGATGTGGCGGTAAGGAGTTCCGCTACTGCAGAAGATTTACCGGACGCTTCTTTTGCCGGGCAGCAAGACACTTATTTAAACATTAAGGGTAAAACAGAATTGATCCACTATATCAAATCCTGTTTGGCGTCGCTTTTTACCGATAGAGCGATTAGCTATAGGGCGAGTCGTGGGTTTGATCATCTAAAAGTCGCGCTGAGCGTGGGGGTGCAAAAAATGGTGCGAGCGGATAAAGGCAGCGCGGGCGTGATGTTTTCTATTGACACTGAAACCGGTTTTAAAGACGCGGTGTTTATCACTTCAGCGTGGGGGTTAGGCGAAAATGTGGTGGGTGGCACGATAAACCCTGATGAATTTTATGTGTTTAAGCCCACTTTAGAGCAAAACAAACGCCCCATTATCAAACGGCAGCTCGGCAATAAAACGCAAAAAATGGTCTATGCCCCAAGGGGTAGCGAACACCCTACCAGAAACATTAAAACCACCAAAAAAGAATGGCAATCCTTTTCATTGAGCGATGAAGACGTGCTGATTTTAGCCAAATACGCCATTGAAATTGAGAAACATTACTCTAAAGAAGCCAAACAATACCGCCCTATGGATATAGAATGGGCTAAAGATGGCGATAGCGGGGAAATTTTTATCGTTCAAGCGCGCCCTGAAACCGTTCAAAGCCAAAAAAGTAAAGAAGAAAATCAAGTCTTTGAGAAATTCAAATTCAAAAACCCTAACGAAAAAAAAGAGATTATCTTACAAGGCAGAGCGATTGGGAGTAAAATTGGCTCAGGGAAAGTGCGTATCATCAATGATTTGGAGCATATGAATTCTTTTAAAGAGGGCGAAATTTTAGTTACAGATAACACCGACCCAGATTGGGAGCCTTGCATGAAAAAAGCGAGTGCGGTTATCACTAATCGTGGAGGGCGCACTTGCCATGCCGCTATTGTGGCGAGAGAAATTGGCGTGCCGGCCATTGTTGGGGTGAGCGGGGCGACTGATAGCCTTTATACCGGCATGGAAATCACGGTTTCTTGCGCTGAGGGCGAAGAGGGCTATGTGTATGCAGGCATTTATGAGCATGAAATTGAAAGGGTGGAGCTTTCTAACATGCAAGAAACTCAAACAAAAATTTACATTAACATTGGAAACCCTGAAAAAGCCTTTGGCTTTTCTCAACTCCCTAATCACGGCGTAGGGCTGGCCAGAATGGAAATGATTATTTTAAATCAAATCAAAGCCCACCCTTTAGCCTTAGTGGATTTGCACCACAAAAAAAGCGTGAAAGAAAAAAATGAAATTGAAAACCTCATGGCAGGCTATGCTAACCCTAAAGATTTTTTTGTGAAAAAAATCGCTGAAGGCATTGGCATGATCAGCGCAGCGTTTTACCCTAAACCTGTGATTGTAAGGACTAGCGATTTCAAATCCAATGAATACATGCGCATGCTTGGCGGCTCTAGCTATGAGCCTAATGAAGAAAACCCCATGCTTGGTTATAGAGGGGCTAGTCGGTATTATTCAGAGAGCTATAATGAAGCGTTTTCATGGGAGTGTGAAGCCTTAGCGTTAGTGAGAGAAGAAATGGGATTAACCAACATGAAAGTGATGATCCCCTTTTTGCGAACCATTGAAGAGGGTAAAAAAGTCCTAGAAATCTTAAGAAAAAACAATTTAGAATCCGGTAAAAACGGACTTGAAATTTATATCATGTGTGAATTACCGGTGAATGTCATTTTGGCTGATGATTTCTTAAGCTTGTTTGATGGCTTTTCTATTGGATCAAACGATTTAACCCAACTCACTTTAGGCGTGGATAGAGACAGCGAGTTAGTCAGCCATGTCTTTGATGAAAGGAATGAAGCGATGCTAAAAATGTTTAAAAAAGCGATTGAAGCTTGTAAAAGGCACAACAAATATTGCGGGATTTGCGGGCAAGCCCCAAGCGATTACCCTGAAGTGACAGAGTTTTTAGTCAAAGAGGGCATCACTTCCATTTCTTTAAACCCTGATAGCGTGATCCCCACTTGGAACGCCGTAGCCAAGTTAGAAAAAGAATTGAAAGACCATGGCTTAACTGCGCGTTGATAATAAATGGGTTGATCTAACTTGAGTGGGTTTTTCGTATTAGTTTCCATGATAATTTTGAAGGGTAAGATTGTTTTTTGAAAAAAAAAGTTGGTAATGAAATTAGTGAAAACGACAAAAGAAAAGAAAGTTGGCAAGAACACAGAGATGGCTAACACAAAGACAAATAAAGAGACTCATTTTAAACAAGCGAATGCCATTACAAATATAATCAGATCAGTTGGTG
>NZ_SFZZ01000016.1:0-18444 GCF_011140715.1 Helicobacter pylori | reverse complement strand
GTATTTATGTATTTATGTATTTATGTATTTATGTATTTATGTATTTATGTATTTATGTATTTAATATTATTACTAAAATTTTTAATTGATTATTTAATATTTTTTATTTTTTCTTAAGCTAACTCGCTATAAGCTATCCTAGTATTTCGCCTTTTTGAGAAATACCCACCTACCCTAAAAGCGTAGGATATTTTTTTTATAGAAAGGAAGCTATAATGAACGCATTGAAAAAATTAAGTTTCTGCGCCTTGTTATCCCTAGGCCTCTTCGCTCAAACAGCGCATGCTAAGCATTTAAAGGACACGATTAACTATCCTGATTGGCTTGAAATCAATCTTTTTAAAGGAAAAAATCCGCCCAATCAATATGTCGGATCGGCTTCTATTTCCGGTAGATTTTTATTCCAACTATATTCCCTATGATGACAAATTACCCCCTGAAGAGAACGCTGAAAAAGTGGCTTTTTTAAGAGCTAGAATGAACGCTTACAGCTCGTTAGAAAGCATTTTAATCACTAAAATGCACCATCGCATTGTTAAAGCGCTTCAAGTTAAAAATAACTCTATCAGCCATTTATTCGGGCTTTTTGATTTTTTAACGTCTAAATCCATTTTGGCTAAAAGGTTCGTGGATACCACCAACCATCGTGTGTATGTGATGGTGCAATTCCCTTTCATTCAGCCTGAAGACTTAATCGCTTACTTTAAAGCCAAACGCATCGACCTTTCTTTAACGAGCGCTACCCGTCTCAGCGCCATTTTAAATAAGACGTTGTTCCACCTCTAAGAGTTTGGGATTTAAGGTGCGGTTTTTAAGCGTGAAGCTATGCCGATGAAAAGGCGTAGCCCCTAGCTTAATGATCGCTTCTATATGTTGTTTAGTCCCATACCCGCAATTCTTATCCCAGCCGTATTCCTTAAACAAAGCGTGCAATTGCCGCATTTCTCTGTCCTTAGAAGCTTTCGCTAAAACAGACGCCATAGCGATTTGAGCGATTGTTTCATCGCCCTTGATGATGGTTTGTATATTAGGGTAGCGTTTGTTCAAGCCAAACGCCGTGTTGCCGTCTATTTTTATTTCATTAGCTAAAGGGCAACCATTTTCTAAAATTTCTTGAATAGCGAGCTTCAAACACGCCCCTAAGCCTAAGCTATCAATTGCTTCTGCGCTTTTTTTAACCACGAAAAACCCCACCTCACCATGCGTTTTGATTTTATCTTCTAAGAAAAAGCGCTTTTTGGGGCTGAGCTTCTTGCTGTCTTTTAAACCCATTTTTAGAAACTCTAAGGCTGTTTTTTTATTACACACCACCCCAGCCACAAAAAGCGAACCAGCCAAACACCCCCTACCCGCTTCATCAATGCCTAAAACCATTGATACGCAACCCAACCGGTATCAAAATTCCTACTCACACGCTCCATGCGTTATCCTGTTTTCTCTTAATTTCTTAATAAACTCTGTCAATTCTTTTTCAAAGTTTTTCGCGCTTTTTCTGTCGCCTGGCGATGAAGGGATCGTCAAAGAATGCTCCCCATCAGTCAGCTTGGCATGCCTGCCTCCAGATTCCAAATAAAGATTCAAATCTTTATTGTCATGCATCACCTTTTCTAAAAAGTTGCGGATTTCTTTAGATTTAGTGACTTGTTGAAGCGTCATTTTATGCCCCTTAATTCATGTTTCAAGCCTTAGGCCCGATCATCTTTTCAGGCACCACGAATTGGTCAAAGTCTTCAGCGCTCAAGAGTTTCAATTCCAGCGCGCTTTCTTTTAAAGAAATGCCTTTTTTGTGGGCGTTTTTAGCGATTTTAGCGGCGTTTTCATAGCCCACATGCGGGTTAAGGGCGGTTACTAGCATTAAAGAATGGTGCAAGTAATAATCAATCTTTTCTTTATTAGGCTCAATACCGCTTGCGCAATGGATATTGAAACTTTCCATGCTATCGCTCAATAGCCTCAAACTTTGCAAGAAATTATAAATGATCACCGGCTTGAACACATTCAATTCAAAATTACCCTGACTGGCCGCAATGCCAATAGCGGTATCATTCCCCATCACTTGCACGGCCACCATTGTCATCGCTTCGCATTGCGTGGGATTGACTTTACCAGGCATAATAGAACTGCCCGGCTCGTTTTCAGGGATATTAAGCTCGCCCAAACCACAGCGAGGCCCGCTCGCAAGCCATCTAATATCGTTAGCGATTTTCATTAAATTCGCCGCTAAAGCCTTAAAAGCCCCATGCGCATAAGCGATAGCGTCATGGCTAGTGAGCGCGTGGAATTTATTGGGCGCAGAAATGAATTTCACGCCGCTAAACTGGCTCAATTCTTCAGCCACTTTTTCGCTCAATTCTTTATGAGCGTTTAGCCCTGTGCCTACGGCAGTCCCGCCTATGGCTAATTCCCTTAAATGCTCCAAACTCTCTAAAATTTGTTGTTTAGAATGCTCTAACATGCTCGCATACCCGCTAAATTCTTGCCCCAAAGTTAAAGGCGTAGCGTCTTGCAAATGCGTGCGCCCGATTTTGACAATCTCTTTAAATTGCTGGCTTTTTTCTTTAAAGGTTTTTAACAGATTTTCTAAACTAGGGAGCAGTTTGTGCGTGATTTCTAGCACGCTCACAATGTGCATAGCGGTAGGGAAAGTGTCGTTAGAGCTTTGAGACATGTTCACATCATCGTTAGGGTGGATGAGTTTTTTCTCCCTGAAATTACCCCCTAAAATTTCGGTAGCCTTATTGGCAATGACTTCATTGAGGTTCATGTTCGTTTGAGTCCCGCTCCCTGTTTGCCATATCGCTAGGGGAAACTCGCCGCACAACTCGCCTTTTAAAATGCAATCGCACGCCTTGATAATGGCTTGCGATTTTTCCAAGCTTAATTTCCCCAACTTGTGGTTAACTACCGCCAGACTCCTTTTGAGTTTGGCAAACGCGCCAATGAGTTCTTTAGGCATTTTTTCAGTGCCGATCTTAAAGTTTTCAAGACTGCGTTGCGTTTGAGCCCCCCAATATTGTCTATCATCTACTTTGATTTCGCCCATCGTGTCATGTTCAATTCTATATTGCATGCTAATCCTTTGAAATTTGATTTTAAAACCTTAAAAAATAGCATAAACTCTTATACCTTCTACTTAAAAACCCTGATTTTTTAATTTTTTTAAACAAACCATTTCCACAATTTTTACACAAAAGAGGGTTATCATTCGTCCGCAACAAGAATTTCTTGTTATCTTAATGTAAAGGTCAAAACGATGAAAAAGTTAGCCGCTTTATTTTTAATAAGCGCGTTGGGGGTTATAAGTTTAAACGCATGGGAGCAAACCCTAAAAGCTAATGATTTGGAAGTGAAAATCAAATCCGTGGGTAACCCCATTAAAGGCGATAACACTTTTGTGCTTAGCCCCACTTTAAAAGGTAAGGCTTTAGAAAAAGCTATCGTTAGGGTGCAGTTTATGATGCCTGAAATGCCCGGCATGCCAGCGATGAAAGAAATGGCGCAAGTGAGTGAAAAAAACGGCCTTTATGAAGCTAAAACCAATCTTTCCATGAATGGGACATGGCAAGTTAGGGTGGATATTAAATCCAAAGAAGGCCAAGTTTATCGCGCTAAAACAAGCCTGGATTTATAAGCGCATGCTGTCTTTTATAAGCGCGTTTGATAAAAGGGGTGTTTCAATACGCCTTTTAACAGCCTTGTTACTGCTTTTTAATTTGGGTTTGGCTAAAGATTTAGAGATCCAATCTTTTGTGGCTAAATACCTTTCTAAAAATCAAAAAATACAAGCCTTACAAGAGCAAATTGACGCTTTAAATTCTCAAGAAAAAGTCGTTAGCAAGTGGGATAACCCTATTTTGTATTTAGGCTATAACAACGCTAACGTGAGCGATTTTTTCAGACTGGATAGCACCTTAATGCAAAACATGAGCTTGGGTTTGTCTCAAAAAGTGGATTTAAATGGTAAAAAACTCACGCAATCTCAAATGATTAACTTAGAAAAACAAAAAAAGATATTAGAGCTTAAAAAAACCAAGCAGCAATTGGTGATTAATTTAATGATAAATGGCATTGAAAATTATAAAAACCAGCAAGAAATAGAGCTTTTAAAGACAGCGATTAAAAATTTAGAAAACACCCTCTATCAAGCTAACCATTCCAGTTCGCCCAATTTAATAGCGATCGCCAAGCTAGAAATTTTAAAATCGCAATTAGAAATCAAAAAAAACAATTTAGAAGAAGCGCTCTCTAGCAGCCATTATTCCATGGGCGAATTGACTTTTAAAGAAAACGAGCTTTTAAGCATTGCCCCTAAAAATTTTGAATTTAATAAGGAGCAAGAGTTATATAACATCAGCGCCACTAATTACGATATTGCGATCGCTAGGCTTGATGAAGAAAAAGCGCAAAAAGACATCACTTTGGCTAAAAAAAGCTTTTTAGAAGACGTGAATGTTACCGGGGTGTATTATTTCCGCTCCAAACAATACTATAACTATGACATGTTTAGCGTCGCTTTGTCTATCCCTTTGCCTCTTTATGGCAAGCAGGCTAAATTAGTGGAGCAAAAGAAAAAAGAAAGATTAGTGTTTAAAAGCGAAGTGGAAAACACCAAAAACAAAACCCACCACCTGGCCCTAAAACTCCTTAAAAAATTAGAAACCTTGCAAAAAAACCTAGAATCGATCAATAAAATCATCAAGCAGAATGAAAAAATCGCACAAATTTATGCGCTTGATTTGAAATCTAACGGCGATTACAACGCTTATTACAACGCTTTTAATGACAAAATCACCATTCAAATCACCCAGCTTGAAACCTTGAGCGCTCTAAATAGCGCTTATTTGTCCTTACAAAACCTCAAAGGATTAGAATGAAACGGCTTTTATTGTTCGCCTTGGCTCTCTTTTTTGCTCTCTTATTGGCTAACGCTCAAGAAATTAAAGAAACTCAAGAGACTAAAAAAACTAAAGAAGCTAAAAGCCAAACTCATTTCAATATTTCCACCACTAAGGTCATAGAAAAAGAATTCGCCCAAAGCCGGCGCTATTATGCGATTTTAGAGCCTAATGAAGCGCTGATTTTTTCTCAAACCCTGCGTTTTGATGGCTATGTGGAAAAGCTTTATGCGAATAAAACCTATACCCCCATTAAAAAGGGCGATAGACTATTGAGCGTGTATTCCCCTGAATTAGCAAGCGTTCAAAGCGAATTGCTATCGTCATTGAAATTCAACCAGCAAGTGGGAGCGATTAAAGAAAAATTAAAACTATTGGGGCTAGAAAACTTTAGCATTGAAAAAATCATCAGCAGCCACAAGGTTCAAAATGAAATCACTATTTACTCTCGCTTCAGTGGCGTTATTTTTAAAAAAAGCCCGGATCTCAATGAGGGGAGCTTTTTTAAAAAAGGGCAAGAGTTGTTTCAAATCATAGATTTAAGCCAATTGTGGGCACTGGTTAAAGTCAATCAAGAGGATTTAGAGTTTTTAAAAAACACGCATCAAGCGATTTTGTTCGTAGAAGGGGTTAAAGGCAAGCAAGAAATCACGCTTGAAAACATCAATCCTATCATAAATGCGCAAGATAAAATGCTAGAAGCGCGCTTCAATGTGCCTAATCTTAAACAGCTTTATTACCCTAACATGTTCGCTCAAGTAGAAATCTTTCACAAACCAAAAAAAATGAAGATTTTGCCTAAAGAAGCGGTTTTGATTAAGGGGGGGAAAGCTATCGTGTTTAAAAAAGATGATTTTGGCTTAAGCCCGTTAGAAATTAAAGCCGTTCGCTTGAGCGATGGGAATTATGAAATTTTAGAGGGTTTAGAAGCGGGTGAAGAAGTCGCTAATAACGCTTTATTCGTGCTAGACGCTGACGCTCAAAACAATGGGGATTATTGAATGATAGAAAAAATCATTGATTTAAGCGTTAAAAACAAACTCCTTACCACTCTAGTCACTCTACTCATTTTCTTAGCCTCTTTGTGGGCGATAAAAAGCGTTCGTTTAGACGCTTTGCCGGATTTAAGCCCCGCTCAAGTGGTCGTGCAGATCACTTACCCCAATCAAAGTCCTAAAATCGTGCAAGAGCAGGTTACTTACCCGCTAGTCTCCACTTTTATGAGTATCGCTAACATTGACACGGTTAGGGGGATTTCTAGTTATGAAAGCGGTTTGATTTACATCATTTTTAAAGACGGCGTCAATTTGTATTGGGCTAGGGATAGGGTTTTAGAGCAATTAAACCGAGTGAGTAATCTCCCCAAGGACGCTAAAGTGGAAATAGGGAGCGATTCCACTTCTATTGGATGGGCGTATCAATACGCCTTATCTAGCGATAGCAAGAACTTAAGCGATTTGAAAGTCTTACAGGATTTTTATTACCGCTATGCGCTTTTAGGGGTTGATGGGGTGAGTGAGGTCGCAAGCGTGGGGGGCTTTGTGAAGGATTATGAAGTAACGCTTCAAAACGATTCTCTGATCCGTTATAACTTGAGTTTGGAGCAAGTCGCTAACGCGATTAAAAATTCCAATAACGATACCGGTGGGGGGGTTATTTTAGAAAACGGGTTTGAAAAAATTATAAGATCGCATGGCTATATCCAATCTTTGAAGGATTTAGAAGAAATTGTGGTTAAAAAAGAAGGGGCTATCCCTTTAAAGATTAAAGATATAGCCAGCGTTAGGTTAGCGCCCAAACCACGCCGAGGGGCTGCCAACCTTAATGGCGATAAGGAAGTGGTGGGGGGGATTGTTATGGTGCGCTATCACGCTGACACTTATAAGGTGCTTAAAGCCATTAAAGAAAAAATCGCCACCCTACAAGCGAGTAACCCTGATGTGAAAATCACCAGCGTGTATGACAGGAGCGAGTTGATTGAAAAAGGCATTGACAATTTAATCCACACGCTCATAGAAGAAAGCGTGATTGTGCTAGTCATTATTGCGATTTTTTTATTGCATTTTAGGAGCGCTTTAGTGGTGATTATCACTCTGCCTTTAAGCGTGTGTATTAGTTTCTTGCTCATGCGTTATTTCAATATTGAAGCGAGTATTATGAGTTTAGGGGGCATTGCGATCGCTATAGGGGCGATGGTAGATGCGGCTATTGTGATGGTGGAAAACGCGCACAAGCATCTGCAACACATTGATGTAAAAGACAACGCTCAAAGAATTAATGCCATCATGCAAGGGGTTAAGCATGTGGGAGGCGCGATATTTTTTGCTTTAATGATCATTGTGGTTTCTTTCTTGCCAATTTTTGCGCTCACCGGTCAAGAAGAAAAGCTTTTTGCCCCTTTAGCTTACACCAAAACCTTTGCCATGCTAGTAGGAGCCTTGCTTTCTATCACCATGGTCCCTATTTTAATGGTATGGCTCATTAAAGGGCGGATTTTAGAAGAGTCTAAAAACCCCATTAACGCTTTTTTCATGAAAATTTATGGCGTGAGCTTGAAGGTTGTGCTTAAGTTCAGATACGCTTTTTTAATAGCGAGCGTCTTAGGTTTAGGGGGCTTGTATCTAGCGTATAAAAAACTTAATTGGGAATTTATCCCCCAAATCAATGAGGGGGTAATCATGTATATGCCAGTAACGCTTAATGGCGTGGGCATTGACACCGCTTTAGAATATTTGAAAAAAAGTAATGCCGCTATCAAGCAACTGGATTTTGTCAAACAGGTTTTTGGTAAGGTGGGGCGCGCTAACACCAGCACCGATGCGGCCGGATTAGGAATGATAGAAACCTACATTGAATTAAAGCCAAAAAACGAATGGAAAGAAAAGCTCAGTTATAAAGAAGTTAGGGACAAATTAGAAAAAACCCTGCAATTAAAAGGCTTGACTAATTCATGGACTTACCCCATTCGTGGGAGGACGGACATGCTCTTAACCGGCATTAGAACGCCCCTAGGCATCAAGCTCTATGGTAATGACACGGATAAATTACAAGAATTAGCGATCCTTATGGAGCAACAGCTCAAAACCCTAAAAGAGAGTTTGTCCGTCTTTGCCGAGCGATCCAATAACGGCTACTACATCACGCTGGATTTGAACGATGAAAATCTGGCTCGTTACGGCATCAATAAAAACGCCGTGTTAGATGCGATCAAATTCGCTCTGGGCGGAGCCACGCTCACTACCATGATTAAAGGCGTAGAAAGCTACCCTATTTCTTTACGCTTAGAAGACACCGAAAGAAACACCATTGAAAAATTAAAAAACCTCTACATCAAAACCGCTTACAATTACATGCCCTTAAGGGAGTTAGCCCGCATCTATTACGACAACTCGCCGGCGGTGCTAAAAAGTGAAAAGGGCTTGAACGTGAATTTTATTTATATTGTGCCACAAAATGGTATCAGCTCTGACACTTACAGACAACTAGCGATAAAAGCGCTAGAAAAAATCAAATTGCCTAGCGGGTATTATTATGAATTTAGCGGTGAGAGCCAGTATTTAGAAGAAGCGTTTAAAACCTTACAATACATCGTGCCGGTGAGCGTGTTTATCATTTTTATTTTAATTGTCTTTGCTTTAAAGAATCTCACTAATTCCTTATTATGCTTTTTCACTCTGCCTTTTGCGTTTTTGGGGGGGTTAATTTTTATGAATATCATGGGCTTTAACATGAGCGTGGCGGCGTTAGTGGGCTTTTTAGCCCTTTTAGGGGTAGCGAGCGAAACGGCTATTGTGATGATTATTTATTTAGAAGACGCGTTTCAAAAATTCATCAAAACCCCTTTAAAAGAGCAAAACAGCGCCGCTTTAAAAGAGGCCATCATGCATGGGGCGGTGCTTAGGGTAAGGCCCAAGCTTATGACCTTTTTTAGCATTCTAGCTTCACTCATTCCGATCATGTATAGCCATGGCACGGGGAGTGAAATCATGAAATCCATCGCTGCACCCATGCTAGGAGGCATGATAAGCAGCGTTGTTTTAACGCTTTTTATTATCCCTACGGCGTATTTTGTGATTAAAAACGCTAGGGTTAAAAGCCATCAAACATCATGTTAAGGATTAAAAAAAGCCTTTTCTAATACATGGCTTTGGACTAAAACCATATAAAGAATGGTGGGGAGCGTGATGCTTAAAACAAACACCTTAAAAATGCGGTGTAAAAGGATAACGGATAAAAAAGCGGTGATTTCATTGATCCCATAAGGGGGTTTTAAAATTTGAATGTCTTTAAAACAATAAACCACGAGCATGCCTATCACTGAGCATGATAAAGCCCTACCCAAATAACGCACAAAGTCGTTGGGCGGGTTTTTAGCGTTAAACACCATAAAAGGCCAAATGCGCGTGAAATAAGTCGTTAATATGATGACTAAAATAATGAGTATAGAATGCATTAACATTCTAACTGCTTTCTAAACAAAATAAGAGCAAGCACCATTAAAACTAAAGCGATGAGCAAAAAATATTCAGTCCCAAAGAGCGCTAAACAAACAACCGCAATAAAAATCCCAAGCCATGCGTTTTTGTGGTTTGTGTTTCGTTTGTATTGCTCCATAAACAGAACGATAAAAATCGCTGTCATCACAAATTCCATGCCTTGAGTGTCAAAAGAAAAATGCGTTCCCACTAACGAACCCACCAACGAGCCAAAAATCCAATAAGAGTGGTTGAGTAAGGAAATGCTAAAAATAAAGTCTTTTTCACTAACTCCCTCTTTAGGAGCGTATAAATTCAATAGAGCAAAGGTTTCATCCGTGAGCGCATGCGCTAAATAGGGCAAACGCCATTGGGTGTTTTTAAATCTGTCTAACATAGAAAACGCATAACAAGTCTGTCTCGCATTCACCAACAAACTCACAATAACGACATTCATCAAGCTCGCTTGCGCGCTTAAAAGCGTGATCGCTACAAATTGCACCGCCCCAGCGTAGATGAATAACGACATGAACAAAGCGACTTTATAATCATACCCTTGCTGGGCTAAAAGCATTCCAAAAGTCATTCCCATAAGCAAATACCCTAACAAGATAGAAATGGTATGAGGGAAAGCGTCTTTGAAGGCTTTTAGAAAATCATGCATCAACAACCTTTCATTTAAACCAGTCTTTGATTTTAGAAATACAGGTTTCTAAAACGCTTTTATGCGGCTCGCCCTCATAGCCAAAACTCGCATGCAACTTTTCCAATAACCCTTGCTGCTCTTTATTCAAACTTTTAGGGTAAATCACTTGCAATTCCACGATCAAACTCCCTCTATAAGAGCTTTCCGGGTGTTTCACGCCCTCGTTTCTAAACGCAAAAGTCTGCCTGTCTTTGGCGTTTCTAGGGATTTTTAATTCCAATTCATCCCCTTTTAAAGACGGCACTTTAATCGTATGCCCCAAAGCGATAGTGGTGAAAAATACCGGCGCTTCAATGAACAAATCACAGCCTTCGCGTTTGAAATGCTCATCTTCTTTGACTCGCGCTTCTAAATACAAATCCCCTCTTTTCCCCTTCTCGTATTCATTGCCTTTATGTTTAAGCACCATGCGGTTTTGATCATCAATGCCCTCAGGGATTATCGCATCAATTTCTTCATCTTTAAGAATGTAGGTTTTACCCTTACACGCTTGGCATGGGGTTTTAATGATCTTGCCCTTGCCTTGACACGCCCCACAAGTTTGTGCAAAACTCATAAAACCTTGACGCATAAACACCTGCCCCTGCCCACTGCATTGCTTGCAAGTCTCTAGGGCTTTGTCTTTAGCGCCCGTGCCATCGCAACTCTCACAGACACTCTGGTATTGGGCTTTAATGGTTTTTTTACAGCCAAAAACCGCTTCTTTAAAACTCAATTCAATGGTTTGCAAATAATCCGGTGCGATAGAGCTTTTTTGCCTTTTACCTCCCCTAGCGCCAAACCCAAAAGCGTCTTCAAAAAACGAGCCTAAATCTTCAAAAAAATCAGAAAAATCGCCCTGGCTTGAGCCGGCTTGGTTTAAGCCTTTTTTACCATACCTATCGTATAAAGCCCGCTTCTTTTCATCGCTTAACACCCCATAGGCTTCATTGATGAGCTTGAATTTTTCTTCGGCTTCTTTATCACCGGCGTTTCGGTCCGGGTGGTATTTTAAAGCCAGCTTTCTGTAAGACTTTTTAATGGTCTCTTGATTGCTGTGTTTTTCCACTTCTAAAATTTCATAATAACTCAATTCCACGATCGCTCCAAAAATGGCATCAAAACGCTTATTTTATCTTAAAAGCGATAATTTGCGTGTTTTTACACATGCCAAAACTTAGATAAAATAACACGATGAAACTATAGTAATAAAGATAACCTTATGAGATTTTTTTGCTTCTTCTTATTTTTTCTAACCTTTTCAAACGCACAGATAATGATGACTTTTGATTCTCAAACTAACGCCAAACTCTCGCGCTCCAACGAACAGCTTTCTGACATGCTCTATAAACTCAATGAAAGTTTAAGAATCTATCAAAGCGTGCTTTCCAATAACCAAGATCAACTCAAAGAAATCAAAAAGGCTAATAGCACCCTAAATAGCCAGAGGCGTTTTTTTAACGCTAGCCAGATCCGCCTTATGGACACTGATGCGTTATTGAAGCAAAGCGCTTTGGAATTAGAAAAATTACAAGCTTTAGAAAAACGCTTAAAAGAGAGCATGGAACAAGAACGCTTAATCAAAGAATCCCAAACGATTTTCTTGCAAGAACATTGCCCTTATTTGAGCGGTGTTAAGAATTTAGAAGAAGCTTCAAACGCTTTAGAAGTTCAAGAAAAAAACAACGCCCTTTTCTTACTCAAAGAGCCTAAACTCGCCCATTTGCTCTCCCAATTGGATTTGATGAGCGCTTTAAACGCCTTGTGCGATCAGGTTTTAGAAAGCCAAGCCCATAACCAACAATCCCATAACAAAACTTTAGAATACAACGCTCTTAAAAACCATGATTTTCAAGCCTATAAAGCCATGCGTTTGAGAAAATTTAAAAACAAGCTTCAAAGCCAAATCCAAGCTAAAGAAGACGCCCTAAAAACCTTTTTACCTCTAGAAAAACGCCTAGAAACTTTAAAATCGCGCTTTTTATGCGACAAAGAAAATCTCAAATCATGCGCTAACCAATTACAGCAACGCTACCAAAACGCCCTTATAGAGCGAGACAAGGAATTAAAAAACGCTAAAAACAACAAAGAAAAGCATGCTCTAATCTTAGCCAATTACGAGCACACTTTAAAAACCTTGAATATAGAATTTCTAAGCGAATTAAATAAGCAAATGGCGTTTTTGAATGAAACCATGGCGTTAAACGCCCAAGTTTTAGCCCTTTTAGCCAAACAGCATGCCAAAACACCAAAACCCTTCAATTTGAACGGTGATTTGAGCGATAAAAAGGCTTCCATTAAAAATATCCGCCTAGATCCGCATGGATTCCCTAGCTTTGAAAATTTTAAGCGGGAGTAGGACAATATTTGACAAGCAAAAACAATTAGAGTAAAATAAGAGCATAACTTCTAGGAAGGATCTCTTTTATTAGGAGATCCCACGACCCTTGTGAACCCATAGAATACAAGTGCGAACCCTAGATATTTTTATCCGTTCCTTTTTTCAACACTGACATGTTGAAAGGAGCGGAGCTTTCCTTATATTACTTAGGATTTAAGAATGTCAAAAAAAGTAGCTATACTTGTGGATGGAGACTTTTTTATAAGATGCTACAAATCTCATCTTAAAAAGCAGTCTAGTGACAAGTATGAAAGTCTTAACCCAAAAAAATCAGCACACCATACTCATACTTATTGCCTAAAGCATATCAATAAAAAGAATGATGAAGAACTATACCGCATATTTTTTTACGATTGCAAGCCATTAAAGAAAAAGGCTCATTATCCATACACTCAAAAAGCTCTAGATCTATCCAAAAGCCCAACCTATAAAGAAAGGGAAGAGTTACACGAACACTTAATTTCCAAACCTTGCTTGGCGTTAAGGTTGGGGTATCTTGACGAGAAAAATGCCAGATGGGTCATTCGTGACCAAGAAAAAGAAAAGAAACTTTTTAACAGGAGAATAAGTATAGAGAAATTTCAAAATGATGATTTTATCTATCACGCAAAGCAAAAGGGCGTTGATATAAAGATAGGACTTGATATAGCCACTTTAGCGTTGAAAAAATTAGTGCAAAAAATCGTTTTAATTTCTGGTGATAGCGATTTTGTCCCTGCTTCAAAACTTGCTCGAGTTGAAGGTATCATTTTCACTCTTGATCCTATGGGAAATCATATTAGAGAGGATCTAAAAGAACATATTGATTACTTGACCACTAGGTTGCCACAATTTAAACAACAATAATAACGCCTATTCAATAAAACATTAAGAGACTACCAAAAGGCGTATCTCTTAGTTCTTTAGTTTTTAAACAATCACGCCCCCGCCAAGCAAGATATCATCTTGATAAACGACCAAGGCTTGCCCTTTAGCCACGCCATAAAAAGGCTCTTCAAACTCCACTTCAATCATTCCATCTTTCAAGCTCACAAACGCTTTAGCAGGCACGCTCCTGTAACGGGCCTTGATGAAGTATTCGCCATCTTTAAAATCTTTCATTAAAGATTTGTTTTTAGCCTTAAGCGAATGCGTGGCGAGATCTTCTTTTTTGCCCACAATCAACTCGTTCTTTTTAGCGTCAATCCCCACCACAAAATGCGGCTCTAACGCGCCTTTAATACTAAAGCCTTTGCGTTTGCCAATCGTGTATTGCATATAGCCCTTATGCGTGCCAATGATTTCGCCCTTTAAATTCTTCACCACGCCCTCTTTTTCCACTTCAACATGCTTTTTTAAAGTGTCAATGTAGCTTTTTTCCACAAAGCAGATTTCTTGAGATTCCTTATAAGTCTCTAAAGTGCCTAAAAAAGGCATCGCACTCAAGGCTAAAGGCTTAATATCTTTTTTTAACAAACCCCCTAAAGGGAACACCAATTTAGCGATCACTTCATGCTCTAAAGCGTATAAAAAATAGCTCTGATCTTTAGTTTTATCCAAAGCCTCTTGAATATAACTTATTTTGTCAATTTCTTTGACCCTCGCATAATGCCCGGTAGCGATCTTTTCACACCCTAATTGTAAAGCGTGATCCAAAGCTAGCCCAAATTTCATTAAAGGGTTGCACAACGCGCATGGGTTAGGGGTTTGCCCTTCTTCATAGGCGCTGATAAATTCATCATAAACCGCGCTTTTAAAATCCTTTTGAAAATCCAAAACTTCTAAAGGAATGCCTAAAAACTCGCACGCTTTTTGAGCGTTTTTGATGTATAAATCATGCTTTTTTTCACTCGCATGGAGTTTCAAATAAATCCCCACTAATTCATGCCCTTGCTCTTTTAAGCTATAAGCGCTATAAGAGCTATCCACCCCCCCACTGAGTAATACCGCTATTTTCATTTTTATATCTTTCATCATTAGTATGTGGCTTGTAGTCTAGCGCAAAAACCATTCATAACTACCCTTTTTAACCATTGGCATGCTAAAATACGCCTAATATTTTTTAAAACCACCTAAAAACGCATGGAGAAAATAAGGGTAATGGCCAAAATTGAATTGTTAGCCAGATTCACGCAAATCGCGCTCCCTAACAACCACCCTTTATTGAAAAAAGTTTTAAACTACGCCAAAAAACATTTCAGCCAGTGCCACATGCTCTCTTCATCGTTACTCATTTTAAACGACACGGAATGTTTTAAAAAAAACTACTTGCTCAACTGGGTTTATCATGCCCTTGAATGCACGCATGAGAAAGATATTAGCACGCATTCTTTAGAAGAGATTTTACAAAAAAGCCGCTTGCCCATACGCATCAAAATCATCAATCAAAACACGCTTTTAGAAAAGATAGAGGTGAAAGTTTTAACCTTTGGGGCAGAATATGCGCTTTTTATCACCAAGCACCCTATCGCCAAGCGGTTTTTACGCCAAAAATTCAGCGGCTATGTGTTTTTAGAAACCCAAGATGAATTGCATATAAGAGGCGATTCAGAGCGTTTTTGGGAACTCATTGTAACGCTCCATGAAAATAGAATCGTCCATAACGCATGCTTAGACTTCATCTATCCTAATGGCTTTGGCAAGGACAGCTACACCACTATGGCTGAACGCAAATTAAGAGAATGCTATAAAGCGTTAGGGTTTATCAAGCATGAAAATTTCAGCGAAGTCAAAAAGCGCTATTTAGAGTTGGCTAAAACCTACCACCCTGATTTATGCGATCTTAAAGAAAAAAAGGCTCTTTACGCCAAACGCTTCGCTATCATTCAAGAAGCCTATAGCCACATTAAAAAACACGCTTAAACCCCTAAACTAGCCCTAATCGCGCTAGAAGAAATCGGTGCATCAATGCCCTTTAAAGGGTGGTAGTGTCCCTTAAACTGAATCTCTTCATAGCCAATCCTTTCAAAAACCACTAATTCCACCCTTTTTAAAAGCTCTTTAGCGTTAGTCCAAGAAGAAAGATGCCTCAAGCAATCCGCTCCTATGACTAAATAAAGCGTTTTGGGGCGGTAGAGTTTTTGAAAATGAATCGCGCTTTCTATCGTAGGCACAGCCCTTTCTTGCTTGATTTCAAAATCGCTCAATAGCACCCTATCTATCCCTTTTAAAGCTCTTTCCAATTCCTTAAAACGGGTTTGTGCGTCCAAAAAACATGGCTTTTTGAAAGGGTTTTGGTAAGCGGGTAAGACAATGAGCTTAGCGAATGGCAATAATTCTAAAGTTTGCTTAATAATGGCTAAATGAGCCTTGTGTAAGGGATCAAAACTCCCTCCATAGAGCGCTAATTCTTTGTATTTTAAGACGCTATTCATTGTATTCAAAACTAGACGCCTTAGTCAATTTAGCGAATTTAACCCCCCTAAGCCCCCCAATTTCTAATTGCAAGCGTTGGATTTCAAACGAATTGCCTTGTAAAATGATCGTCTCCAAACAATTATGCTCATCCATATGAATGTGAGTGGTGCATAAAACATGCGTCCCACTGGCATGCTGAATGTCTATCATGCGCTGGTTCAATTCCCTTTGATGGTGATCATAAATCACCACAAGCACGGCGATCTTGCTCTCATCATTAGGGTTATCTTCGGCCCAATTGTCTTCTACTAATTTTTCTCTGATCATGTCGCGCACTAATTCTGAGCGAGAAGAATAGCCGTTTTTAATGATGCGGTTGTCTAATTCGTCTAATAAATTTTGTTGTAAAGAAACCGAAAAGCGGATGATTGAATCGTCTTTATTGGGTGTATCCATTGAGAAAAATCCTTTTTTGGCATGAGTTTGTTAAAAGCCGCTCATGCTAGTATGATTGAATTAATTTAAAATGAACAATTATAATACAGATTGGATTTAAATGGTTGGCCATAAGAGCGTTTGAATTTAATTACAATTACTAGCTTAATTATCATTGACTTGTTATTATTAAAACAATATAATCAACAAACCAACATTCTTTTATCATTTTGGAGCATTTATGCGAACGAATGCTTCTTAAAGAGTGCATGCTCTTTAGAGTATGTCTGTATCGCATGTTGCTTTAATCTTAAGGGAATTGTTTTATCATAGACAAGGAGTTTTTATGGGCGGTTTTTCAATGGGAATGTTGAAAGATTATGTGGACATATTTGTTTTTGCGGTGCTTGGCGTGGCGAGTTTTTTAGCTTTGTGGTTTGTGATTGAAAGGGTTATTTTTTATTCTAAAGTCAATTTGAAAGCTTATGATGATATAGACGCCCTAAATTTGGATTTAACCAAGAATTTGACCATTCTTTATGTGATTTATTCTAACGCGCCTTATGTGGGTTTATTAGGGACGGTTTTAGGGATTATGGTGATTTTCTATGACATGGGCGTGAGCGGCGGGATGGACGCTAAAACGATCATGGTAGGTTTGTCTTTAGCTTTAAAAGCGACCGCTTTAGGGCTTGCTGTGGCGATTCCCACTTTGATCGCTTACAATAGCTTGTTGAGAAAATCCGATGTTTTGAGTGAAAAATTCAGGATCATGAAAAAATGAAAAGCATCAGAAGAGGCGATGGGCTGAATGTTGTCCCTTTCATTGATATTATGCTCGTTTTGCTAGCGATTGTGTTAAGTATTTCTACTTTTATCGCACAAGGTAAGATTAAAGTCAGTCTCCCTAACGCTAAAAACGCGGAAAAATCCCAGCCAAACGATCAAAAAGTGGTGGTCATCTCTGTAGATGAGCATGACAATATTTTCGTAGATGACAAACCGATGAATTTAGAAGCTTTGAGCGCTGTAGTCAAACAAACAGACCCTAAAACCCTTATAGACTTAAAAAGCGACAAAAGCTCTCGTTTTGAAACTTTTATCAGCATTATGGATATTTTAAAAGAGCATAATCATGAAAATTTCTCCATCTCCACAGAAACTAAGTAAAGTTTCAACGAGTGTTAGCTTTTTAATCTCTTTTGCCCTATACGCTATAGGGTTTGGCTATTTTTTACTGCGCGAAGACGCCCCAGAGCCTTTAGCGCAAGCGGGGACCACTAAGGTTACCATGAGTTTAGCCAGCATTAACACTAATTCTAAAGTGAAGACGAATGCCGAGTCGGCTAAACCCAAAGAAGAGCCTAAAGAAAAACCCAAGAAAGAAGAGCCAAAAAAAGAAGTAACAAAGCCTAATCCAAAACCCAAACCCAAGCCTAAGCCAAAACCCAAACCTGAACCAAAACCCAAACCTGAACCAAAACCCAAACCTGAACCAAAACCCGAGCCTAAGCCTGAACCTAAAGTTGAAGAACCTAAGAAAGAAGAGCCTAAAGAAGAACCCAAAAAAGAAGAAGCTAAAGAGGAAGCTAAAGAAAAGAGCGCTCCTAAACAAGTAACGACTAAAGATATAGTCAAAGAAAAAGACAAGCAAGAAGAGTCTAACAAAACCTCTGAGGGTGCAACTTCTGAAGCTCAAGCTTATAACCCAGGGGTGAGCAACGAATTTTTAATGAAGATCCAAACCGCTATTTCTTCTAAAAACCGCTACCCTAAAATGGCGCAGATTAGGGGCATTGAGGGCGAAGTGTTAGTGAGCTTTACGATCAATGCTGATGGGAGCGTTACAGACATTAAAGTGGTCAAAAGCAACACGACAGATATTTTAAACCATGCGGCTTTAGAGGCCATTAAAAGCGCGGCGCATTTGTTCCCTAAACCAGAAGAAACCGTGCATCTAAAAATCCCTATCGCTTATAGTTTGAAAGAAGACTAACTAGTCTTCTTTTAAGGGCGGTTTTTAAGCCTTAAAAGTTAGGCCAAAACCCCTATTTTTCGCAATTTACAAAAAAACAAAATCTCCAAAATTTAGAGCTAAAATTAGCCATAAAATTCCATTTATTGCTTATAATATGAAGTTTCTTTGTATCAAAGAAAAATCTATTAAAAGGAGAAAACATGAAAATCAAAAAATCCCTCTGGCTCTCTCTTTCTCTC
>NZ_SFZZ01000015.1:0-12624 GCF_011140715.1 Helicobacter pylori | reverse complement strand
GGGCTTTAAGCTCTCGGCGATCTTAGCGTCGTTTTTGAAAAGCTTATGAAAACCGCTCGCTATGTCAATGTATTCTTTAGCCGCTGGCGTGGTGAAAACATCATCTTTAAACTCGTTTAGCTTATTGAAAAACTGCGCGGGGTGTGGTGTTTTGTTTTAGTGTATTAAATATTGAATAATAAATTTAAATAAGGCTTTTTGAGTATTAATATTTGATTGGAGCAGAGCCTTTTAATATTTTAAAAAGGCTAATCAAAAATATCCATTAAGGATAAAATGCTAGTACATCCTAAAACCATAAGTAATGTTAAACATTATATGGCTCCTGTCAGAATACACATTGTGTGTTAAAGGTTGCGTGCCAGGTCCGTTAGGATCGACTGGAACATACATGCCACAATACCCAATACAATAGCCTTTTTTGGTGATATTGCCATAATATTCTAGTTTCAAATCCATTCTAATATTATACCTATTAGAAAAATAGCTCAAAAAGAGCGCGAGACTCCTTTCATCAGCCCTTGGGCTATCCGTCCAACGGCCTAAAATTTTCCAACTAAACCCCCTATACTGCGAGCCTACATACAAAAACCCGTTAATCACATCAGCGCCAACGATATTGTTAATTTCTGCGTCATAAATACTATTCGTCCAAATGTTATACCCCAAAGGGTCGCCATAAATACCTATATCGCCATTAGCGTTACCGATATTTTTATAGACACTGCCCCCAAATTGCCACTTGTTATAATAAAAACGAGTGCGGAAGAAATAAGTTTGCCCGCTCTTTCCTAATGGCACTTGTTGGAAGAGGATAATATCGTTTTGATTAGCTGGAGTGGCAAAAATGGGGAAAAACCCCACGAAAGTGCCTACAAAACGAAAGCCCTTATTGTTAAAATTAGGGTTGGTGTCGTAAGTGATATTAATGCCTGGCGCATACATTCTTTGAAAGATCGCATAAAAATAAGGGTTGATTTTTAGGTTGTCTTTTTCGTATTTCAAATCAGCTACCATTAGAGCCTTACCGCTTGTATAGTAACGCCCAAAATACCAAAACCAGTCGCTTGACGCTGAAGCCCTAGCGTCTGAATACATCACCCTTAACCTGGTGTCTTTGTATTTGACAAAGCCTTCAACCCCTTGAGTGTAAGAAGTGAACCAATCATACTCTTCAGCATCATAGCGCCCCCCTTTCACGCCAAAACTGAATTTGTCTTTTTTGTAGTTGTAGCTCAAAAAAGCGTTATGCACCATGGCCAAACGAGGTTTTTGCACATTTAAACCGCTATGTCCCGCATACCAACCAATATATTGCCAAAAGATACCCGCCCCAAAAGGATCAGTCCTAGAGCCGGGCTGGCCGTTAGGGATATTATTGCCTTGATAGGCGGTAGAGTCATAAGGGAGTGCTGCCATCATCGCCCCCACTTCCGCTCTCAAACCCTTGTATAAACCCATGCTCAAATTCAATTCGCCGAGCAAAGAAGTGTAGCTACCTGTAGGATAAATGTCTTTAGAAGGCTGGTATCTTTGGTTGTTAAAGCCAAACTTGGTATAACTGCTCACCTTTCCAACAATACTCATGTTGAATTTATAAGCTTGAAGTTTGGATAAAAAAAGACTAGAAAAAAGCAAAAAAAATAGAGCGTAAGAAAAATATTTCTTAATTTCCAAAACCCTAACTCCCAAAGATATTAAAATAAAAATACAAAAAAAGGCATATCTAAGAGATAGGGGAACTCTCTTAGAAGCTATAACTGATGTGTGTCATCAAATGGCTTCTGTCTTGAGTGATGCTTTTTGCGATACCGCCCATGTTTTGAGGACCTTGCGCGAATGCAGAAGACTCAAACAAACCATTATTCAAGTTGAGCGGCTGACCGTTTGGCCCAAGGAAACCGGTTCCAGGGTTGTAACCCGCACGGATTTGGAACTCTAACCACACGAGTTTGAGACCCGCTTTAACATGTTTGCTGAACTGATAGTCTAGATACATACCAATACCATATTCCAATGCCCTTGGAGCGGTAGTGAAGCGCTGATAAACGCTCCAACTGAACTTACCATGCTTACCTCCACCTTTAACATACTCAGTGAACGCGTCAGCATCGGTAATGTTGTCAATCCCTGCAAAGCCTAAGCTATAGATGCCACCGACCCATTGTTCGATACCATCAAGAGCCACCGGGTTACCCCAAGTACCTAAGTTCATGTTAGGGTTACCAATGTTGAGATAAGCACCACCAACCACAAAGTAGTTGTTAATGTCTATGTGGTGGTGCAAATAGAGCGTCGCACCACCAGGACCTTGCAAGCCACGCCACTTACCATTATCCAAGAACGGATCCCAAGTGTTATAACGAGCGGGTGCGTAACGGCCGTATTCAGCGTTATTCCAACGATAGTCATACAACACATAGAAAGTCGTTTTATTCCTTATACCTCTACCGCTAAACTCAGGATTGGTATCGTATTCTATTTTAGCACCAGGCAATGTACCTACCATTGGGATAAGATACACATAAGGGTGGATCATTAAATTCTTTGTAGGGCGATAAATAATACCCGCCTTATGAATACCCCAAGGCTTTTCACGATAGATAGGGAACAACCATTGACCATCAGCGATACCACGACCCCAAGAGCTAAAGAGCAAGAATTTCATCTTATTAGTAAGCTTGAAAGTCCCATAAAACCCTTGGAACAATTGGTAAATCCAATCCATTTGCTCCTGCTCAGTAACATCAAAGCGTCCCATGACCATATGGACTCTGTCGCTATCATAGGTAAGATTCGCTTTATAAACTTCATAGCGCCTTGAATGCCCGGGCAAGTAGGCGTTAGCCGGATAGTAGTTAGGGAACAAGCCGTTCCACTCACCCATATACATATAGCCAATACCCCTAGGGTCAATAATACCACCTGGTCCTTGCTGTTGCCACATTTTAGTCGCATTCATACAAAGACTCAAAGAATCCGTGCCACAAGAAGTCTTATCCCAATAGCTTGGGGGGGTAAAATCCTTCGCCCACCTATCATACCTAGTGTTATCATAAACTTGTCCGCCCAAAACACCGCCTAAATTCACGGTCCATCCCCTACCTAAATGCACAGACCCCTCTAGCTTACCCGTAAGGTTAACAAAAGTCTCTGTAGGATAGATACCTTTAACAGGGTTAATAGGCGAACGGTTAAAACCCACTTTGGAGAAGTTGATAAAATCCCCATGCACCTCATAAGTAACCGCCCCTAATGAACCCGTAGTGAACAATAGTGGCAAGGTCAAACGCTTTAGCAATGTAGCCGCAACTTTTCGTTTCTTTAATTTCATTCCTCTTCCTTACTTTACCTGAGAATAGATAAATTACTCTGTAGATGTGATTGTAGCATAAAAGAATATAGAATTAGTTTAAAATCAAGCTAATTTTTCTTAAAATTTACAAAATTTAAATTTTCAAACGCCAGTTTGCTAGTGAAAAAGCTTCTATTTTACATAGTCGCTTTAAAAACTATCTGCATTGATAGTATATAGTATGATAATATTTTAAAGCTAAAAATGGTTTTTACACCAATACATAGATTAAAAAAATGACAATAAGGATCAAAAATGAAAAAAATTGGTTTGAGCTTGTGTTTGGTTTTTAGCTTGGGTTTTTTAAAAGCCCATGAAGTGAGCGCTGAAGAGATTGCGGATATTTTCTACAAACTCAACGCCAAAGAGCCTAAAATGAAAATCAACCACACTAAGGGGTTTTGCGCTAAAGGCGTGTTCCTCCCTAACTTGCAAGCAAGAGAGGATTTAGAGGTGCCACTACTCAACGAAAAAGAAATCCCTGCGTCTGTAAGGTATTCTTTAGGGGGCGTGGCGATGGACGATAAAAGCAAGGTTAGGGGAATGGCGTTAAAACTAGAAAATCAAAACGCTAGCTGGACAATGGTGATGCTCAATACAGAAATCAATTTTGCCAAAAACCCTAACGAATTCGCTCAATTTTTTGAAATGAGAATCCCTAAAAATGGCAAGGTAGATGAAGCAAGAATCAAAAAGCTTTACGAAGAAGTCCCCTCTTATAAGAATTTTGCCGCCTATATGAAAACGATAGGGATTAGCTCAAGCGTGGCTAACACGCCTTATTACAGCGTGCATGCGTTCAGGTTTAAAGACAAAAAAGGGAAGTTATTACCCGCAAGATGGAAATTTGTGCCTAAAGACGGCGTTAAATACTTAAATTCTCAAGAATTAAAGCAAAAAGATTCAAATTATCTGCTCTCTTCATTCCAACAACACCTTAAAACTAAACCCATAGAATACCAAATGTATCTGGTGTTTGCGAATCAAAATGATGCCACCAACGACACGACCGCGCTTTGGAAAGGCAAGCATAAGGAATTATTGGTGGGGACCTTGAAAGTTGAAAAATACGAAGGAATGGGTTGCAATAAAGATGTGTATTTGCCTGCCGATCTCCCTAAAGGCGTAGAAGCCCCTACTGATCCCTTGTTTCAAATCAGGAATGAAGTTTATGGGATCACTTTTAGCAGAAGGCAATAAAAAAGATAGGGTGGATCAATATAAATTGGTTGCAAAAATGCGTTTTTATGGGTTTGGGGGAGTGGAATTTTTGTTTAAAACTTTTAAGCACACCTACTCAAAATCACTCGCTCTCTTATTTGAGACACACTCTCACGCTGAATATCAGGCAAAAATAACGGACATTCAATCCACCTACCACATTTTTAATACTCTTATCTTGTATTTTATTTAGACCGTATCATGCTATTGGTTTTTATGAAAGCGGCTTATTAGGTATTTCTGTAATTTTGTAATCAAAAAAATTTTGCGAAATATTAAAAACGCTCTGCCCTTCCATTTGTTGGCGGGTTATCCAATTCAAATCATTGTCTTTGATTTTAGAAATTTCTACGCACGCCACTTGCCCGTTAAACAGATCAAAATGCACCACAATAGTAGGAATTTTATCCGTTATCAAACGCCTTTTAGCCTCTAAAACTTTATGCTCTTTAATATCATTGATCCCTTGAAACCCGCTTTGAACTTCTAGCAATAAATGATTGTCCAACAAAAAATCGGCTTTAGGACTTCTTTTAAAGCTTTCTATGCTCTCAAAATTATCACCACCAAAAAATTTGATGGTTTCTTTTTGTGCGCTAAAAAGACAAGCGATAAAATCCTTAAAAAACTCCGCTACTAAAAACCCACGCATCCAAGAAAAACAAACTTCTTCAGGTCTTCTGCCTTGATTATTCAGCTTATAAATAATATGAGTGTCCACTATCTTTGAAAACACTCGCTCTATGGAGTTTTTAAAAAAGCATTCCAATTCATACTCATTATATTTAAAACAATAAATACTATTGATAGCGCTAAAAATTTCAACCAGCCTTTTTTTGAGCGCGTTTAAATAATTGAAATCAACGCAAGGTTGTATGTCTTTAGCGCCTAAAAATTCCTTAAACGCATTTTGAGAATTAAAACCCAGTAAATTTCTATAACCTTTAAAATCGTTATTATCAAACATTTTTACCCCTTAAAAAATCAAAGACAGCATGAGCGAGCGCTACACTCAATAAGGGTGGCACAGCATTACCAATTTGCAATCTTTTAGCGCTAGCGCTCCCATAGAATTTATAATTATCAGGAAAGCTTTGCAATCTTGCCCCCTCTCTAATGCTTAACGCTCTAGAGTCCCTTGGATGGATACACCTAGAACTGCTTGGGGTAGAAAAATTTCTTGTAATGGTGGGGGCTGGTTTTTCCCACCACATTTTGGCATAGGTATTAATATAACCGCTTTTGGGGCGTAAACTTTCTGGCAAATCGTCTTTACTCTGTCCGTCTTTTAGCGTTTGCATGATTTTTATCAGTTTTTCATTGTTTTTAGGACTGTTATGTTCGCTTAATTCTTTAGAATTCCGCACAAATTCCAAAAAAACGTTATCCGCATTTTTAAGATAACCTAAAGCATCACCATTTTCACCGCTTTGAATGGGTGGTAAATCCCCTAAAGCGTCTTTTAGAGAAAAATGCGTTTTTATGGGTTTGGGGAAGTGGAATTTTTGTTTAAAGCGTTTAAGCGTGCCCACTAAAATCACTCGCTCTCTTATTTGAGGCACACCATAATCTAGGGCGTTTAAAATGGCATGCTCTAAAATATAACCTCTCTCTTTAAAAGCGTTACAAATTCGTTGGAACAATTGCCCTTTTTGCATAGACATTAAACCCACCACATTTTCAAAAACAAATATTTTTGGTTTCACTAAATCTAAAAGCCGCAAATATTCTTTAAACAGATTCGCTTTTTCATCCATTTTTCTTTTGCCAAGGGTAGAATAGCTCTGGCATGGTGGTCCGCCTAGTAGAATGTCAATTGGAACGCATGGCAAGTTGTGGCAATGAAGTTGCATAATATCGCATAAAATGGTTTGCGTCTCTTTATGATTGGCTTGATAGCTTAAAATGGCGTCCTTGTCTATATCGTTAGCCCATATTAATTCAAAATGAGGATGCACAGAAAAGCCATAGCTCAATCCTCCAGCACCACAAAAAATATCTGCTACTTTATACAAGTTTTATTTCTTCCTTTCATCTAGACCCACACTTTTTAAATGGAGTAAAACTTAAAGCCCTTTTTTGAAATTGGGTTAAAACCTTTATTCAATCTTTTAAGTTTTGCTAGGTTTGTCAATCGCTTTTCTATGGACGGCCTTTTCTCTGTTTTGAGCTTTTTGAGTGGTATTGGCATGCTCATCTTTAATATCATTTGGCAAATCTTTACCTTGCTCTTGCACATTCCATTCGGGTAATGCGTCATTACTATTGTTTCTATAATCCGTCAAGCAAGCTTGCTCTAAAAGTTTATAGCTGATGCTTGCGTCTTTGATTGCACAAAAACCAAACAAGCCTTTCACTTGAGTTTCAAAATTAGGCTGATAAATCATGTAAAATTCTATTTTAGCCCCTGTAAGTATCGTATGGTAAAGAAAATACCACACGCCAAAACTTCTAATACTGGGCCTCCCTTTGACTCCCCCATCTTTATAAATATTGAGCGCGCTTTTAATCCCACCATCTGCTTGAGAGCCACCGATTTTTTTAATCTCACCATCCACTACAATTAAATACACTCTAGTCACATTTTGAGTTAAAATATTTTGAGATAAAGATTGATTGTTTTCATCTTTTAAATCCTTAAGATAGTTGAAATTCAACTTTGTGCTGTCTTTCACGTATTCTACATCAGCGATTTTAAAGGCAGTTTTGACCTCGCTAATATGCATTTTTACTCCTTGATGATCAATAGCTCATGAGATTGTTTGACATGGTTATTATCGCCTCTTTCTAAGCGGTTTTTACCCATTCTGGTTTCGCCTTGTCCCATAGTGTATTGCCAAGAGGGTTCTAAAATTTTAAAATCTTTATAAGCATTCCTTACCAATTCGCAGTCATTATAGCTTAAAATAAATGGCCCTTTATGCCTTTTTAGCATGTGAGCTAATACTTCATGTTTAAAACCATTGTGGTGGATAGGGAAATTACGCATAGGGTAAATCCCCTTAAACATTTTAGAATTTTCTAACACATAAGGGGGGTCAAGATAGAAAAAATCATTAGGATAAGCGAGCAACACTTCTTCAAAACTAGAGCATTCCACCTTTAAACTAGGGGCGTTAAAACCTTTAATTTTTAAAAGGGCGTTTAGATAGCGTTGCTTATCAGTGTAAATTTTACTCATCCACCCTAAAAATCCTGGCCCATAGCTTAAATTAAAGTTAAAGTAATAATCTCTAGCCAAAATCAAAGGGTCTAAAGTGCATTCTTTTTTATAGTGGGCTTTTAACTCTTGCTTGATAATGCTGTAAGTTTCTTGATTAGGTTCTAAAGAGAGCAAATGATTATAAAGAGCTTGTTTTTCTTTGAGTAGCACTTGATAAAAATTCACTAAAATGTCAAAAATGTCAAAGCCCAACACTTCTAAACCCAACTCTGCTGCACATGCAATTTCTACGCTCCCCCCACCTATAAAAGGGCTAATCATCCTACGCACACCATTAGGTATACACTCCACTATTAACCCTACAGCCAAAGACTTGCCCCCACCATATCTTAAAGGGGCTTTTACATAGCGTTTGTAACGCCCATTATTAGAACGCAAATTGTGCAAAAAAACATCTTTTTTGCTAGCGTTTTGGTTGAATAAATTCGCATGCATTCCAAAAAGTTTTATTTATTTTTCGCCCTTTTCCTCATGTTAGGGTCTAAAATCTTTTTCCTGATCCTTAAATTCAAGGGGGTAACTTCTAAAATCTCATCTTCTTCAATCCATTCTAACGCTCTTTCTAACACCATAGTCCTAGGCGGGGTGAGTTTGATCGCATCATCGCTCCCGCTCGCTCTCATGTTAGTTAAATGCTTGGATTTGATAGGATTGACATCTAAATCATTATCCCTGCTGTGTTCGCCAATGACCATGCCCACATAAACCTTAGTTTGGGGGTTGATAAAAAGCGTGCCTCTTTCTTGGATATTGAAAAGGGAAAAAGCGGTCGCTTCGCCATTTTCCATGCTAATTAGCGCCCCATTTTTGCGCGATTCCACGCTCCCGCTAAAAGGGCGGAATTCCAAAAAACTATGATTCATCACGCCTTCGCCCTTAGTGTCGGTTAAAAACTCGCTCCTATAACCGATAAGCCCTCTTGCAGGAATTTCAAATTCTAATCTTGTATAGCCATCACTCATGGGATTCATCGCTTTCATCTCAGCTTTTCTTTTGCCTAATCTCTCAATGATAGCCCCGCTAAAATCTTGGGGCGTGTCAATCACTAAATGCTCAAAAGGCTCGCATTTAACGCCGTTTTCTTCTTTAATGATGACTTCAGGGCGTGAAATGCTAAACTCAAACCCTTCACGGCGTAAATTTTCAGCTAAAATGGTGATTTGCAATTCCCCACGCCCGCTCACTTTAAACTTGCCCTCGCCCATTTCTTCGCATTTCATAGCGATATTGGTTTGCATTTCTTTTAAGAGTCTGTCTTTCAATTTGTTGGCAGTAACATGCTTTCCTTCTAACCCGGCTAAGGGCGAATCATTGACGGCAAAATACACGCTCATCGTAGGCTCTTCTAAATGCATGGGATCTAAAGGCATGGGGTTATTGGGATCAACGACGCTATCGCCCACATCCATTGCGTTAAACCCAGCAAGCGCTACAATATCGCCCGCATAAGCGTTTTCAATCTCAGTCCTAGCCAGCCCTAAAAAGCCTATAAGCTTAGTGATACGGCCATTTTCTTTACTCCCATCGCTTTTCATCAACAGCACGCTTTCATTCTTTTTAACCGAGCCATTAAACACTCTAGCGATACCGATTTTACCCACATAATTGTCATAATCAAGCGTGAAAATTTGCATTTGCAAAGGCTCATTAACGCTCCCGCTAGGGCTTGGCACATGCTCTAAAATCGTTTCAAACAAAGGCTCTAAATTTTTCTTTTCATCGTCTAAACTTTTCATCGCATAACCATCTCTAGCAGCAGCATACACGACAGGAAAATCCAATTGCTTATCGCTAGCTCCCATCGCTACGAACAAGTCAAAAACTTCATCCACCACCCTATCCGGTTCAGCGGCAGGCTTATCAATTTTATTCACCACCACAATAGGGCAAATCCCAAAACTCAAAGCCTTTTTAACCACGAATTTAGTTTGAGGCATGACCCCTTCTTGAGCATCCACTAAAAGCAACACCCCATCCACCATTTTTAAAACGCGCTCCACTTCGCCCCCAAAATCAGCATGCCCGGGAGTGTCAATGATATTGATTTTAGTGTCTTTGTAATAAATAGCGGTGTTTTTAGACAGGATAGTAATGCCTCTTTCTCTTTCTAAATCATTGCTATCCATCACCCTTTCATCCACTTTTTCCCTCTCACTAAACGTGCCAGATTGAGAAAGTAAGCCATCTACTAAAGTGGTTTTCCCATGATCAACATGCGCGATTACAGCGATATTTCTAATATTTTTCATGAATGTCCTAACAAGCAAAATTGAAATTAGAAGTATAACACAATATTATAATAGCCCCAAATGGCGGAATTTTTTGGCTAAATCCTGTTCTATCAAATGGCTTTTATGGGCTTTTAGGAAATTTTCATTCCCACCATTAGGCGGCATGAAATCGTCATTATCCCTATAAAAAAAGATAAAATAATTTTTCTTTAAATAGTAAGCCAAATGGATCAAAAACGAATCCCCCCCTATATACAAATCGCTTTCTAAAATCAGGTTTTTAACTTCTTCTAAACTGGTTTTAGCGCGATAATGAGTAACTTCATCTTTTAAAAAAGCGTATCGCTCTTCAAAATCTAAAAGCGTAACACAAAAGGGTTTTAAGAGTTTTAAAACGATTTTTAAATGCTCCAAAGAAATATTCCTATCATTTTCTCTTGTGAAAGGGTTGATCAAAATCTTTTTGGGGTTTTTTAAACTCATGGGATGTGGAGGGTTATCAAAAACATGCCCATAAATTTGGGAAAACAACTCCTGGCGGTTTTGATAAACGTTTTTAATTTCTTTATTTGGAGTGGTTATGGAAATGAATTGGGATAAAAGAGCGCTTCTAAAATCTTGTTTTTCTAAAATCAAGTGTTTGATTTTGTGCTTCTTAAGCGCTTTTAATAAACGCAAAAAATCCTTCATCGCCCAAAAAACGCCTTGTTTTTTAAGATCATAAAAAGCGGGGACATTCTCAAAAAGAGGAATGATTTCAAAAAATTTTTCGCATTCTAAAAGCTTGGCGATTTTTAAAGTCAAACGAGTGCCTAGGATTTTAAGGGGTTGTTGCTGTTTGAGAGCGATTTCTTTTAAAAGGTTAAGCGTGATGAGGTTATCCCCTAAAGCCAAAAGACAAGCAACATGCATGGTTTTTCCTGATTGTGAAGTGTTTAGGGTCTTTTTTTTCTATCTCTAAATTTTTTAAATAAAATTTTTCATCAAAACTATTGTTGATAAATTGCGCAAATAGGGGCAAACATTCTAAATCTTTTCTTAAAATTTTATGCGTTTTAAAAAGCGATTCAAAAATAAATTGCATTAAATCGCTGTTTAACAATTCTTTTAACGCATGAGCGTTGATAGGGAAATTTTCTTTTAAAACAAACATGTTCGCACTATTTAAAAAAAGGCGTTGCTCATTGTCATAAAAAAAGACAAGCTTTGAAGAAATGAATTTATACACGATTTTTTCTCTAGCCTGATAAAGGCTTAAGGGAGCGACTTGTTGGCAGTCTTTTAAATCAGCGTTAATGAATTGGCTAGGGGCTTTTAATCTGTCTTTTAAAATATCTGAACCCCTAAAAATAGGAATGGTATTTTTTTCTTGTTTGGGGTGTAATTTTTCTTCGTTGTTGCCTGTAACAATCCCTAAAGCAAAATGAGCGTTATTTTTTAAAGTGATATGAGGAATGGAAAAAAGGTGGTCTAAAATTTTATTTTCTTTATTAGAGCAATGGATATTAAAAATCTTTTTAGGGTTGTTAAAAAAAGAAGAAGGCGAGCGTTTGAACTTGCTATTTTGATAAAAGCATGAGATTTTTTGATCCTTATTAGGGGTTTTTTTAAGCACCAAACCCACAGCCTTAGTCATTAGATTTTTAAAAGGTTTGTTAAAATCAATCAGGCTTCTAATGTGAAACTTTAAAGCCATTTCTCGCATTTTTTTAAACGCATCAATATTCAAACAACTTTCGGGTAATAATAGCCCCAAATGAGCGTTTTCTTTTAAGCAATTCAAACTCGCTATAAAAAAGAGCGACGCGCTATCTAGGCTTTGAGAGAGGTTGAATTTCTGTTTGAAATTTTCTTTTTGGTTTTGGTTGTATTTCTTGCCCCATGGCGGGTTAGTGAAAATGCAATCAAATTGCAGGGTGTGTTTTAAACTTAAAAAATCTTTTTGCACAATATTAGGGCAATCTAAACGATAACGCTCCTTAATACGCTTTTTAGTCAAAGCGACAGCAAAAGCGTCTGTATCATAGCCATAGATATTTTCAACCTTAAAACCCAGTTTTAAAGCATGCATGACAAAATTCCCGCTCCCCACAGCCGGATCGCAAAAAATCGCTTGGGAGGTATCAAAATCTTTAGGGAGAGTGAAAAGTTGTTCTACTATCCTATTAGGAGTGTAGTAAATGCCTTCTAAATTTCTGGTGGTGTTAGAAAGTTCTTCTTCATAATGAGAACCCAACTTTTCTAAATCAGAGCTATTTTCTAACATTTCTAGGTATTTTAAAATCAATTCTTGATGGTTGTGCGTGCTTTTTAAGGATTTGTTAGCGTATTTGTTAAGCTTGTTTTTCCCTAAATGGTTGCGGCAAAAATCTAAAAAAGAGCTTGTTTTCACATAAATTTTATGATCAATTTCTAGTTTCTCTAAAAGATTGGTTTTGATCCAATTACGCACGCTGCTATGAGAAACATTGATTAAATGAGCGATTTCTTCAATCAAAAGAGCGTTTGAAGGCATTTACCCCCCTAAAAACTATAAACATAACTCACATTAAACATGACAAGGCGTTTGAAAAAGAGGGAAGCGTTTAACCCCT
>NZ_SFZZ01000014.1:0-246 GCF_011140715.1 Helicobacter pylori | reverse complement strand
CACTCTTTTTTCTCTTTTTCATTCCTAGCTCTTGAAACGCAGTCCTTGTAAGCCTTGACGCTCTCTTTAGCTTCTTCTAATAGTTTCCTCGCTTCAGGGGTGAGTAATTTCTCGCATTCTTTTCTTTCAGCTTCAGTTTTGGCTTTTGAAACGCAATCCAAATAAACCCTAACACTCTCTTTGGCTAAAACCTTTTTCTGCAAGTCTTTAGGGAGATCTTTGACACACCTTTTTTTCTCAGCTTCG
>NZ_SFZZ01000013.1:0-107351 GCF_011140715.1 Helicobacter pylori | reverse complement strand
TATTCAACCCTAAATCTAAAGAAGTCTTAAAGAAAATGAACGCTGAAAAAAGAGCGAATTTAGTGGATGAGAGGGAAGAGATAAAAGAACAAGCCAACCAAGAAGTGTATAGACCAATGAAAAAAGCATCTAGTGGTGATTACGACATGGGGATGTGAGTTTCACTAATGCGTTCAATAACATGTTATTAAATAATGTTATTGAATTTAGCGTAATGCCTTTTAATATTCTTTTTCTCTAAACTTTTCCCTTTTTAAAAACACCCTAAAAAACCACTACTAATAAAATTCTACTAATCATTTCAAAAAGAACTAATAGATAATATAACTATTTACAATAACATAGTATTAAGTTTTTCTATTTTATATACTTTTAAGCTATTTATCTTTAAAATATGTTTAACAAAATGATAAAGGAATAAGAGATGATAATCACCATAGCTAATGAAAAAGGAGGGAGCGGTAAATCCACTTTGTGTTTGAACTTGTGCGTTCAATTATTGCTAGACAAGAAAGATATTGCCGCATTAGACACTGATAGTCAAAAGAGTTTGGAAGTGTTCAATAATATTAGGAGTGAAACCAGTTTGCCCAATTTCACGCTCTTTAATCGCACAGGTAATATCACAGACACCTTAAAACAGATGATGGATAAATACGAATACATCCTTATTGACACTAAAGGCGAACATTCTAAAGAAAGCCAAAGGGCTATGTTATTGAGCGATTGGGTGCTAATACCCACCACGCCAAGCCAACTAGACACAGCGGTGCTATTAGACATGCTAGAAAGGATTAGAGACATCCAAGCGTTGAATGAAAACTTAAAAGCTTGTATTGTGATGAACCGCATTCCTACTATCCCCACTCTTAAAGAGAAAAAAGCTCTCATTGATTTTATCAACCAAAATAACGCTAATGAAAGCGTGTTTTTAATGGATAATATATTAAGCGAAAGGATAGCTTATAAGCGTTCAGTGAGTGAAGGTATGGGCGTGATGGAATACAATGATAATAAAGCTAAAAACGAATGGTCTCAATTCTATGATGAATTGAGCGGGTATTTAAGGATCAAAAAATGATGAAATGGTAGAATTTATAGTTTAATTCTAAATAACGCTTAATTGTGTTATGATATTAAAAACAATCTACTTTAAAGGATAAATATGGAATTTAAAAACACTAAAAAAGACAGGCTGAGCGATTTAGAAAATCGCTTTGAGAATGCCAACAAGCATGAAACAAACCAACATGAAAAAGAAGACAGGAAAAAAGCCCACACGCTCTATATTTCAGAGAAAGTGATGAATAGCGTAGAAGAGTATTTGAATGAATTTGGAGCGTTCAGGGAAAATAAAAGCGTGTTTGTTCAAGACGCTATTGTTTTTTATTTAGAACACAAGAAAAAAGAAATGAAGCAAATGCTTTTAGATAAGGCGAGCAAGTTGTGATTTTATGGTGTTTTCATACCAAGGAGCTTAAATGAAAAAAACAAGACTTTTAAAGTTGAGAGCGTTGAGTTTGGCATGTTTAATGGGATTAGGCGTGAGCGGGTGCATGTTTGTAGATAAGCAAATTTTAAACGACCACTTGACTAAGGCTAAAAATAACCCAAAATATGATTGCCAAAAAGAAATGGGGTATTTCCCTAAAAAATACGATGGAATAAATCAGTGTTTAAAGGCTCAAGAAGAGCTTATTGAACCAATCATCACTAAAAAGATTGATCAGTATCAATGCGATGATTTCACTAATGAAGGCTTAAAAGATAAGTGCTTTAAAAGAAACGATGCCTATTTAAACACTCTCTTAACTCCCATCATTCAAAAACAAGAGCGTCGTTTTAGCTGCTCTGATTTCCATAACCCAGAGCTGCAAGAACAATGCAAAAACAAAACTAACGCTTATGAAAAACAACAATACCAACAAAAAAGGCTGATTAATCTTGCGCAATGAAGCGTTTGAAAAAGAATACGCACAATATAAACCATACATTATCCCTTATTTCACCAAAGAATGCGTTAAAAATTCGCCCCATTTAGCTAACAAGGAAAGGCTATGCCAAAAAGAAGCGTATGAGAAATTTCACGACCCTTATTCTAGCTCTAAAGAATTGAGCGTTCAATTGGCTATTTCTTTTTGCATTAAAGAAATTGATCCCAAATTAGAAAAAGCCGCTCTGATGAATGGCGTTTTTATAAGCCCTTATAAAAAATCCACCCATTGCCAAAGAACGCATTTAGACAATAAGAGCTTGAAAGAAATCGCTTTGGATATGAACCCTAAATTAGAAAAGCAAAGCCCTTTTATTGATGCGGATAAAATGGCTATGCAATCTGCGGGGTTATTGAGAAAGAATAAAGGTGTCTTGATCGCTTTTGCTACAGATATTTGCATGGAGCGTAACGAACACAAAAAAGAAGAGTTTATCAGCTTTAAAGATAGCTGTGCCCAATCGCAAGCCAAAATCTATAACAACAAAGAGCGCTTTGACAAATTCATACAAGATTACCAAAAAGACTTAAAAACTTGTCTTTTAGACACTTCTAACACTAAAGAAGAAATGGAGCAAAATGTTTCACAATGCCAAAAAGAGCAATTGAGAGACGATAACAAAGGATTCACTTTAGAAGAATTGGTTCAAAAATACGCTAAGTAAAGTTATTAAATTTTATGGATGGTTTTAAAAATCCATTTCATAGTTATTGTTAGGGCTTATAGGCTCATTAGTAGTTTTGTTAAAATCTTTGAGTGGTATTTTTTTGAGCGTGTTTGTGTTTTCTTGCGTGTCTTGTGTAACGGCTGTGATTTGATGGTTATTTTGCAAGTTTTCTAAAGCTATGCTTGCACTTTTTGATAGGGTTTTAAAGCATTGCAATTCTTTCTGTAAAAAATTAAGCGATTTTTCACAGCGTTTGATGATTTTATCCCTTTGCCCTCTTTCATAAATGGGCAAATCATTTTCATTAGCTTGCGTTAAAAATTTCAAATCTTTTGATAGTTCCATAGCTCTAGTCTCTAAGAATTCTTTTCGCTTCTTAGCAAAACAATAATTTTCCTCTTCAAGTCTTCTTAAATGTCCTAAAAGATTGAGCCAAGCCTGTCTATCCAACAAATTGTCTTGTGGGCTAGAATTTCTAACATTATCATCTATCTTTTTTATTTCAAGCCGAGCAATACCAACAAGTAAAGCGCTATCTTTAAAAAACTTAGCCACTAAAAACATATTACTTTTATCAGTCAAGCTTAAATTTTGATAATTCATATACCTAAAAAATTCAAAAGCTCTTTGCGAAATACTGTGTCTATCGCTTTTAAAATCTAAAGCAATTTTTTCTAAATTTTTAACAATGTTTTTGCTTATAAAAACTTTGCTCATGCTTTTTAGTTTAGTGTAAAGTTCAAAGCGTTTTTTTGAATGGGATAAATCAGTTTCTAAATCTTTGCTAAATTCTTCCTTTAAGGCTCTTAAATCTTTATAATCTTTTTCTAAATCTATAATCTTTTTTTGTGTGGCAAAAAGTTTTTTGATGGTATAAAGATAGTCTTTTATTAAAGGGCTTTTACAGACAGCTAATTTTTGAATTTTTTTATAAGTGTTTTTAGGAGTTGGAGTTTCTTTATTGAGCCATTTCATTTCTTTAAGTTGCCTATTAAGTTCTTTTTCATTTGTAGGGGGCGTGAAATTTTCTTTTTCCCAATGTGTTTTTTCTAATAGATTTTTTAGACTATCTAAATGATCAGATAGGGCATTTTCTCTTTTTTCAAGCTTTCTATTTGAGAAGTTACACTGCCAAAAACTTTATAAAAATAGTTTTCATGCCTAAAACTCTTATTATTTCTAGCCTGTGTTTCTAGCGTATCTAACTCTGTTTCTATACTTTTAATCGCCTTATGAATATTGGGCGTGTTAGAATATTGCAATTCGCCTTTTGAGTTAGCAAACAAATAATTTTTAAATGTTTCTCTCAGTGTGTGGTAAAACTCTTTACAGCTGTCTTTAGAATGAAAGCGTAGTTGCTTATTGGTAATTTTGTTAGTTTTGTTGATAATCACATGCACATGCGGATTGTTTTGGTGCGCATGGAGTTTTATTATGAAAGGATAATCATAACCTATCGTATTAGTGAGTGTTTGATACACGCTTAATTCCAAAGCTTTTAAAATTTTTTCATTACAATTTTCATCAATGCTAAACACCAGATGTAAAGCGCAATTTTTAACACGGCTCTTATTTTCTAACAAGTTTTCAAATTGCTTATTCCATTGCTCTGCTATATCATCATAATCAACTGCACTAAAAAATTCATCTCTCACTAGCTCACCATGCTTAGCGATATAATCCATAGCCCTTTTTGAATGCAAGCGTGTCATGTTGCCTATGTTTTTGATGACCACTTGTTTTTGCGGCTCTCTTAAACGCATGAATTTTTCTTGTGTGAGTTGGGTTAAATTTTTAGCAAACTTTTCTGCTTCTTCATAATAGCGTTTAGCATAAGTGTATTGTATCTTAAGCGTCTTTTTGGGCTTGATGATCTCATAATCAAAAAGCTCATCGCTTTCAAAGTCTTTACTATAACTTTTTTCTAACGCCATTTTGTTGTAATTTTATCCTCCCAAAAACTTTGCCGCTTGTTTTAATTTTTAGCTCTTATCCTACATTATTATTCCCTCTTTTCAAAGTGCAGGATAACACTTCAATTCCGTAAAAATTGAAGTCAATTTGACCTTGCAGGTGGCTAAAACACGCACTTTTAAGATATTCTTAAATCAAACTTAATCAAAAAAACTTATTTTAAAACTTTCAATTTGCTTTTTTAAGATCATTTTTTACAAGAATTTGAAATCTTTACCGACAAGAAAAGGGGGGAGAGATAAAATAAAAAGGCGTTTGTAATGCGTGCGATTTTTGATTGAGAGAAAGAATCAATGCAAATAACGCTTATGACAAGTTGCGCTAAAATCAAAACAAGTTGCGCTAACTATCATTTATTAGAAAGGAGTTCAATATGCCAAATGTTATTACAGATTACTCGCAATACAATGAAAAGCAACTGCACAATTTTTTAAACTCCATTGAAAAACAATTGCTTAAGGCAGAAGGGGATAAAAATAAAGCGATAAAAAAATCCAAGAGTGTGAATTGCAAGAACAAATGATCAGACAGGTTTTAGCCCAAAAACATTCTCAAGAAAAAGAACCCACACCAAGTTTGTTAAATACGATTAACTCAAAAGATGACCCAGAATACGATGTTTCGTTTGGAGACTTCAATGATTTTTTACAAATAGCAAAACAAGAAAGAGAAAGGCATGATACTTAAAGTCAGAACTAAGAAAGATTTTCTTAAAGAGTTTAATAAGCATATTTTAGTCTTGGCGTATTACAGAAAGCGATGTTACAAGCGTTGTTGATTGCCTAAAAGAACAAAAACCACTCCGACAAAAATATTGCGACCATGCTTTGAGCGGCAATCTTAAAGGGTTGAGAGAATGCCATGTCAAGCCAAACTTGTTATTGATTTATGAAATCAAAAAACAAGAAAACGAACTTGTTTTATTGCGTCTAGACACTCATAGCGAGCTATTTAAAAAGTGATCAAACAATATACAAGAAAATTTATCTACAACAACAATCCGTGCTAATTTTTAATTCAAGTTGCGCTAACTTTAAAATAGAACATGCTAATTTCTAAAAATAAGTTGCGCTAAGCCACACTACAAAAATGTTAATCTTTATTTTTTAAATCTTACTCATGCGAGTCTGCGCTATAAATCAGCGCATTCCTTTTAACAATAAGGATAAAAAGTTGCAGAAAGCGATTTTCAAAAAGCAATTAAAAAATATTCATACAACCTTTTTTGACTCATCAAACACTTCTTCATTGGGTTTGACTTCCCAGTTAATACGAGAGAGTAATTCTTTGTTTTTGAAATAATAATTCGCTTTTAATTTTAGGGGTTTAGCCTTATGGCCGCTTACTAAAACGATCACTTCATCTTTATCAATATTCATAATGTCTTGTGCGCTCAATAAATCCCACGCTTCTTTTCCTATACTAGAAGTCCCACCCATAATGAGCTGTCCTTTTTCTGTAGAGTGGCTTCGTGTTTTTCTAGTCATCTTGCCGATTTCTTCGCTCACTTGTTTAGCGTATTCTAAATCATCCATTTTGAAAATTACTTTGTAAGCCACGGTGCTATTAACAATTCTTGCGTCTTCTTTGCCGTAATATTTTTCAATAAGAGCGTTGGATTGCGTGATAAAAATTAAAACCACACCATAGCTCCTACTCAATGCGGGCATTTCTAACAAAAAAGGCAATTTACCAAAACGCACAAATTCATCTAAAAAGAGATAAACCCTTTCTTCAAATTTCTTACTCTCTTTCAATAAAAGATTTTTAGCAATACTTTCCAAAAGGATACGGATAAGCGGTGCGAGCGTGTCAATATCTGTTTGAGCGATTTTAATATAGAGTGAAATATTATCAGCCCTTAAATCCTCGTATTCAAAACTCATGCTATCTGTAGCGCTTTTAACCTGATAGCTTGTAAAGACTTGCATAAAACGACTATAAACTGATTTAATGCTCGCAAACTCTTTGTCATTTGCTTTAGCCCATCTGTTCGCTTCGTTTCTAATAATGGGGTCTAACATGCCCTCTTTCATTATAATATTGCCTTGATCGTCTTTTTCTAAATGATTCACAGAGCCATCATAATTTTTAGGATTTTCTGGGTCAGTATAGACTTGTTCGGCTACTTGTTTATACCATAGCAATTCCACATTGACATTAGGTTTCATTTTTTTAACGCCATTTTCTACTTTAGCCATATAACGCCCATTCTCTTTAACAAAACCATTATCGCTACTTTGACATTCATATAATTCAGTATAAAATCGGCTTTGTGGATTGATTAAGGGGACATAATTTTTTATAGGAGCGCTTGCAATTTCAAAAAAGGTGCTGGTGTTATGCACGCACAAATCATAAAGGGCGTAAAAGACAAATAAGTTTTTAGCTTGCTGTGTCCAATGAGGGTCTTTATTTGCCCCATCTTCAGCAAAAATAGTATTACCCACTTCATCTACAAGCCTTCGCTTTCGGTTAAAATCTAATTTTTCTACAATGCGTTTGTCAAATGGATTGAATTTAAGCGTGTTATCATTTCCTAAGGGATCAAATACAAAAATTTTATTTTTTAGAACTTGTTGTCTGTAACCAGCCGTTAAATCAAATAACTCCCCTTTAATATCCAACACCACACAAGAGCTAGGCACATTTAAAAGATTAGGAACAGCCACAGCTGCGGTTTTACCACTTCCAGGAGGAGCGATGATTAAAGTAGAAAGTGGAGCATCATAATAAGTAGGCTTAAGCGAATTTAAACCTTTATATAGCCCCACACAAAAACCTTTGTTAAAATTTAAGGTCATAGGATAACTTTTAGAAGAACCCAGCGTAAAGACATCTTTGCAAGCCTTAGGAAGAATTTTAGTGTAATAATCTTTTTGAATGCTATTAAGCTTATGGAATAAATTGCTGGCTTTATCCTTAAATCTATCTTTTAATGTTTTGGACTTTTCTCTCATTTAAAATAATCCTTTTAGATATTTCATAAATAGCGTTAGTTTTACACTTAAAAATCCCCTAAATATAAAGGTTAAGACACAAATCACTACTAAAAAGGATAAGATCGTAAAGAAAATCTTAGGTCTTTTCTTGGCAAAATGATAAACTTCATAAAATATACACCCTATAAAAACAGGCAATAGCGTAAAGCTAGAGACAACAAGTATTAGAGGTAAAAACAAAATTAAAAACAAGCCTTTAAAAATATTAAAAATATTGTATTCGTATTTAATAATATCTTTCATTTCAGCCCAAACCGCCTTGCCATGACTATCCATATTGCGCCCATTAAAAAATAAGTAGGCTGTCAAAAATAGCGGTAATAACGCACAAAAAAATGAAAAATAAATCTCAAATTTAAAATGGGAAAAATTATGTAGATTAAGAATAATTTTTTTTAGATAGTTATAGCTCGCTGAAAAACTAGGAAAATCTAAGAAATAATGCGATACACCTAAAAAGATAAAAGGAATGGCTAAAATAGAGATAATATAGCAATAAGGCTTATAAATTTGCATTTATTCTACTTTGATTTTACTATCTAATAAACTCATAAAATGCATAAAATCATTCTCAAAACTCTCATCTTTCATAAACTCTTCAAACTCCTCTTCGCTTTTAGCCCAAACTTCACTAACATATTCCATTAAAAGAGTGAAATTTTCTTTTAGATTTTCTTGCAATATTTTTGCTTGGTTTTCATCTTTTAGAAAATGGGGGGCATTGATAATGCTTTGAGAATTTTTAATAATAGACGCCATTTTTTCTAAATAATTTCTAATCAAATCAATATCAGTTTCTTTTGTCATAAATTCATCCCTTTAAAAATTTTCTTATCCCCTTTTAAACAATGCGCTACGATGAAAGCGCTTTTTTTGATAGCTAGGTTTAAAATTTTTGTTTTTTCGCTCCAAGCTTTCAGTTGCATTTCAATATCTTGCAATAAGCCAAAATGGATAACATTTTCTCCTAAAAGTGCCGCATTATTTAAATGGTAAGCAATCTGGTTAAAATTAGAACAAGTCGCATTCAATGAGCTATATAGCATCGCTAAACTGCCTAAAGCGCTTGTGATTTTTTGCTGTTTGTAGAAACTAATTTGGCTATTTAAAATAAGATTTTCTACAATTTTGGTGTAAGACTTGTTATGTCTCGTTTTTAAATCATTTAAAATTTGGACACATCTAACATCCAATAAAAATTCCATCCTTTTAGCACCCCCTTTTTGTTTAGATTTTCTATAAAGTCTTGGATTTTTCATAACATCAGCTCCTTTTTAAATTCGCTTTTAACATTTAAAACATCATCAATTATCCTATCGCTACCTTTTTTTTTGATTTGGATAACGTAGTCCATACCAGTGCAAAAATAATCTAAAAGCGTTTCTTTAGGCGTAGGTTTACCGCCTTTATTCAAGTTGATATTTTGACAAATAGCTATAAAAGCATCTACCACACTATTAGCGTGTAAGGTGCTTATCATTCCGCTATGCCCAGTATTTGCTAAACGCAAAAATAACGCAGTGTTATGCGTGTCAATTTCGCCTAATAATAATCTATCAGGAGACATTCTCATAGCCGCATTTAAGCCATCTTCATAAGTGAAAAACCCGCTCCCGCTTTTATCCACTAAAATATTGACTTGGTCTTCGTTACTGATTTTTAATTCAGGACTATCTTCAATAGTAACCACCCTTTCGTTTTTGGGAATATTTTCAATCAAGGAATTAACAAAGCTAGTCTTGCCACTAGCTGTGCCGCCACTGATTAAAATATTTTTACCTGAGCTTACTAAGCTAAGTAAAAAATCATAGGTAATGTTTTTAGCCAGACATTTCTCACTTAATTTAAAGGCGTTAATTTCAAACTTGAAATTGCTAGGCACTCTAATATTGATAGAAATATTAGAACTAGCAATAATGCTAGGGTGTAATGCGTTAATTCTAATTTGCGTGTAAGGCAAAGAAGTGTTTAACTTAGGCGTTTTTAGAGTGAATTTTTGGTTTCTAAAAATGGCTAATTGCTCACAAAAAACTAACAAATAATCATTAGTAAATTTTTCATTAAAACACCTCACTTTTTCCTTTGGGCGGTGCAAAAAATACTCTTTTTCTTTATTAAAAACCACTTCGTTTAAATTAGGTTGGCTTAAAATAGGCATAAAGTCATCAAGGTAACTTTTTAAAAGATTGGAAATCATTATGGTTTTCCTTGATAATTATCAAAATCCCTTAATATTTTTCTTTGAAGCTCAATGCACTCTTTCTCTCTTTTATCTTCTATTCTTTTAGCTAAAGAATAGAGATAGTGGATTTTAGAAAGCCTTTTATTATTATTTTTAATCTCTAGGGTTTTTTCACAATTTTCGCGCTTCTCTAATAAGTACTCTTGATAAATTTTATGGCTTGTGATTTTTAGATTAGATAGCTCTTTTTCTAAATCTAGTTTATCTAACTCATTAAGCTCTAATTTTAATAATTTGTCTAGTTTTTCTTTCATAATTGTTTCCTTAAGTTTTCTAGTTCTTTTAATAAACTATTGAGTTCTTGCTGTTTTTGTTCGCACAACCTATAAGTCTCATCAAATTTTTTTTGGATTTCAACATTTTTGCTCACATAGGAGGCATAAAAATCTAAACTCTTGATTTTAGAATTTCTAGGCTTTTTAGGTTTTTTATCTTTTTTAGGCGCTTCTAAAATGGGTTGCTCTTCATTTAAATGAGCAAGCTTTTTATCGCAATTAACATCATCACCAATCATTGTTATAAGTCCTCTCTATATCAAAAATAATTTCAAGCGTTTTCTCGTTTTGGATAATCTTTTTTGAAAAATGCTCTTCGGTATTTAAAATTTCTGAAACCAGCCTTTCAGTAATCCTTGCTTGCATTCTGGATCTTACCTCTTTGGTTTCATTTTCTAGGCGTTTATCCATAACTTTCCTTAATTCCATTTGCATCTCTACTGCTTTTTTGCAAAGCTCCACATATTCTGCATCTTTGCTTTCTTCTAGAGTGTTCAATAATTCTCCTTCAGGGTTGAATTCCATTGGCAATCCTTATGTTTAATATTGTATTTTAATTTTACACTATTTAGAATAAAATTATTATTAATAATGCTATTTTGTATCATTGTTTTGCTCCTTTTCTTCATTAAAAAATTTCGCTAAGACTTCATTGTTTTTAGGGATAGGAAACCAAATATCCGTATTAGGACTAATAAAGATATGGCTTCCTTCTCTAATAGTGATAATGGGCTTAATCCTGATTTGCTCTCGCATGATTTGAGCGATAATGTTATTCAGGCTGATACCAGTTTGTCTTGTCATTTGCATCATCATGTAATCTCCAAAATAGTTTTGATTGAAACCACCTCTTTTGTTTTTCATCGCTTCGGTAAGACCGCTAGTAAGACCTATGAGTAGCCCGTTTGACAAAGTGCTTAAGGATAAGGGGATACCATAGCGTTCCCAATATTTGTTATGGAGTGTGCCTATCATGCCGTTATAGCCCTTAACATCAGCTCCCTTAGCATCGCTTAAAATAATATTAACCCCTTGTGGCGTGATGATCCTGTTCCAAGCAATTTCTAATCGGTATTCTCCTATTTTGTTATTAGAGTTGTAATAGCCTATGGCTCTACTCCCTTTAGGGATTAAAACCGCTCTACCCATCGTTGCGTATATATCGCTCTCCACTTGAGCGACTATCTTACTCCCCCCTATTTCACTGCTAATAGGAGTGATCAGAATGGCTGGGATCATCCTGTCAGCTGTAATCGTTCTTAAAAGTTTGTTTTCACTGCTCGCTACATTTTTTCTTTTAAAATTTTTAAACCCGTTAGAGCCGTATTCTTTTTCAAGCTCTCGTTTTTCTTTATATTTTATGTGAGAAACGCTATTTTTTATAGAAATGGGAGGTTGCGTTTCTTTTTGGCTGCTAATACGAGACGCTAAAATCACAAGGCGGGTTTTTTCATCTTCGTTAGCGGTATTGTAGTTGAAGGATGGACTTTGTGGTTTGATAAGTGTTTTATTAAAGTCCTTAGGCAAATTTGGTAATTTTTGCACTAGTGCATTAAAATCATCTAAATCTTTTTGTGTTTTTTCTATATTCTCATTAACGCTTTTAGTTTCATCGTTTGGTTTCACTTCATTGATAGCATCTATTTTATTCTTAATGCCTTCGTAAGCTTGAAACAAATAAGACGAAGTAGGGAATTTACCTTGAGAAACATTAACAGCTTTTTCTTTGATTTCTTGTTCATAAAAAAGAAAAAAACCCACTAACACAATCACAATAATTAATCCAATTTTTACGATCTTATGCTCCAAGAGTAAAAGAAGTTTTTTCATTTCTTGTTTTCTTTATCCCCTTTAATAGGGTTCGCTTGATTTTGTTTTTTGGTGTTATTTAACCCCTTTTGATGCTTCTCTAAACCATCAGTGGTTTTTAGTCTTTCAATATAAGGGATAGGCACGCAATACTGGGTTTTGATGGTGTGTTTTTTGAGCTTGTTTTTCAAATCTTTTTGCAAAGGCTTAGGAGCTTTTATGATGTTTTTAACCTCTTCTAAAGTTTTAACTTATTCTTCATTTAAGGCTCGGCATTCTTTGCTTGGAGTTTGGTTTTTGATTTGAGTTAACAACTCCGTTACGCTAATGGCATTTTTAGGTTGAGGCGTAGTGTCTTCAATCAAATGCATGTTGTTTCGTTTGGCTTTCATGGCTTCATCTTGCTCTAAAAGCCTTTTTAAAAGCATGAAGTCCTTAGACTTTTGGTATTTGCGCTTGTCTCTTCTCACGCACACGTATTCCTTACCGCTCCTTAAAGTCCATTTTTTAGAAACGTCTTCAGCAATAATGTAATTCCCTACCACACGGCTATTGATAGGATTATCATACCCATCTACAACCTTATAGGTGTAAGGAAATTTTGAAAAGGCTTGATCCCTGTCATATCTAAAATAAGTGTATTTGCCATCATCAAAGACATCTAGCACCTTTATATCAAGCGCGTCATCACTGGGTTTTTTATAGAGCCACAAACTCCACCAGGTGCGTTTGTGTTTGGGGTTTTGCAAATAACCACGATTGATTTTAGCTTTTTCAATGAAAATGTGATTGACTTCATCTCCAATTCTTATAAACTTGCCATCATCAATTTCCTTGCTCTCATAATTGATTTTTCTGTAGTCAAGCTTGTGCTTATCTTGTTTATTAAAGTTATCTGTTTCTGTTTTAGCCAATTGTTCTTGCTCCCTTTTTTCTAACTCGCTCTTAGACAAAATATTGAGCTTGCCAATAGATCTTTTATTAGAAACAAACACTGAAAAATAGCTTTGAAACTTGCTGGTGTAAGTGGTACTAAACAAGTAAAAGGTATAAATTGTGCCGCTCGCTCCGACTACGGTTAGGTTCGTATCCACCCCTATAAGTAACGGCTTGATCACTAGCATGTTAGACAAATCGTAATGATCATTAGTAGGATAAGTGAGTTCAAAACCGCTAGGATCTCCTAAACTCACATAGATAATAGGATCATTATCAAAAATAAAAGTAGTGGTCATCGCATAGCGCAAGCGGATTTTATTGGTGTTGCCTGCCACATATAAGACATTGAAATTATTGTCTTGCAATTTTCTATTTTTAGAAAAATACACGCTCTGTAGGGCCTTTAAATCCATAAGCTGTTTGGCTTTTTCTTTGTTTTCTTGTTCTTTGAAACTTTCTAAACTATCGGATTTTGCTGGGATAAGATTGTTGTTTTCTTTGCCATGTTCAAAAGAACTTGTAGGATCAGTTTCATTTGTGTTGTTCCTAAAAATATCCTCTTCAGCGCTAAGTAAAGCGCAATACAAAAATAGCGATAGGGTAAATTTTTTCATTATTGTTCCTTAACATCTTTATACTGGCTCATATGAGGGTCTTTTTTCTCGGTATGGATAATCCTAGATTTCACACCATCATCTTTGACTTTATTTTTCTCATCTAAGTCTTTTAAAATCGCAATCTCAGTTACATCATAACCTGTAACAATAAAGCCTGTAGGGTTTAAAGACATGGAGTCAAAATTGATTTCTTGTTTTTTAAATTCAAAACTCATCACCACTTTATAGCGCTTTAAGCTCTCTAATTCTCCACTATGATACAAGCTCACTTCAATGTCAATATAGGCTAAATCTTTATCTAAGTAAATATTTGCAATCTTTACTTTTCTTGTGAGTAAAGGATTAGTGTAAATGCTGTCATAATGAGCGATGAGTTTTTCAAATTCATACCACACCTCATTGGAACTTTGCTCTTTAATGGTGTTTTGACGCATTTTTTCATGTTGCTCAATATGAGTAATGCTTTCCCTGTTTAGCACATACGCTCCCACTAATGAACGAATAAGAGCTTTATTGGCTGTAATGGTGCTATCTGCCTTTTGAACTAAAGCAAAATTTTCTTTATTGTTAGAAAATTGCACTAAATACGGTTCTTTTTGTTTTAAGGGCAACAGAACAGTCAGTAAGATAATAAGCAACGCTGTTGTGCCAAAGAAGAAACACGCTACATAAAAGATATAATCGCCTAATTTTTTCTCTAAATGATAGATAACGCTTGCATCTCTCACTTCTTCAAAGAGCATTGTGGGGGCAATGCTTTTATCAAAGCCTATTCTGGAGAAAAAGTTTTTAAAAATTCTTTCTTTTTTTTCTTGGATTGGCTCGTTTTGGGGCATTTCTTTTTTCTCTGTTTCTATCACAGGCTCTTCTACAAATTCTTTAATTCCATTGATGGTGGTTTGATTGGGCAATGGCAAAGAAAACAAATCGTTAGATTGGTTTTCTTTAGTGTCTTGAGTTTCTTCTTTAAATTCTGTGTTGTTGTCTGCTTTAAGATTTTCTTTGTTTTCTAATTGCTTTAATTCATTTTCAATTTCTCCTAAAAGCAAAGTTTGTTCTTCATTCTCTTTTAGATCGCCCCACAAATCCATGCGTCTTTTAGTTTGTAATTCTAAATTTTTTAAACCGCCATGAAATTGTTCTAAAACTTCGCTTCTTTTTGACATCAACTAGCCTATGGATTGATTTAAGTGAAAAAAGGCACAAGGGCTTTTATACATTTCATATTGTTTATTAGAACATCCACTTAGTGCTAACAAAATTATTCCTATTAAAAATATTCTCATTTCTTTGCTTTTTTGTGTTTATCAATCCATTTAGAGATAGCGAATTTGTCATTCAATATTTTATTGGTGGGCATTGCCAATTTACACTCTTCACAAATTTTTTTAACCAGATTTAGTTGTTTTTGACTAGGTTTTTCTTTAACATGCTCTGCAATCCAATCAGAACATTTTTCCTTATTCTGCAGGATTTCTTGACTGGGTTTTTGTAATTTTTTATCTTTACAGATTTTGTCTATGAGTTCAAATTGCTTATCAGTAGGCATGTTGTTGTCAGTAGATTGTATTTGATAAAACTTGGCGGTACTTTTTAATTTGCTTATGACTTCAAGCATGAACTTTTCATAACTAGCTTCACCTCTCATAATTAAATCCAAACATTCTTCAAATTGTTTGGTAGTGCTTCCTAATTTGCTCTTATCCTTGCTTGTAAGAGCGATGAAATCCACTTCTTTATCTTTCTTGAAAAATGAAATCACTTCTAATCCTTGACTAGTAGGGGTGATAGCGTTAGTTTTTGCATCAATGCTAATGTATTTACGCTTCAAAAGAAGATCTAAGAAGCTCGCATAAGTGCTAGGACGACCAATCCCCTCGCTTTCCAATAAGGGAATAAAGGCACTTTCTTTATAAGGTTTGGGACTGGGTTTTTCTATTTTTTTAATAAAAACTTCTTTTAATGGGACACTATCATTTTCTTTTAATGAAAAGTTTTCTATTTCACTTTCTTGTTCTTCCTTGTTAAATTCTTCTTTGCCTTGAATGAGTTCTTCAATCTCTAAAAAACCTTTTTCTTTTAAAAGTTTGAAAGAGAGCTTAAAACTCTCGCTTTTAATTTTAAAGTTACAATCATATTGATTGTATAAGGCGTTTCTACTTTGAGAACAAATTGTATTGGCATAGATAAGTTGATACAACTTCAGCGCTAATTCTTCGCTTATTTTAGCGTCACTGCACACTTTTTCTAAGTCTTTTAAAGCATGCGGATGTGTAATTCTTATGGCTTCATGCGCTTCAGCTTGTGAGTTTTTGCCAGCCTTATATTCCCTGTATTGATAAACACTCGGATAAATAGGTTCAAAAAACACTTCATGTTCTTTGAGATACTCAGGACTTAAAAATTCACTATCAGTTCTATGATAAGTGATGAGACCAGCTTCAAAGAGTTTTTGAGCAAGTTGTGCGATTTCTTTAGTGGGTATTTTTAAGGATTTGCTCGCTTGGGATAAAAGTTTAGAGGTGGTGAAAGGTTTTTTGGGTTCTTTGTTGGATAGACTTTCTTTTAATGAAACTAGAACACTCATAGAGCCTAATCCGTCCTTTAGATCTTTTAAAAATTGAGATGCTTCGTTTTTGTCTTTAAATTTAAAATCTACTAGTTCGTTTTTTTCATTCGCCCTTACATGCTTAATAATCACTTCTTTTTCATTGCACACAATATTAGCTTGGATTTGATATTCTACTTTTTCTTCAGCATCCAACTTATCAAAATCCCTTATTTCTTGATCTCTTTGGCAGATTAAAGCTAGAGCTGGAGTTTGCACTCTACCAGCGCTCAATTCACTAATATTTAAACTTTTTCTTAAATAGCTTGTTAGAGCAAATCCAACAACCTGATCGCTTGCAATCCTGCCTAAGAATGATTGGTATAAATTAGTGTTAGAACGAGAAAATAACACCGCATTTTTTAAGCCGTTTTCAATACCGCTTGGTGTGATCTCATGAAATTCTGCACGATAAATTTCATTAGCTACATTTTTAATTTTTTCGTAAAATTGATAGCCAATACCATAGCCCTCTCTATCAGGGTCAGTAGCAATATAGACTTTTTTGTCCCTACAAGCATTGATTAAAAAATTTATTTTCTTAGCCTTGTCTTCTTTGATTTCAAACTTACAAGCAAAATTATTTTCAATATCTACGCCTATAAGGTTAGTAAAATGCCCTATAGTTGCATAAACTTCCGCACCTGTTAGTTGTTTAATCTTTTCAACCTTATTAGGGCTTTCAATGATAATCACGCTATCTTTCATTCCTACTCCTTTGTCAAGTAAATTTCTTTATAATTCTTTGGATTATCCTTTTTAAGCATCTCTAGTTCAAAAACGCTAGACGTGCTAGAGCTATACGCTCTTAAAAATTTTTTACTGGTGCTGTTTAGCTTTTCTAAATTGATTTCTAAAAATACGCTAGATTGAGTGAGAAGGTTTTTCACTAATACTTGCCTAGCGTTTAACGGCGTTTTGTTTAAAAAGGATTTTTCAATAGGACTTAATAAAATGCCATAGCTCTCTAATTTCTCAAAATTGTTTGTAGGATAGAGTATGACTTGAGCGGCGTTTTCAATAATGGACTTTGCTCCCTCTACGCCATCAAGTTGGTTAATGTCTTGAAAGGCTAAAGTTAAAACCCCATTGAGTTTTCTAGCTTGAGCGAGTGTGTCTTTGATTTTAGCTAGCATGATGGGATTTTCAATAACAGATTTTGCTTCATCAATGAAGATATAAAAAGGCTTATTTTCTAATTTAGCTCTATTCATGACTTTATAAAATAGATATAACACTGCCAAGTTAAAATCTTTTTTACTACTAGAAAGAGCATCCATATCAATAACAGAAAGCTTTTTAGCAAAGTCTAAACAATCAGTAGAATGCTTGTATAAGTCTTTTGAGCTCTCTTTTTCTAAAATGTCTTTACTATCTAAATAGTCTCTTTCTAGCGTGTCTTTAAAATCTCTTAACTTAAAAATAGCACCCCCTTGTTTTGTGATATTGTTATAGCAAACTCTGATCGTTTTGGATAAAGCGCTTAAAGTCTTTTTTTCTTTTTCATCTTTAGTATCTTCATCAATATTGAGCATGAATGCCAACCAACTCACTAAAAAGGTGCAATTAGCGCTTGTATCTTTTAAAGAAAACGGATTAATGTAGAAATCATTGCTATCGTTGTATTGACCATCTAAAAACTCAGTCATCACACGCATGCCATTATTTCTGTCTAAAGCCAAAATACTTAAATCTTCATATTTAAAACAATTGGTGATTAAAAATTCAATTAAAGTGGTTTTACCAGCCCCTGTGCCACCAAAGATGATGGTATGCCCTGATACCATATCATTTTTTCTTTTTGCCTCATAAGCATGGAAATTGAATAAATAAGGCGATTTGTCTTGGTTTCTAAAAATAGTTAAATGGCGATCACCCCATGAATTTCTAGAAAAACCACAATTTTGTTTTTCCAATATGATTAAAGAAGCAATATTTTGACTAGACAACAAACGCTTTCTAAAATTCAAGCGATTACGATTGGGGAAAAAGCTAAAAAACATAGGCAACATGCCAATACTCTCTTGTGTGCTTACAATACCTTTTTGTTTAAGCAAGTTGGTAATTTCTATACAAGCACTATCTAAATCGGTTTTAGTTTTGGCATGAACTAAAATGTTTAAAGAAATCTCCTGCATCAAAACCCTGTCTGTTTTAATCATGTCATTCAATTTATCAATTTCAACTCTAATGCTCTTATTCGCTCTTTTTCTTTTAGTTTCAATCCTTTTTTCAGCCTTTGCTTTAGGAATATTGTCAATATTTAAAATCACATCGAATTCTAAAGATAAATGCAATACTGAAGAAAGAGCGGTGCTGACAATTTTGTCTATATCATAAGTCTTAATGCTGATGAAACGCTTGAAAATCTCTTTATTATTATGAATGTGAGTGAAAAAATCTTTTTTAAAATGCACATCAGAATTAATCATGCCATCATGCAAACGACCTCTAGCAAAAGTGTATTCACTAGGAACGCCATTGATATATTCCGCATAAAAATTAAGCAAACTGTTGGCATCTATTTTTTCTACAAACAAGCCAGAAAGCATGTTTTTAACATTATTGATAATGCTGTCTAATATTTTAGATTTATCTAATAGATTAAAATTATCAAAGCCTATGAAATAGTTTTCTTGATATTTAACTTCATCTTGTTTGTTATTTTCTTGAATATTTTCTAATTCATTAGTAGTGATTTTTTTCTTAAATCGTTCCAAATAACCTTTAATGCTATCATTCTTAGTTTCAAAAATTAAGTAATAGAAATTTTGATAAACATCCTCAACCCCCTGCTCCCATAAATTGATAACCTCTAATGCAAAAGGATTGCTTATCTCCTCTTGAGTATATTCATGGTGCATGAAAATCTTACGCCTTTTAGCTACGATTTTAAAATGCACGCCATCTACAATCTCATTAAGAGCTAAAATGCGTTCATTAAATTTTTGCGCTATTTCTTTGTCATCTAAAGATAAATAAGAAATTCCATCTAACTTAAGAGCGCCTACAAGGTTTGATTTTTCACTTAAAAGATAATGCTCATTGTAAATGCCCACTATGTTAGTTTCTTCTTTCATGCTATAACGCTTAGGAACTAGCGAGCATAAAGAATTAAAAATTTTCTCAAGCATAATAATTTCTAGCTCCTGTCCTTAATGTGAAAAGCACATGCAAAATGGCTGTTATATCTTCATCAAAAAATTCTAAAATATAGAATACAAACACACAACTAGCCATTAAACCCATAGCATAAAGTGGTTGGAATGAAAGTAACCATGCCGACATTAAGAAACTAACAATCCAACTATCCAAGTTTAATCCCAAAAAAGTTTCTCTTTTGCTAATTTCTCTAATGTTGATACTTTCAACACAAACAATATGCAATGCCATCTAAAATAACCATTGACTTAAAGTTTTAGCATTAGAAATAGCAGCGGTTATAATGATAATCCCAACGCATTTCCAACCAATTTCTCCAAGCCTGTCCCAATTTTTATAGGCGTAAATGCAAGTCCCAACAATGATTAGACCACCAATAGCTTTGATAAAGTCATTGCTTATGAAATCCAATATTTGAGTGAATTTTTGTTTGTAATCTGGCACCGCCAATAAAAAACTAGGCATTAACATTGCCAAACTCATCATTCTACGAATTTGCTTAAACATTCTTATTCCTTTATGTTTTATTTTCATCTTTCATGTCCTTTGTTTTGAGATTGATTGTTGGTGTAATAGACAGAATTAGCTACATATTTAGATCCAAAGCCATGATCTTGTTGGTAACCATGAAACACTCCTTGTAGTAGTTTAGGTTTTGGCATTAGATCTTGTAGTTTTTGTAATTGGTTAGCCAAGATGCTTTTTTGTGATGGTGTGGTAGTAGGGTTTCGCATTTTTTCTTTGGCATCAAATAAAAAATCTTGTAAAATCCTATTGCTAATTTGCTTCAATCCTAATGCTTTAGCGATTTTCAAATCATCGTTCGCATCTTTGCTGATAGGCGTATAAATGTTTGGAATTTCTTTAGTGTGAGCGTAAAAAATTTTTTCCAAAATAGCGTTGAATTTTCGCCCCTGTTCATCATTATCCATTGCTAAAATAACATTAAGACTTAAATTAGGAATTTTTGGTTCTTTTAGGCGTAAGGCTAGAACAGGCTTAAAAACGGGTCTAGGGATAAGATTATTTTTATCTCTTATGGGCGAGAAAATGGGATCATTAGGGACTTTTTTAGGCTCATTATCGTGTTTAGCTAACTCTTTAGCACGCCATTTTTCATATCTTTTTTGAAAATTTGTGTAATTTTCATAGTCCTCTAATTGCTTGTTGTAGCGATCAATTTCTTTGTGGTATTCATTGTATTCCTTACACTTATAAGTGCTGATGGTATTAAGAAATTTATCTACAAATTTTTGCATTCTTTCTTCTGTGAAATTACCAATAGTAGAAATAATAGCTGTTTGATTAGGATCAAACCCTTGCATTTCTAGCACGCTTAAGCCATCAAAAACGCTTTCAGCTACAATGATATTTTGAATATTTTTAATATTTTGTGGAGATAAAACTTCAAAACCCTTGATAGAACCTGCTTGCATTAAGTGTTTAGTGGGATTAGTAGCGCCTTGCATAGTGAAAGGTTTGGATAATCGCTTGTTATACCCACCCTGTATTAAGTTTCCATTATCATTGGTCAAATAGCAAGGTACACATAAATTTGCATGTCCATCTTCTTTGATTAAATGACTATAAGGTTTGAGTAAAGTTTTATCCAAAGAGCGACTATCCAATAAAGTGTGAAACAAATCTGAGCTTTCTATATCGTAGGTAGGGAGCTTTTCAAATTGTTTCACTACTTTTTGACGCTCTGCTTCCTGTTTTTTGGTAATGATTGTATAAGGCTTGGAATTGTTATATTTGTGGTTTGGCTTATCGCTAATTTCTAAATCATCTCTATTTTTGATCAAATCATTAAAATCTAGCCCACGATTTTTACAAAAGGCGATAATCGTGCCTTTATCTTCATCATTATGAGTGTTGAAATAATGATAACTCCCATCAGGTTTTCTTGAAACAATAAGTGTGCCTTTAATGGTATCGTACTCATTGTAAAGAGCCGGGTTATTTTTGCTTGATTTCTCTACTTTGTGTTTATAGCCATTAGAGAGTAAAATCTCATCTAATGGTAAGAATTGTAAATTAGAGATATAAGCCATAATCTTTCACCCAAATCTACTTTTTTTAATCTTTTTGGCTAGTCTCATTTCATAATGTTTGGCTCTCGCATCATACAAAATACGATCCATTGCTTGAGTGAAAAATTTCATGACTTCAATTGCAGTCTCTACTTCGTTGATTTCAAATAATAATTTCATAGCGATTTCAACTTCCCTATACACTGATTTGGGTAGATCTTTTACCAAAAGATTTTTGTATTCTTTGCTTGTAGGATTAAAGCCTTTAGGGATCACATATTTTTGTGAAATTTTTAAATCTTTTTTGAGTGGAAATTGCATTTTTTATCCTTTGTTTTCTTTATGATGCTAGAATTTCCTTATCTATAGATAGTTCATCTAATGCTCTATGGATATTCTTTTTTACAATTGCTTGTTGGTAAGAGCACTTGATGTTTGGAATTTTTTTGCCAACAAGTTGATCATAAGTCAATCTGTAAGAAAGACAAGGATTATTAACCGACACAAACTCCAAAAAAATATTGTTAAAGTTTTGCATTTGAAAATGCTTAGGAATTTTCAAAAAGAATACACCGTGCTTGTTTGCGAGCTTGAATGCTCTATCTTTTAATTTCTTGAAAATTTTTTTCAAATACCCACAAATTCCTAAAAAGAAGTTATTAGGTAAGTTGCTCTCCCCATTCAAACCTAAATGTTCGTAGTCTTCTATTTTAGTGAAGTCATGCATAGACAAAAAAACATAACCCTTTTTGTTCTTAAAAGCAGTTAAAAATCCTATTTCCTCTAAAATCTGGAGATTATGTCTTAAGGTTCTATCACACCATTGCAAGCGAGTTAAGGCATAATGGCGGTTTAACGCGATTTTAGAACTTCTAGAATCTATAACAATTTCACTTAAAAGTTCCATGAGTTTCTTACAGCCTGTGCCACCAAAGAAAGTTGTATTGCTAGAAAAGTTCAATATCTTTTTAAAGAGTTTACATTCAATATAACCAAATTTATCAAATCTGAAAGGAATAAACCTATCTTTTGAATGCTTGGAATAACCGACATTGTTCGCATGCATTTCTTTTAAGATGTTTGCATCTAAAACTTTTCTTTCAAAAACTCTTTCTTGCATAGTCATAATCCCTAGATATTGATTTCTTAAAGATTAGAAAATAATTGCATTCCCTAAAGAATGGTGCCAATCTTTTTGGAGGTAAAGAAAGGTTTAAGGAAAATAATTATGAGTAAAAAGACACTCATTTATACAGAAGGAGAAAGTGATAAAAAATTTCTAAGTTGGTGTCTTGATGTTTGGAAAAATGAAGATCATTTTGATCAAGCTCATTTTGATATAATCCATGTAGAAGGTAAAGATAAATTATTCTCAGATGAATTTTGTAAAAGAATCGAGAATATTTTAAAGAATAAAAACCAAGAATATAGACAAGTGTGCATTATTTTTGATACAGACATAAAAAAAGAGAACCAAGAAAGAGATGCAGGTAAAGAGAACCAAGAAAGAGATGCAGGTTTTGATAACAAGCTTAAGCATATTCGTGAAAAATTCAAAGAAAAAGGGACTGATTTTCCAAAAGAACAAATCTTTTTATTCCCTAACAATCAAGATGATGGTGATTTAGAAACCCTATTATTAGAAATTGCTAAACATGATGATTTTCTTAAATGCTTTGAAGGATACTTAGAATGTATTAAAAGTAAAGAACATTATAAACCGATTAACAACATAAGAAAAAGTAAATGGTATGCCTATTTAGAAGCACTTGGATTAGAGAATTTGACCAAGACCAATATAGATGTTTTTGATGATAAAGGTAAAATAAAGGAAAAACACAAAGAAGAATATGAAAAACTAAAAGAAGCGATTGATTTTAACTCGAATTCTCTCATTCCCCTTAAAAATTTTCTAGGGCAATTAGCAGAAAATAAACAAAAAACAAAACTTAAGATTTTCTAATTTAACAAAATATATTACAATTATTTAAAAAATACTATTTTTACAAAAGGTGCGCGGTGAAATTGTGGTTTCCTTATTTTTTAGCGATTGTGTTCTTGCATGCGTTAGGTTTGGCGTTGCTCTTTATGGCCAATAACGCTTCGTTTTATGCGGCGGCGTCTATGGCTTACATGCTCGGGGCAAAGCATGCGTTTGATGCGGATCACATCGCTTGCATAGACAACACCATTAGAAAGCTCACCCAACAAGGCAAAAACGCCTATGGCGTGGGGTTTTACTTTTCTATGGGGCATTCAAGCGTGGTGATTTTAATGACCATCATCAGCGCGTTTGCGATCGCTTGGGCTAAAGAGCATACGCCGATGCTAGAAGAAATAGGGGGGGTAGTGGGGACTTTAGTTTCAGGGCTTTTTTTGCTCATTATAGGGCTATTGAATGCGATTATTTTAATAGATCTATTAAAAATCTTCAAAAAATCGCATTCTAATGAAAGCTTGAGCCAGCAACAAAACGAAGAGATTGAACGGCTCTTAACGAGTAGGGGCTTACTCAATCGCTTTTTTAAACCCTTATTTAATTTCGTTTCCAAGTCGTGGCATATTTATCCTGTGGGCTTTCTTTTTGGGCTAGGCTTTGATACCGCTAGTGAAATCGCGCTTTTGGCCCTCTCTAGCAGCGCGATTAAAGTGAGTGTGGTGGGCATGCTTTCTTTACCCATTCTTTTTGCCGCTGGCATGAGTTTGTTTGACACTTTAGATGGGGCGTTCATGCTCAAGGCGTATGATTGGGCGTTCAAAACCCCTTTAAGGAAAATCTACTACAACATCTCCATCACCGCTTTAAGCGTGTTTATCGCGCTTTTTATCGGGTTAATTGAGCTTTTTCAAGTCGTTAGCGAGAAACTCCATTTAAAATTTGAAAACCGCCTTTTAAGCGCCCTACAAAGCCTGGAATTTACAGACTTGGGCTATTACTTGGTGGGCTTATTTGTGATAGCGTTTTTAGGCTCATTCTTTTTATGGAAAATCAAATTTTCTAAATTAGAGGGCTAGATTTTAAGCCCTCAAATTATCGCTCAACAAATCTTTAAGGCTTTTATTTGAAAAACTTTGTTTTGGCATGAAAGCTTTAGGGTTTGAAAGGCTTTCGCTCAAATAACCTAATAATTCCTTAATTTCGTTTAATTTTTCTTCCAAATAAGCTTGAAACCCGCCCGCATTTTCCAATAAATCCAAAGGATTAGCCACAATCATGGAAAAAACCTCATCGTTAATGGCAATGTTGAGCTGAGTGTCAAACAAAGGGGAGGCTAAAAACTGGCAATTTTCTACAATTTCTCGCAATTCCTGTTTAATGATAGAAGCTTGCAAAGTGTCTTTATCTTCCAAACCCATGCTCTTATTCAGGAGCTTTTTGCAAGCGATTTGCAAGATTTGCAACGCCCCAACGCTCTCGTTTATATTTTTCATGTCCCTACTGAATTTAGCGATTTGTTGGGATTTTTCTATCGCATTGGTTTTGAAATCGCTTGTTTCAACATCGCCCAAATGCTTTTGAAGAGTTTTTAAAATATCCATAAAAAACCTTTTAAATAGAATTAAACGATCACAAGCATTTTTCGTTCCTTTTTTATGGAAACTTCAAAAAACACCCTTAAAAAGGTTTTTAGGTATAATTAGCGATCTTTTAGTTTTAAATAGTAGAGAGATTGGATGAAAAAAATATGGCTTTTGGTGTGGGGCTTGTATTCTTGGGTGTTTTTGCATGCGATAGAAACGATAGAAAAAGCCCCTACAAATGTAGAGGATAAAGACAAAGCCCCCCATTTGTTGCTTTTAGCAGGGATTCAAGGCGATGAGCCTGGAGGGTTTAATGCAACTAATTTGTTTTTAATGCACTATAGCGTTTTAAAAGGCTTGGTGGAAGTGGTTCCCGTATTGAATAAGCCTTCCATGTTAAGAAATCATAGGGGCTTGTATGGGGATATGAACCGTAAATTTGCCGCTTTAGACAAGAATGACCCTGAATACCCCACTATCCAAGAAATCAAATCCTTGATTGCAAAACCCAATATAGATGCCGTCTTGCACTTGCATGATGGCGGTGGGTATTATCGCCCTGTTTATATTGATGCGACGCTCAATCCTAAACGCTGGGGGAATTGCTTTATTATTGATCAAGATGAAGTTAAGGGGGCGAAATTCCCTAATTTGCTTGCTTTTGCTAACAATACGATTGAGAATATTAACGCCCATTTATTGCACCCCATTGAAAAATACCATTTAAAAAACACGCGCACCGCTCAAGGCGATACAGAAATGCAAAAAGCCCTGACTTTTTATGCAATCAATCAAAAAAAGAGCGCTTTTGCCAATGAAGCCAGCAAAGAACTCCCACTAGAATCAAGGGTGTTTTACCATTTGCAAGCCATTGAGGGCTTACTCAATCAGCTCAATATCCCTTTTAAGCGCGATTTTGAGCTTAACCCTAACAGCGTGCATGCCCTAATCAACGATAAAAATTTATGGGCAAAAATCAGCTCTTTGCCCAAAATGCCCCTTTTTAACTTGCGCCCTAAACTCAATCATTTCCCCTTGCCTCACAACACTAAAATCCCACAAATCCCCATAGAGAGCAACGCTTACATTGTAGGGCTAGTCAAAAATAAACAAGAAGTGTTTTTAAAATACGGCAACAAGCTCATGACACGATTATCGCCTTTTTACATAGAGTTTGATCCTTCTTTAGAAGAAGTGAAAATGCAAATTGACAATAAGGATCAAATGGTTAAAATAGGGAGCGTGGTTGAAGTGAAAGAGAGTTTTTATATCCATGCTATGGACAATATCCGCGCGAATGTGATTGGCTTTAGCGTTTCTAATGAAAATAAGCCTAATGAAGCGGGCTATACGATTAGATTTAAAGATTTTCAAAAACGCTTTTCACTGGACAAGCAAGAAAGGATCTATCGCATAGAATTTTACAAAAACAACGCATTTAGCGGGATGATTCTAGTGAAATTTGTGTAGGAATGGATAAATCTTACCAAAATTTAAGGCAACGCCTAATATAAGATAACTGCCAATAAAGGATAGTCATGCTAGACATTAGAAATCTTTATTTATCATTACCTAACTTAACGAATAGGCTATGCAAAATAAGCAATAGACTCTACACCATGCATTCATCTTGTTCTTTTTCAGCAAGGGAATATCGTGTTTTAGAAATAATGCATGAGATAATCCAAAAGGGTCCAAAAGGGTATGGATGGCTTAATACAGCGACTAGACAATGACTTAAAAGATAATCACTCTCGTATTCTTGTCCCTATTGGATGCATAAGGGGCTTAAGTCTCGTTGACAATAAAAAAACCTGATGGAGCTATGCATGTTGTTTATTAAAATCTGTGAACTTATTCGCTCATCATTCAAAAGCCATTTATCTCGTAGCTCTCTTTCTTTTATTGGTGGTGTAATTAGCGGCTTGAACAAGCAGATCCGTATGTATAAAAAATTGGAGTAAGAAAAGGAGAAAATGCGATAATTTCTTTCTCTTATTTGTTATGATAAATCACCATTGAAAGGCGTAAAAACACCCAAACACATTAAAAGACAACAACCCTTTTGCATGTTGCGGTATTTGGCTTATTTTTATACTAAACCACTTTCAACATTAATCCGCTAACTCTATATCACACCACTTCTATATCACACCACTTCTATATCACACCACTTCTATATCACACCACTTCTTGCCCCGCATCTAGTAAGGCTTCCTTAATCAAATCCTGTGTCGCTGGAGCGTCAAATTCTACAACCACGCTCTTTTTTTCCACGCTCGCATCAATAAAGCTCACGCCTTCAATTTCGCCCACAAATTTTTCAATCTTATCCACGCAATGGCTGCAAGTAATGCTTGGCACTTGAAAAGTAACTTTCATTCAATGATCCTTAATTTTAAAATTCCTTAGCCTTTGGGAGTTTAAGACCACACTCACAGAGCTTAAGCTCATCGCTAAACCCGCAATCGCTGGGCTTAACATGATATTAGCCTTATAAAGAACCCCACAAGCTAAAGGGATAAACACGCTATTATAACAAAAAGCCCAAAACAAATTTTCTTTGATATTTTTAATGGTCGCCTGGCTCAATTTAATCGCGCTATAAACCGATTTAATGTCGTTATTAAAGCTCACAATGTCCGCTGCTTGCACGCTCACATCGCTCCCTTTAGCCATCACCACCGCTACATCGCTCATAGCAAGGCTAGGAGCGTCATTCAAGCCATCGCCCACCATCATAACGATCTGCCCTTTTTCCTTAAGCTCTTTAATCTTGTTGAGCTTGTCTTGTGGTTTAGCGTTGCTGATATAACCATCTATCCCTAATTCAAGCGCGCATTTTTTGACATTCTCCCTATTGTCTCCGCTTAAAAGAAAAGTGCTAATGCCTAAATTTTTGATTTGAGCGACATGCTCTTTCACGCCTTTTTTGGGCAAATCCTCTAAAACAAACGCCCCTAAAAGCTCGTCTTCTTTTTCATTGATCGCTCTACCCACAAACACTAAAATCCCGTTTTCTTGAATTTCTAGCGTGTTAATAGGGTTAAAAAACTCACTATTACCTACTTTAATGATCTCTTTAGTGCCTTGATAATCTACTTTAGCGCTGATGCCAAAGCCCGTTTTCACTTTAACTTCACTCATTTCTTTTAAGGGAGCGTTACGCTCTTTTGCGTATTCTACAATCCCCTTAGCAATGACATGTTCGCTGCTCTTTTCAATGCTGCTCGCTAAACTCAATAGCTCTAATAATTCTATGTTAGAATGAACGCTTTTAACGACAGGTTTGCCGTTAGTGAGCGTGCCGGTTTTATCAAAAACGATCGTATTGACTAGCCTTGCTTTTTCTAAACTTTTAGCGTCTTTAAAAAATAAGCCCAAAGAACTCGCTTTTTGGTTCGCCACTAAAATACTCATAGGCGTAGCCAACCCCAAAGCGCAAGGGCAAGAAATCACTAAAACCGATACAAACACTTCTAAAGCGGTGCCAAAATTCCACCAAAAATCAGGCTTAGGCGCGATGATGAGCCATACCACAAACGCTAAAACAGCGATAGCGATCACGCTTGGCACAAACACGCTTGAAACCTTATCCGCTAAGCGAGAAATCTCTGCCTTTGAGCTTTGAGCGTTATGGATCATTTCTATAATTTGAGACAAAGTGCTGTTTTTGTTATTTTGCGTGGCTTTCATTAAAAAACTCGTGTTGCTATTGAGCGTCCCTGAAAAGACTTTATCGCCGACTTTTTTATAAACCGGCAACGCTTCGCCGCTTAACATGCTCTCATCTAATTCCCCTTCGCCCTCTATGATTTCGCCATCCACCGCAATCGTGCTTCCAGGGAGGACTTTTAGAATATCCCCCACCACAATGCTATCCACTAAAACCTCAATCTGTTGGTTATTTTGCATTTTAAGGGCGGTTTTTGGGGCGTTTTTCATCAAGGCTTGCATAGCGTCTAAAGCTTTGTCTTTAGAAACATTTTCAATGCGTTTGCCCACCATCACAAACATTAAAATCACGCACACGCTTTCAAAATAATAATGCCCATAAGACCACTGATTGGTATAAACGAAATACAATTGCCACAAGCTTGAAATTAAGGCAGCGCTTGTGCCTATGGCGATAAGGCTGCTCATGTTAGGTTGTCTGTGCCATAAGGCTTTGAACCCTTGAATGTAAAAATCCCTCCCCCAATGCATGACAATGAGCGTGCCTATAAGCTGTAAGCAAGCGTTTAAAAAATTACTATGGTTGTTAATCGTGAGCAAGCTTTCAGGTAAAAGGCTAGGGCTAAGCATCGCCCCCATAGAAAGATACACCACAAAAAGCGTGAAAATAACCGCCAACGCTAATTTAACATTAGGGCTAAAAAATTCTTTTTTTTCTTCCGCCAAAGTTTTTTTAGGGCTATAGCCCAATTTTTCAATGAGTTTAAAAATTTCGTCTAAATTGGTTTCGTTTTCGTTAAATTCAATGTTAGCACTCTTATTTAAAAGGCTCACTTCTATTTTTTTCACAAAACTCTTACGCCCCAAAGAGCGTTCAATCCCACTAGAACACGCCGTGCAAGTCATTCCCTCTATGTAAAAAGATTCTTTCATGCGCTTTTATTTTTATTAAAAATAATTTTTACCATTAAAAATAGCCACCGAATGATGCCATAAATCAAATACAGCCCCATAAACACGCTCAAAGCCTCTAAAGGGCGCACAAACACTAACGATAAAAAAATCAACACTAAGATGAAAAGCTTGAGATTCCACTTGACTTTTTTAAAATTAGGGTAGCGGATATTGCTCACCATAAGCACCCCTAGTAAAACAATAAAGCCTAAAAATAACTTTTCGGTATTGCCTTCTAAGAAATGGTATTTATTATCTAATAACACGCAAAGCACCACCAATACCGCCGCCGCAGGAATGGGGATACCGATGAAAGAATAGGGGTCGCTTGTGTTGGTGCTGATATTGAATCGCGCCAATCGTATCGCTCCAAAAATCACAAACAACGCGCTCACTGCCATACCTATGCGCCCAAAATTATACCCCACATAAAAGTAAGTAATAAGGCTTGGGGCGACTCCAAAAGCGATTACATCAGCTAAGGAGTCAAATTCAATACCAAACTTGCTGGTGGTGTTGGTAAGCCTTGCGACACGCCCATCAAGTCCGTCTAAAATAAGACTCGCTACCACTAACCAGCATGCCATGACAAATTGGTAACTGGAAGCGTAAAAAATACTCATCATGCCTAAAAAAATACTGCTAGCGGTGAAAAGATTGGGGAAAAGATAGAGAGGGTTAATAGGCATTAGAGATTCTTTTTAACTTGGCTTTTAGAATAGGAATAAAAACGATTTTAAAATCCATTATGGGAATAAAAATTTTACAAGCACTAAAAAACTCACAAAAAAAGAGCGTTAGAGCAAACGCTTTATAACGCTGTTGGTAAGCATGAGTTTTTAGAAAACAAAACCTAAAAAAAAACTTTAAACAAACAGAATGTTTGTAATAAGGCTTTAAACCCTTATCAAAAATCTGTTTGTAAGCTAGCACTCTTAACTCGCTTGCTCTTCTAAAGGGATCAAACGGCTTTCTAAATTATTGGCGGTCTCGTATTCGCTGATGATTTCACGCACCCTTTCGCCCGTAATGACTTCTTTGTCAAACAATTCTTTGACCATGATTTCAATCGCCTCTCTATAGTCGCTTAAGGTTTGTTTGACATGCTGATAGCGCTCTTCTAGCAGGTTTTTAATGAAAAGATCCATTTCTTCTGCGGTTTTTTCGCTAAATTCCCTACTGCTCCCATAACCGCCTCCTAAAAAGGCGTTCCGTTGCTTTTCTAACACCATAAGCCCGCTGACACTGCTCATGCCGTAGTAACTCACCATGCCTTTAATAATATCAGTCGCTCTTTCTAAATCGTTGCTCGCACCGGTAGAAATTTCTTCCAAAAAGACCTCTTCAGCCGCCCTCCCGCCTAAAAGCACATCAATTTCAGCGATGAGTTCATGCTTTTGCATCAAGTATTTGTTTTCTTCAGGCGTGTTAAGGGTGTAGCCTAAAGCCGCCATGCCCCTTGGAATGATAGAGACTTTATTCACCCTAGCACTCCCTTTAGTCATTTCAGAAATCACGGCATGCCCGCTTTCATGGTAGGCGACGATTTTCTTTTCTTTAGGACTGATACGCCTGCTTTTCTTTTCTAACCCTGCAATCCCTCTTTCAACCGCTTCTTTTAAATGCTGTTGTTTGACTTCTTTTTGGTTGTTTCGTCCCGCTAAAAGCGCAGCTTCATTGATGATATTCGCTAAATCCGCTCCCGCAAGCCCTGCGGTGAGTTTGGCGACTTCCTGCAAATTCACATCATTAGCGAGTTTCACGCCTTTAATATGCACTTTTAAGATTTCTACCCTGCCATTAAAATCAGGCTTATCCACTAAAACCTGCCTGTCAAAGCGCCCTGGACGCATTAAAGCCGGATCCAAGATTTCAGGGCGGTTCGTTGCGGCTAAGACAATCACAGGCGCGTTTTCGCTCCCAAAACCATCCATTTCAGCTAAGAGCTGGTTTAAGGTTTGCTCTCTTTCATCGTTCCCGCTTATCATGCCTCCAGCCGCTCTGCTCTTACCTATGGCATCAATTTCATCAATAAAAATGATGCTAGGGGCTTGTTTTTTAGCGGTTTCAAACAGATCCCTAACCCTGCTTGCCCCTAAGCCCACAAACATTTCAATGAAACTGCTCCCTCCCATAGAGAAAAACGGCACATGCGCTTCGCCAGCCACCGCCTTTGCTAAAAGGGTTTTACCGGTTCCTGGAGGCCCTACTAACAGCACGCCTTTAGGGATTTTAGCCCCTAAATTGGCGTATCGTTCAGGGTATTTTAAGAAATCTACGATTTCTACCACCTCTTCTTTGGCTTCTTCATTGCCTGCCATGTCATTAAAACGCACATTGGGTTTTTCAGCGTTAATGAGTTTTTTCGCACTCCCCATGCCAAAAATACCCCCACCCATATTTTTTTGCATGCGGTTTGCCATAAACATCCATAGCCCTAAAATCACTAAAATAGGCATGAGCCACCCTAACATGTCGGTAAAAAAGTTAGATTCGCTAAAACCAGAATAATTGATTTTTTTCTCGTCTAACAAAGGCACTAAGGTTAGATCAGGCACTCGTTTAGCGATATAAATCACACGATTGTTGCCCTCTTTATGGCTGGCTTTGATCAAAGTTTGACCGATACTCACATTTTCCACTTCATTATTACTGATGAGCTGTTTGATTTCATGGTAGCTCACATTTTTAGTGCTAGAAGCTAAGAAATTGTCCGAAAAACTGCCATCAGAATTGAAAGAGCGTAGAAAAAAAATGAGTAAAATCCCTCCAAGAACCGCAAGGACAATGGGACTTTGAAAAAAAGGTTTTTTAGGTTCGTTCGTTGGTTTCATTATAATCCTTAATTTATTGATTGTTTTTTAAGCAATTTTAGAGCGACCCATTCGTTACGCTGTCGCTGTTCTAAAACATCAAATCCATTATAATAGATCTGTAAAACAGAGTTTAAATGGGTTTCTAAAATCCCTGATAAAATAAGAGTGTGGTTACAAAGCCGCACAAATTCACTATACAAACTCTTAATCACATCAGCGACAAGGTTCGCCACAATGATATCAAAACGCCCTCCAATTTTTTGCGTAGATCCATAAATGATTTTATCTTGCGTTAATAGGGGTATTTCATTCAAGCTAAAATTTTTTAGGGTTTCTTCAATGGCTAAACTATCCGTATCGCAAGCAGTTAAAGCGCTAACGCCTTGTTTTTTTAAGGCGATGCTTAAAATCCCGCTCCCACAACCCACATCTAAAGCGTTTTTGCGTTTTAAATCAAGGTTAGAGAGCAATTCCAAACACATAGAAGTGCTTTCATGATGGCCTGATCCAAAGGCCAAAGCTGGATCGATCATTATGCAATCATCTATAGCGGCATGGCTTGGTTTTTGATGCCAGCTAGGGTGTATGTAAAATTTGGCGCATCGCACCGGTAAAACAGCTTGTTTGTAGGCTTCTAGCCAGTCTTTTGAAGCGAGGTTGCGTGAAAGGTAGAAAAAATCAAACTCGCTTTGCAAGCTTTGCTTTAAGTTCAAACAAAACGCTTCTAACGCCGGAAAAAGCGAATCGCTCAAATTTTTTTCAGAGCGTAAAATAACGAAATTTTTGAGGTGCGGGGGTTTTTCTTTTAAATTTTCTTTTAGGGGGTCATGAGTGGTGAAATAACGCCAACTGGATTGGCTTACAAATTCAATGGTTTCTTCATCGTCAAACGCTTTTAAATTGTCTAAGCTTGATTCTTCTAAGGCTAGATGTGTGGTGTCTAAAAGAAAGCTCTCAAAAAGCTCTCGCTCCTTAGGGAATATAAAGAAAAACTCATAATACATTGATTCTAACACTCAATCGTTTGTCCCTAAAACAACCTCTAATTTTTCTTTCAAAACTTGGGGGGTAAAAGGTTTCACAATGTAGTTATTCACGCCCGCTTTTAAAGCCGTAATGACCTCAGCTTTACCGCCCTCTGTGGTGATCATAATGATAGGGATTTCTTTAAATCGGTTATCCGCACGCACCTTTTTAACGAGATCCAAGCCGTTCATTTCAGGCATGTTCCAATCCGTAATAAGCACCTTAGTGTCCGCATTAGCGTCTAGTTTTTCCCAAGCTTCCACCCCATGCTCAGCTTCTAAAACGTCTTCATAACCTAAGCGTGAAAGTGTGTTTTTAATAATCCTTCTCATAGTTGAGCTATCATCTACTACCAGTAGTTTCAAAGCGCTTCTCCTTTTAAGATTGCATTTAAATTAGGCTCTTTTTAAACAGCCAAAGCGTCCTAAACGCCTTATAATAATAAATCATTCCAAATAATAGCATGTTTTGATTAAAATTACCTTGACCGACAATAATCATTGACTAAATGGAGCGTTCAATGAGCGTTCTCATTTGTAAAAAAATTCAGTTTGTTTGCTATCATAATCGTTTAAAAGTAATAAAATAACTTTTGAGTGCGATAAAGGGTATTGGATGGTTTGAAAAAAGAAAGACAAGGATTTTACAAGTAAGTGTATTATTTAAGAATTTTAATACTGGGTATAAGTTTTTTAAATATTTTAAATGCTGAAAATTTGAGTTATATGTCTTCTTCTTATCAAATAGGCACGGTATTTATGCGCCCTTTAAACACCAACAAGCTTTTACAAGGGGCTTCAATCCTTCAAGGCTATGAAGTGAATCCTAAAAACGATTGGGCTTATTCTAGGTATTATTTCTTTATAGATTATGGTAATGTGCTTTTCAATAATGATTCCACTTTGCAAGCGAACATGTTCACTTATGGGGTGGGAGGGGATTTCATGGTCGCCTACGCTAAAAACCCTATCAACCGCTGGGCTTTTTTCTTTGGCTTGCAACTGGCCGCCAACACATGGATACTCAATAATAAAGTCAAAGATTTGGTGGTGAATACTTGGGATTCGTTAAAAGATTTCAATTTTCATAACACTTATTTCAGGGCTATCGGGAAATTTGGGGTGCAGTTTCGCACGATCGTTTTGTATCATAAGGTGGATGTAGAAATTGGCATGAAAATCTTTCTAACCCCTGAAAGGCACAGTTTGTTTGAAAGGAGCTTTTTGTTTTTTGTTTCACACTCGTGGCATTTTTAAGTGGCATTTTTAAATGGCGGAGAGAGAGGGATTCGAACCCTCGAAGGCTTGCACCTTACACGCGTTCCAGGCGTGCTCCTTCAACCACTCGGACATCTCCCCTTAAAAAAGGGCTTATTATAACTAAGATTTGTTTAAAAAGGGCTTATTTTAAAAGGAGTGAATCTTTAGAAATAACGCCATCAATCTGACTTTTAGCGCAAATTTCCCACGACTCTGTATCGTTTAAATCCATAGAAAACAAGATTTTGCTATCTAATAAGTAATTAGTGGCGTGTTGTTGGGCGAGTATGGCTTGCTTAATATCCTTAAAAATACAATAGAGCGGTTTGAAAGCGTTGAATAAAAAAAAGGTGTCCGTCTCTATCTTGTGCGATAAAAAGATCACGCTAAAATGGACGCCATTTTCACAGCAATACTTAGCTAACTCCAAATTTTTTGGGTTTGCTTCAAAACACACTATATCGTTATTGGTGCTGGAATGAATAGCATCGGTGTTTTTAATGAAAACAAAACGAGCGCTAGGGATTAAAGGGTGTCCTAAAATAAGCATTTTTACCTCTTATCTTTCAAACAAGTTTCACTGCAATAGGCTACCGCCCCGCTATAAATAGCGTCTTTGCTAGAGACATAGGTTTGGCATTTAGAGCATACAATCATGTGATCTTCTAATTCTTTGGGGGTTTGTTGCGTATAAGAGTGGTTGTCTTTGGGGTCGTCTTTAAGGGGTTTTTGCTTTAAAAACAAACGCCATAAAATCCATGCGATAATGAGTAAGGGGATTAAAATTCTTAACATAAACTTTCCTTTGATTTGTAAAAATAAACTCGTTTTTGATGCATAAAACATTCAGTGTCTTCACAAGCGATTTCATTCTTTAATTGCTCGCCTTTATAGAATAAAAAATACCCCTTATCTTTTAGGAAACATCGGCTTTTTTCTATCAAAAAAGAAGAGCTAGCGACCGCTCTAGAAGTGATCAAATCCACTTGTAAAAGATTTTGATAATCTTCTAAACGCTTTTTAATGATTTCAATATTTTTTAAAGGCAAAACGCTTTTAAGGTAGTTTAAAAAAGCCGCTCTTTTTATTCTTGGCTCTAAAAGAATGAATTTGACTTCAGGTTTTTCAAGGGCTAAAGGGATAGCAGGAAGTCCTGCTCCGCTCCCAATATCCAAGCAGCTTTTAAAATCTTTGACAAATTCTAAGGGCTTTAGAGCGTCTGTGATCTGGGGTTCTAACTCGCTTAAATTTTTTGCACCGCTCAAGTTGTGCGTTTGATTCCATTCTAAAAGGATGCGTGCATAATCTTGTAATAAGGGGTTCATAAAATCAGCATCCCATCGCCATAAGAATAAAAACGATATTTCTTTTCTATGGCTATTTTGTAGATTTCTTTGGTTTTTTCTAAGCCTATCATCGCGCTCACAAGCATTAAAAGGCTTGATTTGGGCAAATGGAAATTAGTGAGCAAATAATTGACATGCTGGATAGGATTAGCAAGATGCAAAAAAATGTCGCATTCAAACGATTCTTGATTAGGGTTTTTTAAACGCTTAAAGTATTCCACGCTCCTTAAAGCGGTTGTGCCGATGCATAAAATCTCTTGGGATTCTTGCAAAATTTCTTGGCTCTTTTTAGGAATGCGTAAAACTTCTGTATGGATTTGATGCTCTCTAATATCCTTAGTTTCCACGCCAAGAAAAGTCCCAGCTCCCACATGCAAGGTCAAAAAAGCGTGCTTGAAATCTTTCAATAATTTTTCTAAGGCATTTTGAGAAAAATGCAATGACGCTGTAGGGGCAGCCACTGCGCCGGTGTGTTTAGCGAACACGCTCTGGTATTCATGCGCATCCAAACTTTCATCCGTTCTTTTAATATAAGGAGGTAAGGGCATATGTCCGTATTGCTCTAAAAGCTTTAAGATATTTTCTTGATTTAAGGGGGTTTGATTGTCATAAAAAGCGATCAAGCGCTGGCCGTTATGAAGCAATTCCAAAACTTCAGCGTAATAATTTGCATCAAAGAAGATCTTATCCCCCGCTTTGATCTTACCCTTGATTTGAGTTAGGGCGGTGTTGCCTTTAAAAAAGCGGTGGAAAAACACTTCAGTCGTTTTTGATGGCAAAAAGGCATGCTTAGATCCAAAAAGCCTGGCCTTAATCACTTTAGTGTCGTTCAACACCACAAGGGCGTTTTTAGGGAAAAAGTCTAAAACATGCTCAAAAGTGGTGTGCGTGATTGTTTGCGAACGCCTTTCATAGACGAGTAATTTAGCCTTTTCTTTGGGCAAAACGGGGTAATTTGCGATCAATTCCTTAGGCAAATGATAATCATAGCTTTCTAAATCAAATTCTTTCAACTACGACTCGCTCTTTGTATGCTCTTTGGTGTCATTTTCGTGATCGCTTTCGTCGTCTTTAGGAGCCGGATTGACCATTTTGGCAATCAAAATAGAAAGCCCATAAAGCCCCACTAAAGGCAATGCCATAAAGATTTGACTCACCACATCAGGGGGAGTGATAATGGCTGCTACAATAAAAATCACTACAATAGCGTATTTGAAATACGCTTTCAAGCTCGCATCGGTAATCAAGCCCACTTTGGCTAAAAAATACGCCAAAACAGGCAATTCAAACGCCACGCCAAAGCCTAAAATCAAGCGCGTGAAAAAGCTCATGTAACTGGATGCAGAAATATTGGCCGCAAACACATCGCTCCCAAAAGTGGCTAAGTATTCAATGATGAAAGGAAACACCACATAGTAAGAAAACGCCGCCCCAATTAAAAACATGCCACTCCCAAAAAACACAAAAGGCAAAATCACTTTTTTTTCATTCTTATAAAGCCCTGGAGCGATAAAGAGCCACAATTGCCAAAAAATAATGGGCATGGAAATGACAATAGCGGCTGAAAAACTGATTTTAACCGCTACCATGACCCCTTCAATAGGGGATAGCTGAATGAGCGTGCCTTTATAAGAATTTTTAACAAATTCAAAAATATTTTTCCAAAAATGAAAGCACCCCAAAAACGCCACTAGAATCGTCCCTACAGAAACCATCAAACGCTTTCTTAATTCCTGTAAATGCGGTTTTAAATCTTCAAACATGCTCTTTTTCTTTGTCGTGTTCTTTGGTGTTGTTATCGGTTGCTAATTTGACTTCTTTAGGAGGTTCATCGCTTGAAACTTCTTTATTTAGGGCCTCTTCATTGGAAACTTCTTCGTTTAAATGGTTAGGGGTTGTGTTGGTTTCTAAACTGCGTTGGTAATCTTGCATCAAATCCTGAATGCTTTTAATCTCATTTTCTGCAGTTACCTTAGCGTCTTCTAATTCTTCAATCTTAACGCCTTTAAGACTCTCCACTTTGTTTTCAAAGAGTTTTTGATACTCTAAGGTTTCTTTTTTGATTTCTTCAATATTGATTTCTTTATCTAAAGTGTCCTTAGCGTCATTGAGCGTTTTTTTAACCGCGCGAAAAAATTTCACTATATCCACGACAGCTTGGGGGAATTTTTCTGGCCCTAAAAAAATAATCGCTACAATCAACACCACAAGGATTTCAAAAAAGCCCATGCCAAACATAATGATCTACTTTCACACCCTTTAAATTTTATCGTTATTGTAGTGTAATTTTCTTTCTAAACAAGATTAAAAAGTAAAAGTTTGAAATGAAAAGGGTTTAGGGAGAATATTCTCAAAAGATAAATCCTTAAAACAAACTTTGAGATCTTAAAGTGGGGATTTTTAAAAGTGCATGGGTTTTAGGCGTGGCGATCCTGCCTTTAGCGGTGCGCTCTAAATAACCATTAGCGAGTAAAAAAGGCTCAATCACGTCTTCAATCGTGCCTTCATCTTCTCTCATAGATGCTGCAATCGTGTTCAAACCCACCGGCTTTCCTTGAGCGTTAGCCAACAAAGATAAATACGCCAAATCCGCTTCATCAAAGCCCAATTCATTCACGCCTAATTCATTCAAAGCATGCAAAGTGATGTTTAAATCCATCAAGCTTGAATTTTTGACTAGCGCAAAATCGCGCACCCTTTTCAAAAGCCTTAAAGCGATCCTTGGCGTGCCTCTACTCCTTTTAGCGATTTCATCAGCGCTTTCTTCTTTGATGTCTTGGTTGAGTTTAGCAGCGGCTTTTTTGATGATGAGAGAAAGTTCGCTAGGGCTATAAAATTGCATCCTAAAACTCATGCCAAATCTGTCTCTTAAGGGGTTAGAGAGCATTCCGGCTCTAGTGGTAGCGCCAATAAGGGTGAAAGGGGGTAAATCAATTTTAATGGTTTGAGCCGCTGGGCCTGAGCCTATGATAATATCCAATCTAAAATCTTCCATAGCCGGGTATAAAACCTCTTCAATCGCTGGGCTAAGCCGGTGGATTTCATCAATAAAAAGAATGTCTTTAGCTTGCAAATTCGTCAAAATGGCGGCTAAATCACCGCTTTTTTCTATCATGGGAGCGGCGGTGATTTTGATATTGGTTTCCATTTCTTTAGCGATGATATGGCTGATTGAAGTTTTACCCAAACCGGGCGGGCCAAAAAAGAGCATGTGATCCAAACTTTCTTGGCGTTTTTTAGCCGCACAAATAGAAATTTGCAAGTTGCTTTTAATCTTTTCTTGACCGATAAAATCTTCCCAAAGATTGGGGCGCAAACTCACTTCTTGAGAAGTTTCAAAATCCAAAGTTTCTAAATTGACTATCCGTTCTTTCATTTAATGGTAACTTTCTAATTCGTTAGGGAAGTTTCCCTTTTTCACATCATCAGCGTATTGCTTGATAGCGTTTTGAACCAATTCTTTCCCTTTAAGGTATTCTCGCACGAATTTAGGCTTAAAACTATCAAAAAAGCCTAACATATCGCTCCACACTAAAATCTGCCCATCGCAATCCTTGCCGCTCCCTATGCCGATCGTGGGGATTTTGATTTTTTGCGTGATTTTCTGAGCGATAGGGGTGGTTATACCCTCTAAAACCAACAAACCCACCCCAGCTTCTTCTAAACTCAAGGCGTCTTCTAAAAGCTTTTTTTGTTGCTCTTCATTTTTGCCCTTAATCTTATAACCTCCATCAAGACGCACGAATTGAGGCATCAAGCCAATATGCCCTACCACGATAACGCCCTCATCAGTGAGCGTTTTAACCAGTTTCGCTTTTTCTTTCCCCCCCTCTAGTTTGATCGCGCTCGCTTGGGTTTCTTTATAAACCCTAATGGCGTTTTTTAGGGCTGTTTTTTCATCTTTATAGCTTCCAAAGGGCATGTCTGTGATGATAAAAGGAGTCTTAGCGCCCGCGCACACGGCTTTAGTGTGATAGAGCATCATTTTTACACTCGCGCTTAAAGTGTCGTTTTGATTGAAAAAACTCATATTCAAACTATCGCCCACTAAAATCACATCCACTAGTGGATCAAATATTTGAGCGAATAGTGCGTCATAAGCGGTAATGGCGATGATTTTTTCTTGATTTTTTTTAGCTTGGAGGTGGTTGAGAGTGATCTTTTTAATTGGGGCGGTTTGCATGCTCATTAAAAATCCTAAGTGTTAAATATAGTGGCATTGTAGCATGACTTTATTAGGGTGGGTAAAAATTTTACTCCATTTTAACCGGTCATTTTAATTATTTTAGTATAATTGAAAGAAACTTTTAACAAACAATTCAAGGGATTTAGCGATTTTGGGTCTTAAAAAACATGCTATTTTATGGTCTTTAATGGGGTTTTATACGGGATTGAGTGCGCTTGATTATGATACCCTAGACCCGAAATATTACAAATATATCAAGTATTATAAAGCTTATGAAGATAAAGAAGTTGAAGAATTGATCAGAGACTTAAAAAGGGCGAACGCTAAAAGCGGGCTTATTTTAGGGATCAATACCGGGTTTTTTTATAACCATGAAATCATGGTCAAAACCAATAGCTCTAGCATCACCGGGAATATTTTAAATTATTTGTTCGCTTATGGCTTGCGTTTTGGATATCAAACCTTCAGGCCGTCGTTTTTTGCGCGCTTGGTTAAGCCTAATATTATTGGCAGGCGTATCTATATTCAATATTATGGAGGGGCTCCTAAAAAAGCGGGCTTTGGGAGCGTGGGGTTTCAATCGGTCATGCTGAATGGGGATTTTTTATTAGACTTTCCTTTGCCCTTTGTGGGGAAATACCTTTATATGGGGGGGTATATGGGTTTAGGCTTGGGAGTTGTGGCGCATGGGGTGAATTATACGGCGGAATGGGGGATGTCTTTTAACGCAGGATTGGCTCTAACGGTATTAGAAAAAAACCGCATTGAATTTGAATTTAAAATTTTGAATAATTTCCCTTTTTTGCAATCTAATTCTTCAAAAGAGACTTGGTGGGGAGCTATAGCAAGCATTGGGTATCAATATGTGTTCTAAAAAAATAAGAAATCTCATTTTATGCTTTGGTTTTATTTTAAGCTTGCGCGCTGAAGAGAGTATGACTGAAAGAAATATGACTGAAGAAAATACCCCTAAAGACGCTCCCATTCTTTTGGAAGAAAAACGCGTCCGAACGCTAGAGTTTAAAGAAGAAAATGAAGTGGCAAAAAAGATTGATGAAAAAAGCCTGCTTGAAGAAATCCATAAGAAAAAACGCCAGCTTTACATGCTCAAAGGGGAATTGCATGAAAAAAATGAATCCATCTTGTTCCAGCAAATGGCTAAAAATAAGAGCGGTTTTTTTATAGGCGTGATCCTTGGCGATATAGGGGTTAGCGCTCATCCTTATGAGAAGTTTGAACTTTTAAGCAATATTCAAGCTTCTCCTTTGCTGTATGGTTTAAGGAGCGGGTATCAAAAGTATTTCGCTAACGGGATTAGCGCCTTACGCTTTTATGGGGAGTATTTAGGGGGGGCGATGAAAGGGTTTAAAAGCGATTCTTTGGCTTCTTATCAAACCGCAAGCTTGAATATTGATCTATTGATGGATAAGCCTATTGACAAAGAAAAAAGGTTTGCGTTAGGGATATTTGGAGGCGTTGGAGTGGGGTGGAATGGGATGTATCAAAATTTAAAAGAGATTAGAGGGTATTCACAGCCTAACGCCTTTGGGCTGGTGTTAAATTTAGGGGTGAGCATGACGCTCAACCTCAAACACCGCTTTGAATTAGCCCTAAAAATGCCTCCCTTAAAAGAAACTTCGCAAACCTTTTTATATTATTTTAAAAGCACTAATATTTATTATATTAGTTACAACTATTTATTGTAAAGGCTCAAGGGTTGAAACTCAAATACTGGTTAGTTTATCTGGCGTTCATTATAGGACTTCAAGCGACAGATTATGACAATTTAGAAGAAGAAAACCAACAATTAGACGAAAAAATAAACCATTTAAAGCAACAGCTCACCGAAAAAGGGGTTTCGCCCAAAGAGATGGATAAGGATAAGTTTGAAGAAGAATATTTAGAGCGAACTTACCCAAAGATTTCTTCAAAGAAAAGAAAAAAATTACTCAAATCTTTTTCCATAGCCGATGATAAGAGCGGGGTTTTTTTAGGGGGTGGGTATGCTTATGGGGGATTTAACTTGTCTTATCAAGGGGAGATGTTAGACAGATATGGCTCAAATGCCTCTAGCGCGTTTAAAAACAAGATCAATATTAACGCTCCTGTTTCTATGATTAGCGCTAAATTCGGGTATCAAAAATACTTCGTGCCTTATTTTGGGACACGATTTTATGGGGATTTATTGCTTGGGGGTGGGGCGTTAAAAGAGAACGCGCTCAAGCAGCCTGTAGGCTCGTTTTTTTATGTTTTAGGGGCTGTCAATACCGATTTATTGTTTGACATGCCTTTAGATTTTAAGACCAAAAAGCATTTTTTAGGCGTTTATGCGGGTTTTGGGATAGGGCTTATGCTTTATCAAGACAAGCCTAATCAAAACGGGAGGGATTTGGTAGTAGGGGGTTATTCAAGCCCTAATTTTTTATGGAAATCTTTGATTGAAGTGGATTACACTTTTAATGTGGGCGTGAGTTTAACGCTTTATAGGAAACACCGCTTAGAGATTGGCACCAAATTACCGATTAGCTATTTGAGGATGGGAGTAGAAGAGGGAGCGATTTATCACAATAAAGAAAATGATGAACGATTGTTGATTTCAGCTAACAACCAGTTCAAACGATCCAGTTTTTTATTAGTGAATTATGCGTTCATTTTTTGAGGCTTGATCTTGGGGTTAGGGTTTAAAATTTTAGCGTTAGTCGTTTTAATTTTGGGGGGTTATTTGATTTTTAACGCCTTTATCACAAAACCCAGAGCTTTAAGTTTTAGTTTAAAGAGCGAAGAAAATGCGCTTAATGACAACAATGAAGCGCTTTTTTGGGATCTAAAAAAACCCATTAAGATTAAAATAGCAGCCCCAAAGGGCATCAAACGCTATGAGATAAAAGTAACCACAAAAGACAATTTGATCTTATATAAAAAAGAAAGTCTGGTATTGGATAAACCCAAGTCTTTAGAAGTGCCTTTAATTAGGCCTGAAATCATGGGGTTAGAAGACAAGTGCCTTTTGTATGAAATTCAAGCTAATGATTGGAGCTATGCTAATTTTTTCAATGGCAATAAGGCGTCTTTCAAACAAGAAGTGTGTGTTGATACGATAAAACCCTCAATCGCTATTTTATCTCGTTCTCCAAGCATCGCTTATGGAGGGAGCGCGATAGTTGTCTTTGAAGCTTTGGATAAGAATTTGTCTCAAGCGTTTGTGCGCGTCAAAAAAAAGGATTTTAAAGCTTTCAGGCTTTTAGAATTCAAACAGCGTAATGTTTTTATCGCTTTAGTGCCTTGGTCTTATAAAAATAAGGATTTTAAAGCGTTCATTGTCGCTAAAGATAAAGCTTATAACTCTAATACCACCCCTTTATTGTTCAAGCGAAAAACCCATCGTTTGAGGGAAAAAGATATAAACTTAAGCGCCTTAAAAGATAAGATTGCAAAGCAAGAAAAATTTCAAAATCACACTGAGCAAACTTTATTAGAAATGTTTTCCAACGCGCGCTTAAAAGATTTAGAAAAAATCCAAAAAATCGCTTTAGAGCAAGGGGATTTTGATAAGGATTTTTCCCATTTTCAAGCGCTAAAACCCTTGAATGGGTCTTTTAAAATGATAAGCAATTTTTTAGAAAATCGGCGGTTTTTAAAGGATAATCAGGTGTTGTTTAAATTCTTGCATTTAGGGGTGGATTTGATGCCCAGTAAGGATTTATCCTTAGCGTTTGATCCATCGGTGAAGAGGGTTTTTAAGGGGGAATTGGATTTTTATGGTAATAGTTTAATGGATTGCTATGGTTTAGGTTTGTGCGTTTTTTTAGCGCATTTAAAAGATGATGAAAGCGTGGGGAGTAGTGGTTTGAAATTAGGGATCGGGTTGCATTTAGGGATGCTTTTGCAAGGGGTGTTTGTCCGGCCCAATGAATGGCTTAATGAGCAATGGATAAAAACCAATATCATTGCCCCCATAGAGCAAGCCAAACGGCTTTTAATGAAAGGATAGTCATGTTAAAAACCAATCAAAAAAATGTGCATGCGTTTGAAATTGAAAAGCAAGAGCCTGAAGCGGTCATAGGATTTTTAGAAAAAAACCACGCCCTTTTGCAATATTTTCTTATTATTTTTAAATATGATATTGAACCAGAAGTCAAAGCCGTTTTGCGCAAACACCAGCTTTTGTTTTTAGAAACGAATCGCGCTTTAAACGGGCGCTATATCAAAACCACAGAAAAAGACGCTAACCCTTTAAAGCAAAATAGCCCTAATGCGATAGAACCCAAGACAACGATTTATGAGCGTAATATTAGGAGTGGGGAAGAGATTTATAGCGCTAACCACCTTATTTTTTTGGGTAATATCCACAATGGGGCGAAGATCATTTCAGAAGGTTCTGTGTCAGTTTATGGGGTTTGCGAAGGGGCGATTGTGTGCTTTGGAGAGTGCTTGATTTTGAAAGAAGTCAAGAGCGCTCAAATCGTTTTTCAAAATCAAATTTTCTCTTTAAAAGAGGTTGAACGGCTTTTGGTAAATAAAAATATTAAAATAATCACTAAAAATGACGATATACTAGACATAAAGGAAGTATTATGAAACAAACAACCATTAACCACTCTGTGGAATTAGTAGGGATAGGCTTGCATAAGGGCGTTCCTGTGAAGCTTGTTTTAGAGCCTTTAGGAGAAAATCAAGGCATTGTTTTTTACCGCTCTGATTTGGGCGTGAAGCTCCCCTTAAAACCTGAAAACATCGTGGATACCAAAATGGCAACCGTGTTGGGTAAGGATAACGCTAGAATTTCTACGATTGAGCATTTGCTTTCAGCTATTCATGCGTATGGTATTGATAATCTTAAAATCTCTGTGGATAACGAAGAGATCCCTATCATGGATGGGAGTGCTTTGATTTATTGCATGCTTTTAGATGAAGCAGGGATTAAAGAATTAGACGCTCCTAAAAAAGTGATGGAAATCAAGCAAGCCGTTGAGATTAGAGAGGGCGATAAATTTGTTAAAATTGAGCCAGACAGCCAACTTTCTTTGAATTTCACGATTGATTTTAACCATCCGGTTATCGCTAAGCAAGCCCATCATTTCATCTTTAGTAAAACCGCTTACAAAGAGCAAGTCGCTAAAGCCCGCACTTTTGGGTTTTTGCAAGAAGTGAATTACTTGCGATCCATTGGTTTGGCTAAAGGAGGAAGCTTGAATAACTGCATTGTGCTGGATGAAAACAGCATTTTGAATAAAGAGGGCTTGAGGTGCGAAAAGGAATTCGTGTGCCACAAGATTTTAGACGCTATGGGGGATTTAATGGTCTTAGGCATGCCTGTGATGGGCAAATACACTTCTTTTTCGGGGAGCCATAAACTCAATTCCATGTTGGTTAAAGCCATTTTAGCGGACGCTAAAAATTACGAAGTTTTGATCGCTACGGATCCGGCTAAAGAATTTGCGTTGCAAAAGGCTTTCGCTTAATCCTAAATTAGGGTTTATTTTTTGGAATTGGATTTAGTGCTTATCTCTTTAGGCGATGGGGTTTTGCTTGGGGTGTATCAAAACAATTTTTTATGCACTTCTTACACTTCCAAATCAAAAACAAGCGAAGCTTTAGTGGAAGTTTTTTCACAATTATTCAAAGATTTTAAAAACCCTACTTTACCGGCGATTAAAGGGGTTTATTACGCTAAAGGGCCAGGGAGTTTCACTAGCCTAAAGCTCACGCATGTTTTCTTACACACTTTGGCTTTAATCCATGACTTTGAACTCTATTCAACCACAGGCTTTGATTTTAACGACAACACGCCCATTTTGGCGTATGCCAATAAATACTTTGTTTCACAAGAAAGGGAAAGCTTAACCGATTTTAAGGATTTGAAAATTGCACCAAAAGATTTCATGCTGCCCTCTTTTTTAGAGAAAGACAAATTCACCCAATTGAACACGCCGTTTTACATTTTGCCTCCTATTTAGTGTATAATGCTAGTTTTAAAAATGAAAGGGTATCAACAATAGGGGTTTAAAATTTGGTAGTGAGTGTTCCTGCAACAAGTGCGAATTTGGGCCCCGGTTTTGATTGCTTGGGTTTGAGTTTGAATTTACGCAATCGTTTTTTTATTGAGCCTAGCAGCTTCCATGCGGTGAAATTGGTTGGGGAGGGTGAAGGAATCCCTAAGTTTTTAACCAACAATATTTTCACTAAAGTGTTTTATGAGATTTTAAAAAAGCATGGGAATGACGGCTCGTTTAAATTTTTATTGCATAATAAAGTCCCTATTACAAGGGGCATGGGATCTAGCTCGGCGATGATTGTGGGGGCGGTCGCTTCAGCGTTTGCTTTTTTAGGGTTTGCTTTTGATAGAGAAAATATTGTCAATACCGCTTTAATTTATGAAAACCACCCGGATAATATCACCCCAGCGGTCTTTGGGGGGTATAATGCAGCGTTTGTGGAAAAAAAGAAAGTGATAAGTTTAAAAACCAAAATCCCTTCTTTTTTAAAAGCGGTGATGGTGATCCCTAATAGGGCCATTTCCACTAAGCAATCGCGCCACCTCTTGCCCAAGCGTTACAGCGTGCAAGAAAGCGTGTTTAACCTTTCGCATGCGAGCTTGATGACCATGGCGATTGTGCAAGGGAAGTGGGATTTGTTGCGTTGTTGTTCTAAAGACAGGATGCATCAATATAAGCGCATGCAAACTTATCCTGTATTGTTTGCGATCCAAAAGCTCGCTTTAGAAAATAACGCCTTAATGAGCACGCTTTCAGGGAGCGGTTCGTCGTTTTTTAACATGTGTTATGAAGAGGACGCCCCTAAATTAAAGCAGGTTTTGAGCAAGAAATTCCCTAAATTTAGGGTAGCGGTTTTAGATTTTGATAATGATGGGGTCCTTATTGAGAAAGACTGAAATTAAAATCCGCATGTGTGTGGCGTGCAGAATGCGCCAACCCCAAAAGGATTTGTTGCGTTTGAAAAGCTTTGAAAATCAAATCATGGAATTTGATGGCACAGGCCGTAGTTTCTATGTGTGTGGAAATTGTTTAAAAAATGGAGAAAAAAAGTTGTTGAAAGCGGTTTCAAAAATAAAGAACGCCCCAAAAGATACCAAAAATATCATTACTTGGATTAAGGAGAGAAGCATAGCATGAGCGAGATGGTTGATTTAAAAGAATTTTTAGCCGAGCTTGGTAAGACCCAAAAAGAGCTTAAAAATGTGATCGAGCAAGCCAAAGATATTGGTTTAGAGCTTAAGACAAATTCTAAAATGACCCCAGAGCAAGCAGGCAAGCTATACAAATACATTGTGGATGGCATTAAAGAACAAATACAAGCCAATCAACCCACTAAAAATCCTGAACAAGACAATAAAGACGATTTGAATATGGCCCAAACGCCCAAACCTCTTAACAAAAAGGTTTCAAAAACGCCTAAAAAAGAAGAAAAAAGCCAGCCAAAGCCCAAAAAAACTAAAGAAAAGAAAAAAGAAGCTCCCACGCCCATTGCCAAAAAGAAGGGAGGGATAGAGATTGTCAATACTTTTGAAAACCAAACGCCCCTTACAGAAAACACCTCTAAAGCACTAACCCCCTCTCAATCTCAAATAGAAAAAGCCAAACAAAAGCTCCAAGAAATCCAAAAAAGCCGAGAAGCCCTAAACAAGCTCACCCAAAGCAACGCTAACAGCACCAATAACGCTAATAACGCTAAAAAAGAAATCAGCGAAGTTAAAAAACAAGAGCAAGAGATCAAACGCCATGAAAACATTAAAAGACGCACCGGTTTTAGGGTGATTAAACGCAACGATGAAACAGAAAATGAAATTGAAAACAGCGTAACCGAAAGCAAAAAACCCACTCAAAGCGCGGCGGCTATTTTTGAAGACATTAAAAAAGAATGGCAAGAAAAAGACAAGCAAGAGGCTAAAAAAGCCAAAAAACCCAGTAAGTCCAAACCCACCCCCACAGCCAAAAACAACAAATCCCATAAAATTGATTTTAGCGATGCGAGGGATTTTAAGGGCAATGATATTTATGATGATGAAACCGATGAAATCTTATTGTTTGATTTGCATGAACAAGATAATCTCAATAAGGAAGAAGAAGAAAAAGAAATCCGCCAAAACATCAACGACAGGGTACGCGTCCAAAGAAAAAACCCTTGGATGAATGAAAGCGGGATCAAACGACAATCCAAGAAAAAGCGCGCATTCCGTAACGATAACAGCCAAAAAGTGATCCAAAGCGCGATTGCAATCCCTGAAGAAGTGCGCGTCTATGAATTCGCGCAAAAAGCGAATTTGAATTTAGCCGATGTGATTAAAACCCTCTTTAATTTAGGGCTTATGGTAACTAAAAACGACTTTTTGGATAAGGATAGTATAGAGATTTTAGCCGAAGAGTTTCATTTAGAAATTTCTGTTCAAAACACTTTAGAAGAATTTGAAGTAGAAGAAGTGCTAGAGGGGGTGAAAAAAGAGCGCCCGCCTGTGGTGACTATCATGGGGCATGTTGATCATGGTAAAACTTCATTACTGGATAAAATCCGTGATAAAAGAGTCGCTCACACGGAAGCCGGGGGGATCACTCAGCACATTGGCGCTTACATGGTAGAAAAAAATAACAAATGGGTGTCTTTCATTGACACTCCAGGGCATGAAGCTTTCAGCCAGATGCGTAATCGTGGGGCTCAAGTTACAGATATTGCAGTGATTGTGATAGCGGCTGATGATGGCGTGAAGCAGCAGACTATTGAAGCTTTAGAGCATGCAAAGGCCGCTAATGTGCCTGTGATTTTTGCGATGAATAAAATGGATAAACCCAATGTGAATCCGGACAAACTCAAAGCCGAATGCGCTGAACTTGGTTATAACCCTGTGGATTGGGGCGGAGAGCATGAGTTTATCCCTGTTTCGGCTAAAACGGGCGATGGCATTGACAATCTGTTAGAAACCATTCTCATTCAAGCGGATATTATGGAATTAAAAGCCATAGAAGAGGGCAGTGCTAGAGCGGTTGTTTTAGAAGGGAGCGTGGAAAAAGGGCGTGGGGCAGTAGCCACTGTGATTGTCCAAAGCGGGACTTTGAGCGTGGGGGATAGTTTTTTTGCCGAAACGGCGTTTGGTAAAGTAAGAACGATGACTGACGATCAAGGCAAGAGCATTCAAAATTTAAAACCCTCTATGGTGGCTCTCATCACAGGCTTGAGCGAAGTGCCGCCTGCGGGATCTGTTTTAATAGGGGTAGAAAACGATTCTATCGCGCGCTTGCAAGCTCAAAAGAGGGCGACTTATTTACGCCAAAAAGCGTTGAGTAAAAGCACTAAAGTGTCTTTTGATGAGCTTTCAGAAATGGTCGCTAATAAGGAATTGAAAAATATTCCTGTAGTCATTAAAGCGGATACGCAAGGAAGCTTAGAAGCCATTAAAAACAGCCTGTTGGAGCTTAATAACGAAGAGGTAGCGATTCAAGTGATCCATTCAGGGGTGGGGGGCATTACTGAAAATGATTTGAGCCTAGTCTCTAGCAGTGAGCATGCGGTGATTTTAGGTTTTAATATCCGCCCCACCGGTAATGTGAAAAATAAGGCTAAAGAATACAATGTGAGCATTAAAACTTACACGGTGATTTATGCCTTGATTGAAGAGATGCGATCGCTGTTATTAGGCTTGATGAGTCCTATCATTGAAGAAGAGCATACCGGGCAAGCGGAAGTGAGGGAAACCTTTAATATCCCTAAAGTTGGCACGATAGCCGGGTGTGTGGTGAGCGATGGGGTGATCGCTCGTGGCATTAAGGCGCGTTTGATTAGAGATGGCGTGGTGGTTCATACCGGCGAAATCCTTTCTTTGAAACGCTTTAAAGATGATGTGAAAGAAGTTTCTAAGGGCTATGAGTGCGGGATCATGCTAGACAATTATAACGAGATTAAAGTGGGCGATGTGTTTGAAACCTATAAAGAAATCCATAAAAAAAGAACTCTCTAATGAACGCTCATAAAGAACGCTTAGAATCCAATCTTTTAGAATTACTGCAAGAGGCTTTAGCGAGCTTGAATGATGGCGAGTTGAATTCTTTAAGCGTTACTAAAGTGGAATGCTCTAAAGGGAAGCACCACGCTTATGTGTTTGTGCCTTCACAAGATCATAAAATCCTTTCTAAATTAAAAAAAGCTGAGGGTTTGATCAGGCAATTTGTTTTGCAAGCGAGCGGGTGGTTTAAATGCCCAAAACTCAGTTTTGTTTTAGATGATAGTTTAGAAAAGCAGCTCCGCCTAGACGCCATATTCAATGAAATCGCTAAAGGGAAAGATAATGACTAAAAGAATAGAAGAGAAAATAGAAGGCGTGATTGAAAGCTTGGGATACTTGCTTTATGATGTGAGTTTGGTTAAAGAAAACGAGCAGCATGTTTTAAGGGTGAGCCTTAAAAACCCTAATGGGGCGGTTAGCTTGGATATTTGCCAACAAGTGAGCGAGATCATTTCGCCCTTATTAGATGTGTGCGATTTTATTCAAGACGCTTATATTTTGGAAGTGAGCTCCATGGGATTAGAAAGAACACTCAAAACCCCTAAACACTTCAAGCTTTCTTTAGGCGAAAAAGTGGAGGTCAAACTCACAAATAAAGAAAGCTTTCAAGCACTCCTTAAAGACGCTAACGATTTGAGCGCAGATTTTGAATTAGAGGATCACGCTATCAAAAGCGTGGAGTATAAGGATTTAAAGAAAGTTAAAACGCTTTTTGAGTGGTGAAATAATGCGAAGCGGTAGCGTTTCTGCACTCTATAAGAGATGCTTGATTGAAATTAGCTCTTGTTATTTGGCTAAAAAACGCTAAAAAGCATTTTTTAGATTTCACTCCTCCATTTGAACGATACTCATTATTTCTTTAACCACATTCACATCTTCCAGCGTGCTTAAATCTTGAGTGATGGGCTCTTTTTTGGCGATAGATTTCAAAAGCCTTCTCATGATTTTCCCGCTCCTGGTTTTAGGCAAACCTGGCACATACATGACATTGTCTAATTTAGCGATCTTTCCAATTTCAACGGATAAGATATGATTCATTTCTTTTAACAATTCTAAACTCTCGCCAAGATTGCATTTAGCCCCATCGCACAGCACCACAAACGCAAACAAGCCCTCTCCTTTAATCGTATCAGGGATACCCACTACCGCGCATTCAACCACCATTTCATGTTTAGAAATAGCGCTCTCCACTTCAGCCGTGCCAATCCTATGCCCGCTCACATTCACAATATCATCTGTGCGCCCAATAATAGTGATGTATCCGTTTTCATCCACGATAGCGCCATCTCCAGAGAGGTAGACATATTCCCCATTCAACTTGATCTGAGAAAAATAGCTATCAATGTATCGTTTTTCATCGCCCCAAATGTTTCTTACCATAGAAGGCCATGGCTTAGTGATGCATAAAAACCCTTGCTCTCCGGGCTTTGTTTTGGTGCCGTCTTCGTTTAAAACTTCTGCATGGATTCCAGGCAAAGGTAAAGTCGCACAACTGGCCCTTATAGGCGTAGCTCCCGGTAAAGGGCTGATGATATGCCCGCCTGTTTCTGTTTGCCACCAAGTATCCACGATACTGCATTTTGAATTGCCGATTTTTTCATAAAACCATTTCCATGCCGTAGGGTTAATGGGCTCTCCCACCGTTCCTAAAACTTTGAGCGATTCTAAATTATACTTTAAGGGTTCGTTTTCGCCTTTAGCATGCAGCATTCTTATAGCGGTGGGAGAAGTGTAGAATTTATCCACGCGGTATTCTTCTATCATCCTCCACCATCTCCCATAATCCGGATAAGACATCGTGCCTTCTAGTATCAAAGTCGTCGCCCCACAAGCTAAAGGCCCATAAACCACATAAGTGTGCCCTGTGATCCAGCCAATATCAGCGGTGCACCAAAAATTATCGTTATCTCTAATATCAAAAACCCACTCCATCGTCATTTGTGCCCACAGCAAATACCCCGCACTGCTGTGTTGAACGCCTTTAGGTTTCCCGGTTGATCCGCTTGTATAGAGCAAGAATAAAGGATCTTCAGAGTCCATCATTTCAAGTTCGCATTTATCGGATTGGTAATTGACCATTTCATTATAGACAAAATCGCGCCCTCTCACATAGTCAATCTCTTTGGCGTTTCGTATCACAATGAGCGCTTTTTCCACACTAGGGCAGGCATTATTTTCTAGAGCCTTGTCAAGGGCTGGCTTGAGCATGTAAGGTTTGCCTTTTCTAAAAGTCCCGTCCGCTGTGATAACTAATTTGGCTTGAGCGTCGTTGATCCTATCCCTCAAGGCTTCAGGGCTAAACCCAGCAAAAACGATGCTATGGATCGCTCCAATCCTAGCACATGCGAGCATCATATAAACGCTTTCTACAATCATGGGCATATAGATAATGACTCTGTCGCCTTTTTTGACATTGAATTCGTTTTTTAAAAGGTTGGCTGTTTTATTGACTTCAGAGTGGAGTTTTCTGTAAGTGATGACATTATAATCCCCCATTTCCCCTTCAAAAATGATCGCCACTTTATTTTTTTTGTCTTTTAAATGCCTGTCTATGCAATTGTAAGAAACATTGATTTTGCCGTTTTCAAACCATTTGAAAAAAGGGGCGTTATCGCTGTTTAAAACCTTATCAAAAGGTTTAAACCATGTGAGTTTTTGCTTGGCTAACTCGCCCCAAAAATGTTCGTAATCTTCATTGGCTTCATGCACTAAATCCTTATATTCGCACATGTTTTTAATCCTGGCTTGCTTGGCAAACGCTCTGTTAGGGTTAAAGACTTTTGTAACGAATTCTAAATCTTCGTCTAATTGCATTATATCTCCTTTCTATGGCTTTAAGCGCATTTTTTATTATTATATCCAAACTCACACTCTTTTAAAGGGAGGGATACTTTTCTCTTTCTGTGGGGATTGAGACTGATAAAAAAGGAAATAGCACGATGAAACCTAAAGGGTGCATTAGCGTTAATATGCTAATATAGTAGAACATTATGACTGCAAAAAGGGTGGTATGCTGATCTCCATAGCGTTTTTATTGGTTTTGTGTCTTTTGAATTATAGTTCTTTTAGGATGTTGAAATCGTTTTTAACCTTAAAGAAAATCTCTCAATACGCTTATTTGGGGTTTTTTATCCTTTTGAGCGCGGGCGAGGCGGCTTTTGCTTTTTATAGAAATGCTATGCCTAGCCATTTGTTTGTTTTGACTTCGGCGTGTTCGTTTGTATCTTTTATTATTTTTATCCTTTCTTTAAGTTTTTACGGGTTTTCTTACTCTGTAGAAAAAATAGATTTCTTACCTTCAAGGCGTAAAGGTTTAAAAAACTTTTTAAGAATAGGGTTTTATCTGGCGTTGTTAGGGTATTTTTGGCGCGGGTTTTATGAAGGGTTGGCCCGCCCTAAAATCAAAGAAACCGCTATTTATTTGGATAAGCTAGACAAGGAATTAAAGGTTATTTTACTCACAGACATGCATGTGGGGAGTTTGTTGCAAAAAGATTTTGTCAATTACATTGTAGAAGAAGTCAATCAAAAAGAAGTGGATATGGTGCTGATTGGGGGGGATTTAGTGGATGAAAACATTGAAAAAGTCAAATCCTTTTTACTGCCTTTAAACAACCTTAAAAGCACGCATGGCACTTTTTATGTGCCAGGAAATCATGAATATTATCATGGTATAGAGCCGATTTTATCGTTTCTTAACACGCTTGATATGACGATTTTAGGGAATGAATGCGTGCATTTAGGGGGGATCAATTTGTGCGGCGTGTATGATCATTTCGCACGAAAGCGTCAAAATTTTGCCCCCAATATTGATGAGGCGTTAAAAAAGCGTGATAGTAGTAAGCCCACGATCCTTTTAGCCCACCAGCCTAAACAAATTAGAAGCCTCAAAGAAAGCCACTCTGTAGATTTAGTGCTTTCAGGGCATACCCATGCAGGGCAAATCTTTCCTTTTAGCCTTTTAGTCAAGTTAGCGCAAACCTATTTATATGGTTTATACAAGCACAGCCCCACCACTCAAATTTATGTGAGCAGTGGGGCAGGGTATTGGGGGATTCCTTTAAGGTTTTTAGCCCCTAGCGAGATCGCATACCTTAGGCTTTTACCTAAAAATCAAGCTTAGTTGAACAAAATCTTAAAATCGTAATCAAGCGGTTAAAAATAAGGATAAAAAACAACCGCCAAGACAAAGGGAAAGGAGGGGGAGGTGACCCTTCAATCTTAGCGGTGCCAACCAAACCATAAGGAATGGTTGGATTGTAATTATACAATAAAATGGTGATTTTTAGCAAATGATTTTAAAAATTATCCATAAAAAACGCTTAAAGGCATTTTTTACAACCAACAACCAAACACAAAAGAGCTTGATTTTAACTAAAGCTTTTATTAAAATTTTCTTAAACTAATTTAAATTTATGATATAATCAGTGCTTGAATTACTCTTAAATGCAGGAGTCCATACACCATGCGCGTTCTACTGATTGAAAAAAATTCTGTTTTAGGTGGAGAAATTGAAAAGGGCTTAAATGTTAAAGGCTTTATGGCTGATGTAACAGAGAGTTTAGAGGATGGGGAATACCTTATGGATATTAGGAATTATGACTTAGTTATGGTTAGCGATAAAAACGCTTTGAGTTTTGTTTCTAGAATCAAGGAGAAACATTCTTCTATTGTTGTTTTAGTTTCTTCTGATAACCCTACAAGCGAAGAAGAAGTCCATGCGTTTGAGCAAGGTGCGGACGACTATATCGCTAAGCCTTATCGCAGCATTAAAGCTTTAGTCGCAAGGATTGAGGCTCGTTTGAGGTTTTGGGGTTCTAATGTGATTGAAATTGGGGATTTGACCATTAGCCCTGATGAAGAAAAGATTATTTACAAGGGGCGTGAAGTTGAGGTTAAAGGGAAGCCCTTTGAAGTACTGACCCATCTTGCTAGGCATAGGGATCAAATCGTCTCCAAAGAACAGCTTTTAGACGCTATTTGGGAAGAGCCTGAAATGGTTACCCCTAATGTGATTGAAGTGGCTATCAATCAAATCCGCCAAAAAATGGATAAACCCTTGGGGATTTCCACGGTTGAAACCGTGAGGCGCAGAGGCTATCGTTTTTGTTACCCCAAACCGGCATGTGAAGAGTAAATTCCATGGTTTGCTAAAAAATAGATTAAAATGAGGGTGTGGAGCGGGTAAAATCAAATATTTTAATAGCGATAATAGAGACACTCATATCATGTTGGTGTTTAGCTAGGAGCATGATCATTTCATCTGCGATTAGTAGGGTGTTTTGGTTAAAAAAAACACTCAAATAAATTCATATCAACTCATGGATTTAAATATCCATCAAAATACAAAAATATAAGATTTGGCTCTGTTTTCATTGGATATTGACAAAGTCTTATTTTTGTGGGATTTTTATGGGATACAAGAAAAATACACAAAGAAAACGCTGGCAAGATTTTAAGCTTGTGCTGAAATTTTAGTATAGTGGCGTTGCGAGAACCATTAAAACTATGACTAATCGTTTCATAGTTGGTCATCTCCTTTTTAAGATAACCGCTCGCTATTACCCCAAACCCTCTAACATGCTCCAAATACCCGCAACACAAAAACAATAAAATAGAGGGATAACTTAAACCACTATTGGCTGTGATTACGGATTAAAAAACCTAAAAATATTAAAAAGCATTTTTTACAATCAATAATAAAAGGGCTTGATTTTAATCAAGCGATGAATTTTTAAGCGACCTTTTGGGGGTTAGGGGGATTTAGTTGGAGGTTTGTAGGGGAATAGTTTTTAAAATACCCCTTTACCTTAAAGAAATGAGTTTATACAAAAATGATAAAATAAAAATTTTTAAACCTTTCAAAAAGAGTTTTAAACTCTTAGTTTTTATAACTAACGCTTTTTACAAACAACTTATTGTTAAGCGTTGTTGAAAATTTCTTCAACTTGCTCTTTAATGTCCTTATAATTAAAGCTTTCTTTAAAGCCATCAATCTTGCCTCCGCTCGCATTCCTATGCCCGCCCCCATTGAAACACATTTGACTGAGTTCGCACACATCGCAATTCCCATTCGCTCTTAAGCTCACATTCCCTTTAGCGTTCACATCTATATAAAAATCAAAATCCGGATTTTGCGTTAAAAAAAGGTTAGCCAACACGCTAATACCCCCCATAGAATAGCTTAAAAACCCTTTCTTATCCTGGTAATAAACGCTGCAATCATGCTTTTTTAAAGAGAGCAAATGCGTTTGCGCATTTGAAGAGATATTGTCCATCGTTTCTGTAGTAGGGTCGCCTCCTAGAGCGATTTTTTTGAGTTTGAACAAATCGTTATCGTAGGCTACAGGGGCGTTTTCTAAAAACAAATAGTTTTTAACTTCTTCTAAAAGCTTTAACTTATAGTTGCGGTTTTCATCATCAAACATGAAGCGGTTCAATTCAGAGCTTTGAGTGATCATGCGCATGCACACTTTTCCTAATTCAAAGCCATAACCTTGCGTGTCCCAAATATCCACAGAATTGACCATTTCCACTAAAGGCTCTAGCCATAGTGTGTTTTTTGGCTCTAAAATAGCGTAATGCTTTTTCAAAAATTCATACACGATTTTAGTCGCACAGCGGTTCGTGTCTAAAAAATACCAATGGAAACTCTCAGCCACTTCTTTACCACTAATATGGTGATCCAAAAGCTGGATTTGAATGTCTTTATTTTGCAAGCGGTGTTCTTGGATTTTATCTTGCAAATACTCTGCTTCGTTTAAGTTCAGATTCAAATCGCTAACCAAAATAAGGAATTCACTCTCTTTAGATTGAGCGATTGCGTTTAAAATTTCATAAATTCTCGCTGAGACTTCACGCCCGTAATTAGCGTTATAGTATTGGATATTTTTAAAAAATTGTTTTGAAACAAGCTGGCATGCATAGCCGTCTAAATCAATGTGTGAAAGGTGGTAAACTTGCATCATTCTCCTTTTTATTTTATAAATTAAATTAAAAGTTAATATGGATCGTGCCTAAGGCTTCAAAATTAGAGTTAGGATCTAATTCCGCATGGCTTAGCACGACCACATCAATCCTGGCCTGCTCCATTTGATTGGAAAGGGCTTTTCTTAAATTAGGCTCTACGATCAAAATCACCGGAGCGATCCCTTTTTGCAAGACTTTCATAGCCTCTTCAGAAACCCCTTCAATGAGTTTTTGCAATTCGCCCACATTGAGTAATAAGCTCTTAGAAGCGCCATTTTCTCGTAATTTATTAAGCAAAAATTGTTCGCTATCGGTAGAAAAGGTTAAAAATTTCAAACGCCCATCTTCAGATTTAAAAGCGTTAGTGATCACCCTAGAAAGCCTCGCCCTCACTTGTTCGGTTAAGATATTCACATCGTTTTGAACCAATGGGGCAATATCGGTAATCGTTTCTAAAATAGTAAGCATGTCTTTAATGGGGATTTTTTCATGCAACAAGGCTTGCAAGACTGAGCGGATCGCACCGGTGGGGATTTTTTTACTCTCTTCTACAATCGTAGGATAGTCTTTAGCCAAGCGCTCTAAAAGGGATTTCACTTCATCTTTGGTGATAAAATCTTCAGCGTATTTTTTCACTAATTCGCTGGTGTGCGTCGCAATAACGGTGCTTGGATCAATAATGGTGTAGCCTTGAATGATGGCTTCTTCTTTATTTTTAGCGTCAATCCATAAAGCGTCCATTCCAAAAGCTGGCTCTTTAGTGGGAATGCCCTCAATTTCTTTATTCACAAAACCGGTATTCATGGCTAAAAACTTATCCGGCATCACCATGCCCTCACCAATCACAATGCCCTTAAGCTTGATTTCATAATGCGTTGGGGGGAGTTGTAAATTATCCCTGATTCTAATTTGAGGCATCAAAAAACCATAATCGCTCGCTATCTTTTTTCTAATGCCCCTAATCCTTTCTAACAAATCGCCCCCTTGTTTCATGTCCGCTAAGCTAATGAGCTGATAGCCTAAAGCCAGTTCTAAAAATTCAATTTTTAACACTTCATCAATGGCTTGCTCTTCTTCTCTTTTAATCTCTTCTTGGGTTTTAGTTTTTGTGGTGGGGGCGTGGGGTTTGATTTTAGAGCTGTGGGGTTTTTCACTCAAATCCAAGCCGAATTTTTGACTCAAATAATTTTCTAATTTAGTGAGCAGCCCGTCTTTTCCCTCCCTACTAATCAGCCATGCGATGAATAAAAAGAGGGTCCCTACAAACGCTAAAGAAAAGGTAGGGAGTCCAGGAATGGTGGCAAAAAGCAATAAAATCGCCCCCACAATCACTAAAGTTTTGCTTTTATTCGTAAGCTGTGTGATGAGCTTAGAAGCGAAGTCTTCTTCTTCGTTTTGCGTGGTGCGAGTGGCGACAATACCGGTCGCTGTCGCAATGATTAAAGCAGGGATTTGCCCCACAAGCCCATCGCCAATGGTTAGGATAGTGAAAGTGCTAGCGCTAAAGCTCAAGCTCATATCCCTTTGAAACACGCCCACTAAAAACCCTCCAATGATATTGATAAGCGTGATAATGATAGAAGCGATCGCATCGCCTTTGACGAATTTAGACGCGCCATCCATCGCGCCATAAAAATCCGCTTCTTGGCTTAGAGCGGCACGCCGTTTTTTGGCTTCCTTATCATCAATAAGTCCTGAGTTTAAATCCGCATCAATCGCCATTTGCTTTCCTGGCATAGCGTCTAGGGCGAATCGCGCCCTCACTTCAGTCACCCGAGTAGAGCCATTAGTAACCACTAATAGATTCACCAGCACTAAAATACTAAAGATAATCGCGCCAATCACATAATTCCCGCTCACGCTAAATTCCCCAAACGCTGTGATAATATCGCTCACCGCGCTAGGCCCTTTATAGCCTTGGGTTAAAATCATTCTAGTAGTCGCTACATTTAAAGCCAAGCGGTATAAGGTTACAATGAGTAATAAAGTGGGGAAAGCGCTAAAATCAGTAGGCTTGTCAATATAAAGCCCAATTAAAATAATCAACACCGATAGCGCGATAGAAATCGTGAGTAAAAAATCCAACACAAAAGGCGGTAACGGCACGATAATGATCGCCAAAATAGCGATCACAAAGACCACAAGGGCTAAGTCTTTGGATTGCAAGAAGCGTTTAAAGACAGGGAAAGTCTTTTTAAAAGCTAATTTGGAGCGTTCGTTTGCCATAATCTAAAATCAATGCCTTAATTTTGGTAGGTGTGTTTGTCTTTTTAGGCTTATTATAATATAAAGTTTAAGAGTATGGTGCAAAAAAACTTATTTTACGCTATAATGCGATCTTTATTAAATTACCAATTAGGAGGTCGTTATGGCTTTGAATCTGGAGAAAAAACAAGAAATCATTAAAGCGTTTGCCACTAAGGAAAACGATACGGGTTCTTGTGAGGTGCAAGTGGCGTTGTTGAATGAAAGGATCAAGCTTTTAACCGAGCATTTGAAAACTAACCCTAAAGATCATTCCAGTCGTTTAGGGCTTTTAAAATTAGTCGCTCAAAGACGCAATTTGTTGAAATACATCAAACGCACCGATCATGCCCGTTATGTGGTTTTGATTGAAAAGTTAGGCATTAAAGACAGATAGTTTTTATCGCTTTTAGGGGATTTTAAATCATGGCGATTTTGTGTTGAAAGAGCGTTTGAAAGCCTTTTTCAGTGCGGACTCTGTTTTCACTTTAATTTTTGCCCTTTTTTTTCTCACTTCGTTTAAAAAACCTTTAACTCAAGTCTTGTTGATTGTTTTAATGGTTTTTTTGTTTTTTAGGTGTTATTTCCAAGCGTCTTTGAAAGAAACTTTCACGATTAATCATTTAAAAACCATGCCCTTTAAATGGCTCACTCTGGCTTTTTTGGGCGTGTTTTTAAGCATCTTCCCTAACATGTTTAACATGTATGATAGCCAAACCTTCCGCTACAACTTATTCGCTCTAAACATGTCCTTAACTTATGCTTGCGGGGCGTTATGCTTGCTTTTTGCCAGTCGTTTAAGAATCAAATTGAATCAAAAAATCCTTTTTTATAGCATGGCTGTGGCAAATTTTATCAACGGCTTGCTTTCATTGGTGCAAAAAATTTATTTTAACATGCCCAGAGCGCAAGGGTTTAGCACGGTTAAGGAGTATGTGGTTTTAGTGAGCGTGTCAATCTTAGGCTGTTATATTTATGCACTTTATTCGCACAATCAAAAAGAAAAACTTTTTTTCACCCTTTCTGTTTTCGTGGGGTTTTTAGTCGTTATTTTAAGCGCTACAAGGAGCGCGACAATCGCTTTTGTTATTACTTTTTTGATCCTGTCTTGCTTTATTTTATACGCCAAAAAATCGCTCAAACCATTGGGTTATATGATCGCTGTGAGCCTTGTTTTGAGCGCTTTGTATGTGGGGAGTAACGCTTTAGAAAAAAGGGGGGCAATAGAGCAATCTAGGGTTCAAAACCAAAGCTTTGAAGAGGATTTGAAACGCTACGCTAAAAAGGACGCTGATAGCAGTATCGGGTGGCGTTTGGAGCGTTGGAAAGAAGCCCTAACGGTGGCGCGTTTAAGGCCCTTTTTTGGTATGGCCGCTAGCGAGAAATGCCAGAGGTTAGAAGAGATTTTATCTTTATCGCATTCTTACAGAGCCAAAGATTTGATTCTTTGTTATGAAAGATACGACAATCAAATCATTCATGTTCTAGCCACTAGGGGGATCATAGGCTTTTTAATCTGGCTCTTTTTTTTACTAGTCATTATAAAGATTTTTTGGAGCGGGATAAAGCAAAACTCTTTAATCTCACTCTTTATATTAACGACGCTCACTTTTTACCTCGTTTTTGGTATTGGGTTTGACCCCTTTGATTTCTTCATTACGGGAAGTTTTTTTGCAGGAATGGTCATGATGGCTGTTTTTTTAAAAAAGGATAAAAGCGCTTTTTAGCATCAAAGGGTTTAATGTTAATCAAGCGGTAGTTTCTTGTGATGCGCTCTTATGGGGATTTAAGGGGTAAGATAAAAACTTATGCTATAATGCGATCTCATTCCATATTAAACAAGGAGAAATCAACAATGAAAATTTTAGTGATTCAAGGGCCTAATTTAAACATGTTAGGACACAGAGACCCAAGACTTTATGGCATGGTAACCTTAGACCAAATCCATGAAATCATGCAAACTTTCGTGAAGCAAGGCAATTTAGATGTGGAATTAGAGTTTTTTCAAACCAATTTTGAGGGTGAAATCATTGACAAGATCCAAGAGAGCGTGGGCAGCGATTATGAGGGGATTATCATTAACCCTGGAGCGTTTTCGCACACTTCTATTGCGATTGCTGATGCGATCATGCTAGCGGGCAAACCCGTTATTGAAGTGCATCTCACTAACATTCAAGCCAGAGAAGAATTCAGGAAAAATTCTTACACTGGAGCAGCTTGTGGAGGCGTGATCATGGGATTTGGCCCGCTTGGTTACAACATGGCTTTAATGGCGATGGTCAATATTTTAGCCGAAATGAAAGCGTTCCAAGAAGCCCAACAAAACAACCCTAATAACCCCATTAACAACCAAAAATAAAGGGGGCTATTAATGAGAGAATTAGAGAGAAATGCCCATTTCACGCTCAATGAAAATGCGATGTTTTTTGAGTGTGCTTATAGTTGCGATAACGCTTTGTTTTTGCAATTAGAGGATCGCTCGTTTTTTATCACTGATTCTCGCTACACTCAAGAAGCTAAAGAAAGCATTCAGCCTAAAAATGGCGTTTTAGCGGAAGTGGTAGAATCTAGCGATTTAGTGCAAAGCGCGATTGATTTGATTGCTAAACACTCGGTTAAAAAGCTCTTTTTTGACCCCAATCAAGTGAATTTACAAACCTACAAGCGTTTAAACTCAGCACTTGGGGATAAGGTTACTTTAGAGGGCGTGCCTAGTTACCACCGCCAGAAACGCATCATTAAAAACGATCATGAAATCCAACTCCTCAAAAAATCTCAAGCGCTGAATGTTGAAGCTTTTGAAAATTTTGCTGAGTATGTGAAAAAGGTTTTTGATGAAAAAGAGTCATTGAGCGAGCGGTATTTGCAGCATAAGGTTAAGGACTTTTTGACTAAAGAGGGGGTTTATGATCTGAGTTTTGAGCCTATTTTAGCCTTGAATGCGAATGCGAGCAAGCCTCATGCCTTGCCTAGCGCGAAGGATTTTTTAAAAGCGGATCATAGCATTCTTTTGGATATGGGGATCAAATACGAACGCTATTGCTCTGATCGGACTCGCACGGCTTTTTTTGACCCTAAAGATTTTGTCTTCAAAAGAGAGCAGAGTTTCAAGGATAAAGAGCGTCAAAAGATTTATGACATTGTGAAAGAAGCGCAAGAAAAGGCTATTTCAGGCATTAGAGCGGGCATGACCGGTAAAGAAGCGGACAGCTTGGCTAGGGGAGTGATTAGCGATCATGGTTACGGGCAGTATTTCACTCACAGCACCGGGCATGGCATTGGCTTAGACATTCATGAGCTTCCCTATATTTCATCGCGCAGTGAAACCATTTTAGAAGAGGGCATGGTGTTTTCTGTAGAGCCTGGGATTTATATCCCTGGTTTTTTTGGGGTGCGCATTGAAGATTTAGTGGTGATCAAAAATTCTAGGGCTGAGCTTTTGTGATGCGAGAGATCCTTACTAGCCGCTTTTTCCCTAGCCTTTTTAAAAAAAGGCTTGATTTTTCTAACAGGGTGGTTTTAGGGCTGGGATCTAATCTTAAAAATCCTTTAAAAATATTAAAAAATTGTTTTTTATATTTTAAAAATCATAGTAAAATCGGGAAAATTTTTTCTTCGCCTGTTTATATCAACCCGCCTTTTGGTTACACGAAGCAACCTAACTTTTATAACGCTACGATTATCCTTAAAACATCTTTAAGTTTGCGCCATTTTTTCGCTCTGATTTTTTATATAGAAAGGCGTTTTGGGCGCCAAAGGAAGCGCGATTTTAAAGACGCTCCAAGAACTTTAGACATTGATATTATCGCTTTCAATCAAGTCATTTTAAGACAGAATGATTTGACTTTACCTCATCCTAAATGGAATGAAAGGGATTCGGTGTTAGTGCCGTTAGCTTTGCAACAAATTCTTTTTAAAAAAGGGGAGTGGTGAAATTCTATACCTATAGTGGGGAGACGGCCGCTGAAGCTTTAAAGATCGCTCAAAGCCACCATGGGGTGGATACGCTGGTGTTTAAAACCCAAGAAATCCGTAAAAAAACGCTCACTTCTTCTGGGCTTTATGAAATCGTTGTAGCGGTTGAAGAAGAGAACGAAAACAAACCCCCTAAAGCCCCCCTTATTCCAGAAAGTTTGTATGATGAAGAATTGAATGAAGAAGATGTGATCATGCAGCTTTCAAGCACTGTGGAAGAAATGCGCAAACTCGCCGGGGTTTCATCCAGTCAGCGCAATTATAGTTTTTCAAAAAATAAGACCCTTTTAGAAAAAGACGCTCCATTAGAGGATACGCCTTTAGAGGCTAATCAACAAGACGCTTTATTGCAAGCTTTAAAAGATGAAGCCAACCATAAAAAAGAAAGAGAAAAAAGAGAAGTCAAACAAGAAGAAGAAATTAAAGACATCAATCTGCAATTAAGTAAAATCAGAGACAGCCTAAAACTCATTCAAAACATGTTTTGGGATGAGAAAAACCCCAATTCTGTCAATATCCCTCAAGAATTTGCCGAAATTTACAAACTGGCCAAACAAAGCGGGATGAAATCCAGCCATTTAGATGAGATCATGCAATTGAGCCTGGAATTGATGCCTTTACGCATGCGGGAAAATTCCGTAACGATCAAGCGCTATTTCAGGGAAGTGTTGCGTAAAATGATCTTGTGCCGCCCTGAAGATTTGAATTTAAGGCAAAAACGCATCTTAATGCTTGTAGGGCCAACAGGCGTGGGGAAAACGACGACTCTGGCTAAATTGGCCGCGCGTTATTCTAGAATGCTAGCGAAAAAATACAAGGTGGGCATTATCACTTTAGACAATTACCGCATTGGGGCTTTGGAGCAATTGAGTTGGTATGCTAATAAAATGAAAATGAGTATAGAAGCGGTGATTGACGCTAAAGATTTTGCTAAAGAAATTGAAGCGTTGGAATACTGCGATTTTATTTTAGTGGATACGACAGGGCATTCGCAATACGATAAAGAAAAAATTGCCGGTTTGAAGGAATTTATAGATGGGGGTTATAATATTGATGTGTCCTTAGTGCTTTCGGTTACCACTAAGTATGAAGACATGAAAGATATTTATGATTCTTTTGGGGTGTTAGGGATTGACACTTTAATCTTTACGAAATTAGATGAGAGTAGGGGGTTAGGGAATTTGTTTTCTTTAGTGCATGAAAGCCAAAAGCCTATCAGTTATCTTTCTATCGGGCAGGAAGTGCCTATGGATTTGAAAGTGGCTACTAACGAATATTTAGTGGATTGCATGCTAGATGGCTTTAGTAACCCCAATAAGGAACAAGCATGAACAATCAAGCGAGCCATTTGGATAATTTTATGAACGCTAAAAATCCCAAAAGTTTTTTTGATAATAAGGGGAATACCAAATTCATCGCTATCACAAGCGGTAAGGGGGGCGTGGGGAAATCCAACATTAGCGCTAATTTAGCTTACTCTTTATACAAGAAAGGTTATAAGGTAGGGGTGTTTGATGCGGATATTGGTTTAGCGAATTTGGATGTCATTTTTGGGGTGAAAACCCATAAAAATATCTTGCATGCCTTAAAAGGCGAAGCCAAATTGCAAGAAATCATTTGCGAGATTGAACCCGGGCTTTGCTTAATCCCTGGGGATAGCGGTGAAGAAATTTTAAAATACATTAGCGGCGCGGAAGCTTTGGATCGATTCGTAGATGAAGAGGGGGTTTTAAGCTCTTTAGATTATATTGTGATTGATACAGGCGCTGGGATTGGAGCCACTACACAAGCGTTTTTGAATGCGAGCGATTGCGTGGTGATTATCACCACACCAGATCCATCAGCGATTACCGATGCGTATGCATGCATTAAAATCAACTCTAAAAATAAAGACGAATTGTTCCTTATCGCTAACATGGTAGCCCAACCTAAAGAAGGCAGGGCGACTTATGAAAGGCTATTCAAGGTGGCTAAAAACAATATCACTTCATTAGAATTGCACTATTTAGGGGCGATTGAAAACAGCTCCTTATTGAAACGCTATGTGAGAGAGCGGAAGATTTTGAGGAAAATAGCCCCTAACGATTTGTTTTCGCAATCCATTGACCAGATAGCGAGCCTTTTAGTTTCTAAATTAGAAACCGGCACTTTAGAAATACCAAAAGAAGGTTTAAAAAGCTTTTTTAAAAGGCTTTTAAAGTATTTGGGGTAGGCTGATGAAAGTTCAAAATTTTATCCATTTTTCTGTTGTGGTGGGGTTTTTCTTAGGGTTAGTGTTTTCGGTGTTGAAATTCAATGAGCCAGAGAGCATTCTATTATGGACGGTGTTATCCACGCTTGGGGGGTATTTGATCGCCTTATTGTTCGCGTCTATTTTTATCGCTTGCACGGATTTAGATATTTGTCTTTTTGACAAAAAAGGCACTGAAGAGAGTTTGCTTCGTTTCAACCATGAGTTTAAAAACAGAGAAAAAGAAGTGGCTAGTATTTTAAATTACATTAGAAATTATGATTTTGATGATGGAAAATAGAATGCCCAAAGAAATTCAAAAAACTGAAGCGAGCGAAAAAAGTATAGAAAAGGTTTTGAACGCCTATGACAAGCAACAACACCACCATCAAGACGCGCTCGCTATCCAGTATTTACCAGCCGTGCGTGCCATGGCGTTTCGTTTAAAAGAGCGCTTGCCCAGCTCTATTGATTTTAACGATCTGGTTTCTATTGGCACTGAAGAATTGATTAAATTAGCCAGGCGTTATGAGAGCGCGTTAAACGATTCTTTTTGGGGGTATGCGAAGACTCGTGTCAATGGGGCGATGTTAGATTACTTGCGCTCTTTAGACGTGATTTCTCGCTCTAGCAGAAAGCTGATTAAAAGCATTGATGCTGAAATCACCAAATACCTTAATGAGCATGGGAAAGAGCCTAGCGATGAGCATTTAGCAGAAGCTTTAGGTGAAAATATTGAAAAGATTAGAGAAGCCAAAACGGCCTCAGATATTTATGCGTTAGTGCCAATAGATGAGCAATTCAATGCGATTGAGCAAGATGAAATCACTCAAAAGATTGAAGCAGAAGAGTTGTTAGAGCATGTCCAAAAAGTATTGAATCAAATGAGCGAAAGAGAGCAAATCCTTATCCAGCTCTATTACTTTGAAGAGTTGAATTTGAGCGAGATTAAAGAGATTTTAGGCATTACTGAATCGCGCATTTCTCAAATCATCAAAGAAGTGATTAAAAAGGTGCGCCAATCCTTAGGAGTGAATCATGGCTGATATTTTAAGCCAAGAAGAAATTGATGCGCTTTTAGAAGTCGTTGATGAGAACGTGGATATTCAAAATGTCCAAAAAAAAGATATTATCCCCCAACGCAGTGTAACCCTCTATGATTTCAAGCGCCCTAATCGTGTGAGTAAGGAGCAATTGCGCTCTTTTAGGAGTATCCATGACAAAATGGCTAGGAATCTTTCCAGTCAAGTCTCTTCTATCATGCGTTCTATTGTAGAGATCCAGCTCCATAGCGTGGATCAAATGACTTATGGCGAATTTTTGATGAGTTTGCCTAGCCCTACGAGTTTTAATGTCTTTTCCATGAAGCCTATGGGAGGAACAGGGGTTTTAGAAATCAATCCTAGCATCGCTTTCCCTATGATTGACAGACTATTAGGGGGCAAGGGGAGCGCGTATGATCAAAATAGGGAGTTTAGCGATATTGAATTGAATTTATTGGATACGATTTTACGCCAGGTGATGCAAATTTTAAAAGAAGTGTGGTCGCCCGTGGTGGAGATGTTTCCTACCATTGACGCTAAAGAATCCAGCGCGAATGTGGTCCAAATCGTCGCTCAAAATGAAATTTCTATCATGGTGGTTTTAGAGATTATTATCGGTCATAGTCGTGGGATGATGAATATTTGCTACCCGGTGATTTCCATTGAGAGTATTCTTTCTAAAATGGGGAGTAGGGATTTGATGCTTTCAGAGACGAACTCCAAAAAGAGCCGTAATAAGGAATTGCAAGCGCTATTGAGTGGGGTGAGCGTGGATATGATGGTGTTTTTGGGTGCGGTGGAATTGAGTTTGAAAGAAATGTTGGATTTAGATGTGGGGGATACTATCCGGTTGAATAAAGTCGCTAATGATGAAGTGAGCGTGTATGTGCATAAAAAAAAGCGTTATTTAGCGAGCGTGGGGTTTCAAGGGTATAGGAAAACCATTCAAATTAAAGAAGTGGTTTATAGCGAAAAAGAACGCACTAAAGAAATTTTAGAAATGCTAGAAGAACAACGCAGAGGCAAAGTGGGCGATATTATGAAGATAGAAGAAGAGTGAGAAATGCAAGATTTTATTAAGATTTTTATTCAAGAGGTTGTCTCTACTTTAGAAGGGTTAGTGGGTAAGGCTCCAAGCGTGGGATTAGAAAAAGAAGTTTCTAACAATGAAGAAGCGAGTTTAATCAGCACTCCTTATGCAAGGGTTAAGATTAGCGCGATTGAAAAAAATGAAAGTCCTATTGAATTACTGGCTCCGGTAGATTTAGTTACCGCTTTGAGCGATTTGATGCTAGGGGGTGATGGGGCGAGCAAGGAAGAAATGGATAATGACGATTTAGACGCTTTTAAAGAAATGGCTTCTAATATTTTTGGCGCTATCGCTACAAGCTTGAAATCTCAAGAATTGCTCCCTAAATTGAATTTCACCACCACGAACGCTGAAATCGCTAAAGAGCTTCCTAAAAAAGAAGATTACGCTAAGGCGATGGTGTTTTCTTTTAAAATGGAAGCCATCAAAGAAAGCCAAATCGTTTTATTGATCACTTCAGCGTTTGAGGGCCAATTTGAAAAAACGCATAAAGAAGAAAAAGAAGAAACGACAAAGAGCGCTACTGAAGAGACTAAAACCCACGACGCGTCTTTAGAAAATATAGAAATCCGCAATATCAGCATGCTTTTAGATGTGAAATTGAACGTTAAGGTGCGAATCGGGCAAAAAAAGATGATTTTAAAAGATGTGGTTTCTATGGATATAGGGAGCGTGGTGGAGTTGGATCAATTGGTAAATGACCCTTTAGAAATTCTCGTAGATGATAAGGTGATCGCTAAGGGCGAAGTGGTGATCGTGGATGGGAATTTTGGCATTCAAATCACGGATATTGGCACTAAAAAGGAACGATTAGAGCAACTGAAAAATTAAACCATTTTAAAGTAAAGAAGGAAGGAATTATGGCTGTTTTTGGGGAATTAGGCTCGCTTGGGCATTTGTTTAAAAAAACGCAAGAATTAGAAATTTTGCATGGGTATTTGCAAGATGTCATGCAAAAGGGTAGTGAAGCTAATCAAAGGGTTTTAAACCTCGCTATTAATACAGAATTTCAAGCGCCTTTAGGGCATGGCATTTTTAGCATAGAGCAGAGCTATTGTTTAGAGCATGCTAAAGAGGGCGAGAAAGGCTTTTTTGAAAGCCACCGACAATATGTGGATTTCCAATTGATCATCAAAGGCGTTGAGGGGGCTAAGGTGGTAGATATAAATAGGGCTGTCATTAAAACCCCTTATAATGAAAAAAGAGATTTGATCGTTTATGAGCCAGTCAGTGAAGCTTCTTTTTTGCGTTTGCATGCGGGCATGCTGGCTATTTTTTTGGAAAACGATGCGCATGCGTTGAGGTTCTATGGAGAGTCTTTTGAAAAATATAGGGAAGAGCCGATTTTTAAAGCGGTCGTTAAAATGCCTAAAGGATTGATCAAATTAAAATTATGAAATTGGTGAGTCTTGTTATAGTTTTTTGTTGTTTTTTATGGGCTGTAGAGTTGCCTGGAATTTATCAAACTCAAGAATTTTTATACATGAAAAGCTCTTTTGTGGAGTTTTTTGAGCATAATGGGAAGTTCTATGCTTATGGTATTTCTGATGTGGATGGCTCTAAAGCCAGAAAAGACAAGCTCAATCCTAACCCAAAGCTAAGGAATCGCAGCGATAAAGGCGTGGTGTTTTTAAGCGATTTGATTAAGGTTGGAAAACGATCTTATAAAGGCGGTAAAGCGTATAATTTTTATGACGGCAAAACCTACTATGTGAGAGTTACTCAAAATTCAAACGGGGATTTAGAATTCACTTCAAGCTATGATAAGTGGGGGTATGTGGGCAAGACTTTCACTTGGAAACGCTTGAGCGATGAAGAAATCAAAAATCTAAAGCTCAAGCGTTTTAACTTGGATGAAGTCCTTAAAACCCTTAAAGATAGCCCTATTTAAGCTAGCTTCTTTAAATTTTTTTAATCATCGTTCTCTTGGCATTCTTTGCACCACACAAACATTTTCATGTCATGGCTGATCAGCTTGGCTTGATATTTTTTAACGACTTCATTCTGGCGGTTTTCAATTTCAGGGTCTGCAAATTCAATGATCTTACCGCAATGCAAACAAATGATGTGATCATGGTGTTCTTTAGCCGCAATTTCATAGCGCCGACCGCTTTTTGAAGTCTCTAAAACACAGATAAAATTTTCTTTTTCTAAGAAATTCAAAATGCGATAGACTGAAGAAATGCTGGTGTTTTTGTCCTTTTGGCGGATAGAATGCGTGATTTCTTCAGGGCTTAAGTGTGTGCCGCTGCGATACAAAACGCTCACCACTTCTTCTCTCTGTTTTGAATTTTTGAGTCCGTTTTTTTTGATAGACATTCTCAAGCGCTCTAAAATGGATTCCAAAGTTTCTAATCTTTTCATGCTGATATTTTCCTTATCCGTAAAATGATTTTTATAACTAGAATATTATTATACAATAATAATGCGATGAACCATAGATAAAACTCATTATTATTTTAATTTAATCAAAAAATATTGATTTTTTATTACCATTGTCGCATTTTAATGCAACTTATAAGATCAATTTTTTATTTTATCAAGCCATTCTAAAAGGGTTTTTTCAAACCCTATGCCTTGAGAAGAAACCAAATTGAGGGGTTTTTCCAAATAATCTTGTTTGACATAGCCGTTATAATCATGCGGGTAAAGGTAGTCTTTAGCGTTAGGCAGCAGGTGTTTAGGAATAGGGTAGAGTGAGCCTTTTTGAACGCAATCCAAAGCCTGATTGATCGCTCTATAAGCCGTGTTAGACTTGGGCGAACAAGCCAGATAAATCACGCACTGGCTTAAAATAATGCGCGCTTCAGGGTAGCCGATTTGTTTGACTGAAAACAAGCAAGAAGAGGCTAAATTAAGGGCGTTTGGGTTAGCGTTACCAATATCTTCGCTCGCAAAAATCACCAGCCTTCTGGCGATAAATTCCGGGTTTTCCCCGCCAGCAATCAAGCGCGCCAGATAATAGATGGAAGCGTTTTCATCGCTCCCTCTTAAAGACTTGATTAACGCGCTAGTGAGGTTATAATGCGTATCATCGCTATAAGATCCGTCATTTAGGCTATGAGGCCGTAAGGATTTGAGCGTTTTTAAAGTGATAGGATTTTCTATTTTAGTGCTCAAATCTAAAAGGTTTAATAACGCTCTGGCATCGCCAGCGCTGTTGTTTAAAAGATAGGTTTTAGCGTCAGGCTCTATTTGTTTTTTTAACAATGTTAAAGCCTTATCGCAAAGCCTGTCTAAATCGCTCTTTTTTAGGGGGGTTAATTCAAAAGTAAAACTTCTTGATCGGATCGCATGGCTTAGGCTGTAATTAGGATCTTGCGTGCTAGCCCCTAAGATTAGAGCGTGATCTTTTTCCATAATGGGGAATAAAAATTCTTGTTGGGTTTTATTCAATCTGTGGGTTTCATCAATAAAAACAACGGGTTTTAAAAGGGTGTTTTGGTAATTTTTAAGCTTAAGGCGTAAATCCTCCAATTTGAAATCCGTCGCATTAAACAAAAGAATGGGGCGCTCTAGGGAGCGAGCGATGATTTGAGCCAGGCTTGTTTTACCCACGCCAGGAGGGCCATAGAAAAAGGCATGGGGGAAGTGTTTGGATTGTAAGGCTTTAAATAAGGGGGCGTCTTTCCCTATTAAATGCTCTTGGCCTAAAAAATCTTCTAGGCTTTTTGGGTTTAAAAGCGAAGTCAGGCTCATTTTTTAAATAAAATCAGTTCATAAAAATTCGTAGGGGTGTTTAAATTTTTCGTTGGGGTTTTGGTGTTTTTAGAGTGTTTGTGCAGAGCGTCTTGCAATTCTTTATTGAGGTTGTCTAATTCATCAAGCTTTTCTTTTAAACGCAAGATAATATCCACGCCCGCTAGATTAACCCCCATATCCCTTGTAAGGCGTAAAATCGTTTTGATTTTGTCCATGTCTCGTTGGGAATACAAGCGCATTTTCCCATCAGTCCTGCTAGGCTCTATCAAACCCTCTTTTTCGTATTGGCGCAAGGTTTGAGGGTGCACGCCTAAGATTTTAGCCACGACGCTGATCAAATAAAGCGGTTCATCATAATCGTACACGATTCCTCCTTACAATTCTTTTTCTAATAACGCTTTTAACTCATCAGAAAGCGTTTCGGTTTTAGGCAAGATCAAACGAGCTTGCAAATACAAATCCCCCACATGCGAAGTTTTTCTGTTTTTGATCCCTTTGTCTTTGATGCGGAATTTTTGCATCGCTTTGGTGTTAGGAGGAATGGTTAGGGTTAAGGTTTTATGCCAAGTAGCGATTTCAATTTTTCCTCCAAAAAGAGCCGTCTTTAAGGGTAAATCAAAGATTTGAATAATATCGTCTTTCTCGCGCCTATAAATTTCATCTTCTTCAATATGGATCTGCAAGAGCAAATCGCCCCTACCCATTCGCCCCGTTTTCCCTTTGTTGCGAACCCTGATTTTTTCGCCCTCTTCCACGCCGATAGGGATTTTAAGGCTAAAAGTCTCATTATTGATGCTCACTTGTTTTTTATTGCCTAAAAGGGTGTCTAAAACAGAGACATTTAAAGTGGCGGTCATGTCTAAATTTTCAGGGGCGAAATTGGAAAAATTAAAGCCAGAAAAGCCTTGCGAGTTTTGAGAAAATCTTTGCGAAAAGCCTCCTCTCCCAAAAATAGAGCTTAAAATATCGTCTAAATCTTCACTAGTGCTACGGCTTCTTGCAAAATCGCTGAAATTCTGCCCCCCAAACATGTTGTCGCCAAACTGATCGTATTGGCGGCGTTTTTCTTCGTCACTCAAAATTTCATAAGCGGCGTTGATTTCTTTGAATTTTTCTTCGGCTTCTTTGGTTTTATTCAAATCCGGGTGGTATTGTCTGGCTAAACGGCGGTAGGATTTTTTGATTTCATCTTGGCTGGCGTTTTCGCTCACGTTTAAAGTTTGGTATAAACTCTTGCTCATGGATCACCTTTAAAATAGTTTTATTAGAATACTATCATAAATCTTTAGTGTTAGTCAATCAAGTTTATTGATAATGTTTAGTGGTCATTGAGATTTTAAACCCGTTTCAGCGCAATTAAAAGGAATTTTAACTAAAATATTGAGTTTAAATCCACGATGAGTTTTTAATGCAATATAAGAAAAATAAGAAAAGATATTATTATTTAGCGTTAGGGATCCTTTTTTTAAATGGTCTGTCTTTGAAAGCTTTAGAAATCGCAGTCAAACCTTTTGGCTATCTGGGGTTATTATATAATCAAGGGGCGCAAAAAAACCCTCACAGCTATGTGGGGGCTTTAGCGCGTCTTGGGGTGGATTTTTCTTATAGCAATGGGTGGTCTTTTGGCATTGGAGCGATTGGGGCTTGGAATATTTATAACAAACAGCGTTTGGCTAACCTTTACATCAGTCTAGGGAATTTTTTTGGTAACCCTAACAACGTTAAACCTTATTTGAGTGCTGGCGATGTTTCTGATGCGTATGTTCAATACACTAACCAGCGTTTTAAAATCGCTTTAGGGCGTTTCAATACCGATTTCGTGGATTTTGATTGGATAGGGGGCAATATTCAAGGGATCTCTGTGGCTTTTAAGCAAAATTCCATGCGTTATTTTGGGATTTTTATGGATAGCATGCTTTATAATGGGCATCAGATCAATAAAGAGCAAGGGAATCGGATCGCTACTTCCCTAAACGCTCTAGCGTCTTATGATCCTGTGTCTAAACGCTTGTATGTAGGGGGGGAAGTGTTTGTTTTGGGCGCAGAATACAGGCATGAAAATCTTAAAGTGGTGCCTTTTATTTTAACGGATACCCGCTTGCCTTTGCCCACTCAAAATGTTTTAGTGCAAGTGGGGGGTAAGTTGGAGTATAACGCTTCTTTAGCTAAGGGTTTCACTTCGCACACTCTAGTGCATGGCATGTATCAATACGGCAACACTGATGCGGTTACAAGCGCTAAAAATGCCGGCTTGTTTTTGATCGATCAAACTTTTAAATACCAAATTTTTAATTTTGGAACGGGTTTTTATATCGTTCCGGCAAGAAACAATAAGGGCTATCTATGGACTTTTAATGACAGGACTAAATTCTATGGCCGTGGGATCAATGCGCCCGGCGTGCCAGCGATTTATTTTGCAAACTCTAGCATTTCAGGCTATGTTTTTTTAGGGCTTAAGACTAAAAGGGTGCGTTTAGACGCGATGGTGGCTTTTGGGGATTATCAAGAATATTCTTTAATGAGCAGCTTTAGGGTTTGGACTTATAGGGATTTGTCTTTTGATATGGGTGGGGGGTATGTGTATGCTTATAATTCTAAAGCCACGAGAAAAAGCCTTGGAGATAGCTCTTTTGTCTTTTTTGGGAAGTTTTTGTTTTAAAAAATACCATTTTATAATCAATAGTGAAGAGTTTGCAATAAAGTAAGCGATAAAACAAGCGGTAATTTCTTTTTTAAAAAATCAATATTAAAAGAAGTTTTTGTTTTAAAAATGTTTTAAGAAATTCTTTTGAAATCAGGTTTTTGTATTTTTTTAGGGAAAAAAGTTTTTTTAAACTCAGGCTCCCATAGTTTGATCACGCCATGGTGGGTCATCTGGTGCATATTGACTAAACGCATGTTTAAAAGAGCCTTTTCTTTAGCTTCGCTGTCGCTCAAATCTTCTTTAATTTTGAACGCTTGAATGATTTGCTCCCACAATTCATGCTCTTTAGCGTCTTCGTTTAAAAAATCTTTATAGTTGAAGCCGCCAATCCCTTTAACCCCTTTAATATTATCCCCTTTATCCCCCACAACGCATTGGTAATAAGCAAAAAAATGAGCCTCTTTTTGACTCACATTAAAAAAAGCGTTGGTTTTGAGATTGAAATGAGAACCTCTATTGGAATACAAAATATCCTTATCCATGCTGGCTATCACGTAATTGTTGGGGTCTTTCTTTTTGTAAAAAGAGATAATATCATCGGCTTCATATTCAAAACAATGTTCGCCCTGGATTTTAGCCCCTTTTTTTAGGGGGTATTTTTCCACGATGGCGATTTTTAGGGTTCCTAGAAGGGCTTTAAAATCTTCATCAAATTGGTGGCGTTTTTGTTTGTAATGATCGCACAGCTGGTAGCGGAAACTCTCTCTGCCCCTAGTGATAAAAAAAAGCGTTTTAGAGCAACGGGTTTTGCGCATGATAGATAAAATTTGAGTGGTGAGAAAAATAACGCCCACTTCTTGCAAGCTATAAGCGGCGAATCTTTTGGGGAGCGTTTTATTAGAGAGCAAACGCCTAACAATATTAGGGATAACGCAATCAATGTCCAGTAAAAGAGTTCTTGAATGCATGGATCTTGTTTTGTTAAACGCCTGTCTAATGGTTAATCCTTAAGTTGAATTTCACTTTTTTAAAAGTTAAACTATTATAGTAAATACATAGCAAATAATAAGTTATTTTAATAATAATTAGCTCTATTCTCATTAAATACGCTAAATTTTGAGAGATCACCGCTTGTTTTAGCTCTTTTGATTGCAAAAATGCTTTTGGCATTCTTGCATTTTATGATCAACGCCCCACAAAAAACAGGGCTTAAGGATTTTCTGTTATTTGCGCGGTAAGTTATATTTCCGGCGTTTTTCCCAAAGGCTTTTGCGGCTAATGCCAAGCTTGTTGGCTAATTCTGTATCGGTGCAAGTGGAAGAAAAATGCCTGATCGCTTCTTTTTCATACTCTTGAATGGAAAGGAAAGTCGTGTGGTTATTAAATAAAGATAGGGGCTTATTGCCGCATTCAATGCTCACAATTTTAGGAAATTCTAGGGGTTCTTTATGGGTATAAGATAAAACAATAGGGCATGAACGGGCCAATTCTAACAATTTCAATTGCTCATCTTTTTTAAGCTCTTCTAAATGCATGATGTAAAAAGGGCGTTCTAGTTTGTCTTTATTCTTGTATAGATCTTTCCAAGTGGTATCCTTTAAAGAGAAAAAAGAAAAATCCATTTGCCTTTCTTTAGCGTATTGCAATAAATAAGCGTTCGCAAGCTCTTGAGAGGGCGTGTGGATGATGAAAGGCGGCCGGTAGGAAAAATCTTTAGGCAAGGGCAATTCCGCATGGATAAAGTCTAAGTAATTTTCATAAAATCCCAAGCGAGCGGTCATTTCTTGGTAGGCTTTGTGGTATTGGATCTTACGCAACAATTCATCCATTTTAAAAGGTTTTAGAATATAATCTCTCGCTCCCGCTTGAATGGGTTTATTCACGCCATCTTCATTGACATGCGAAGCCATCATGATAATGATTTGCTTGGAATTATAACGCACAAAGTGTTCGCAACGCCCTTGAGTGCAAACTTTAGAAGAAACCAAAATCACATCATAAGGCTCTTTATTTTCTTCTGAAATGCTAGAGATGATCTCGCAAAAATGCCCTAAATCATGCAAATTATGAGAGATACTCCTAGCTAGCGCTAAATCGTCTTCAATGATTAAGATTTTCATCCATTCTTCCTTTTATCGCGTTTAAAGTTTTTGTTTATAATGCATGCTCACATGCGCTTGGACTAACAGCCCTTCTTGTTTGCCAATGAACCCCATTTTTTCCATTGTAGTGGCTTTCAAGCTGATTTGAGATTTTTCTAAACCTAAAAGTTGGCTCAAATTCTCTAAAATCGCCGGTTTGTAAGGGGTGATTTTAGGGATTTCGCTAAAGATAGTCGCCCCCATTTCAAACAATTCAAACCCAATGCTTTGTGAAAAATCCAACACGATTTTTAAAAGCTCTTTAGAAGAGGCGTTTTTGTATTTGGGGTCATTATCAGGGAACCATTCGCCAATGTCCCCCCCTTTAATCGCCCCTAAAATCGCATCAATAACCGCATGCAACAAAGCATCGCCGTCGCTATGAGCCTTTAACCCAAACTCGCAATCCAAAACAACCCCCCCTAAAACCATAGGCTTATTTTTAACAAACGCATGCGTATCAAAACCCATGCCGATAAAAGTGTCCTTTGCTGGGTTGAAAAAGAACGCGAAATGTTTCAAATCATCGTTCGTGGTGAGTTTGTGCAAATTTTTACTGCCTTCAATATAACTCACACGATTAGGGAAAGCTTGTAAAATCGCGCTGCTTTCATCTTTAAAATCCCCTTGGTTTAGGGCTGATCGGAGCGCTTTGGTGTGGCTTAATTGCGGGGTTTGAATGAGTTTGATCGCCTCTCTGTCTAAAGCCTCGTTATAATAGATCGCTGTGTCATAGCAAGGCAAGTAAGGAGCGATGCAATAATGGCTGGTTTGTTGGAGGGTTAAAAACAAACTTTTAAGCGCTTCCATATTGGCTAAACCCCTAGCCACATCGCTTGTGAGCGTGTAAGCGCTATCAATTATTTTTAAAGCGTTACGGACGGATTCTTGCCTTGATGCCCCGCCTTTTACAAGCTTGATTTCAGGGTAATGGCGTTGGATATAAATATAATCCAATCCGCTTACAACTAAAATGATTTCCTTAAAGTCTAGGGCTTCTTTAAAGCTCTCATAAACGCTGAGCCATAAGGGGGTATGATTAGAGCGCAACCATTGTTTTTTGATGGTTTGAGAAAAACGCTTAGACTCCCCAGCGGCCAATAAAACAACGCTCGTTTGTTTAACAAGAATCTCTAGCGTTTCTTTAGTTTCAAAAGGGTCTTCTTCTAAACTTTCTAAAGAGAGTTTAAAAGCTTCCCCATTCACTCTAATCAAAGACATGCGACTAACAACCCATCTCTATCATTTCACCAAAATGATCCTATAACCTTGATTCAAGTCTAAAACTAAGAATCGTTTGGGTTTGCCTTTATACTTTTCTAAAGCATGGTTAAAATCCGCAACGCTTTTCACTTCAATCTCTTCAATTTTTGTGATGATGTTGCCTTGCCTGAAGCCGGCTTGCTCTGCTGGGGAATTTTCATTCACTTGAGAGACTAAAACCCCTTGAACATCATCGCTCAAACGCATAGACCTTTTGGTTTTTTGGGTTAAATCTTCTACTTGAAGCCCGTTCAATTGGCCTTGTGCACCGTTTTGAGCAGAAATGGTTTCTTTTTTGTTAGGGTTTTTCCTTTCAGCTAGAGTGAGGGTGAAGGTGCGTTCTTTTTTGTCTCTAATGACTTTTAAGGTTACTCTTTGATTGGGTAGCATGGAGCCGATTAGATTTCTTAACTCATTCGTGTTTTTAACCTTTTTCCCATTGACTTCAGTGATCAAATCCCACACCAAAATCCCTGCTTTTTTAGCCGGAGAGTCTTTTTCTACGCTAATGACTACCGCCCCTTCTTTGTTGTCATAAGAATTTTGCAAATCGCCGCTCAAATCTTGCAAGCCCACGCCCAAGTAACCTCTTTCAATCTTACCGGTTTTGATGAGTTGGGTTACAATATCTTTAACCATGTTAGAAGGGATGGCAAAGCCAATGCCGTGGTTGCCCCCGGTTTTAGAGATAATAGCGGTATTGATCCCCACTAACCCTCCACGGCTGTCAATCAAAGCGCCACCAGAATTTCCAGGATTAATGGAAGCGTCTGTTTGAATGAAATTTTCATAGCTGTTGATCCCAATCCCGCTTTTATTGAGCGCTGAAACAATGCCTTGCGTAACGCTTTCGCCCACGCCAAAAGGGTTACCGATCGCAAAAACCAAATCGCCCACTAAAATATCATTAGAATCAGAGAATTTGATCGTGGGCAGGTTGTCTTTAGTGATGCGAATCACAGCTAAATCGCTTTCAGAATCCGTGCCTACTAAAGTGGCGGAATATTCTTTATTGCTCCCTGGAATGGTCACTTTAATCTTATCCGCGCCATCAATCACATGGTTATTCGTAACAATATAGCCATCTTTAGAAATGATTACGCCGCTGCCTAAAGCCCTTTCCATTCTTTCTTTAGGGATCATACCGCCCAAATCCCCGAAAAATTGTTGGAAAAAGGGGTCGTTAAACACACCGCCACCTATAAAGTTGTTTTTAATCTTCTTTTCAGTGGAGATATTCACCACCGCTTTAATAGAATCCTTAATAGAATCGTGGTAAGAATAGATCGTATCCTCTTTAGAAGGGACGCTTATTCGCTCTTTCACTTTGGGCATGTTTTGGATTTGGATATTGCCCGCATTCAAACTTAGCGCTAAAGCCAAAGAGACAAAAAAAGTTTTTTTCATCATGGTTACTTCCTTGATTGATGTCAATTTCAAAATTAAAAAAAGATTATATCAAATCTTTTTTGTTATTTTCATTAGCTTTTTGTGTAAAATAGTATCCAATGTAACACACAACAGCAAAAACAATCGTTAAAATCATCCCAATGCGTTGATCCTTATCCATAGCCGAACCAATCACGCCGATAATACACCCAGTGATCCCTATGAGTTGCAAAAAGGGCAGGAAAGGGGCTTTATAAGGCAAATCCTCTAAAGAATGCCCGGCTTTTAAGTATTGCTTGCGGAAAGAATATTGCGAAATGGACACGCTAACCCACACGATAATCACCGTGAAACTGATCACATTAATCAAAGCTTCAACGACATTTTCTTTGGCATAAATTTGGACTAAAAGTCCTATAAGGGAAAAAGAAAGGGAAAAAAACATCGCATAAGTGGGCGTACCTTGTCGGTTGAGCTGGGAAAAAACTTTAAAAAACATCTTTTGTTTGGACAGCCCATAAATCATGCGGCTCGCCCCATAAAGCCCTGAATTAGCGGTAGAAAACATCGCCGTAATGATAACAGCGTTCATTATATCAGCCACATAAGGGATACCCATGCCAATAAAGGGCAAGTTGATGCGTTCTAAAACGCTCACAAAAGGGCTTTGTGCGATAGAAGAATCGCTCATGGGTAAAAAAACAGAAATGACAAACACAGAGCCTAAAAAGAAAAAGACAATCCGCCACAAGGTCGCTTTAATCGCTTTGGGCATCACTTCGCTAGCGTTTTTAGTCTCTCCTACAGCCACCCCAATGACTTCTGTGCCAGTGAAAGCAAAAATAACAGCGAGCATCACAGAAAAAACCGCCGCGCTCCCGTTAGGGAAAAACCCCCTATCGCCAAAATGGAAATTATCAAAAACAGAACTAAACCCATGCAAATAGATTTGATAAATGATCCCAATTACGCCAATGCCTATAAAAGCGATCACCGCTAAAACTTTAATCAGGCTAAAGAAAAACTCGCCCTCGGCAAAAATTTTAACCGAAAAAAAGTTCAATAAAAAAACCAATGCAATGCATAAAATAACCCAATAATGGATAGGAATACCCGCAAACCAGCGTTGCATGAGCATGCCTATAGCGATGTATTCTAACGCAACCGTGATCACCCAGCCAAGCCAATACATCCAAAAAACCATATAGCCCGTGCCAGGGCCTATGAATTTAGCCGCATAATCCCCAAAGCTTCCCGTAGTGGGATAAACGCTAGCCAATTCGCCTAAAGAGAGCATGATACAATAGACCACAAGCCCTCCAAAACAATAAGCGATCAAGGTCCCTAAAGGGCCAGCGCTCGCAATATTACCCCCAGTGCCTACAAAAAGCCCTGTGCCGATCGCTCCCCCAAAGGCAATCATCAAGAGATGGCGCATTTTCATGTCTCTTTTAAGCTCGCCTTGTTTTTGCGTGGTATTTTGATGCGTTATCTTTTGATTGTCCATGCGACACCTCCTTAGATTAAAAATAAAAATAGCTTGAATTATAACAAAAATAAAATAAAAAGATTTTTTTTAAATAAAAATAAGGATTTGTTTTAATCAAATTGGATAAGCCTTATTAAATTTTAATATTTTTAATTTTTAAAAAATGGGATTTTGGTTACTTTATTAAACTCGTTTTCTTAAAAAGCTATCGCTTGGTTGGCATCAATTCTTTTGTGTTTTTTATTATCAGTATTATAAAATTAATCTAAAACTTAAGATTTATAATATTTAATCGTGTAATCTATCCCCGAATAAAGGGTTAAAAAAACCGCTATAGCCACAAGCACATAAGAGTAAGTTAAATTGGCTAATAAAGCGCCAATCGCCACGACTTGAGACACGGTTTTATACTTGCCTAACGCATTGACAGGAATATCCTTTTTTTCATTAGCGGCTAAGACTCTAAGCCCTGAAATAAAAAATTCGCGCCCTAAAATCACAAACGGGACCCACGCATTCACACGATCCAAATAAACTAACCCTAAAAACGCGCTCAAAATAAGGATTTTATCCGCTAAAGGATCAAAAATTTCCCCAAAGCGCGATTTGGCTTTATAGCTTCTGGCGATATAGCCGTCCAATAAATCCGTGAGAGCGGCAAACAAAAAAACCAATGAAGAGATCATGTTGATGTGAAAGGGGGTTAAAAAACTAAAATAAGTGCGCGTGTTTAACAATAAAAACAATAAAAATAAGGATAAGACAATGCGTAAAATCGTTAAAAAATTAGGTAGGAGTTTTAAAACTTTCATGCTTTCAAAAAGACTTGTGAAAAATTCAAGAACGCGCGCCCTAAAAAACTGAGCGCCACACACATTAAAATCACAGCGATCGTTAAAAAAATGATAACTAACGCTTGCGCTAAAACCCCTAAAAGAGCCAGCATGAAACTAAAAAGCAACAATCTAAAACCGCTTAAAAAAAACCTTTCTTGCGTGTAAAGGCTCAATTCTCTATAGAGTTTATGCAGATAAAAAACAGAAACACCATTACCGATTAGTGAAAGGGCGTTACTGGCGTTAGGGACAAGATAGCTTAAAAGAGCACATAAAATCACCGCCAAAAAACTGAAAGCAAAATTTTCAAAAAAACTCAGATGGCGTGTGATTTTAGAAAGCCTGTAAAAACCAATCGCTCCGGCAATAAACCCAAGCGCGCACAAAAAAAGAGACAATAACACGATATAAGCCAATTGATTATTGAAGAGGTTAGAAATTTGAAACGATTTTGTTCCGCTTGAAACAAGAAAAAGCACCAACAAAATAGCCCCACACAAAGGGGCGAAAAAATAGCCCAACAAGCATTTTTTAATGAATTGCAACTCTTTATTTTGGTGGATATGGATAATGTTTTTCAAAAAAAATCTTTATTTAAAAGTAGTCCCACCATCCACAACGATCGTTTGCCCTGTAAGCCAACCGCTTTGGGTCTCATCGCATAAAAAATAAGCCGCTCCGGCTAGATCGTTAGGATTACCCATGCGCTTTAGGGGCGATTGCTCTTCTACTTTTTCTTTAATCTCCACATAATCAGGGAAAGCTTTCAAAGCGTCCGTATCAATAGGCCCGCCACTAACCGCATTCACTCTAATGTTAAATTCGCCTAAATCCACGGCAGCGTATTTGACCATGGTTTCTACGGCGTTTTTAGAATTGCCATGCCCAGCATAATTGGGCATATAGACCAGATTCCCAGTAGAGCTTAAGCTCACGATCGCCCCGCCGCCTATTTTTTGCATGCGTTTTGCCGCTTCTTGAGCCCCCACCACAAACGCTAACACGGTGGCTGTGTAAATGTTGTTTAACCCCTTAGGTTTTAATCGCATGAAAGGCGCAAATCCGCCCACGACAGAGCGCCCATAAATAATAGCGTTAGAAATAAAAAAATCCACTCTGTCAAAATCAGCGTCAATTTGCTTAAAAAGCTCTGTGTATTGCTCAGGCTCTAAAACATTAAGGGGGTAGGCTTTGGCTTTAATGGAATATTTTTGCTCCACATCTTCTATAATTTTGTTGGCTTCTTCAACATTTTTATTGTAAGTGAAAGCGATATTCACGCCGCTTTGAGCGAAACGATACAATATCGCCTTGCCAATCCCTCTCGTCGCGCCGCTAATCACTAGGGTTTTATTTTTCATGTGATTGGAACCATTCATGCAATTACCTCATATTGTTGTAAAGTTTTTTCTAAAAGTTTGATCGTTTCTTTGCTTGGGGCTACTAAAGGCAGTCTGTAATTTGGGTTTTCAATCAAGCCGGCTAAATGCATGGCCATTTTAATAGGGATAGGGTTCGTTTCCACAAAAAGGGCTTGATGCAAATCAAAAAGCTTATCTTGGATTTCTAGGGCTTGTTGGTATTCAAGTTTGAGCGCGCAATTGACCATTTGTGAAATCAAATTGGGCATTAAATTACCGGTCACTGAAATCACGCCGCACCCCCCTGAAAACATGATAGAGTGGTTGAGCGAATCTTCCCCACTAAAAATTTTAAAATCTTTTTCATAGTAATGCAATTCTGTTACTCTTTTCAAAGAGCCAGACGCTTCCTTAATGGCTTTAATGTTAGGGACTTCCCTAAAGAGTTTGAGAGCGGTTGGGACTTCAATAGACACGCCTGTGCGGCTTGGCACATCATAAAGCATGACAGGGATTTCCACCGATTGAGCGATAGTTTTATAATGTTCAAACAAGCCTTGTTGCGTGGGGCGGTTATAATAAGGGCTTACGCATAAAATCGCATCCGCGCCGATTTTTTGAGCGAACTTTGCTAAAGAAAGGGACTCGCTCGTGGCGTTACTGCCCACGCCGGCCAACACTTTCATGCGTGAATTGGAGGGCGTTTGAGTGTTTTTGCAAGTCTCTATGGCGATTTCAATGCAACGCATATGCTCTTTGTGGGTGAGCGTGGCGGATTCTCCTGTCGTGCCAACAGGCACGCATGCGTCCATGCCCTGAAAAATTTGGCGCTTGATCAAGGTTTCATAAGCGGCCTCATCAACGCTCAAATCTTTTTTAAAAGGCGTAATTAACGCGCTAGATGAATGAAATTGCATGCGATAAGGCTCTTTTAAGGTTTCAAAAACACGGTGGTTGATTGGGTGTCTTTAAAATATTCATTAGCCACGCGTACCAAATCGCTCACTTTCAAATCCAAAAATTGTTGCTGATAATCAGTCAAGCCTTGAAGATCGTTTTGCACTAAATAGTCCGCAAAAAGCCCCGCCACATCGCCAGAACTTTCTAAATTAGAAATAAAGTCAGCTTTTTGATTGATTTTGATTTTGTCTAATTCCGCTTGAGTGATTTCGCCTTTTTTCAGCTTTTCTAAAAGCGCTACGATTTCTTTTTGTAAGGCTTCGGCTTTGATATTAGGATTACCCCCAGCGATGAATAAAAACACGCTTTCATCTTGTAATTGCATGTTGTGCGAGAAAGCTTGAGAAGCTAGGCGCTTTTTATCCACTAATTCGCTTTGCAACCATGAGCTTTTGCCTTCGCCTAAAAGCTTGCTTAACGCGTCTAGGGCGACTTGATCTTTATGCTTGAAAGCAGGCACTTTATACCCTAACGCTACCCATTCTAAATGGACCCCATCTTTATGCACGACTGCCGTTCTTGCCCCATCTTGTTTAGGCTCTTTCATGTAAGGAGTGGGGATAGCCTTTTCATCAAGGTTTTTTAAGGATTCAAAATGCTTTTTAGTCAATTCAAAAACCTTTTGGGAATTGACATCGCCCACCACTAAAACGATAGCGTTTTTAGGCTGATAATAGAGCGAATGGAATTTTTTAATGTCTTTTAAAGTCCAGTTTTGAATATCGTCCATAAAACCAATGGGCGTCCAATGGTAGGGGTGATAAACATAAGCGGTGTTAAAAAAGCGGAAATAAAGCATGCCGATAGGGGAATTATCGGTACGCCATCGCCTTTCTTCAGCGACCACTTGACGCTCAGGCAAAAACTCATCTTCTTTTAAATTCAAAGAACCCATGGTTTCAGCGAACAATTCTAAAGACTTATCCAAGTTAGCCTGACTGGTTTTAATGAAATAGCGCGTGATGTCAAAGCTCGTAGAAGCGTTACTCACGCCCCCAAAACGCTTAACAATCTTATCAAATTCGCCGGCTTTAAGGTTTTTGGTGCTTTTAAAATTCAAATGCTCTAACATGTGAGCGATCCCGCTCTTGCCCATGACTTCGTTTCTAGAGCCGACTTTATAAAGCACATCCACTTCTATAACCCCGGTTTTATTTTCTAAGGGGACGCTCACGACTTGCAACCCGTTTTTTAAGGTAACGCTCTCATGTTTGGGTAAGTAAGATTGTGCGTGCATGCTCGCTCCTAAAGTGACTAACAAGACAGAACTAAGCCTTAAAAGTCTTTTAACAGAAAAATATTTCATCTTAAATCCGCTCCTATAGCCTCTTTAACGCTCAAAAATCCATCTTTTTGGAGTAATTTTACCAAATCTTTAAGAATATTTTGGCATAAATTTGGCCCATTGTAAATAAAAGCGCTATAAATTTGTAACAGACTCGCTCCCATTTTAATCCTTTCATAAGCTTCTTTCGCGTCGCTAATCCCCCCCACAGAAACAAGAACGCTTTTATTAAAAAAAGCTTTAGCCAATTCTTTAAAGACTTCACGGCTTTTTTTAGTCAAGCATTTCCCGCTCAAGCCCCCCATTTCTTTAGGAGCGAATACCAAGCTTTTATCAATCGTGGTATTAGTCGCAATGATCCCATGCGCTCCTGCTTTAATAGCGCTATTGACGATTTCTAGCATGTCATCTGTTTCTAAATCTGGGGCGATTTTTAAAAATAAAGGCTTATGAGTCATTTCTTTAGCCATGCAAAAAAGCTCATGCACAAACGCTTTATTTTGTAAATCCCTTAAATTAGGGGTGTTGGGCGAAGAAAGGTTGAAGGTGTAATAATCGCCAATATCTAAACATTTATTTAAAACCGCCTTGTAATCTTCTAAGGCATGCGCTTGCTCTATGTGTTTGTTTTTGCCTAAATTGATGCCAATGGGGGTTTTATAGGGAGCGAAGCGCTTAAACGATCTTACTCCTAAAATCGCCCCGTAATTATTAAACCCCATCGCATTTTGCAAGGACTCTTCTTCAATGTGCCTGAAAAGCCTTGGTCTTTCATTCCCCATTTGCGCTTCATTGGTGAGAGTGCCTGCTTCTAAATAGCCAAACCCAAAAGCGGTTAACGCCCTGAGCATGGAAGCGTTTTTATCAAAACCGGCGGATAAGCCTAAAGGGTTAGGGAAATGCAAGCCTAAAATTTCATTTTCAAGCTTTGGGTTTTGATAACCCCATTGAGAATCAATCAAATTGCACAAAAAGGGCGATGAAGAAAGCATTCTTAAAATCTTACAAATTTTTTCATGCGCGTCTTCAGCGTCCAAGCTAAAAAGATATTTTTTTAATAACGAATAAAGCATTTAAATCCTTATCTTTTATGATTTGAACGATAACCTTTAAAAGGTTTTAAGGGCTTGTTTTTCAAAATAATCCTGCGAATTTAAAGGATCGTTAGGGTTTGAAACTTTAGTGTAACGGCCTTTAGAATTTAACTCATAGCGTTTTAAGGTGTCTTTGAGTTGGATTTCTAAAATACGCAACAATTTATTGGCGATCTTTGGGTTTGTGGCGGGAATGAGCAATTCCACGCGCCTTTCTAAATTCCTGGGCATTAAATCCGCGCTAGAAAAATAAATATTTTCATGTTTAAAATAATAAATGCGTGCATGTTCTAAATATTTCCCCACGATAGAATACACCCTGATATTTTCGCTCAAGCCCTTGACTTGGGGCTTTAAACAGCAAATCCCCCTGATAATGAGATCAATTTTAACCCCTTTTTGAGAGGCTTGATAGAGCCATTCAATGATTTCGCTATCCACTAGGGCGTTGGCTTTTAAAATGATATAGCCTTCTTGTTTGTGGTTCATTTCGTTTTGAATGAGTTCAATGATTTTAGGTTTGATCTGTTTGGGCGCCATAAAAAGCGTTTCTAATGCGCTATTAGTCGCGCTGCTAGTGAGCAAGGAATGGAAAAGCTTGATAATGTCGTTAGCGATTTCATTTTTAGCGCTAAAAAAACTCACATCGGTATAGATTTTAGCGCTCAAAGGGTTGTAATTGCCCGTGCTTAAATGGGTGAAATGGCGTAATTGGTTGTCTGTTTTTTTAGTGATCACTAGCATTTTAGCATGCACTTTGAGTTTGAAAACGCCATAAACGACTAACGCGCCCGCCCTTTCTAAAGCTTTTGCCCAATGCAGATTGCTTTCTTCATCAAAGCGCGCTTTTAATTCCACTAAAACGCTCACTTGAATCTTGCTCGCCGCTTCAATCAAGGCTTTGACAATGGGGGAATGCTTGCCTACACGATAAAGCGTCATTTTGATAGAAAGGGTGGTCGGATCATTAGCGGCTTGCTCTATTAAATCGATCACAGGCTCAAAACTTTCATAAGGATGAAACAGCAACAGATCTTGTTTTTCTATGGATTTGAAAAGATCGTTTTCATTGAAATGAGGGTGGATTTTGGGCGTGAAATTGGGCGATTTGAGCGCTTTAAAGTCGCTATGATTGACTAATTCCCACAAATCCCCTAAATTGAGCATGATCGCGCTTTTATAGATATGCATGCCGGTGAGTTTGTGCTTTTTGTAAGAGTGGGTTTGAAAGCTCCTTAAAGACGCTAAAAGGGTTTTTAAAAGCTCTTGACTCCCTTTTTGGGTTTGCAAGCGCACGATTTCGCCTTGATTTCTTTTCCTCAAACTCTTACTCATCAAATCCGCATAATCATGCGCTTCGTCTTCAGTGATGGCAATATCCGCATCGCAAGTTACCCTAAACGCCATGCAATCTAAAATCTCATGCTCTAAAAACAATTCTTCTAAATGCGCTTCTACGATTTCTTCAGCCAGCACAAACAAGCCCTTTTCTAGCTCCACAAAACGGAAGATAAAAGAGGGGAGTTTGATGAGCGCATAGGAGGCACTTTGGGTTTCTTTGTCTTTGATGTGGGCAAAAAGCGCGAAAGTCAAATTCGCTAAAGGCGGGAAGGTGTGCGAAGAATCCAACTTAAAAGGCAAAACTAACGCATAAAGCTGCTCTTTAAAATAGGTTTTAGCCTTCGCTTTTTGCTCTAAATTCAATTCATTATAGGGGGTGATACAAAGCCCTTTTTTAAAGAGTAGGGCTTGGATTTTTTGAAATTCCAATTCCCTTTCTTCAATTTCATGCGCTAAATAATGCTTGATTTTTTCTAATTGTTCTTCAGGGCTTGCACCATCAATGCCTTTAGAGGCGATTTTATGCTCATAGAGTTGTTTAAGCCCTGCCACTCTTATCATGTAAAATTCGTCTAAATTCGTGTCATAAATGGCTAAAAATTTCAAGCGCTCTAATAAAGGCAAGCTCTCATCTTTGGCTTCGTTTAAAACCCTTGTGTTAAAAGCTAACCATGAAAGCTCTCGGTTAAAGAAACAATTCAATAAAAATCCTTTCAATCATCATGTTTAAAAATCAGTTTGTTTGGTGTGATTATATAATGAAATGATAATGATTGAAGCTTTTTTAAAAAGTCATGGTCGGAGTAGCGGGATTCAAACCCACGACCTCACCCACCCCAAGGGTGCGCGCTAATCAGGCTGCGCCATACTCCGCAATCAAAAAGAGAGATTATAGCGCGAGTTTGCTTAGTTGTTGCTTATTTTTGGTTTTTATGTTTTCATTGGGGTTTGACTTGCTGTTTTAGGAGTAGGGGGAGTAGAAAATCTCTGAGCGCGGTTAGGGTTTGGGTTTCAATGATATTATTAGAGATTTTTTCATAGAGTGGTTTAGTTATTTTAGAATAATTATCTAGTAGCTCTTTATTTGGTATAAGAATGAAAATATAGTCTAGCATCTCAATGTTGATAGCTTTTTGTGTAGCGCCGGTCGCTAGATTATTTTTTCTTGTTTCAAAAGGGGAGTATTTAATCGTGGAAGCTATGTATTCAAAAGTATGTTTTTGACATTGTAAGCCACAAAAACCTGTTGATAATATGCTTTCTTTTATCCATGATTGCATGTGTTGGTTTAAAAATAAGTGTTTTTTAGTGTCTTTCATTTTGGCAAACCATACTGAATGGATAGTGGGTTGCATGTTGGCTCTATTGGGGCGTTTGTTATAGCTAACTTTAAGTCCTTGATTAAGAGATAGGGTTTCTTGTATATGTTTTGTTTCATAATACACTTTTTGTTTAAAGGGGGTTACTCCGGTTTTGATCGTGTTGCATAGGGGATTATCCCCTAGCGTTTTAACTTCAAAATCGTTAGGGATAAGGCGGTTTAATTCTTTAGAAAATTTCATTTTTCCGCCGCTAGTTTGATAGGGCTTGTTGTTTTCATCTAAAAAATCAAAACGAACGAAGTATTGCTCATAAAGAAGTTCTAGGATTTTGTGTAAAAGCTCGTTGATTTTATGGTTGTTCTCTATTTTTTGATCTAAAATAGAAAGCGTGCGGGCTATTTTTTGTTGTGTTTCTAGTGGGTAAAGTTTGATTTTAATATTAAGAAAATCTAAGGGCGTGATAGAGGGGTAGCTAGAAGTCCCACATTCTGCGATGCGTTGCAAGTAATGAGTGATTTTATCTTGCGTAATATAATAATACAAATAATTAGGGTCTAATTTTTCTAAGTCTATAACATCTATTACGATAAAAGCGGTAGAAACTAAAAAATTTTTTGGAATTTCTTTGATAATCCCAAAGTGGCGTTGGTTGGGTCTTACACTAGAATAAATAATGCTATTAATAGAGCATTTTCGTTTAGCTCTTGAAGGCAATTTTTCTTTTGTCAAATCAATTTTTAGAAAAGCATTTATTCTATTGTTTGTGATGTTATCAGTATCTAAATAACAAACTTTTTTGTAATTGTCTTTTTTAGTATAGTTGTTTTGATTGATAGCAATTAGTGAATGATTTTTTAAATCTAAAAGTTTAATCATAATTAAGATTTCCTAAAGTTTCTAAAATTTCTTGTTGCAAGCTCTGGCTTTCATCAAAAAGGCTTGTCAGTTCGCTTGAATATTGCTGCATCAAGTTTTCAAACTCCGCTTGGCTGATTGTTTCGCTCGTGTCTTCTATAGTGAAATACTGCCCAGGGTTTAGAGAATAATTTTTTTCTGTGATTTCATCAAAAGAAACCAGAGCGCAAAAATCCGATTTTTTAGTTTTATTTTGAAAGGTTTCTAAAATCAAATCCATATCGCTTGCTCTTAAGCGCGTTTTTTTGTTTTTGTTTTCGGTGTATTCTTCGCCGAGTTTGGAAGCGTCAATCAAGATCACTTCCTTTGCGCTTGGCGTTTTTTGAAAAAAGATGATGCTCACGTTAGTGCCGGTGTTGGCAAAAACCTGACTGGGCATGCAAATTACCCCATAAACGAGCCTTTTATCTACTAAATGCCGGACAATCTTATTTTCTATTCCGCTTTTAGCGCTAATAAATCCGGTTGGCACGATAATAGCCCCCTTACCCTTATTACTAAGCATGTTCAAGCAATGCTGGAAAAAGAGCGTGTAAATGGGCATTTTGCTTTTATCGTTTTTAGGGATATTAGGCACGCCTAAGAAAAAATCGTTTTTGTTTTGTGAAATCTCGGCATGCTCGTTGGAAAAATCCAGCTTGAAAGGGGGGTTACTCACGATGAAATCCATTTTCCCATGACAATCTTTAGAATGGTAGGGGTTGGTTAAAGTGTTTCCCTCAATGGCGTATCTTAAAGAGTGGGTCAAGTCGTTTAAAATGAGGTTAAGTTTGAGCATTCTTAAGGATTTTTGCGAAATGTCTTGGGCATAAAGGGTGCAAGAATCGGTGCCTATTTGGTGGGCTAATGCCATTAAAAGCGTTCCTGTACCAGCGCTTGGATCATAGATTTTGACGCTTTGAGTTGGCTCATTGATTAAAAGTTTAGCGATGATGCTAGCGATGCTTAAGGGGGTGTAGTATTCGGCGTATTTGCCTGCGCCGGCGTTATTGTAATCTTTGAGCAAGTATTCAAAAATGGGGGCGAAAAAGTCATAGCCTTGTTGGTTTTGTAAGTTTAAAAAAGCTTGTTTGAAATTAAAATTTTTGAGTTTGTCTAATAAAGCTCTTGTAAAATTAGCCCTTTTAGATTCTTCATTAATGTATGGTGAGACGCTTTCAAATAAGGCGATAGTGGTTTTATCCGTGCTTTTGGTGTTAAAAAGTTCGGCGTTATTGCTAGAAATGCGATTAAAAATAGCGTCTAGTTTAAGGTGTAAATCGTTATCGTTAAAATGTTTTTCAAAAAGATAGTTTAAAAGCTCATCATAAGCGAGTTTGGGGAGTCTTTTATCGGTTAAGGTAATAAAGAAATCTTCTTTTTCTTCCTTTTTAAAGTCTTTGTAATCTTGTATCGTTTGGTTGGGGAATTCTTGTTCAAAAAGGAATTCAAACTTATCGCATAAGAATTTATACAAAAAGCATTGCGTGATGATCTTGTATTCGTTGCCGTCGTTCCCTAAACCAAAACTCGTGCAAATGACTTTTAAATCATCAATGAGGTTGAGGGTGTTTTGTTTGATTTGCAATAAAGCGTTATTAGGCATGTGAATTTCCTTGATGGTGGTTTTGTAGCTCGTTAAAAAGGGTTTGAATGATAAATTCTTTTTCTTTTTCTAAATCTTTTAAGGAGGGGTTTTCTTTGAAAGCGTCCCTCAATTCTGCTTTTATGGCAGTTTTTAGGGTGGTTTCTTCGTTTAAGATTTCTTGACGCTTAAAAATACGCGCATCAAGAGCTTTTTTGAGCGCGCTTAAAAGCGTGAAAATTCCCTTAGAAATGTTTTCTTCCATGAGGCGATTGTGAAGGCGCTTATGCGTGATCACATAAGCTCGATCATTATTGTATTTGTTTAATAGGTTGGTGGTTTGCTCCTTATGTTGCTTTAGTTGTGAAATGATTGCGCTGTAGGAATGAGAAATTCCATCAAAATTATGATTGGTTAGGGGTTCTTGGATCAGTTTTGAAAGCTCTTTAGAAATCTTTTGGATTTCTTTATCTTGTTTGTCTGGGATTTTTTCTAACATCTCTTTAGCTTGCTTGTATTTAGCGCTAATCTCTTCTCTTTCTTTAAAATGCAATTCTTTGCTTTCTTTAAATTCTATTTTAAAGTCTAAAAGAGCGATGAGATCTTCTAAAATCATTAAATCGTTTGGGTTTTTAGGCTCATTGATATTTTTTAACGCATGGAGTTGTTTGGCTTTTTTGCCAAGCATTGAAGAGATTTTATTGATCTTTTCAATATCAATTTTTTCTTTTAATGGAAGGATTTTTTCATCATTAGAAGTGCGGATTAAATTGTAGCGCTCTTTGAGCGTGTTGATGGCGTGTGAAACTTTTAAAAGCTCGTTCATTTCGCTGATATTGACAATGGCGCTAGTCATGGCCTCTATATTGTCAATGGGGTAATCAAAAAGATTGTTATAGGCGTTTTTAATGTCTTTTTCTAAAACCTCACGATCCGCAAAAATGTCTTTGATATTAGAATCGCTACTGGCAGTGCTTTGATTGAACCCTTTTAATTCTTTCAAATAATCATCAGTCGTTTTGTCAAAATTTTCTTGAATCCCTACAAAATCTATAAGGTAGCCAAAAGACATGTTGTTATAGGGGCGATTCACTCTGGCTAGGGCTTGGAGTAAATTGTGATCTTTTAACTCTCTGTGGATATAAAGGCGCTTGAGATTGGGTAAATCAAAGCCGGTTAAAAGCATGTTAAACACAAAGGCTATATCCGTATCTTCATGTTTGAAAGAATAAATCTTTTCTTTAACTTCTTGTTCATCATGCAAAATCAGGCTGGATTTGAGTTTGTTAAAAATCCTTAGGTTGGGGTTTTTTTGTAAGACTTCTTCTTGGACTTCATTAAAAAGAAAATTAGCTAATCCGGCTTGCTTGCTTGAAAAACAAACCACCATGGCCTTTAAGTGTTCGTTGTTATCATTCAGTTGTCTGAATTTCAATAAATCTCTGATGATATAAGAGAGCATTTCTTTAATGTATCTTTCATGATTAAAAATCGTTTCTTTTTTAACCTCTATGTCTTCAATAGTGATGCTTTCTTGTAAAAGGCGATAGATTGCTTGTAATTTTTCTTTGTAACTCTTTTCAATGATTTCTAATTGGAGTTTTAGGGTGTGTCTGTCTTTAATGGATTCTGTATAAGAATAGGTGTGCAAGTAGTTGCCAAAAGTGTTTTTAGTGGCTTTATCTTGCGCGTTGTCTTCTAATAGGGGCGTGCCTGTGAGGGCGATTTTTAGCGCTGTTTTGTCGCATTCTATCAAATTAGCGTAAAAACAACCTTTAGGATCATAGCTCCTGTGGGCTTCATCTATGATAAACACCCTTTGTAAATCGTGGCTATCTTTTGTCGCTTCTTGTAATTCTGTTTTAGAAACAATTTCTTTAGGAGCGCTATTAGAGGGGTCTTCATTAGGGGCTTTTTCTTCATTGGGGGCTTTGAATTTTTGGATATTCACAACGATGATTTCATCATTCCCTTGAGGGCCTTCAAACACTCTAGAGTTTTTTAATTTTTGGCTCAAATCCTCTTTATTTTCTGCCTCATGCACACAAAGGCCTCTTTTTGAAAACTCGTTTTTGGCTTGTTCTAATAAATCCAACCTGTCCACAATAAAATAAAATTTAGTCTTTTTGTTTAGGTTGGATCGGCTAAAAAAGTCTCTGATGAGTTTGGTTAAATGGTAGGTTAAGGCGGTTTTACCGCTGCCTTGCGTGTGCCAGATGATGCCTTTTAGAGGGTCTTTGGGGTTATTTTCATAATGCTTTTGCAATTCTTTTAAAACGTTCAAGCTCGCAAACATTTGCGCGTAACGCCAAATGTGTTTTTTAAACTCCGATTTTTCTTTTAAGAAACTAATGCCGTATTTTAGGATAAAGCAAAGCCTTTTGTGAGAACAAAACGAAGTTAAAAAGGGGTTTGTGGGGGCATCTTTAGGGCTTTCTAGGGTGTCGGTGTCTTTAAGGTTAAATTCGTTTAAGACGCGTTTTTGAATTTCTTCAAGCGATCTGTGGTTTTGTTCATTTTCGGGGGGGGGGGGGTAATATCTAGCTTATGAGCTTCAACAAAGCGTTGGAAAATGGGCGAATAAGAAGCGCTATAAAACACGCCTTGATCGGGGTTGTTTTCATCATAGGGCAAGTTATCGCTAAAGAGCCAGATTTGCGCGAGGTTATAAAAAACTTTGTTTTCGGGGTTTTCATAGCGTTGGATGTGGCGATCTCTTTCTTCTTTAATGCCTTTTTTGGCGTAAGGCTGCTTAACTTCTATATTCACCAAAGGCAAGCCGTTAATAAAAAGGGTGATGTCAGACCTAAAGGATTTATAAGGTAATTCAGCCATCATTTCATAAAGATTGCTGTTAGGGTTATCAAAGTCTATGATTTGATGCTCGCTTTTGAGTAAGTATTCATAAAAGCTTTTGCCTAAATCATCGTAATTCAAGCGTTTTTTCATTTCAGTAAGCGCATCTTTTGCGTTTTTATTGGGGTTTAATCGCTCAAAGGCTTGAGTGAAACTATCTATTAAAATATTGGTGGCGGTGTCTAGGTTAGGCTTATTTTTTTGAGAAATAAAGTTATAGCCCAACTTGGCTAAATGCATTAAGGCAGGGACTTGAACCCTTGTGATTTCATTGTATGGCATGCACACCCCTTTGATTTAAGGTTGTTATTATAGTGTAAAAATAAAAATCATGGTTGTTTGAGCTGCCTTTGCAATAACAAACAAGCTTTTTTAAGGAATTGTTTTAAGGTGTTTTGAGAGTGGTTGATAAAATGCGTCAGCTCATTTTCTTTAAGGTACAATGAAACGATTAAGACGCTTTGTAAGACATGAGCGATACTCCCTTCAAATAAAATGCCTATAGTGGGGTTTTTAGCGCTGGCTGTTTGACAAAACCCACTCAAGCTATCCACCCATTCAAATATTTCTTGCTTGGTTTTACAAGGCGTGTTTAAATATTTTAAAAAATCCTCTTTAAAACTCATCAGATTTTTTTGTAAATTGTTTAAATCCTTAGCATGGTTATTGGGGGGATTAAACATGCTTTTAATGCGAGCGGTAGCGTCTTGTTTGTTGGTTTGTTTCAATTTCACTTGAGAGTGATTGAGACTAACGGCATGCTTGATTTTCGCCCCATAGCTTAAATTATAGACTTTTTTAGGCTGGTAATAATGAAGGGCTTCTTCAATCCTTTCTTTAGAGAGCAAAAAAAGCGAGTCGCTAAAAGTTTCATAACCTTCAACATTACCCTCTACGCTGATTAAAGACGAAGTGTCAATTTCTTTTTCATTTTCATAATAGGAATTTTGAGCGTGCTTTTTAAACCCTTTGATATAAGCGCAATCTAAAGCGCACAAATAGATTTCATCGCTCATCAAACCCGCTAAAGCCACCCCGGCATTACCCACAAAAGGCGCTGCGTATTCTATACTCAAAGGGCTTATATACGCGCAAGCGCTCCCTCCACGCATAAACATCAACGCTTCTTTGGCTACATTAAAAGCGTTAGGATTGAGCATGTTAGCCCCCATTAAGGGGGTGTCTTCTAGGGGGGCTTTTTCTAAAACTTCCTTAAGATAGTCTATGCGCTCCACTTCTATTTGAAAATCCACTTTAACGCCATGCGTTTTTAAAGGCTTTAAAGCGGTTCCGCATGAAAAAATGATGCAATTTTTTTCATTTTCTTTTAAAAAATCTAACAATAAATCCAGGCTTGGCCCATTACCCACCACGCAAATGGGGGCGTTAATTTTTTTAGGTTTAATCTTTAGAGTTTGGTATAAGGGTAAGTTTTTGAGCGTGTTCTTTAGCCCTAGCAATTCATCTTCAAAACTCCCCCAACCCCTTAAGGCTTGTTTGTAATAGCTTTGAATGTTTTCTCGCATGCGCATATTGAAAGCGCTTTTATAGGGCATGATTTCTAATTTTAAAAAAGAATGCGTAACAGGGCGTTTCAAAAAATCCATTTTCAATTCATTAGGGTTAAAAAACCCTTGAATAAAGAGTTTAGCCCCTTTTTTAATCAAATCTTCATAACGCGCAAAATAACAACTGATCTTAAACAAATCTAAATTTTCTTCAAACAAATAAAGCGAATGGAAGCGGTAATTTTGAGCCTGTAAAATAGCCAAAAACAAGCCGTCTAAGACGCCATAAATCATGGTAGGGGGTAAGAATTTCTTTAAAGAGCAAGGCGTTTGATGATTGTTTAAAAAGTTTGAGATGGCATGCGTGGCTTTAAGGGTTAGGGGGAGTTTGTGGTTGTTTTGAGATTTTAAATAATGTAAAGAGAGGCGGTTATTGTCTAATGACCACCTGGGATTATTCAAGGGGTTAGAAGCCATGTTGAAAGCGGTTTCTATCATTTGATGTTTAGGGTAGCTTAAAGCGTTTGTAGGCGTGTGTAAGAGATTGAAATGGTTTGTTTCAAAAAGCAATTGGTAATTTTTAAAAGGCGTATTGAGAGCGTTAAACAGATTGGGGTGATAAGATTTGAAAAAAACTAAATTATCCCTAAAACGCTTTGAAATTTCTTTTTCTAAAAAGGGCGCATCAAAAGATTCCAAGGCTTTTAAAAAGGGCATTCAATAGCCTTTTTCATCACACCCCTATGAGTCTTTTAAATCTTTTTCTAAAAGTTGGGAAGCGAGGGCGATTTTTTTCAACGAGATAAAATCTTGTTCGCTGTAGCGTTTGTTGTCATTCATTTTATGGTAGTAGGGAGCGCTTAAATCCAAAGCTTTTTTTTCTAAATCTTGCATGGTGGTGTGAGTTTGGATTTCAAAAAGACTTTTTGCTTCTTCTAAAGACATAGGGATTTCTATTGCATTGAAGCGTTCAAAATTGTCATAAAGCTCGTTAAAATCTTTATTGTCTATCTGCAAAAACGCCCCCACATCTAAAAACAATTCTTTTTCTTTGCTATCCAAAATCCCATCAGCATAGGCTAATAACATAAGAAATTCCACTAATTTCAGGCGTTTGGTGTATTCTCCATGCGTGTGGTCGGCGATTTCTTGGCATAAGGATTCAAAATTTTCTTTTTTATCCATAGGCTCATTGAGAAGCTCTTTGGCTAAATTTTGCTGTTCGCTGTTTAAGGGCTGCTCTATTTCATGGATAAAAAGCGTTCTTAAGGCGTTATCCAAAGCGTTTTTTTGAATGTCTAAAAATTTTAAAAGACGCATATACGCGCCTGTTTGGGTTTGCTTGAATTTGTCTAGGGGGCTAGATTGCACCAACAAATAGGGGTCATTTTTCAAGTCGTATTCTTCGGTTTTGGTTTTAGGGTTTAGGGGGTTTTTCAAATATTCTTTGAGGGTGTTGTAAAAATAAAACAACACAACCGCCGCAACAATCAATAAAATGATTTCCATGATTTTCCTTTATGAGTATTTTTTCATTTGTTCTTTAAGGTCTTGTTTTTGCCTGCTCTCTCGCTCTTTTTTGGCTTGATAAAGACGCATTTGTTCTTCTTTTTGCTTGTCTTGTAAGATCATTTTCCTCTCATGGTTTTTTTTAAGCCGTTCTATATATTCTTCTCGTTTTTCTGGGTCTTGGAAACTCACAGGGCGGATGAAAAAAACAAACAAAATCAACACAAAAATCCCTATAGCGACAATCTCAGAGCCTTCGCCATTGAAAGCATACCAAAGCCCTCCCATCAAAGAAGCGAGCGCGAGTTTTAAAAAAGCGTTCATCTTAAATGAAAGTAACCTTATGATAATGCGTATCAAGCCCTAAATCTTGCTTATTTTTTTCCCCCATAGCCATTAGCGCGATTTGAGGTAAAAATAAAGTGGGGGTGTTGTCATTATCTCTTTTATAAATCTTTGAAGCTTTTAAGCTTAAATTTTCAAAAGCGTAAAAAAGCCCTAAAGAATGCACGATTAAAAAATCCGCCCCTAAATCAATCCCTAAATAGCGTAAATGCGCGCACTGGAGTAAGCCGTTTGTTTCATTGACTTCTAAAAGGGGGGCGTAATTTTGAAAAGATTCTAAAAAATGGGGAGCTTTTAAATGGATTTTATGGAAAAAATGATCGCTTCGTTTAATGCGAGAAAATTCAGCCCCTAAAAACGCACCAAACGGGCTTTTCAATTCCCATGCCAAAAACTCATTAACCCACTCATTGAGATAGGCTATCTCAATATCTTTTTCATAAACGAGTTGGTATTTTTTTAATTTTTCATTGACAGAATCGATGATTTCAGGGTTGTTGTCTAAAACTTCTTTAGCATGCAAGATATTCAAATACGCGTCTTCTTCACAAAAAATGAGCGAAACGCCATTGGCTTTAGCCAAAGCCAGATTATACGCGCAAGCCGTGAGGAAATCATGCGTGCTTATGATCTTCCCATAATAGCCCCCATCATAACAAAAAGGCAGATCAATGACTTTTTGCCCCATTCTTTCTAAATAGAGCTTAGCGCTTTTGAGAAGCGCTTGGGCGTTTAAATGCTTCACATAAGCGTTAAAGAGCGCGCAAGTTTTAGGGGGGTTATGCGTTTTGGGGGGGTTAGAGTTGTATTGAAAAAGGCTTAAAAGGTTTTTAGAAAAATCTTTCCATGGCTTGATTTTGGAATTAGTGAGCATTTCTTGCAATTCATAGATTTCATGGTCAATATTATCATCGTTTTTATAGAGGCAATGCGCCACGCTTAAAAAATTCATCACGCCGCTTTCAGGCTGAGAAATCATCTCTAATAACCGATTCCGCTCTGTGGGGTAGCGTTTCATCAGCCATTTAACATACAAGAAAAAGCCATCGCCCAGATATTTAGGGTTGATTTGGGGGTTGATAAAATTGATTTGAATAAATTTTTCTAATTCTTCTTTTTCGCCTTTAGTGATGTAGGGGACTTGTTTGAAAAAGTCTTCATAATTTTTTAAAACTTCCTTTTCATCAATCATTAAATCTTTTAAAGCGTATCGTTTGGATAGGGGATCTAGCACCCATTCTTTAGAAAAAAACGCCACCAAATCGCTCACTTTAGCGTCTTCAAACACCGCAATCTGGTTGATTTTAAGCGCGATATTTTCACTATAGCTCACGCCTTTGAGTTGTTTTAAAAGATCCAAAAGGTATTGATCTTCTTGGTATTCTAAAAAATAAGACTCATAAGCTGGATTGTAATCTTTATTGGTTTCAAAACGAAAGACTTTTACATGCAATTTCAAAACGCTCATCAATGATTCCTTTAGTTTTTGTGCAGATTTTCTAAAATCGCGCGGTTTTTGGAATTGGAAAAAAGAGCCTCTTTAGAATCCAACCATTCTTTAGACTCTCGTTCGTCTTTCTTTGGCTCTTGCATGAGCGGCTCTTCTTTTTGGAACAATTCAAGCGAATCGCAACGATTGAATAAAACGATATTTTCATTTTTTTCTTTGATAAGGATTTGAATGATGCCAGAAAGCCCTACTTGAACCACGCTGCCAATATTATTAGGGCCAAACCCAGCTTCAAATTGCACGCTTTGCGCGTCAATCATCAAGCTTTCTAAGGTGTATCCGGCTAAAACAAACAACACCAACGAGCCGAATTTTTCATGGATTTCTTTAGGGAGCTTGGGGGAAAAATCAATCGCATCTCTTTCGCACAAAAGGTTGAAACTCAAATGGTTTTTGGACAGAAATTGCAAGTATTCAATGCAATGCTTGTTGTTTAAAAGCCTTAATTCTCTTTGCATGCGAGCAACCTTTCAAATTCTTCTAACAAATGACGCACCTCTTGCATGCCAATTTCCCAAAATTCCTTACTATCAATGTCAAAGCCAAACATGGACACTAATTCTTTAGGGCTTTTTGACCCTCCTAAGCTCAAAAATTCCGTGTAAGTTTTAACAAATTCTTTAGCGTCGCTTTTTTTATAAAGCCCATAAAGCGCTAAAGTCAAAAGCTGCCCGTAACTATAAGCGTAGCAATAAAAAGGCGAATGGATGAAATGGGGGATATAGCTCCACCACAAATGGTAGTTTTTAGTGAGTTTCACGCTCTTTTCAAACATTCTTTGGTTTTCTTCAAACCAGATTTGATCAAAATCTTTGGTGTCTAATTCTTCATCCATTTCGTGGATTCTTCTTTCAAAATTCGTCATCACCACTTGCCTAAAAAGGGTAGAAAAAATATCCTCTAACTTGCCTGCCAGCATGAAAAGAAGCTCATCAGATTTCAAACCCTTTTTCAAATGCTCAAAAAACAGCATTTCAGAAAAGACAGAAGCGGTTTCTGCGGTGGTTAAGGGTGTATCCATGTTCAATACGCCTTGTTTTTTGGATAATTCTTGGTGGATCATATGCCCAAATTCATGGGCGATAGTGAAAGCGTCTCGGCGATTCCCTGTGTAGTTTAACAGCACATAAGGGTGAGCGCTAGGCACCGCGCCATGGCTAAAAGCCCCACCTTGCTTAAAGTCTTTGGGGTGTGAATCCACCCAGCCTTCTTTGATCGCTTTAGAAGCGATTTTATGAAATTCAGGGCTAAAGGCTTTAAGGGTTTTAAGCACTTCTTCTAAAGCTTGAGAGTAAGTCATGGTGATGCTCTCATTGTTTAAAGGAGCGTAGCGATCGTAATCTTTGAGTTTATGCCCTAAAATTTGCGCTTTTTTATGATAGTAACGATGCACTAAGGAAAAATTAGCGTTCACGATCTCTATCATGCTATCCACGCTCTCTTGCGAGATCTGGTTGTCAATGTGGCGGAAACTCTCTTTTTTGTCGTATTTTCTCAGCTTGGTTTCAATGAGTAAATCTTTACGCACCATGTTTAAAATATAAGTGAGTAAAGGGCGGGATTTTTCTAACGCTTTGCTGAAAGCTTTTTGAGATTTTTTACGGATCTTGCGTTTGGGGTTGTGCAAGAGGGCTAAAATTTCTTCTTCGCTTAAAGTTTTTTCTTCAAAAGGGATTTTTAAAGAAGAAAAATGCTCATCAAAAAGACGGCTAAACGCGCCCACCCCCACAGGCGAAAGGGCTAGGGCGATCTTTTCTTCATCTAAATTTAAGGTGTGCTTTTTCTTTTCTATGAGGTTGTTTAAATAAAAAGCATGGTCTTTGCATTTTTTAATGAAAGCGAGTTGTTTTTTGGCGTCCAAATTTTTAAATTCAATTTCAAAGAATAAAAGGTGTTGTTGGATATTTGCGCAAGCCATTTCGCATTGCGAATAAAACTTCGTTTCTTTAGTGTTCTTAGCAAAGAGTAATTGAGCGTAAGTCATCGCCCTAGAAATTTTTTCTAACAAATTTTCGTAATGTTTAAGAGCGTCGGCAAATTTTGTAGCGTCTAAATCCTTAAGGTTATTTTGATAAGCGCTCTCCAATTCTTGTGCTTCTGTTTGTAAGGTTTTTAAAAATTCTTCTGCGCTTTCTTTATTTTCAAATAAAGCGCTTAAATCCCATTCTTGTTCTTTCATGAAATCCCCTTTTTATACCAATTTGAAGTTAAAATATGCTTGTATTTTAACATAACACTGACAATACAAGCAAACTTATCATTTGGTTTTTGCGCCATTATTTTTTAGCCGGCTCATTTTCTTGGCTCTTTTGGTGCAAAATAAATTGAGCGATAGATTCTAGGTATTTTAAAATAAAAGGGGTTGCCAACATAGAAAAGACCACCATGAGAATAAGGAGTTGATGGATGTCATTTTGAGCGATATTTAAGATATTTTTTTGGTGCAAAAAACCAAGAATCCCTTTTTTTTCTTGCAAATTAAAGAGCTGGTGCGAGCCTGAATTTAAAAAGATAACAAAAGAAAACTCCCCGATTTGCGCCAAAGAAAGAGCGGTTTTTATGGCAGTTTTAGCGTCTCTAAAAAAACGCAAAAGTGCATAAATGATAGCCGTCTTAAAACCCATCACTAAAATGAGTAAAAAGATGACAACAAAGAACTTCTCCATAAAGAAACTCACATTAATTTGCATCCCTATCGTAATGAAAAAAAGGGCTAAGAAGAGGTTTTTTAATTGCGCGAATTCTTCTTGGACATTGATTTTATAGCGCGATTTAGAAATCGCCATGCCCACAATGAACGCTCCTAAAGACATAGAAAACCCAAAAAAATGGCTCAACCCTGCTGCGCTGCAAACAATCACTAAAATCGTGCCTATAAAAATTTCAGGCAAGCGCGTGTCTTTTGCTTGCTCTAAGATGAGATTAGCCCCTTTTTTTCCAGGCAATAATAAAAGAACTAAAATAATCCCTGCTGAAATAAAGGTTTTAAGAATGAGTAAATTAACATTAGAATCTTTGCTGCCTAGAATAGTGAGAATTAAAAGCATGGGAATGGCGGCAATATCTTGGAAAATCAAAATCCCCACCGCGCTCTTTCCCATGGGCGTGCTAAGCTGTTTGGAATCTTCAAAGAATTTCAGCACAATAGCGGTTGAAGAGAGCGAAAGCCCCATGCCTAAAACAAGGGAAAAAATGGGTGAAAGACCCAAAATAAAATACCCCACTAAAAAAGCGATTAAAGCACACAAAACGACTTGTAAAAGCCCAAAAACCAGCACTTCTTGTTTGATGGATTTGAGCTTGTCAAAATTAAACTCAATGCCTATCATAAACATTAAAAAGACGATACCAAATTCACCAATATCAGATAACAAATTAAAATCATTAATTTTAAAAAAAGCCGCTAAGACCGTTCCTGTGCAAATGTAGCCAATGATAACCGGCATGTCTAATTTCTTTAAAAAGATTCCAAAGCCTACAGCAAGCCATAAGCCGGCAATAACAATATAAAGTGTGCTGTTTTCCATAAAAACCTTTCCCCAGTAGAATCAATTTGTTTTAAAGAAATAAAAGCGAAACTATCCTATTAAATTGAGCCATTAAATAACACTATTGAATAAAATAATATCTATCAAATATATATAAGCAATTTATTATTTAGATCTTACTAAACCCGCCTTCAAACGCAAACGCCAAACACCCTATTGAGTAAAATAAAAATTGAAACGCTAGGATTATACTGCACTAAGGCAAACTTTCTATTTATGAAAAAGATTTTTGAACCCCAACCTTTTAAGAGTTGGCTAGGGTTTGATTTGATAAAGAAGAGCGAATGAAAGAACGGATTAGAAAGTAAAGACATAATCCACATACCAAGAATAGTAGCGGATAAGCCCTACATCCTTGCTGCCCTGATTAACCATAGGGAATTTCACGCCCGCTTCAAACGCACTGCGATCCCCAACGCGCATTCTTCCGCCTAAATTCCATAAGAACTGGAATCTGGTTTGATTGACATCATAAGGGAACATCCAAGTGTTTCCGGCTAACTGAACGCCACCGATGAGACCTAGAGCGAATTTATCCAAAGGAATGAGATTGACGATCAAATCGCCACCGCCGCCATAGGTGAGCAAATTGGTTTTGGTGTGTTCAGTCCCTGAAGTGTTAAACCAATCTAAAAAGCCATACACCCTAGCCCCAAACCATTTATTGGCAAAGCCTACAAAACCTAATTTGAAATTCAAACCATAAAGGTCATTGCCATGACGCCAATCAGAGTAATTGCTGTTATAAGGGCCATAACGACCTTGTTGATAACCCGCACCCATGAAAAACCCATTCACTTCGCCAGCAAGCGCTAAACTCGTGCTCAAGCTTAAAATACAAGCAATTCTTTTAATCATAATAAATCCTTCTTGTTGAATTAAAGTTACACCCTAAAATCGGTTATTTTTCTAAAAGATTTAATTTTTTATCAAAGATGAAGATTTTAGAGTGGAAATGTTGGTTAAATACTGATAAGTGGGATACGCCCACAAAACAAACCGCCTCAAACTTTTAAAATACAAATTTTTAAGATACAAATAGGTATAATCACGAATTTCAATCATTTAAATAAAAGGGAGTTCTATGAAAAATGCTTTCAAAGCGTTTGCCTGGTTAATCGTATTTTTCTCAAACGCTCTATTAGCACAGGATTTAAAAATCGCTGCTGCTGCTAATCTCACGCGCGCTTTAAAAGCCCTTGTTAAAGAATTCCAAAAAGAACACCCAAAAGACGCTATTAACATTAGCTTTAATTCTTCAGGCAAACTCTACACTCAAATCGCTCAAAACGCCCCTTTTGATTTATTCATTTCAGCGGATATGACCAGACCTAAAAAGCTTTATGATGAAAAAATAACCCCTTTTAAAGAAGAAGTCTATGCTAAAGGCATGTTGGTTTTATGGAGTGAAAATCTAAAAATGGATTCTTTAGAAATTCTTAAAGACCCTAAAATTAAACATATCGCTATGGCTAATCCTAAACTAGCCCCTTATGGAAAAGCCAGTATGGAAGTCTTGGATCGTTTAAAACTCGCTTCCAGTCTTAAATCTAAAATCATTTATGGCGCTTCTATTTCTCAAGCCCATCAATTTGTCGCTACTAAAAACGCTCAAATAGGCTTTGGAGCGTTATCCTTGATGGATAAAAAAGACAAAAACCTCTCTTATTTCATCATTGATAAAGCCCTTTATAACCCTATTGAACAAGCCTTAATCATCACTAAAAATGGGGCTAATAACCCTTTAGCCAAAGTTTTTAAAGATTTTTTATTCAGCCCTAGAGCTAGAGCTATCTTTAAAGAATACGGCTATATCGTGGATTGAAACGCATTAAAAAAGGCGAACAATGGATCATGAGTTTTTGATTACCATGCGTTTGAGCTTTTCTTTAGCTTTTATTACCACCCTTATTTTATTCCCTATAGGGATTTTTTTAGGCTATTTTTTAAGCCTTAAACGCAATCTTTTAACGAGCTTAACAGAAACGCTTGTGTATATGCCTTTAGTTTTACCCCCAAGCGTGCTAGGGTTTTATCTTCTTTTAATTTTTTCGCCTTCTTCTTTTTTGGGAGCGTTTTTACAAGATGTATTAAATGTGAAACTTGTTTTTAGTTTCCAAGGGCTTATTTTAGGGAGCGTGATTTTTTCCTTACCATTTATGGTAAGCCCCATTAAGAGTGCGTTAATTTCCTTGCCCACTTCTTTAAAAGAAGCCAGTTATAGCTTGGGTAAAGGGGAATATTACACCCTTTTTTTTGTCCTACTCCCTAACATCAAACCCAGTGTGTTGATGGCTATCATCACAACTTTTACGCACACTATAGGTGAATTTGGCGTGGTGATGATGCTTGGGGGTGATATATTAGGGGAAACAAGAGTGGCTAGCATTGCGATCTTTAACGAAGCTGAAGCACTCAATTATTCTAAAGCCCACCAATACGCCTTAACGCTCACGCTTATCAGTTTTAGTCTCTTGTTTGTTACCCTGTTTTTGAATAAAAAACAAAGCTCGTTTTTATGATAAAAGCGCGGTTTAAAAAACGCCTTTTAGGATCTAGGGGCGCGTTTGATTTGAATATAGACTTAGAAATTAAAGAAGCAGAAGTTGTCGCTTTATTAGGAGAATCGGGAGCGGGTAAAAGCACGATTTTACGCATTTTAGCGGGGCTTGAAGCGGTGAATAGCGGCTATATTGAAGTCAATCATTCAGTATGGCTAGACACTCAAAAAAAAATTTTTTTAAAACCACAACAACGAAAAATCGGCTTTGTGTTTCAAGATTACGCTCTATTTCCGCATTTAAACGTGTATCAAAACATCGCCTTTGCTCACCCTAAAGATAAAAATAAAATTCACGAAGTGTTACGCTTAATGCGTTTAGAAAATCTAAGCCAGCAAAAAATTCTTCAACTCTCTGGCGGGCAAGCCCAACGAGTCGCTTTAGCAAGAGCCTTGATCGCAGCCAAGAATCTATTGCTTTTAGATGAGCCTTTAAACGCCCTAGATAACGCCTTAAAAAACGAAGTGCAACAAGGTTTACTTGATTTTATCAAGCGTGAAAATTTAAGCGTGTTATTGGTGAGTCATAACCCCAATGAAATAACCAAACTCGCGCAAACTTTCCTCTTTTTAAACAATGGAATTATTGATTCTAATCAAGAAAATCGGCTTTTTTCAAACCGCTTGTTGATAAAACCTCTCTTTGAAGATGAAAATTATTGCCATTATGAGGTCATTCCTCAAACGATTAGTTTGCCCAAAGATTGTCTGAATCCAACTTTTAAGCTTGATTTCAATCAAGGCAAAAAATTTTAGAAATATTTTTTCATTTTCCTCTTAAAACCCTCTTATTTTTAAACTTTATACACCCATTTCAGTGTTAGGAATAACGCTAAAGTTTTAGGGAGTCGCTCTCATAACAACTGCTAAAATCAAGCTCTTTTATGATTAGCGTTCAATGAAAACAGAGCCAATTTTTTAGTTTTTCAAAAACTTTTCTATTCTTTTGACGCTCTCTGTTTTGCCTAAAATAAAAAGCGCTTCTTTAAGGCCTATCCCGCCCCCCTTACCTAAAAGGGCTAATCTTAAAGGCTGCATAAAATTACCCGCTTTAATCTTTTCTTCTTCAATGATTTGGTGCATGGCGTTTTCTAGCGCGTTTTCATCGTTGAAATTGACCTTATTTAATTCTAGCTTAAATTTTTCTAACAAGGACATAACGAGTGCTTGATTGAGCTTTTTAAAAACCTTTTCTTCATACTCTATAGGAGCGGTTAAAACCTCATCTATTTTAAGGGCTAATTCTTTTAGGGTTTGGGATCTTTCTTTGAGAGCGTCCAACAAGCGATCCAATTGAGTGGGGTTTAAATGAGAAAGATCGCTAAAACTAAAAGGCTTTAAAAGTTTTAACAATTCTTGTGCGCTTTGGTTTTTTAAATAATGAGCGTTGAGCCAATTAAGTTTGTGCCAGCTGAAGCAACTGGGCGAAGAATTTAAATCTTTAGGGTCAAAACATTCCAATAATTCTTGCATGCTAAAAACCTCTTTATCTTGATAGCTCCACCCCAAACGCGCTAAAAAATTCACTAAAGCTTCCTTAAGATAGCCCCTTTCTTGATAGTCCATCACATTAGTGGCCCCATGGCGTTTGCTTAATTTTTGCCCTTCTTCATTCAAAATCATCGGCACATGGAAAAAATTAGGGATTTTAAAATTTAAAGCCTTATAGAGAACGATTTGTTTAGGGGTGTTAGAAAGATGATCATCGCCTCTAATCACATCAGTAATCCCCATTAAAGCGTCATCAATAGTAACCACAAAGTTATAAGTGGGCGTCCCATCGCTCCTGGCGATAATAAAATCGTCTAATTCGTTAGTATTCACTTTCACTTCGCCTTTAACCCCGTCATTAAAACCAATGATTTCATTTTGTGGGACTTTAATCCTTACCACAGGCTCTATGCCTTTAGGGGGCGTGCCTTTAAAATCACGATAACGATTGTCGTAGCGTGGGGTTTCTTTCCTGGCCTTTTGCTCTTCTCTCAAAGCGTCCAACTCATCTTTACTCATGTAGCAGTAATAGGCTTTGTCTTCATCTAAGAGTTTTTGGATATATTCTTTATAAATTTCAAAGCGTTTGGATTGGTAGAGAATTTCTCCATCGTGTTCTAGCCCCACCCATTTGAAAGCTTCTACAATGGCGTTAGCCGCTTCTATGGAGTTACGGCTCAAATCCGTGTCTTCAATGCGTAAAAAAAACTTTCCTTGATTGGCTCGTGCAAAAAGATAATTGAAAATGGCTGTTCTTAAGCCTCCTATGTGGAGATAGCCAGTGGGCGATGGAGCGAAGCGTGTAACGATCAAACTCATTATTCTAACCTTAAAAATAAAATACTCTTATTGTATTCAAAAATGGCTTAAAAATGGTTTCACTTTTTTCTATTAAAATTAGTGTATGATTGAGATTATTTTTGATTAGGATCACCCATGCAATTTCAAAAAACCTTATTTCCTTTACCTTTATTATTTTTATCTTTTTGTATCGCTGAAGAAAATGGGGCGTATGCGAGCGTGGGGTTTGAATATTCTATCAGTCATGC
>NZ_SFZZ01000012.1:0-104564 GCF_011140715.1 Helicobacter pylori | reverse complement strand
TCACTTTAAGCCCCAAAAAAGCAAACTCAAAGTATAATGATCTCCAAGAGCGTTTGCCATTTTTGTGTTTCATGGCATGCTCCTTTTGACATAGGATTTGCCCCATAACGCAACTATGGGGCGTGATAAAATCCTACAACAAACCCCCTTAAAACTCCATCTCATCAAACGCAAAAAACAAGGCGTTTTTAGAACATTAAAGAACTAATCAAGCGGTATTTATGCCTAATGTTTCAAGCAATCTTCAAATAAGTATTGATGCTCGCCAGGTAAAGCGTCAAATAAGGCTTTGGCTAAATCTTGCATTTCTTTTAAGGCTTTATTACTGCTTCTTAAAGTCAATAAATTTTGCAAGCTCCTAGCGTTAATACTATACGCTAAATGCGTTTTATAGCTTTCAGGCATGGCGTATTTGGCCAAATCGTTTTTAATGTTATGTTCGCTCAATAAAACCCTGAGATTTTCCAAAGCTAAAACGCTCATTGCATTCACTTTTTCATCATCCACAAAAACTAAAAACTCTTTGGCTCTTTCTAAATTCGTTTCATTAAGGGGTAAAAAGCTCTCCACTTCTTTCAATTCCCTTAAAGTGTAGCGGCTTGATTTCACGCTCAAGCTCGCTATTCTATGCCGGCTCAATTCTTGCAACGCCCCCCTGCTCAAACCCTTGATTTCAAAATTGTAATAAAGATGCTCTAAAGTGGAAGAATGCCTAAAAATATTCCCCACCCTGTGGATCAAATCCTTATCCTTACAACCTCCATCATCGCTGTATTCAAAGCTCTGCCAGCAAGTGCGGATCGCTTGGCTTGCAATGCCTAAAGGGGTGTAATGCTTACAAATCACTTCCATTATCTGACTCCTAATATCGCTTTTTATTCCACGGTAACGCTTTTAGCTAAGTTTCTTGGGTGATCCACATCGTGGTTCAAACGCATAGCGATTTCTAAAGCTAAAAGCTGCATCGCTAAATTCATGCGGAAAAATTCTTCCATATAACTTTCGCTCTCTTCTAATTGGATAAAATCATCAGCGATCTCTAAAATTTCAGAACTTAACACGCAAATCGTAGAATCCCTAGCGCTCAATTCTTCAATATTGCTTTTGGTTTTATCAAATAACAGATGCTTAGACAATAAAGCAATGGTAAAAAGGTTAGAATCCACCAACGCAATAGGCCCATGCTTCATTTCCGCGCTCGCATACCCCTCAGCGTGCAAGTAGCTGATTTCTTTAAGCTTTAACGCTCCTTCTAAAGCGAGCGGGTAAAACACATCGCGCCCGATATAAAAAAAGCCATGCCCATGCAAGTAGCGTTTGGATAAGCGCTTGATTTTTTCATGCAATTTAGGCTCTACTTTCATCGCCTTCACGCTATTGAGCATGTTTTTGGCTTGGATTCTTTCTTCTTCTTTAGAGATGGTCCCTAATTGTTTGCCTACATACACGCTCAAAAGCCATAAAAGCATCACTTGCGAAGAAAACGCCTTAGTGGATGCCACGCTCCTTTCTACCCCCGCTCTAATCAAAAGCGTGTGATCGCTAATGCGGCTCATCATGCTAAAAGGGGCGTTACACAAGCTAATGGTTTTAAGCCCTTGGGCTTTGGCTAATTTTAAAGCCTCCAAAGTGTCGGCGGTTTCGCCGCTTTGAGAAATCGCTATAAAAAGCTCGTTAGGGTTGCTTTTAAAATGGGCGTAGCGGTACTCGCTCGCTAAAATGGCTCTCGCTCTTATTTTGGCCAATCTTTCAAACAAATACACGCTCGCCAAACTCGCATGGTAACTGCTTCCGCAAGAACACAGCGTGATCTCGCTCACGTTTTCTAAAAATTCAGGATCGATCTCGCAATACACACTCAAGGCTTCCAAGCGCCCCTCTAAACACTCTAGCAAACTGCTGTGCTGCTCATAAATCTCTTTTTCTAAATAATTCCTAAAATTGCCTTTAGAATAATCCTTGTTTTCAAAAGCGTAATCTTTCATGTTTTCAATATTTTTTAAATCTTTAAAATTTTCTAAAGAAATCCGCCCCACGCTGTTTTCTTCTAAAATGACAAATTGATCCACTTTAGGGGCTAACACGCTCAAACTGGACGCAAAAAACACCCCCTCTTTGCCCTTACCCACAACTAAAGGCGAAGAAGATTTAGCGTAGAACAAGCTTTCTTTAGCCCTTTTATGGAGCATTAAAATCGCATAACTCCCTTTTAAAAGGCTGATGCTTTTTTCAAAGGCTTTCAATAAATCGCCCTCGCTTTTAAGCGTTTCTTCTAATAAATGCGCAATGACTTCCGTGTCCGTTTGACTTAAAAACGCATGCCCTTTGTTTTCCAATTCTTTTTTCAAACTCGCGTAATTTTCAATGATGCCATTATGCACTAAGGCTAAATTTTCTGTAAAATGCGGGTGGGCGTTCGCGTTGCTTGGCTTGCCATGCGTGGCCCATCTGGTGTGAGCGATACTCACGCCAAAATCCAAAAACTCTTTATTTTTAAGCTCCAATCTAAGGTTTTCTAATTTCCCTTGAGTTTTAAACACTTCCAAACGATCATTGCTCAATACGGCTAAGCCAGCGCTGTCATAACCTCTGTATTCCAATTCCTTTAATCCCTCTAAAAGAACGGATTTTTTCTCGCTATCCCCTATATAACCTACAATCCCGCACATTTAAAACACCAATAACCCTTTTTTGATTTTATTCAAAGCGTTGATAAGCTCCTTTAGGCGCTCCACTTCTTCGCTTAATTGCGTAAAAAACGCTTCATTCACGCCCTTTGGCATGTCCATGCTCCCTCTTTTAATCTCAATAAAATCCCCCAAACTCAAATTCGCTAATTTTAAAAGCATTTCAATTTCATTTTGCGAATCTTCAATATCCGCTAAAATCTTGCGTATTTTTTCAAACATTCAACCGCCTTTAATTTAGAATGCTCCATGATACTCCATGATAGCTAAACTATTAAACTATCAATGATGTTTTCTAAAATCTGTTTGACTTTGGCGTGGTTTTCTTTAAATTCCTTATGCGCATTAAGTCCCACATGATTGCTCACGCAAAAAATCCCTTTAGCTTTCAAAGAAAAAATTTTAGCCACGCTTAAAACGCTAAAAAACTCCATGTTTTCTAATAAAACGCCCTTTTGAACCATTTTTTTAGCAAACATTTCGCTCGTGTGGATGTAGTTACTGCTATTCACACCCACCCTTTCAAAAAGAGCCTGCTCTTTAGTTTCTATGTGAATGGAATTATCTAAAGGCGTGTAGCTGTTTAAATGGCTAAAACTCTCTTCAATTTGATAGCCTTGAGTGCTTTCAAACACGCTCAAAAGCTCCGTTTCTGGGCTATAACTCCCCGCGCTCCCTATAAAAATAAGGCTCTTAATATTAGGGTTTTTTAAACACATTCTCGTTAAATTGATCGCGCTCTCTATCAAGCCCACACCAATAGGCACCGCCCCTTTTAAAGTCTCATTCCTTCCTGCGCAAAGCAGCATGAAAATCCTTTTTTCGCATCCATTAGCTTATTATAAAGCAAGCATTATAGACAAACCCTTAAAAGAAACACCTTAATTTTAAGGCTTCATTCACATTTCATTCACATGTTATTCCTTTTTCATTCACCACTTATTCACGCTATAATAACGCCATGGATACCAACAACAATATTGAAAAAGAAATCTTGGCGCTAGTCAAACAAAATCCTAAAGTTAGTCTCATAGAGTATGAAAATTACTTTAGCCAGCTCAAATACAACCCTAACGCGAGCAAGAGCGATATTGCCTTTTTTTATGCCCCCAACAAAGTCTTATGCACCACGATTACGGCTAAATACGGCGCGTTGCTTAAAGAAATTTTAAGCCAGAATAAAGTCGGCATGCACTTAGCCCATAGCGTGGATGTGCGTATTGAAGTAGCGCCTAAAATCCAAATTAGCGCCCAATCTAATATCAATTACAAAGCCATAAAAACGAGCGTCAAAGACTCTTACACTTTTGAAAATTTTGTCGTAGGATCATGCAATAACACCGTTTATGAAATCGCTAAAAAAGTCGCCCAAAGCGATACCCCCCCTTATAACCCGGTGCTTTTTTATGGCGGCACAGGGTTAGGCAAAACGCACATTTTAAACGCTATCGGCAACCATGCCCTAGAAAAGCATAAAAAAGTCGTGTTAGTCACTTCAGAAGATTTTTTGACAGACTTTTTAAAGCATTTAGACAACAAAACCATGGATTCTTTTAAAGCAAAATACCGCCATTGCGACTTTTTCTTGTTAGATGACGCCCAATTTTTGCAAGGAAAACCCAAACTAGAAGAAGAATTTTTCCACACCTTCAACGAATTGCACGCCAACAGCAAACAAATCGTATTGATTTCAGACCGATCGCCTAAAAACATCGCCGGCTTAGAAGATCGCTTAAAATCGCGCTTTGAATGGGGGATAACCGCTAAAGTCATGCCCCCTGATTTAGAAACCAAGCTCTCCATCGTCAAACAAAAATGCCAACTCAATCAAATCATTTTGCCTGAAGAAGTGATGGAATACATCGCCCAACACATCAGCGACAATATCCGCCAAATGGAAGGTGCGATCATTAAAATCAGCGTGAACGCGAACTTAATGAACGCTCCCATTGATTTGAATCTCGCTAAAACCGTTTTAGAAGATTTGCAAAAAGATCATGCCGAAGGCTCAAGCTTGGAAAATATCTTACTCGCTGTCGCGCAAAGCTTGAATCTCAAATCCAGTGAAATCAAAGTCTCTTCGCGCCAAAAAAATGTCGCTTTGGCGAGAAAATTAGTCGTGTATTTCGCCAGGCTTTATACCCCCAACCCCACGCTTTCGCTCGCCCAGTTTTTGGATTTAAAGGATCATTCAAGCATTTCCAAAATGTATTCTAGCGTTAAAAAAATGCTTGAAGAAGAAAAAAGCCCTTTTATTTTAAGCCTTAGAGAAGAAATCAAAAACCGCTTGAACGAATTGAACGACAAAAAAACCGCTTTCAAATTGAGTGAATGAAAAAAGGCTTATGAAAAAGCGTTCCATTCACTTTTTTTCAAATCCTACAACCCCCCTAAAAACGCGCACCCCTAAAGCTTTTTAATTTTTCATTCCATCCATTCACACCCCTACTACTGTTACTAATTATTATTAATTAAAGTGTTACCTATCTATAACTTATCTATAACTTTTATTAAACCTCTTTTTAAGATATAATCCAAAAATCTAAAATAAAAAGGAATAAGCATGAAAAAATCCCTTTGTCTGTCTTTCTTTCTGACTTTCTCTAACCCTCTTCAAGCCCTTGTGATCGAGCTTTTAGAAGAAATTAAAATTTCGCCGCATAAAGGCACTTTTAAAGCTAAAGTCCTTGATTCTAAAGAACCCAAACAAGTTTTGGGCGTTTATAATATCTCCCCACACAAAAAACTCACGCTCACTATCACCCACATATCCACTGCAATCGTCTATCAACCCCTTGATGAAAAACTTTCTTTAGAAACGACCTTAAACCCTAACCGCCCTACTATCCCTAGAAACACCCAGATTGTTTTTTCTTCAAAAGAATTGAAAGAGTCGCACCCGCACCAAATGCCTTCTTTAAACGCACCCATGCAAAAACCACAAAACAAGCCTAGTTCATCGCAACAATCTCCTCAAAACTTTTCTTACCCAGAGTCCAAACTAGGCTCTAAAAACTCTAAAAACAGCCTTTTACAGCCTTTAGTAACTCCTAGCAAAGTAAGCCCCACTAACGAAACTCAAACGCCAACAAACGACGCTAATCCCCCTTTAAAGCATTCTTCACAAGATCAAGAAAACAACCTTTTTGTAGTGCCACCCACTGAAAAAACGCTCCCTAATAACAACACCTCTAACGCTGATGCGAGTGAAAACAATGAAAACAACGAAAATAGGGACAATGTGGAAAAACAAGCGATTAGAGATCCTAATATTAAAGAATTCGCATGCGGAAAATGGGTTTATGATGATGAAAATTTACAAGCCTATCGCCCAAGCATTTTAAAACGCGTTGATGAAGACAGACAGACTGCGACAGATATTACCCCTTGCGATTACAGCACCGCTGAAAATAAAAGCGGTAAAATCATTACCCCTTATACTAAAATCTCTGTTCATAAAACAGAGCCTTTAGAAGAGCCGCAAACTTTTGAAGCTAAAAACAATTTCGCCATTCTCCAAGCCAGAAGCTCTACAGAAAAGTGTAAAAGGGCTAGAGCAAGAAAAGACGGCACGACTAGGCAATGCTATCTAATAGAAGAGCCTTTAAAACAAGCGTGGGAGAGTGAGTATGAAATTACCACGCAATTAGTGAAAGCCATTTATGAGCGCCCCAAACAAGACGACCAAGTAGAGCCGACTTTTTATGAAACCAGCGAATTGGCTTATTCTTCCACGCGAAAGAGTGAAGTCAAGCAAGATGAATTGAAATTGGATAACAAATTCATGGAATTTGTAGAAGTGTATGAGGGGCATTATTTAAACGATATAGTCAAAGAGAGCAGTGAATACAAAGAATGGGTTAAAAACCATGTGCGCTTTAAAGAAGGAGTGTGCATGGCTTTAGAAATAGAAGAGCAGCCACGAGCCAAAAGCACGCCTTTGAGTATTGAAAACTCTCGTGTGGTGTGTGTCAAAAAGGGGAATTATTTATTCAATGAAGTTTAAAATGGTGGCTTGAGGCGGAATCGAACCACCGACACGAAGATTTTCAGTCTTCTGCTCTACCGACTGAGCTATCAAGCCAAGCAAAAAACAATTATTACATAAAAAAGGTAAAATAAAGCTTAATTTTTAAAAAAATGACTAAAAAGATATAATTCACTCAAAATTAAACAAGGATTAAAATGAAATTGATTTCATGGAATGTGAACGGGTTAAGGGCTTGCATGACTAAGGGCTTTATGGATTTTTTTAATAGCGTTGATGCGGATGTTTTTTGCATTCAAGAATCTAAAATGCAGCAAGAACAAAACACCTTTGAATTTAAAGGGTATTTTGATTTTTGGAATTGCGCGATTAAAAAGGGCTATTCTGGGGTGGTAACTTTCACTAAAAAAGAGCCTTTAAGCGTGAGCTATGGCATTGATATAGAAGAGCATGACAAAGAAGGGCGCGTGGTAACTTGCGAATTTGAGTCGTTTTACTTGGTGAATGTTTATACCCCTAATTCCCAACAAGCTCTATCCAGGCTTAGTTACCGCATGAGTTGGGAAGTGGAATTTAAAAAATTTTTAAAAGCTTTAGAATTGAAAAAACCGGTCATTGTGTGCGGGGATTTGAATGTGGCCCACAATGAAATTGATTTAGAAAACCCTAAAACCAACCGAAAAAACGCCGGCTTTAGCGATGAAGAGAGAGAAAAATTCAGCGAGCTTTTGAACGCTGGTTTTATTGACACTTTCCGTTATTTTTACCCTAACAAAGAAAAGGCTTACACCTGGTGGAGTTATATGCAACAAGCGAGGGACAAAGACATTGGTTGGCGCATTGATTATTTTCTATGCTCTAATCCTTTAAAAACGCGCTTAAAAGACGCTTTAATCTATAAAGATATTTTAGGGAGTGATCATTGCCCAGTGGGGTTGGAATTAGTTTAAAGGTAGAAAGTGTGCGAAATAAAGACAGAAAAAAGCCTTACAAAGGGTGAGTCGTATTCAAAAGCAAAAGGCCATTTGACTCCCACTTCAATACTAGCATCATGGTGGAATAGCACGGTTTGGAATTTGAACCCCACTAAACCTAGCATCCTAAAATTTGAAGTTTTAAGCGAAAACCCTTGAATGCTGCGCCAATCGTCAATGATGAAATTCGCGCTGTGCTTGGAAATCGTCCATGTGTTTTCAGCAACTTGCATGCCATAAAAAAGAGAAAATACATACAAGGGGTTTTTATTGTATTCCACGATCAAATCCCCCCCAAAGCCGTAAGTGAACATGTTTGCTTGAGCGCCCGTTCTTTTATTGAGGATGACATTCCCGTAATCCATAAAAAAGTAATAGCGGGAATAAAACCAGTAGTTAGTGGGGTTAATCTCCCAGCCTAAAGAAAAGCTCGCCCCTTCAATCGTGCGTTTGAGATCGTTGTATTTTTTCATGATCATTTTCCCTACCTGGTATTGAGAAGCCACATAAAAACGGCTTTTGGCTTGCGTAAGGGTAGGGTTTAAAAAATAAACGCTTAAAAATAAGGGGATTACTTTTTTAAATAAATCCTTTGAAAAAAATTTCACACTTTAATACTTCCTGTTGAGTGGGGAGTTGAGATTGTCTTGGTGGTTAGTGGCTCGTTGCAAAACATTGTTCGTTCTTTTTTGCGAAGGATCAGCGTTTTCTTCATTATTGATTTCATCAATTTTGTTTTCGTTATTGATCAAATCGTTCACTTCCTTGGTGACTTTTTCATCTTCTTCTTCATGTTCAATTTTTTTTATATCCTTATTCGCTTGATTGATTGAATTGTTTTGAGTGGTTTTAGTGTTGTTTTGGTGCGATTGAGACGATTTTTTAGGCTCGTCCTTGCATGCACTAAACAGGCTTAAAACAAAAGAGATAGCGATAAAATGAGTGATTTTAGATTTCATCAATTAAATTTCCTTAAGTCAATGTATAATTTGTTTATTTTATCATAAAAACGATTAAGGATTGACTAAGAACAAATTGCAAGAAATAAATCATTTATTAAAAACATTGAACGTGAAATCGCTTCTAGAAGCCTTGCTTATTTATACGCCTAAGGGTTATAAGGATTTAAATTTGTTAGAGCGTTTTGAAACGGGCTTGAGCGGCGTTTTAGAAGTGGGTATTTTAGAAAAAAGGAACTACGCCAAAGTTTTAAAGATTTTTGCCTATTCCAAACGATTTTACAAAAATTTAGAGCTTGTTTTTTTCAATCACAGCGCGTTTTATTACAACCAGTTTAAAACCGGCGAGAGTTTGTTCATTTATGGTAAATTAGAGCAAAGCTCTTTTAATCAAGCTTATACCATTAACACGCCTAAAATCCTTACCGAATTTGGAAAGATTTCTTTAATTTTTAAAAAAGTTAAAAACCATAAAAAAATACAAGAAAATTTACAAAAACTCATTTCACTAGAAAATTTAAAAAAGGAAGGCATTAAAGAGAATATCGCGCATTTATTGTTAGAAATTTTTTTCCCCACGCCGCATTTTGTCAAGGATTTTGAAACGAATAAAAATTTTCCTTCACGACATTTAAATGCATTAAAATACATTGAAATGCTTTTTTATATGAAAAATTTAGAGCGTAAAAAATTGCAATTTGGCGCTAAAATCGCATGCCCCAATAACAGCGAACGCTTGGATAATTTTATCGCTTCTTTACCCTTTAAGCTCACGCGCGATCAACAAAACGCCATTAAAGAAATCCAAAACGATCTCACCAGCCCCATAGCGTGCAAGCGTTTGATTATAGGCGATGTGGGGTGCGGGAAAACGATGGTGATTTTAGCGAGCATGGTATTAGCCTACCCTAATAAAACCCTTTTAATGGCACCCACTTCCATTCTCGCTAAACAGCTTTATAACGAAGCCTTAAAATTTTTACCCCCTTATTTTGAAGTGGAATTACTGCTCGGCGGGAGCCATAAAAAGCGATCCAATCATTTGTTTGAAAAAATCACGCATGTTGTTATAGGCACGCAAGCGTTGTTGTTTGATAAGCGCGATTTGAATGAATTCGCTCTAGTGATCACTGATGAACAGCACCGATTTGGCACCAAGCAGCGCTACCAATTAGAAAAAATGGCAAGCAGTAAGGGCAATAAACCCCATTCCTTGCAATTTTCCGCTACCCCCATTCCTCGCACTCTGGCTTTAGCCAAAAGCGCGTTTGTGAAAACGACCATGATTAGAGAAATCCCTTATCCTAAAGAAATTGAAACTCTGGTTTTGCATAAAAGAGATTTTAAAATAGTGATGGAGAAAATTAGCGAAGAAATCGCTAAAAACCACCAAGTCATTGTCGTTTATCCGCTGGTGAATGAGAGCGAAAAAATCCCTTATTTATCGCTCAGTGAGGGGGCGAGTTTTTGGCAAAAACGCTTTAAAAAGGTTTATACCACTTCAGGGCAAGATAAAAATAAAGAAGAAGTGATTGAAGAATTTAGAGAGTTAGGGAGCATTCTTTTAGCGACTACGCTCATTGAGGTGGGCATTTCTTTACCACGATTGAGCGTGATGGTGATCTTAGCGCCCGAAAGGTTAGGCTTAGCGACTTTACACCAGTTAAGGGGGCGCGTGTCTCGTAACGGCTTGAAAGGCTATTGTTTTTTATGCACGATCCAAGAAGAAAACGAACGATTGGAAAAGTTTGCTGATGAATTGGACGGCTTTAAAATCGCTGAATTGGATTTACAATACAGAAAAAGCGGGGATTTACTCCAAGGGGGGGAGCAGAGCGGGAATAGTTTTGAATACATTGACTTAGCCAAAGATGAAAACATTATCGCTGAAGTGAAACGGGATTTTTTGAAGACCGCTAGCGTTTCACGGGGAACATTTGAAAATTAAGGTGGAATTGGGTAATTTAAATCATTTAAAAAAAGGATAGAGATGCAAAATAAAGAAATTTGTGGAGAAAAAAGCGTTAAGGAAAAAAATTTAGAGGTTTTTAATCGTTATTTTCCCGGTTGCTTGAGTGTGGAAAATGATAACAAGCTCACGCTGGATGTGAAAAGATTAAAAGCGTTACTAGGGGATTTTAGCGAGATAAAAGAAGAGGGCTATGGGTTGGATTTTGTGGGTAAGAAAATCGCCTTAAATCAAGCTTTTAAGAAAAATAATAAGATTTTAAAGCCATTAAACGAATCCACTAGTAAGCACATTCTCATCAAGGGCGATAATTTAGACGCTCTCAAAATCTTAAGACAAAGTTATAGCGAAAAAATCAAAATGATTTACATTGATCCGCCTTACAACACAAAAAACGATAACTTTATTTACAGCGATGATTTCTCGCAATCCAATGAAGAGATTTTGAAAACATTGGATTATTCTAAAGAAAAGCTGGATTATATCAAGAATCTTTTTGGGTCAAAATGCCATAGCGGGTGGCTTAGTTTTATGTATCCTAGATTGTTGCTCGCTAAAGATTTGCTCAAACAAGACGGCGTGATTTTCATTTCTATTGACGATAACGAATGCGCCCAACTCAAACTTTTATGCGATGAAATTTTTGATGAGAGGAATTTTTTATCATCTTTGACTTGGCTTAAAGGTAACGCTCAAAATGATGCGCAATATTTTCAAAACAATTACGAAAATATTCTTGTTTATGCAAAGCATGTTGAAGCGCTCAGTCTTAATCGCATGACTTCAAAAAAAGAAGTCAAAGTATTTTGTGAAAATGATAAATACTATTATGAAGGGGCTGGGCTTACAACAGGTGGAGCTGGAGGGACTTTAAACGCACGAGCAAATTTAGGTTATAGTATTTACTATAATCCTAAAACGCTAGATTTTTTAGGTGTAGATGATTATGATAAAGAATTAGCAAAAAGTAGTAATGATGAAAATTTAGTTTATAGTGATAGACAAGACTTATTAAAACAAGGTTATGAAATTATAAGACCTCCAAAAAAGGGTGTTGGACTTGGGTGTTGGACTTGGGCGTTGGATACTTTTAATAGTAATAAAAATATTATTTCTATTAAAAAAAATAGTAGAAATGAATATGTAATTTGTAAAAAAGAATTTTTAGATAAAAACCAAGTCAAACAAAATGAAAACGGCGAATTTTATGCTATTTTAGACAAGTCATCGCCCGCAAGAAATGTGATAGAAAATATCGGCGGTGGTAATGGGACAAAAGAAGTTAATGATCTTTTTAATCAAAAGATTTTCAATAACCCAAAACCTACAAAACTCATTAGCCGACTGATTGAATTATCCACCAACGAGGGCGACATCATCTTAGATTTTTTTGCCGGGAGCGGGACAACCGCGCATGCCGTGTTTGAGAGTAATAAGAGCGATTATCAAAAATTAAGTGAGGGGGGGGGGGTTATTTAATGGCTTGAACGCCGCATTTAAAGAAAGGCGCTTCATTCTCGTCCAATTAGATGAAAAAATTGATCCCAAGAAAAACAAAAGCGCGCATGATTTTTGTTTAAACACCTTAAAATCACCCTCCCCAAGCATTTTTGACATCACCGAAGAAAGGATTAAAAGAGCGGGGGCTAAAATCAAAGAAGCTTGCGCGTATTTAGATGTGGGGTTTAGAGCGTTTGAAATCATTGATGATGAAACGAACGATAAAAATCTCAATGAAGCCAATCAAAAGGATTTATTCGCTTATTCTAACCCCAAAAAAAGAGAAACTCAAACGATTTTAATCAAGCTTTTATGCTGTGAGGGTTTAGAGCTAACCACCCCTATATCGTGCTTGATTGAAAACGCCTTGTATCTGGCTCAAAATACGGCTTTCATTGTGGGGGATATAGAAATGAGCGAAGTTTTAGAAAACTTGAAAGATAAAGGGGTGGAAAAAATTAGCGTGTATATGCCAGCTATCAGTAACGACAGGCTTTGTTTGGAATTGGGCAGTAATTTGTCGGATTTGAAGTTAGAGAGCGGCGATTTAAAGATTAGGGGGTAGAGATGAAAATCAAATTCAAACGATTGGATTATCAAGAAAAATGCTTGAATCAAATTTTAGGGGTTTTTAAGGGGATTTATTTGAGAGAGCCAGAAAATGACGCTCAAAGGATTTCTAACCCTGTTTTTGAAATAGGGGAACTCAAAGATCTTTTATTAGAAAATATCCAAAATTTGCAATCAGAACAAAAAATAACCCAGAAAAGCGTGGGGATTGACAAGTCGTTAAACTGCGATATTTTAATGGAAACAGGCACCGGGAAGACCTTTTGCTTTTTGGAATGCATTTATGCCTTGCACCAAAACTACCATTTGTCAAAATTTATCGTTTTAGTGCCAAGCAACGCCATTAAATTAGGGGTTTTAAAGAGCGTTGAAATCACCAGAGAATTTTTTAAAAGCGAGTATTCTACGCATTTGGAAAGCTATGAAGATATAAGGAGCTTTATTTTAGCGAGCAATCACAAATGCTGCGTGTTGGTGATGACTTTTTCTGCTTTCAATAAAGAGGGTAATGTTATTAATAAATCATGCATAGAAAACACGAATCTATTCAATGGCGCAAAAAGTTACATGCAAGCTTTAGCCAGTATCCACCCGGTAGTGATCATGGACGAACCGCACCGATTTTTAGGCGATAAAACAAAAAAATATTTGGAACAATTAAACGCTTTAATCACGCTCAGGTTTGGGGCGACTTTTAAAGATGATTATAATAATTTGATTTATGCACTAGATAGCAAAAAAGCGTTTGATTGCGCCCTAGTGAAAAGCATTAGCGTGGCGTCTGTGGGGGAGAGTAACGAGTATTTTTTAGAGCTTAAAGGGGTTGTAAAGACACAAAACGACTATGAAGCTGCAATTAACTACACGAATTTAGAAAATAAAACTCAAAGCGTCAAAGTCAAAAAGCATGATAATTTAGGGGTGCTAACTCAAATCAGCGCTTTAGAAGATTATATTGTAGAAAATATCACTAAAACTGAGGTTCGTTTTCTCAATGGCTTTAATTTGTTGCTGGATCAAAAAGAGCCTTTTTCTCATCTTTTAGAGGGCGAGCAAGAAGTGATGCTGAAAGAAGCGATAAAAAGCCATTTTGAAAGAGAAGAAGGGCTTTTTAAAAAGGGGATTAAAGCCTTGTGCATGGTGTTTATTAGCGGGGTGAATAGCTATTTAAGCGAGAATGAAAAGCCGGCCAAATTAGCCCTTTTATTTGAAAAACTCTACCAGCAAAAGCTTGAAGAAGTCTTAAAAAAAGATGATTTAGATAACAATTACAGAGCGTATTTAGAACGCACCAAAGACAATATTCAAAAAGTGCATGGAGGGTATTTTGCTAAAAGCAATAAAGATAGCGATGAAGCGCAAGTGATCGCGCTCATTTTAAAAGAAAAAGAAAAATTGCTGAGTTTTGAATCCGATCTCAGGTTTATCTTTTCGCAATGGGCGTTGCAAGAGGGGTGGGATAACCCTAATGTGATGACGATTTGCAAATTAGCCCCTAGCCATTCCAATATCACTAAATTGCAACAAATCGGTAGGGGGTTAAGGCTCGCTGTGAATGATAGGGGTGAGCGCATCACTAAAGAGCATGCTGATTTTGATTTTGTCAATGAATTAGTGGTGATCGTGCCGCAAGTTGAGGGGGATTTTGTGGGAGCGATCCAGCAAGAGATAAGCGAACATAGCTTGATCAAACAAGTATTTAGCGCAGAAGAGTTAGAAAAAAGCGGCGTTGTTAAAAAAGGGTATTACGGGGTTTTATTTGAAAAGTTAGAGGGTTTGGGTTTTGGAGAAAGAACAGATGATGAAAACTTTAAACTCACCCTCAATCAAAACGAATTTTTAAAAAAAGAGCCGGAACTAGAAAAATTAAAAGATGAAACATATTTAACGGATTTTGAAAAATTAAAAGATTTTTTAAAAGATCGTTTAGTTGGCCATTTTAGAGTTAGGAACAAAAACGAGCGAAAAACTGAAAAAATCAAAATCAATAAAGAAAATTTTAAAAAATTTGAAACCTTATGGGCGGGTTTGAATCATCAAGCTAGGATCGCTTATGCCATTGACAGCGAGAGCTTGATTGATGAGATTGTCAAAAAGATCAATGCTTCTTTTAAAGTCAGTTCAAAAAGCGTTTCGGTTACGACGCATAAAAAAGTAGAAACGATGGGAAATAACGCCAAAACAGAGACTTTTGAGCGAGAAAACGCATGCGTGTGGAGTCTGCATGAATTTATCAGCGCCTTGTCCAATAAGGTGAAATTGAGTTTTAAAAGCGTGGCTAAAGTGTTGGAAAAAATTGATGAAAACAAGTTTAATGAAATTAAAAAAAACGAACAAGAGAGCTTAAGGCGGTTAGAAGAGCTGTTTTTGGAAATCATTTATCAAAATATTAAAGATAAAATTTCCTATCAAATGCGCGAAACGACGATTAAAAACAGAAAAAACGATGCGTTTTATGATGAAAAGGGAGAGATTAGAGAGTTTTTAGACAGGAGTTTGGGGGCGGATAAATATGAGATTAAAAATTCAAGCGCTCAAGAAAAATGCCTGTATGAAAATTTCATGCAAGTGGATAGCGAGATTGAAAAAGACACGATTGAAGAATCTAACGACATTAAAATCATTGTTTTTGGTAAGCTCCCTAGGGTTAAAATCCCGATAGGGTTGAATCAAACTTATAGCCCTGATTTTGGGTATGTGGTTGAAAACAACGATAAAAAAGTGTTGTTAGTGGTAGAAACTAAGGGGGTTGAACATGAAAACGAATTGCGCGATGAAGAAAAGCGGAAAATTTCAACCGCTAAGAAATTTTTTGAAGCTTTAAAAAAGCAAGGCGTGAATATTGAATACGAAACCAAGTTGAGCAATGATCAATTAAGCGCGTTGGTTAATGAAGTTTTAAATCGTAAAGATTAGAGTTAATAAGCTCAATTACCCTAATGTTTCACATGGAACAATTTTGATTTAGATCAATTTAACCTAATCTCTAAAAAGGTTTTATTGAAATGAATATGATAAAGTTTAATTAAATTTACTAAAGAGTAGTCAATGGAGTTAAAAATCAATATAGAGAATTGCTATGGAATAGGCAAGATAAAAGACATATCTTTAGATTTTTCACAAGCAAACAGCTATCTTTTATATGCTCAAAATGGGGTTTTTAAAACTTCATTTGCAAAAAGCCTGACCGATTTGATAAATAACGAAATGCCAAAAGATAATTTTTATCCTAATCGTAGAAGTAAAATAGAGATTGAATTTAATGGTAAGAAAATGTCAAAAGAAAATGTTGCTGTTTTTCATTCTTATGATGAAAAATTTAGCTCTGAAGACAGCGTTACAACTTTTATGGCAAAATCAGAATTAAAACAACGATATGATAATATTCTTTCAGAATTAGAAAAAGAAAAGAAGACACTTTTAAAAAGTTTTAGAGATATTGCAAGCGGTTTTGATTGTGAAGAAGAAATAAAAACCATTAAAAATGAAAAAAATAAAAATTTTTATGAAATTTTAGACACTTATTTGACTGAAATAGAAAACAGCGAAAAACACTATTCTTTTGAATATCGTGATATATTTGATAGATCAAAAAAAGTGAAAGATTTTGTCAATAAGCATCATGATTTGATTGAGCAGTATTTTAATAAATATCAAGAATTATTGTCTCAATCTGAGATTTTTAAACATATGGATGGTGGAGATTTTGGAACAAACCATGCTGATGATCTTAAAAAAGCTTTAGAAAATAACAGGTTTTTTAAAGCTAACCATAGTTTGAAAATTGCTGGAGAGGAAATTACGAATTATCAAAAATTGTCAGATATTTTTGAAAATGAAAAAAATAGAATTGTCAATGATGAGAAGCTTAAAGAGAGCTTTGATAAGATTGAAAAAGTCATAAATGCTAATAAGGAACTTAAAGCCTTTAAAGATGCTATCAGTAAGGATAATACATTATTGACAGAACTTTTAGATTATGATTCTTTTAGAAAAAAGGTGTTGTTTAGCTATCTTAAACAAGTTATTCAAAATGTTAAGAGTTTGGTTAATCTTTATAGAGAGAAAAAGCCTAAAATAGAAGAAATTATAAAACAGGCTAACAAAGACCAGAAAGAATGGGAATCTGTCATTGAAATTTTTAATCAAAGATTTCTTGTTCCCTTTAAAGTGGAGCTTCAAAATCAAAAAGATATTTTATTGAATAAAGACACCGCGCAATTTAGATTTATATTTTCTGATGACAATCAGGATATGAATGTTCAAAAAGAAGATTTGCAAAAACATTTAAGCGGAGGAGAAAAGAGAGCGTTATATATCTTACAAATCTTGTTTGAAATTGAGGCTAGAAAAAGAAGCGACGAAATCCAACTCTTAGTTTTTGATGATATTTCAGACTCTTTTGATTATAGAAATAAATATGCAATTATTGAGTATCTTAAGGATTTGCAAGAATGCAGACAATTTAAATTGCTCGTGATGACGCATAATTTTGATTTTTATCGCACCCTAGCAAGCCGTTTGAATATTCCTAGAGAACAGATTAAAATGATCCGCAAAAATGATGCTAGAGAAATAATTTTTGAAAATGGTGGGTATTTGAAGAGTTTTATTAAATGTATTAGAGACTCAGAAAATGATAAAGACTTTTTCGCACTGATACCTTTTGTGAGGAATTTGATTGAATACACAAGTTCTCAAGCAGACAAAGACAGCAATTATATAAAACTTACAAATTGCTTGCACATGAAAAAAGATACAAAAACTATTCACATTCAGGATATTTCAAAGATTTTTGATAGCGTTTTTGGCATAGAGCGAAAAAATAAAAAGATTGAAAAAGATAACTCAAAATTATACTTTCAAGCAATTTATGATATTGCAGAAGAAATTTATAACGATAAAGATTGTAATCATATTGAATTACAAAATAAGATTATTCTTTCAATGGCGATCAGATTAAAAGCTGAAGAATGGATGTTAAATAAACTAAATCGAGAATTCAAATCGGAGAAAAATCAAACAAGGGAGTTATATGATGCCACTAAAAAAGAACTATCTGATGATGAAAAAAGGGTTATACAAAAGGTTTTAATGATTACTCCTGAAAATATCCACATTAACTCTTTCATGTTCGAACCCATTTTAGACACATCCCTTGATCATTTATATACATGTTTTGAGAAAGTCAAAAATTTAAATTAAATAAGTCTTATCAATAGATCAATTACTCCAATGTTTCACATGGAACAATTTCAAAGAAAAGCGTTTTATTTAAAATTCATGGCGCTTTTGTTATAATCGTTTTTATCCAATTTTAAAGGCGTTTTATGATTCGTTTCACTCGCATTTTACTCAAGGATTTCATTAAAAAATACAATCCCCCAACACCCACAAAAGAAACTATAGAAAATTTTGAAAAAAGAAATAAACAGCTTATTAGAAAACGCGCCAAGACAAGATGATGAAGAATTTCAAAAAAATGAAATCAATAAGTTTTTAGGCAAAATCTCAAGCATTAAAGAGCATTACGCTTATAAAAGCGTGGCATTAAAAAATGCTTTTATAAACAACGATAAACTTTTAAAGCATGCGTTTTTAAGCGATGTAAGGAATTAACATGGATTATAAAAAATTAGATTTACCCAACACAAACTACCCAAGTAAAGAGCAACTGAAAGCTTTTGAAACCGCTTTTAACGCCTTTTTAAAAACCGACCAACGAGAAAATGAAGATCACCACAAAGGCGCTTTTAGTGATTTATTGAAAGGTGTTTTTGAATACAAGGTTAATCCCATCAAAAAAATAGACAGCGCTATTCTTAATGAAAATAACAAAGTGGAAGTGATCATTGAATTTAAAGCCCTTAAAAACTCCAACGAATTTATTAAAAAGGGCGATTTGAATGTTAAAGCCTTGCATGAAAGCCTTTTGTATTACCTCATAGAAAGAAAAGGGGGTAATAACAACCTTAAGCGTCTTATCTTAGCCACTATCAAAGAGCTTTATATCATTGATGCGAACGAATTTGAGGTTTTTAATAAAGATAAAGAAATTCAAAAAGCCTTTGAAAATTGCCACGATAGAAAGGGTAACGATCCACGCACAAAAGCGTTTTATGATGCTTGCCAAAAACGCCTTAATGAGCTTGATCATTCCTTAAAATACCACCATATCCCTCTCAAAAAAGAAAATTTAGCCCTAATCTATCAAGCCCTAAGCCCTAATTTTTTGCTCAAAATCCCAAAATATTCTGACGCTAACACGCTTAACAAAGATTTTTATGAAGAATTGCTTTATATTTTAGGGTTAGAAGAGAAAAATGAAAAAGGGAAAACTTTAATCAAGCCCAGCCGCACCCAAAACTCCCTAAGCGATGCTTTAAAAAAACAATACAAAGATTTAGACGATGAAAAAGTCATGGCGTTACTCATCGCTTGGAATAACCGCATCTTGTTTTTACGGCTTTTAGAAAGCCTTTTAAATTCTTTCAACCATTTTGAAAAACCTTTCTTAACCATAGAAAACTTTAAAGATTTCAACGCCCTAAACACCCTCTTTTTTGAAGTCCTGGCCAAGAAAAACAGCGAGCGTTCTTTAAATAAAGAAGACAAGATTTTTAAAAAAATCCCTTATTTGAATTCCAGTTTGTTTGATCAAACGCCTTTGGAATTAAAGGGGCATGAAATCAAATTACTCAATAACGAGCCTTTAGAGATTTATCCTAAATCCGTTCTCAAAAAACACGAAAATTACCAAAAACAAAAAGATTTGCCCTTGCTGGAATACCTTTTTGAATTTTTGCGCGTTTATGATTTCACCACCACCCCTAAAGACATTAAAGATAATCAAAATAAGAGCGAAAGCCGTTTGATTAACCCTAGCGTTTTAGGGCTTGTTTTTGAAAAACTCAACGGCTATAAAGAGGGGAGCTTTTATACCCCAAGCTTTATCACGAGCTACATGTGCAAAGAGAGTATCACGCCGATTGTGTTGGATAAATTCAATCAAACCTATAAAATAGAGTGCGAAAATTTAACAGAATTAAGAAATCATCTCCAAAATAGCTATAAAGAGAATAAACGCAAAGAATACCTAAACACGCTTCTCACTCTACGCGTTTGCGATCCGGCGGTGGGGAGCGGGCATTTCTTGGTTTCAGCGCTCAATGAAATGGTGTGGATTGCTTACAAGCTAGGGCTTATTGTTTCCTTGTATCGCTACGATCTTAAATTAGAAAACGATGAAATCATCATTCACACGCCAGAGGATAAAGTCTTTAACTACACCATACCGCATAGCGAAAACGATCCCCACCACCAAATCCAAAAAGAACTTTTTGAGCTTAAAAAAGACATCATTGAAAACTGCCTTTTTGGCGTGGATATTAACCCCAATTCATGCGAAATCACCAAGCTCAGGCTATGGATAGAGCTTTTAAAATACAGCTATTATATTTTTGAAAAGGGCAAGAACACTAACAATCTTGAAACCCTCCCCAACATTGACATTAACATCAAGTGCGGTAATTCGCTCATTTCTAGGTTTGCTCTCAAAGATAAAGCCTTATTAAAAACCGAAAAAAATAAAAACCTAGAATACTACATCGCTGAATATAAAGAACTCGTTAAAATCTACAAAGACCCTAAAATCTTAGAAACCCTAACACACCCCATAAAAGACTCTAACGCTGTTAGAAAATACGCTAAAGAACGCCTTTATCAAGAATTAGCACAAAACCCTAACAAAGATTTTAAAAAGGCTCTCAATGATAGGATAGAGAAAATTAAAGAAGCTTTTAAACTCACTTTAGAACCCCCTCAAAAAGAATTAAAATTTAAAAAATTTTTAAAAGAGCATTTAGAACTCTATGGCAAGAGTATCTTGGAGGAGGCAAACGATAACGGCTTAGAATTGGAAGCCCTAGCATTAGAAAAGAAAATGGCGCATGAAGGTCTTTTTCATGATTATACACCCTACCCCAAACTAGACAAAACGGATAAAGTAGTGGGGCTAGAACATTTTAACCGCTATGTCCTAACATCTTATAAGGATTTACAAGATGAAAACGAACGCTACGCTAACGCTCTTGAATGGCGCTTTGAATTCCCTGAAGTGCTAGACGATGAGGGGAATTTTTTAGGCTTTGATTGCATCATTGGCAACCCGCCTTATATCCGCCAAGAACACATCAAAGACTTAAAGCCTTTATTAGAAAAGCAATACCAAGATTTCTATAACAGCTCAAGCGACATTTACACCTACTTTTTTGCCCTGGCTTTGAATCTTTTAAAAGAAAAGGGGTTTAACGCTTTCATCACTTCCAACAAATACGCGCGAGCCAAATACGGCGCCAAATTGAGAGAATTATTACTCAAAAAAACCACCCTTGTCAGCTACATGGAATTAAACGCCTTAAAAGTCTTTGAAAGTGCTGCAGTGGATACCAGCATCATTCATTTCATCAAGCAAGCGTCCCTTAAAGAGAGCGTTTTTAAGTATTACGAACCCACCCCAAACGATAAAGACGATTTGAAAAACACCCCCTCTCTTTTGATGAGGCAAAACGCGCTTTCAACAGAAAGCTTTATTTTTGCCAACACCACGCTTTTGGATTTAAGGGACAAAATGGAAAACATCGGCACCCCGCTTAAAGACTGGGGTATTCAAATCTATCGGGGTATCTTAACCGGCTGTAACGAAGCCTTCATCATTCCCACTGAAAAAAGAGACGAAATCTTAAAAAACTGCGACGATTTGCAAAAAGACGAAAGGGGAATGAGCGAAAGAGAAAGAACAATTGAGCTTATCAAGCCCATTTTAAGAGGGAAAGACATTAAAAGGTATTCTTATGAGTGGGCGGATTTGTGGGTGATTTTTATACCTTGGCATTTTCCAAATACCGGTAGTCCAAAAAGCATGGAGAAAAATGAACAAGATTTTTCTACCCACTATCCTATTATCTATGCTCATTTGCTTTCATATAAAGATGAACTTTTAAAACGCAATAAAGATGAAACCGGAAAGAGATATGAATGGTATTGCTTGCAAAGATGGGCGGCAAGCTATTATCAAGATTTTGAAAAAGAGAAAATTGTGTATCCTTGTATTATGGCTAAAGAGCCTTGTTTTGTTTATGAAGAAAAAGGATTTTATGCTCCAGCACCTGCAAATATTATTACAGGCGATAAGATAGAAATAAAATATCTTACAGCTTTACTAAACTCTAAATGCATTTATTTTGCTATGCGTAAGTTTTATATGGGAGGGGGTATTGAGGGCGAGTTAAAAACAAATAATTTAGAAAAAATACCCATTCCTAAAATCACCCCTAAAAACCAAGAATTAGCCGATAAAATCACCGATTGCGCGGAGCGGATTTTAAAAGCAAAAGAAAAAGACCCTAAAGCCAACACCCAAAAGTTAGAAAAAGAAATTGACGCTTTAGTCTATCAGCTCTACCACCTCACCGATGAAGAAATTAAGATCATTGAAAACGGGCAGTGAAAAGCTGATTTCCCACTTAAGGATAACCCCCTAATTTAGGGGGCAACTCTTTTTAAGAATTAGCGTTTAATCACTAGATCAAACTTTAAACCTAAAAAACTGATTTTTAGGTATAATTCTCTCCAAGAGTGTTTACTACGATGATTTTTCATAGTAAGCTCCTAAAAGTGGATTTTACCCCCTAATCTCTAGCAAAATAAAAACTAGGGGGTGATCGTTATTTTATCCTAACCCTTAAAACAAGCAAGAACAATCAAATGCGATTTAAAGATTAAAAAAGCTTTTTCTACCGCATGGCTTTGGACTAAAACCATAAATAGTAGGGATTGTGATGCTTAAAACAAACGCCTTAAAAATTCGGTGTAAAAAATACCATAGAATTGCTTTTGAATCTGTATATTGGCAATGGGAAAACTTTCAAAAAGAGGGTAATGTTAGTGAAAAAAGTGAAAGAAAAGACTTATTTTGAATGTCTTAATGAGATTTCTCAAAATAAACTTTTTAAGGGATTGTTAGGATACGGGATGTTTGTAGAAAGAATTCCTAATTTTCTGACATCAAAGCCTTTTTACAGATATTGCAAGAATAATAAAGAGAAGATATTCCCTAAACGCAAGATGGGGTATCAGCATATTACCTACGAGGGAATAAGAGATATTGTAACGCCCAGATATTTTGCTATCCCTAATCCTTTGGCTTATTATAATCAATGCAAAATTCTACGGGATAATTGGGATAAATTAAAGGGGTATTTTAAAGAAAAGACAGATGGCAATACCCACAAGATCAGCCGCATCCACATTCAAAAAATTCCTAAAAATAAAAAAATTTTTCAAAACGATTATTCTAAAGATAGAGTTGCTATGAGAAAAAGTATTTTTGATATGGGTCATAAAGATATTTTTTGTGAGGGGAAATTAAGGAGGAGTATTCGTATTGGTGCTAGATGCAAGCTAAAGGCTGATATATCCACTTGCTTCCCAAGCATTTATACGCATTCAATTCCTTGGGCAATAAGAGGTAAAGAAATTGCTAAAAAAGACAAAAATCATTGGAGCGATGAGATTGATACCCAAACAAGAAACATGAATCATAAGGAAACTACGGGGATTCTTATTGGACCGCATAGTTCCAATTTGATTTCAGAAATTATTTTAGTCGCCGTTGATGGGGATTTAAAAAATTTAAGAAAAGGGCAAAATAAAACAGAATATAAATATATTAGGCACATTGATGATTATACTTGCTATGTGAATTCAAGAGATGAGGCAGAACAATTTACAATCGATCTCGCAAAGTGTCTTAAAAAATATAACCTTTCACTCAACCACAAAAAAACAAAAATTTTTGAACTCCCTTTGATGCATGAAGAAGAATGGATCAATCAGTTAAAAATTTTTAAAATGGATGAGTATAAAGGGAAAATTAAATACCCTAGCGTTGTTGCTTTTTTAGATAAATCTATTGCATTGATAAAGCAAAATGATAATAAGGCTTCCATTTTAAAATAAGCTATAAAAATGCTCAACAAAAAGAAGATGACAGATAACGCAAGAGAATATTATTTTAGCACCTTGCACCATTTAGCTTTGCTCTATCCTTATTTAATCCCTTGTATTGAAGAAGTGTTTGATAACAATAACTATCCGATCCAAACCAATCAAATTCAAGAAATTTCTAAGAATATATTTAAAGCAGGATCAAAAAACAATAATCATGAAGCTTGTTCTTATGCGTTGTATTTCTCTCTAAAATATGATTTTGAGATGGAAAAAACTTGCCATAGTATGGCCCTTGAAAGTAATGATTGTATTTTTATGCTTTTAGGATATTTAAGGGCAAGAAAAGATTCAGAGAGTTCTGCGATTGATGAATATTTAAAAAGAGCTGAAACGATGATTAAGTCAGAAGATGGAACATATATATTAGATGATGAATTTTGGCTTTTTGCATATGAAGTATTGAGAGTTGAAAACGAAAATGCATTAAAAAATTGCAATGGTTGGAGTGAATTGTCAAAAAAAGGAATTTCATTCATCAAAAAAGAATTTCAAAAATAAATTAAAAAAGTTACTGAATTCCTTAAACATGTGAATAGCTCACTAGTTGAACTATTAAGCGATTTTTACTATTTTGAAAGGCTAAATATCCATTGAAAAAACTTGAATTATTTCTCTAGAATTAGCTTTAAGAAATTCAAGAGATTAAAATCATTGGAAAAGAAATGGTTAGAAAAGTTAACAATATTTAGTTAAAATTAGCAAAAACTAACTAGGAGGTATTAATGGTCAATACTTTGGAACTAGCACAATATATTCTTAAGCATTCAAACAAAGAATTGAGTAACTTAGAATTACAAAAAACTTTGTATTTCACAGAGCTTGATTATATCAAAAAGTTTGACAAACACCTAGTTTCTGATGATTTTGAAGCTTGGAAATACGGGCCTGTTGCAAGAGAGGTGTATTATGAATACCGCAATTATGGTGTCAATTCTATTGACAAACCCAAAGAAGAAACTCTCTCGCAAAATCTTAAAAAAGATGAACTTGAAACCATCAACCACTCCATAGAAAAATGCAGCAAAAAATCCTATTGGGACTTAGTGAAAGAGAGTCATAAAGAAAATGGCGCTTGGCATAAAAGCTTCAAAGAAGACAGAAAAGAAATCATTAGCAAAGATTTGATCAAACAAGAAGCCAAACAAACAAATGGAGACTAAAGAAGAAGATAAAGATAAAAAGCTAGAAGAAATGATTGTATTGCTGTGCGAAGAGGGGGATTTGTCTAGCCAAAAAGATCAAATCATCAAAGATCTCAAAGAAATCTATGAAGGAGAATACAAGCATAAATACTCAAAAATCACAACTATTATTTTAAATTCCACAAGGGATAAAGAGCAAGCCTTTATGACGCTCACACAAAATATAAGGACACTCAAAGAGATTCAAGATAATAAAGAAGTTGAAAGCATTAAGCCAAAACTAGAAAAGCTTTATGATCACATGAATTTAGAGTGTATCAGACTGCAAGATTTTGATAAGAAAATGAGTAGAGTTAAAGATGTTTCTATAAAGTTAAAAGATGATCTAAATAAAAACTATAAAAAATTAAGCGAAGAATTGAATAAACAACAAACGCAATACATAACCATTTTAGGTATTTTTGCCTCTATTGTTTTAACATTTGTTGGGGGATTGGCATTTTCCACTTCTGTTTTATCAAATATTGACAAAGCGAACGCCTATCGCTTGGTTTTTGTTATGGCTTTTATAGCTTTATTTTTTGGGAATATTTTGTATCTGCTTTTTTCTTTTTTATCAAAAGTATCCTTATCAAAAGAGAAAAAGATAAACAAGAAAATTTTTGCAAAAAACCCATGTTTTGGTTTAATCTAATAGCTACAATTCTATTTGTGATTGGTTTTTGTGGAGAATTGCATATAATACAGAGATTAGTTTCTATATACAAGGCTTAGTTTCTAAATATCTTTAAATTCAATCCAACCCATTTTTTGTGTCCATTCTAATAAAATTTGATGCAAATTTTTCTTAATTGAGTGTTTTTTGCAATTTTGAAAATCTCAATACTCATTGAAAAACCTGAATTATTTCTTTCAAATTTAGCCTTAAGAAATTCAATCACGCACCTATTTAATACCGCTCTTAGCTTAAAGTCCTTTTGATTAAGGACTCAATAAGTTCCACAGAAATCATTTCAATTCTTAAACAAAGACTCTAAAGCTTCTACCCCTACTTTTGGCGTTTCTTTTTCGTTTTCATTTTCTGCGTTTTCTTTGACGCTAGGAATGGTTTCAAACTCTATGTGATAGCCTGTAAGCATGGACGCTAAACACACATTCACCCCGCCCTTACCGATAGCCTTAGATTTTTCAATGTCCAATAAACGCACTTTAGCCTTTTGCAAATGGTTATTGACAATGAAACGCTCTTGAATGGATTCTTTTTCTTCAGCATTCAATTCTTCTATGGGGATTTTTTTAACCTCAACGCTTAAAATTTTAGCAGGAGCGAGCGCTAAAGTGATATAAATTTCAGGCACATTAGAATACTCTATGCAATCAATGTTTTCTTTATTCAATTCATTACTTATCGCATTGATGCGCACGCCCTTAACCCCCACAGCCGCGCCTATGGGGTCAATCCTAGCGTTATGGGAAAAAAAGCTCACTTTCGCCCTGTTGCCTGGGATTCGCGCGCAATGGATGATTTCAATTTCTTTATCTTTAATTTCAGGGACTTCTAATTCCAACAAGGCTTCAAGCATTTTAGGGGTGGTGCGGCTCAGCTCTAATAATAAGCCTTTTTTCGTGCGTTTGACTTGCGTTAAAACCGCTTTAATGCTATCGCCTACTTTAAAACTCTCACCCTTGATGCGATGGCGCATGGAAAGAACGCCTTGAAATTGTTGCTCAATCTCAATAAAAGTGTTTTGATTGTGATCCACTAAAATCACTTGCCCCATTAAAACGCTGTTAAGACGCTTTTGAAACGCTTCAAAGTGGCTGTCTTCTAACGCTTTTTCTAGTTGGTATTGCAAATCTTTAAAAAGGCGGTTGATCGCTCCTTGTTTCATGCTCTCCAAACTCAAGCTATAAGACAATTCGTCTTTAATCTTAACGCTTGGATCCATTTCTTTGGCTTTAGACAGGCTGATGTATTTAGAAGGGTCGTTAACCAATCTTTCATCACCATCTTCTAAAACTTCCACCAACTGGATAAGCTGGAGCTGCTTGTTTTCTTCAACCACCAAGTAGCGCGCTAGGGGGTCTAATTCGTTTTGCGCCATTTTTAACAAACAGCCTTGAATCACTTTTGAAATCATCTCTTTAGGCAAATTTTTTTCATACGCAATGCATTCTATAAGGTCGCTGATTTTTTCCATTCTTAAGTTCCTTTAAATTGATGTTCTATCGTTTTTTTGTCATTCTCTATTGTGGGGGAGCGGCGCGTTTAAAAGAAATTTTATTATAGCGAATTTTTAAGCCTTGTTAAGGATTTCTTTTAAAACCAGAGCGATTTTTTCCAAATCTTCTCCATTCAAGCTAAAGACTTCAAAGCACACAAATTCGCATGAAATTCTTGTAATAACGCCTTTTTGGAAAAGCTTTAAATAAAGTTTCTCGCAATCTAAATTCTGGGTGTTTTTGGACTGGATTTTCACGCAAAAAGATTCTAATTCTTTGTTGGGCAAATTCCCTATTTTAGAAAAGCTAGAGGCTATGCTCACATTCAATTCTAAAGGCTTTAAAAGAGCGTAGAGTTTGAGGGCTTTTTGTAATAAGGCGTCTTTAGTTTGGTTTAGTAGTGCATGAATGGTGATTTCTTCTTGGTGATTGACCCATGCGTTTAGGCTGCAAAAAAGCAAGGTGAGCGTGATTTTACCCACCCTCAAGGCTCTATAAAGGGGGTGGTTTTTTAACGCTTCAATCCGTTCTTTTTGCCCCATAATAATGCCGGCTTGTGCGCTGTTAAAGCATTTATCCGCGCTAAAGCTTAAAAGCGATGGTTTTAGGGCTAAAACTTCTTCTAAAGCCGCTCTGTTTAACAAATCCACATCCCCTAAATTGTAATAATCAATCAAACCATGCTCTTTGGCTAGGGCTTGCAAATCTTTAAAAGGCGTGTCTTTTTGAAAAGCGGGGTTGTGGGTTTTAAAGAGCATTTTGCTGTTTTCATTCAAGGCTAAGCGGTAATCCCTTAAATAAGCACGATTAATATTCCCCACTAAATGCAACCTAGCCCCACTATTTAATAAAATATCTTTAAGGTTAAAATCCCCCCCCACTAATTCGCCATAAGAAACAACGATTTCTTTTTCTTGCGCTAAAGCGTTAGCGATGAGGAAAATCGCGCTGGTGTTGTTATTCACAATCAAAACCTCTTCAGCGTTAAAACACGCCTTAAAAAGCTGTTTTAAGGGGGTTAAGCGGTTCGTTTTTTTAGCGGTGTTGAGATCGCATTCTAAATCAATGGGTTGGGTTAAAACTTCTTTTAAATAAGGTTCAATTTTTTCATAAAATTGCGGGCTAAAAAACGATCGCCCATGCTTTTCATCAAAAACGCTCGCGCTCGCATTGATGATTTTTTGATAAGGGTTTTTCAAAAGATCCGGGGTTATTTCGGGCGTTTCTTTAGCCATAATAAGCGCGTTTGCTTTTCCTTTTTGAAAATTAAAATAAAGCGTTATTTTAAACTAAACCCGCTAAATTTTTGATAAAACTACTTTTTTAAAATCCTTAAGAGCGTCTTAATGAGTTTGTTGAGCGAGCGGAACTTTTTCCATAGAGCTTGGCGGTTTCTATAGGGTTTTTTCATGCTTGTTTCCATGTTCAAAATTCAAAAAGAAATCCTAAGATTTCTTTCATTTTAGAACTGATAGGATACCTCAAAACGCACATTAAATCCAGGAGCCGGGAGCGCCATGCGCTTATTTTTAGGGATCATATCGCTCGCTGGAGCGTCCGCGCTCGCTTGCCACACGGAAGCCTGGCTGACATATTGCTTGTTTAAGATATTGTTAAACACGGCTGAAATCCTTAACCCCTGCCATTTTTTAGAAGTGGGGGTCCAATTGATAAAGACATTATGCACACCATACCCAGGCTTATGGATTTTCATCAAGCCGTATTGAGGGTAGTAGATAGAATAGCCTTCATAAAACATGTTAGTTACAAAGCGTGAGAGCCAGGTTAAAGTAAGCCCCCATCTGCGAACATCATAATCGGCTTTTAAAATAAACACATGCCCCGTTGTTGCAGCTAGAGCGTAAGTGTCCGCTAATAAATGCCCCCTAGCCGTCGGCCAAGAGCGAGCCACTGAGAAAGTCCCTACGAAATTTTTATATTGCACATTCCCTGAAACTTCATAACCATAGATATTAATGGTTTCGGGTAAATTCCCTGACATGTTTTTTGCGGTCGCGTTACCCCCGCCATTTTTAGAAGTGTCTTGCCCGTAGCTGTTGATGAAGTTATTGATGACCTGATAGAACGCTGCCCCGCGCACATTGAAATACTTGCTGTTGTAATCCACATTAAATTCCACATTTTGACCGATCGCAGGGCGTAAATTCCTTTGATAAATCACCGTGGGATCGCGCATCAAAACGCCATCGCCAGGCAAGGCCCCCTTAGTCACATACGCATAGCTCACTTTCAAGCCAATGCTTTCAATGGGGTTATAAAGCACGGTTGCAGAAGGCGAGAAACCAGAAGTTACATGCGTGCGACCGTTTTTGTCTAGCAAGGTGTAAATATCATAACGAGTTCCCGCACCCACGATCACATTGCTTAAAATATTGTAGTTCGCTTGCATGAACCCTCCGATGATATTCCCAATCGCATGCGAATTTTGGGGCATGTTACGATAGAGCGGGTTAGGCGCGTTTAGATTTTGGGGGTATTGGGAGCTCTGATCGGTGTAGTAATGGCGGTAAGGTAGGCCCGGCCCATTAGGGTCGTTAGGGTCAATATTATTTTTATAATAGCCGTTTTTGCCTTTATCCAATCCAGAAAAAACGCTCAGGTTTTGATAAATCATGCCGTATTCAAACACATTCCCATAATCTTCGCTAATGGGGTGGGTGACTTTAAAATTAACGCCTGAGTTGACTAAGAAAATCCTTCTGGCTAAAGTCCCCTCAGCGTCCGCATTCCCTAAGGTCCAATCGTTCGCACTAGGGTTTTGAGCGTTAGGGGGGGTCATGTCATAATCAGGGTTTTTAGGGACAAGCCCATGGTAAATATTAGAACCTGTGGAAATTGCAGAAGCGCCTTGCCAATTGATCGATCCCGGCTGCCCATAGCCTATTTGATAGCCTCCATCAGAAGGCCTGATAGCTCCTTGCGTGCACTGGCTGATATTGTCCGGGTTGTTACACCAATCTTTAACTTCAGGGATGTAATCCGGGTTAGCCGGCTCGTTAGAATTGTAAGCGAAAGGATTCACCACAGGGTTATAATCGCCCCCCCTTACCCCTAAAAAGGCAGTAGATTCAACGCGCGGCTGACTAAAACTAGTGCCTCCATCATGCTTATATTTCAGACTCAAATTGTGGTTGAAGTTGATCGTATGGGCTAATTCTTTCCCAAAGTCAATCACAAAGGGGGCTGGCTGGCTTCCTGGGTCATTGGCTTTGGAGAGGGCTGAAGTGGTGTTAGGGCGTAAAAGCCTGGTGGAATTCTCCCTTGTCATGTTGTAGCTTAAGCTGATGGTATCCGTGTCGTTGATATAGCCATTGACTTTACCTAAAACGCTATTGACTTCGCTTGGAGTCCCTATGCCAATGTCGCTATTGCTTGGATCTTGTAAATCGTAGTTAGGGTGGAAGAGATTCCTAAAAGCGTTGTTCCCGTCTCTGTAATAAAAAATATTTTGATGGTTGTAATAAGCGAGTATGTCCCAATTTTTCCCCCGGTAAGCCGCAGTGGCGTTCATGCGGTATCCAAAGTTGGTGTAAAAGCCCGCTTCCGCTTTAGCCCCATAAGTTTGATTCTTCCTTAAAAAGTCGTTAGCGTCAATCGTGGTGAAAGACAATTTACCTGCAACAGCACCTGGGCCTGCTGAAGCATTCGCCGCCCCCTTAATCACTTCCACTTCTTTAATCATATTAGGATCAATCACCGTGTTAGCGTCATGGTGGAAAATGTTACCATTTTGAGCGACGCCATCTATTGTTACCCTTAAGAGACGGCTCTCAATCCCCCTAACATAGATTTTTTGCGCCATTAAGCCCCCACTGGCCACATTCACATCCGCCCTAGTCCTAAAAATATCACGGATTTGGTTGCTTTGGCGTTGTTGGAGCTCTTTCCTGTTAATATACATTTTATTGTTGTATTCAAAAGTCCTTTCACCCTTAGTGGTTACCTTACCCAAAGTGTGGGTATTTTCTTGAGCTTGCAAACTGCTAGCGACAATACAAGAGACAAACACGATACGAAATTGATTTCTAAGCATTTCTTTTAGCCTTTTTATTTACTTTTTTCTAAAAAATTTAGTCAAGTTTTAAACCTAAGGTTATTATTACATTATTCTATTTAATAATACCTTAAATTTGTTTTAGGATTAAGAAAATATGAAGAAAAATATGATTAAAAAAGTTTTAGCATTTTATTGAGCGGCTGAATCGATCACTATGCGTGAAGAAGCACTGCTGATCCCTCTTAAAAAAGTTTGAGAAGACACATTGATTTCAGCGTTTTGGCGGAAAATATCGCTTGGCTGGTTGCTCTGGCGTTCTTCTAAATCATGGCGTTTGATAATGATGGTATTCCCCCATTGAAAGGGTCTATAAGCGCGCTTTTTTTTAATGACAAAATGAGATTCTAGATTTAAAAATTGCGCGTAACTCGGGAAATATAGCGGCTCTAATAAAGGGTTTATGGGGTGCGCTTTTAAAACCATAAGGAGGAAAAAGAGGCTAAAGATTGGTTTCATAGTAAATTTTCACGCTCGCTCCCACTTGAGAATTGGGAGAAATTTCTAACTTGCTGATTTTCAAATAAAGTTCAGTGATCTCCTTGTAGCGCGTTTTTAAAATTTGGCTCAAATCCTTAAGGGCGTCTTCAATGAGAAGGTATTGTTTTTCTCGCATGGTGTTTTGAATGATTTCTTGGATTTCCATGTAGTCCAAATAAGCCTTATTAGGTAATTCCGTGTAGAAAAGATCCACATTCACGCTTATTTTTTGGGGTTTTAAGCGTTCAAACTCTAAAATCCCTAAAATCGTTTCAAACACCAAGTTATGGATATGGACGCCTTGTTTAGTTTTCATAAGACTTTCTTTTCTTTACCGGTCAATAAATTGAAAATATTGCCCGCATGCTTGATAAGGGTAAAAATAAAAATCAATACCATAGGCGTTTGCGTGCCGACTTCTTTAAGGATATTGACGCTATCTGGGATATGCATATAAGGCACAAAAAAGATAAGAACAGTCGCTGTGCCTACCCCTAGAATGCTAGCGAGTGAAGAGATTTTAAGCACCTTACCCACAAAAAACCACACCGTCAAGCCGATGAGGCTTTCAATAGGGATGAGCAACACCACAGAGCCCATGATCGTAGAAACGCCCTTGCCTCCATTGAAATTCAAAAAAGGCGAATAACAATGCCCTAAAATGCTCGCGATAGCGACCATCCATTGCAAACTATAATCTAACCCAAACAATTTGCTCAAAAACACCGCGAACATGCCTTTGAATAGATCCAAGATTAAGACTAATAAGGCCATTTGTTTAGCGTTACTCACGCCCTTACTTTGTAAAGCGCGTAAGACATTCGTCGCGCCAATACCCCCCGATCCGATTTTAGTAATATCCATGCCATAAAAGATTTTCATTAACGCATAGCCAAAAGGAATCCCCCCAATCAAATAGCCCAAAAGGGTGAAAATCACATTGATATTGGTTAGGAAATTCAAAACGCCTTCCATAAATACCCTTTCAAATAAAATAGCGATCATTATAACATGTTGCTTTTTAAGTGAAAGCGTTAAGTTGTTAGGGTATAGTGGCTTAAAAATTTTAGGATATTGAGAATGCTTGAAACTTCTAGCCATTTTTTAAAATCGTTTCGCTTGAAGCGTTATATAGGGTTTTTATTGATTTCTTTAGCGCTATTGATCACGCCATTTGTTCGCATTGATGGGGCGCATTTGTTTTTGATCTCTTTTGAGCATAAGCAACTGCATTTTTTAGGCAAGATCTTTAGCGCTGAAGAATTGCAAATTTTGCCTTTCATGGTTATTTTGCTTTTTATAGGGATTTTTTTCATCACCACTAGCCTTGGGCGCGTGTGGTGCGGTTGGGCTTGCCCGCAAACCTTTTTAAGGGTGCTTTATAGAGATGTGATTGAAACCAAGATTTTCAAACTCCATAAAAAGATCAGCAACAAGCAAGAAAGCCCTAAAAACACCCCAAGCTATAAGATCCGTAAAGTATTGAGCGTTTTGTTGTTCGCTCCTGTTGTGGCGGGGCTAATGATGTTGTTTTTCTTTTATTTCATCGCCCCAGAAGACTTTTTTATGTATCTTAAAAACCCTAGCGATCACCCTATCGCTATGGGTTTTTGGCTTTTTAGCGCCTTAGTGGTGCTTTTTGATATAGTGGTGGTTGCGGAGCGTTTTTGCATTTATTTATGCCCTTACGCTAGGGTGCAATCGGTGTTGTATGACAATGACACCTTAAACCCTATTTATGATGAAAAGCGCGGCGGAGCGCTTTATGACAATCAAGGCCGCCTCTTCCCCTTGCCCCCTAAAAAACGCAGTGCTGAAAACGAATGCGTGAATTGTTTGCATTGCGTGCAGGTTTGCCCCACGCATATTGATATTAGAAAGGGCTTGCAATTAGAATGCATCAATTGCTTAGAGTGCGTGGATGCATGCACGATTACCATGGCCAAATACAACCGCCCTTCACTCATCCAATGGTCTTCAACTAACGCCATTAATACGCGCCAAAAAGTGCGCCTAGTGCGTTTAAAAACGATCGCTTACATGGGGGTTATCGCTATTGTGATAGCCCTTTTAGCCATCACTTCGTTTAAAAAAGAACGCATGCTTTTAGACATTAACCGCAACAGCGATCTGTATGAATTGCGATCTAGTGGGTATGTGGATAACGATTACGTGTTTTTATTCCATAACACGGACAATAAAGACCATGAGTTTTATTTCAAAATTTTAGGGCAAAAAGACATCCACATCAAAAAGCCTTTAAACCCTATCGCCATTAAAGCCGGGCAAAAGATCAAAGCGGTAGTGATTTTACGAAAACCCCTAAAGGGTAACGCCACAGAATACAAACGCGCTAAAGATATTCTAATCCCTATTACGATACAAGCTTACAGCGCAGACGATAAGAATATTACGATAGAAAGGGAATCGGTGTTTATCGCGCCTAGTGAAGATTGAAGCCTAAAACTAGCGCTCAATCACTTCATAAGGCAAGCCTTGTTTGATCAATTCTTCCATGAAAGGATCGGTGTTTAATTCTTCTATGTTAAACACCCCAGCTTTAAAATGCTCCACGCTCCAAGTGTCGTTGCAAATCATTTTAGCCGCGCACATCGCTGGCACGCCGGTGGTGTAGCTTATGGCTTGCGAACCCACTTCTTCATAGCATTTTTTGTGATCGCACACGTTGTAAATGTAGAGCGTTTTGTCTTGGTTGTTTTTAATGCCGGTCATATAGCACCCGATATTGGTTTTGCCGGTAGTGTCTTTAGCTAAGGACGCTGGATCAGGGAGTAAGGTTTTTAAAAATTGTATCGGCACGATTTTCACGCCCTGATGCTCTATTTCTTTAATGCCTAGCATGCCGACATTTTCCAAGCATTTCATGTGGGTTAAATAGTTTTGAGAGAAAGTCATAAAAAACCTCGCCCTCCTCAAGCCTTTAATGTTTTTGACTAACGATTCCAATTCTTCATGGTATAAAAGATACGAATCCATTTCGCCAATTTGCGGGTAAGCCCACACTTGCTTGATTTCTAAAGGCTTTGTTTCAATCCATTTGCCATTTTCATAATAACGCCCTTTAGAGCTGACTTCCCTTAAATTGATTTCAGGGTTAAAATTCGTGGCAAAAGGGCGTTTGTGATCCCCAGCGTTGCAGTCTAAAATGTCTAAAGTGTGGATAGTGTCAAAATGGTGTTTTTGAGCATGAGCGACATAAGCGTTCGTAACGCCTGGATCAAACCCAGCCCCCAAAATCCCTAAAATCCCTGCTTCTTTATAAGCCTTATCAAACGCCCATTGCTCTTTGTATTCAAACTTCGCTAAATCCGGGTGCTCGTAATTGGCGGTATCAATGTAATGCGTTTTAGTCTCTAAACATGCTTGCATGATCGTTAAATCCTGATAGGGTAAAGCCACATTAACAACGACTTTAGGCTTGTATTTTTGGATTAAAGCGACTAAGGCTTGCGTATCATCGGCATCCACTTGCTCAACACCAATTTCCCCCAAACCCTTTTTGAGCATGCTTTCTTTAATTGCATGGCATTTGTCTAAGCTCCTGCTCGCTAAAATGATATTTTTAAACACATCTCTATTCATGCCCATTTTGTGTGCTACTACACTGCCTACGCCACCAGCTCCAATTTGTAATACTGTATGCAAGGAACACCTACTTTCTAACTAATCTCGTTCTTTTAGGGGGGTATTATATTATAATAAGATAAATTTGATTAATAAGGATGCAAGCTTGCAAGAAATTAAGTTGGATATTTATGCCACTTTGGTGTGCATGGTTTTAGTGTTACTCTTGGGGCGTTATGTGATTTCTAAAGTCAAGTTTTTGCGCGATTATGATATTCCAGAGCCTGTTGTGGGTGGGGTTTTAGTCGCTTTTTTTATCATGTTAGCGCGTCAATTTTATCATTTTGGCTTGCAATTTGATTCTTCTTTAAAAGACCCTTTAATGCTGACTTTCTTCATCACCATTGGTTTGAGCGCGGATTTCAAATCTTTACAAAAAGGCGGGAAAATGCTTGCGGTTTTTTTGCTGGCTGTGGCGGGGTTTGTGGTGTGCCAAAATGCAGTGGGGATTTCTATCGCCAGCCTTTTAGGGGTCAATCCTTTAATGGGGCTTTTAGGGGGATCGATCGCTTTAGTGGGTGGGCATGGCACTAGCGCGGCATGGGCTAATTTTTTCACCCAACCACCCTATCATTTTAGCTCTAGCTTGGAAGTGGGCATGGCGTGCGCGACTTTTGGCTTGGTGAGCGGGGGGATTATTGGGGGGCCTGTCGCCAAGTATTTGATTTCTAAATACAAACTAGAACCTAAAGACACTAAAGAAAAAGACACTTTAGAGGGCGTGGTGTCTAAAGGTTTTGAAACCCCTAAAGAGCAGCGCCTAATCACCGCATCCAGTTTTGTAGAAACCTTAGCTCTCATTGCAATAGCTTTATTAGTGGGGACTTTTTTATCGCATCTGATGCCTAAAAGTTTCACTTTGCCGACTTTTGTGTGGTGCTTGTTTGTGGGGGTTATTTTAAGGAACGCCTTGTCGTTTTTTAAGATCCATAGCGTGTTTGACAGAGAGGTTTCAGTCATAGGGAATGTGAGTTTGAGTCTGTTTTTAGCCTACGCTTTAATGAGTGTGAATTTATTGGAATTGTTAAAACTCGCTGTGCCGTTAGCGGTTATTTTGAGCGTTCAAGTGGTATTTATGATCCTTTATGTGGTGCTAGTAACCTTTAGGGTATGCGGGAAGGATTATGATGCGGCGGTGTTGTGCGCGGGGCATTGCGGTTTTGGGCTTGGAGCGACCCCAACGGCTATGGTGAACATGCAAACCATCACCAACCACTACGGACCATCGCATGTGGCGTTTATCGTCGTGCCTTTAGTGGGAGCGTTTTTTGTTGATCTTATTAACGCTTTAGCGATTAAAGGCTTTTTGCTTTTGCCTTTTTTCCCTAGTTAAACCATGAGACTTTATGAAAGTTTATTAGAAACTTGCTTGAATAAGGCGTGGGAATATCAAACCTTAGCCTTAGAAAATCCGAGCGTGGCTTGCATGGTGCTAGATAAAAACCATGAGATCTTGAGTTTAGAAACCCATAAAAAAGCCAAAACCCCGCATGCAGAAGTCTTAGCCGCTAAATCAGCGTTAAAGATTTTACGCCCCCATTTAAAAAACGATTTAGAAAAGTTAGAAGATCCTAAAACTTTAAGCGATTTTTTAAAAACGCGCCACGATAACGCCTTTACAGACTGCGTTTTTTTAATCACCCTAGAGCCATGCAATTCTTATGGCAAAACCCCGGCGTGCAGCGGATTGTTAGAAATTTTAAAGCCTAAAAGAGTGGTCATTGCCACAGAAGAAAACGAAGCTAAAAAAGGGGGTTTAGCAAGGCTACAAAAGGCTCATATTGAAACAATGATTTGTCATAATTTAGAAAACAAGGCTAAGGACTTGCTCTTGCCTTTTAGGGTAATGGAACAAAAGGGGCGTTTTAATTTGTTCAAACTCGCTTTAAGGATGAATGGGGATTATCATCATGGCAAGATCACCGGGCAAAAAAGCGTTATTTTCACGCACAACCAGCGAGCGGTATGCGACACGCTCATCATTTCTGGGAAAACCATAAGAACGGATAACCCCTTATTGGACGCTCGCTTTTGCGATAATTTTTATCAAGGTAAAAACCCCAATATCGCTATTTTATCCAAGCGTTCAATTAGCCCTAGTTCAAAAGTTTTTTCTGCGCCTAATCGCTTAGTCAATACTTTCCATGACCCTAAAGATTTACCCCTAGAGAAAGGGTTTAATTTCATTGAAGGGGGGTGGGGATTGTTTGAGAGCTTGAGGGACAAAATTGATGCGTTGCTTTTGCATTCGCATGCGTCTATGATTAACGAAGCGTTTAGTGCATTCGCTTTAAAAACCCCTTTTAAAGGGCGGTTGTTGCATGCACAAATCTTAGAAAATGAAGCCCTTTTATGGATAGAAAACTCTTAAGATTATACCAGCCCTTAAACGCTTATTCTTACAATAGCGATTCGCTTTTTTTATACGATTTTTCACGCCCTTTTATCAAAAATAGCGGCACGATTTTAGACATAGGCTCAGGGTGTGGGGTTCTAGGCTTGCTCTGCGCTAGAGATAACCCGCTGGCGAGCGTTCATTTAGTGGAAAAGGATAGCAAAATGGCGTTTTGCTCCCAAAAAAACGCCCTCAAATTCCCTAACGCCCAAGCGTTTGAGGGCGATTTTTTAGATTTCAACCCCCCGATTTTGTATGATGCGATTGTGTGCAACCCTCCTTTTTATGCTTTAGGCTCTATTAAATCTAAAAACAAAGGGCATGCGAGACACCAGAGCGAATTAGACTTCGCTTCTTTAGCAGCTAAAGTGAAAAAATGCCTGAAACCTAAAGGGTATTTTATTTTTTGCTATGAAGCCTTATCGCTTTGCTTGGTCATAGAAAGCCTAAAAAGCGTTAAACTCACGCTAGAAACTTTAAGGTTTGTCCAAAGTTTTAAAGACAAAAACGCCCATTTGATGCTTGGAGCGGCCAGGAATAATTCCAAAAGCGCTCTAAAAGTTCTGCCCCCTTTAATCACGCACCATTCCAAAAACCAAAGCGACAACACCAAAGAAGTTTTAAATATCTATCAAATTTGTAACACCTATTCTATCAAAGCGCCTTTAGATTGAGGATTAAAAATGAAATGTTCGCATTGCCAGTTGGAGTTTAAAGAAAGTGAGCTTTTTAAAGAGACCATTAATCATAAAGAATTGCATTTTTGCTGTGCAGGGTGCGCTAGGGTGTATGCGTTATTGTTAGATTTGAATTTAGAGAGCTTTTATGACAAATTAAACGATTCCACTTTAGCCCCTGTAACGCCCCAAGATTCAATGAGCGCTTTGGAATTAGAACAAGCCCTTGAAGAAAACAATAAGGGCGATTTTATCCTTAATCTTTTGCTAGAAAAAACGCATTGTAACGCTTGCTTGTGGCTCAATCAAAAGGTTTTAGAGCGTTTAAGTGGGGTTAAAAAAGTGAGCGTGAATTTCACCACCCACCATTTACAAATCGTGTTTGACAAATCTTTAAACCCTAAAGAGATTATTCAAAAGATTGAGAGTTTGGGCTATGGGGCTAAAATTTATAACGCACAAAATTACGCCCTGAAAGCCCAAAAAGAGCAACGCTCCTACTTGCTCACTTTGAGCGTGGGGTTTTTTGCCACCATGAATTTGATGTTTATTGCCATTGCCAAATACGCAAGCTATGGTGGTGCGAATTATGGTGGTGGTATGGATAAACTCATGCAAAGGAATTTGGATCTCGTATCGCTCTTTTTAAGCTTGTTGGTGCTAGTGGTGGTGGGGCGTTTTTTCATTAAGGGGGCGTTTTATGGGCTAAAAAATGGCGTTTTGGGCATGGATTTGAGCGTGTCTTTTGGGGCGTTATCGGCGTTTGTTTATTCTATTTATGCCATGTTGGTGTCTCAAGAAACTTATTTTGAAGCGAGTAGCACGATTTTAACGCTTGTTTTTGGCTCTAAGTTTTTGGAATTAAAGGCCAGATTGTTTGCGAATGAAAAATGTCTGGCCCTAGAATCGCATGAGATCCATAGCGTGATTGTTGTAGAAAATGGCAAGCAGATAGAAAAACACCCTAAAGATGTGGCGATAGGCTCTGTTGTTTGGGTGCCAAGCGGGGCCAAAATCGCACTAGATGGCGTGCTTTTAAATAACGCGAGCGTGGATGCGTCTTTGATCAGTGGGGAGTTTAAGCCTTTGGAATTGGGGGTTAATGATCCAATTTTAGGGGGTTATGTGAATGTGGGCGTGCCTTTTAGCTATCAAGTGAGCGCTAATTTCCAAAACTCACGCCTTTCTAGTTTGTTAGAAACTTTAAAAAAGAGTTTTTTAGAAAAACCCTTAATTGAGAGCAGCGCGAATCAAATCGCGGATATTTTTTCTAAAGCGGTGTTGTTTTTAGCCTTTGTGAGCTTTTTATTGTGGCAATTTGGTTTGGGGGGTAATTTTGAAAAAGCCTTAATGGTGTGTATTAGCGTGTTAGTCATCAGCTGCCCTTGTGCGTTCGCTCTGGCTACGCCCATTGCGTTAGTGATAGGGGTGTTTAAAAACCCTTTGATCGTGTTTAAAGAAACGTTGTTTTTAGAAACTCTGGCTAAAGTGAAAAAAATCTTTATAGACAAAACCGGCACGCTCACGCAAAAAGAAGTCCTTTTAAAAGAAAAAATCATTTACGAAGAATTTGATGGAAGGCTTTTAAAGAGCCTTTTAAAAACCAGGGAGCATTTAGCCCATAGCGCAATCCTTAAAACTCTAGATGGCGATGAGGTTGTTTTAGAAAAGATAGAGTTTTTCGCTCATGGCCTGAAAGCGAGCTATCAAAACGAAACCCTGCTAGTGGGGAGTTTGAAATTTTTAAACGCTATGGGGGTTGATTTAAAGGTCAAAGAGAGCGCTAATATCATGGTGGGCTTTGCGAAAAACAAGACTTTATGCGCGTTATTCATTTTAGAAGAGCGTTTGAAAGCTAACGCTAAAGAAGTCATTCAGGCTTTACAAAATAAAGGTTTAGAATTAGAAATTTTAAGCGGGGATAATGAAAGCTCGGTTAAGGAGTGCGCGAAAAAATTAGGGATTTCTAAATATCATGCCCATTTGACTCCTGAAGATAAGGCTCAAATCATCAGCTCTTATAAGGGCGTGTGCGCAATGATAGGCGATGGCAATAATGACGCGCTAGCCTTAAAACAAGCGAGCGTTTCTTTAGGGTTTGAAAAAAGCGCTTTGAGTAAAAGCGCATGCGATATTTTGCTTTTAGAAGAGGATTTGAGTTTGCTAGAAAAAGCGTTTCATAACGCTCAAAAAGTCTATCAAGTGGTGTTGCAAAACATTGTTTTGAGCTTGATTTATAACGCTATTTTAATCCCAGTCGCTATGCTAGGATACATTAACCCTTTAATAGCGAGTTTGAGCATGAGTGCTAGCTCGCTCTTAGTGGTTTTAAATTCTTTGAGGTTGAAACGCTCTTAAACAAACCACATTGTTTTGGCTAAAATGGCGATTAAAAAGCCAAAAGTTAGAGCGATAGGGTGGATATATTTGCCAATAGGGTTTTTCTTGCCCAAAAACTTACACGATAAAGAAAAAAGCACTAAAAGAAAAATGCTTAACGCTAAGATCACTTTAAGCATCAGTATCTTTTGAAAAGGGGTTTCACACCAGCCTTTATCGCCCCCCATGTATTGACTAAGCATCATGCCCCCTGTTAAAACAAGCCCTAAAACGCATAAGGGCATGATTTTGATCGCTCTTTGAGTGATTCCTGTATTCGCTTTATTGGCAAACTCTTCGCCAAAGATTTTCTTCACATTAGGGAAAATTACCCCATCAAAAAACAAGTAGCCAATAAAAATAATGGCACACAATAAATGAACAACTAACACATAAGGATAAATCGCATCCATTTAAAATCCTTTATTCATGGGAAAATTAAAGAGTTTTTAATCTACTATAAAAGGGTTTTATTGTCAAGTAGCCCATTATTATGGGAATTTTAGGGGTGGTTTTTGTTTGACTTTTAAGATTGTAATTAGCTATAATAAAATAATTAAAAAAGTAACACTTAAGCGGAGTACCCTAGAGAGTGATGCTCAATTTTATGACAAAGAAGAAAAATAGAATGCAAGATTGCAAAATGGTTGGTAAAAATTTTAATCGTAAGGAATCTGTTTTGATAGCTCAATCTTTAGATATTTCTAAAAAAGGCTCGGTAATTTTAGGCGCTCTTTTGAGTTCGTTATGGCTGACAAACCCCTTAAATGCTCATGAAAAGAATGGCGCATTTGTGGGGATTAGCTTGGAAGTGGGTAGGGCTGATCAAAAGACCAACGCTTATAGAAACGGCGAGTTGTTTCAAGTGCCTTTTGGCGATGTTTCAGCCAATGATGATGGCAAAGTTCCTGACGGGCAGACCGGTGGCTGTCAGCCAGCTTCAGGGACGCCAGGAACGCCAGGCTATACTAAAGCTAATTGCGTGGTCAATTGGACTTCTCGCACCATGCTAAGCACCAATAAAAACATTCCTGGCCGTAACCAGCCGATGTATGGGCTAGGCGTGATGACAGGCTATAAGCATTTTATCGGTAAAAAAAGGTGGTTTGGGTTGCGTTATTATGGCTTTTTTGATTACGGGCATACCAACTTCTCTAACTCCAGAGCCGCTAACGCTATATCGCCTTTTTATTTGAGCGATCAAAAAGCGGATATGTATACTTATGGTTTTGGCACAGACATGCTTTTTAACATTATAGACAAGCCTAAAGCCACGGCCGGGTTTTTTCTAGGCGTGAATTTTGCGGGTAACACTTGGACCAATAATCGTGTGGGGTATTTTAAGGACGGGTATGTTTATGGCGTCAATACGGACGCTGACGCTTACATGACTAACGCTGATGGCACGATCACATGCGGGGATACGACGCCGGCGAGTTGTGATGTGGGGATTAACCCTAATAGCGTCTATACCACAGGAAAATTGAACGCTAAGGTGAATCACACGATTTTCCAATTTTTAGTGAATGTGGGCATTAGAACCAATATTTTTGAACACCATGGCATTGAGTTTGGCATCAAAATCCCCACGCTCCCTAATCACTTTTTCAAAGGCTCTACTACCATAAGAGCGAAAAAACAAGGCCCGCTAGAGAATGGGAACCCGACTACTATCACCGGAGCAGAAACCAATTTCAGCTTAACCCAAACCTTACGCCGTCAGTATTCTATGTATTTGCGCTATGTTTATACTTTTTAAGTTTGGTAGGGGTTTTAGGCAGGGCTTATAGCTTATATATGAATATATGAAAGCTTGATTTGTCAAGCTTTAGGGTTGTCATTGAGTTGCAATAACTCTGCGCTGTTTTCTACTTTTTTGATAAAATCATTAATGGCATAACAGCGTATGTTAATATTGTCTTTGAAATGGGCAAATCCTGCATATTCTTTGGCGTCATCATGGATATTTGGAGCTACAAAAACACTAAATTTTTCTCTAATATCGGTGCTGTTTTTAATCAATTCTTTTAAATGTCTGGCAATAGGTATCATTTCTAAGGTGCTTTGACTTCTGTCTCTAATCAAGCTCACTTCTATATAACTTTGGGCTTTTGTGTCCATAGCTACAATATCAGGTTTATTACCGCTTGCTGTGTATACGGGCAAGCCTTCATCATCGCTTTTATAATTGGGTATCACGCTTAAATTTTCAAAATGTTGTTTCAAGAAAATAGCGCTTAAAAATTCCAAGCGTAAAGGTTTATCAATGAGTCTTAAAAAACTATCTTTTGATTCTTGCTTGTTGCAAGTAATGAGTAATTCTTGCTTGATAAAATCTTTGGTATAAGTGGTTGCTAGTTCATTCAATTTGCTTGATTTAACGCTCTCATTAGCGCTGATTGGAGTAACACTAACAAGAAAGCTATCCACGATTGACATGTAGTTAAAAAAGACGAGTTTGTTAGCTTGAGTGTCGTTTAAATAATCCCCTTTAAAAGCCTTATGGGTTTGTAAAATGTAATCTATTTTATTATTTTCATTAGTATTAATATCAATAAACCTACCATTACCACGCAATGAAATAAGTCCTGTAATACGCATTTTTCTAATGTATTCATCAACGGCTTCATTAGTGATTTGGCTCATTTTAAATCGTGTTTTTATTGGTGCTTTCTAAAAGTTTTAGGCATTTTTCATAGATAAATTCATTTGAGTAACTGAATTCTGTCTTATTGATAGTAACAATTTCTTGTCTTAAACGAATAATGTAGTCATAAAGCCCTTTAGCGTTATCGTCTTTCCAACAAAGTAAAATAGGGATTTCTTTGACAGATAGGGGGGTTAGATGGGCATTTTTGAGTCGTTTTAAAAGCGAGAGCAATAGTTTGAAAGGGTTGTTATGGTTTAAGTTCTTCTTGTAAGGGTTTCCTACTTCATATTTAGACAGAGCGTTTAAAAATATAGCCCCAACTATTTTGTTTTTTAAAAGTTCATTGTTGGGCTTGTTAAAAAAATTATTTATTTAAGTCAATAACACTATTCCATGCAAGCTTGTGTTCCTCGTTGATTTCCGTATTTTGTGAGATATTTTTAAGATAATTGTTTATAAAATTTTCTGTGTTTTTAATCAGTCTTAAATAATACCTTAAAGTATCATAAATCCCATTAACAATTACTTGACAACCATGTTCATGTTCAATTTTATCTGTAATTTTTTGTAATTCTGCTTTATTTTGAATAGGTAAAGTGCTTAATATATAATATCTTTTAATAGGTGTTTGAGCAATTTTCTTATAAGAATCTTGTAATATAATGCTGTCTATAGTAATATTAAATTTAATCTCTATAACTTCAAACAATTGTTTTTGTTCATCTAAAATTACAATATCTCCGGCATTGCCACTGCTTTTATCACAACTATAATGAGAATCTAAAGGTTTTAAGCTTTTATTAGTAAAACGCTCTAATTCCAAAATTAGACATTCATATAGACTAAACAAAGCTACCACAGGCAGTATAGAAGCTCCCCTACTTTTATAAGTGAAGTTAAAATGTTTTTGCAGGGTATTGATAATAAAGTCTATAGTATAACTAGATTCCTTTATGGTGGGTTTAACAAGAATAATGGCTTTTTTAGTTTTCTCCCTAATGCTTAAATAAAATAGGGCTTTTAAGTATAGTATAGATAAGTTTGGATTTTTTTCTATATCATCTAAGATTTCTAAAAACGCTTTTTTAACAGCAATATTTGAAATTTTTCCTGGATAGTCTAGTGTATATGGCAAATTTTGTTCCAAACTTCTTGTGAGCCATCCACTCTCTTTCATAGCCCCTAGAAATTGTTTTTGTTTTAAAAAAGGTGTGATAAATTTAGTATCAAAACTTCTACCACTATACCCATTATCCATATTTGCTTGATGAAATCTAATATCTTGATTGGGGTAGTTGCTCTTATAAACTAAACTCGTAATTAAAACCGTATAAACACCTTTAAATGTTTCTTCTTTTTCAACAATCGTTTGGGTTTTTTGGAGTTGTATTTCGCTTAAACCCAAGCTGTCTAAATTTTTTAAGCTCACGCATTCTTTATAAATTTTTTCTAAAAATTCCAAAGTTTTATTTTGCATGTTATTTTCCTTAAGGGGTTGTTTGTAAAATTGATTTAACACTTCTTTTATAATAGCCTTAACCATAGGAACGCATATGCTATTACCAATGCGTTCATAAAGCTGTGAATTTGTACCGATTTTTTTGAAATCTTTAGGAAACCCCATAAAAGAAAAACATTCATTTATGGTTAATTTTCTCACTAAATTATTAATATAGATAAAGTAGCGACCGCTTTGTTCTTGACTGGCAAGTGTTGGGTGTATTCCCCCTGCATGATAAATTCTATTAGGCTGTTTATGAACCCTACTTAAGTGTTCCGTATTTTCTCTTGTGCCCTTAGTGCGGATTTTCTTATTACGATAGCCACAAAAAATGAGTCCTGAATTTTGTCTTTTGAGCAATTGGCTATCTAACAATGTGTATTCATGGGGTTTTAAAATTTCAAAATAACCACTCTTATCTAAAAAATTTTGCATGCTAATAATAGGATTTTTTTTGATAGGATTAAAATCAAATACTTGAGAACCCAAATATCCTACAATGATAATTCTTTCTCTATTTTGTGGGACTGAAAAATCTTTAGCGTTTAAAATTTTATAACTAACACTATAACCTAAATTACTAAGGGCTTGTAACATTACAAATAGTGTGTTGCCTTTATTGTGTTTTAAGAGATTTTTTACATTTTCTAAGATAAAAATTTTTGGCTTTTTATTTTCTAGAATTCTACAAATATCAAAAAACAGCGTTCCTCTTGTTGTATCTTCAAAACCTTTTTGTTTGCCGCATACTGAGAATGCTTGACAAGGAAACCCTGCACATAAAATATCAAAATTTGGCATAGTATTTGGATTTAAAATAGTAATATCACAAGTGGAGTCATCATTAAAATTCGCTTTATACATGGCTATAGCATGGGGGTTATTCTCTGCACTAAAAACACATTTTAAGCCCAAAGAATCTAAAGCAAGTCTAAAGCCACCGATACCTGCAAATAAATCTGCATAAGTTAACAAACAAGCATTCCTATAAAATTTTGATTTCTTGGCAAATACTATAGCAAAAATGCTATAAAAATCAACATGATCGCAATAAACAAGTCTTTTATAAAACTCCCAAATACCCACTCTATAAGCTTGGTTTTTGAGCCGATATACCGGCGGTTTTTTAGATTAAATTTTTCCACTAGCCACCTTTAAACTAAGGGAATAAAACCACTTAGTAACATATAAGATTTAAAAATCACAATCTCTTATTAAGCTTTTTAAAATACCAAAGACTGAGGGCTAAGAATACGAAAAAGGGCGATAGCACGCCTATTTCAGGAATGAGTATCCCTGAAATGCTAAACTTCCCCAAAGCAAAGAATAGCCCCCAAACAACGAGCGTGATGATGATAAACTTTAGCCCTAAAAGAGCCAAGTTTTCATAGCGGGCGAGACTAGGCGAAAAATAAGCGATTAAAACGCTTAAAAACGGCACAAAAAAGGGCAAAATCGCAAACACATACAAAAACGATCGCACTTTTTTCGTGTCGGCGTTTTGGCGCACTAAAGCATGCAAGGATAAAAGAGCGTCTGTGATAGAAACCGCAGGCTTGTTTTGATAAATGGTGTCTAAAACTTTAGGGCGGAAATTTTTGAGCGTTTTAAAGGTTTCTAAACGCGTGGTGTTTAAAGCGTTCGCGCCCAGTTCAAAACTCAAGGGCATCTCATAGATAGTAGTGTCATGCAAAATCCAATATTTGTCTTCAAAAAAAGCTTCTTTAGCTTCAGCATAAGATTCCAAAGTCTTATCTTTTAGGCGAAAAACCTTGATGTTTTGGGCTTTTTGCAATAAGGGATTAATCTTATCAAAATACACGTAATCATCGTTATATTTCACTAACAAATGCTCTGAGACGCTCAAAGAATTGTCTTTATAGATCAAATTTTGCGTTTTTTCTTCCATATACACAAAAGGAGTCGCGTTCAACCCCACATAAACAGCCGTGAAAAACAGGCTAATCAAAAAAATAGGGCTTAAAATCTGGCATTTGGAAAAGCCAATGGAGAGCAGGGCGGTGTATTGGTTGGATTTAATGAATGCGATATAAAATAAAACCATCGCCAAAAGCAAGGAAATGGGCAAGGCGTAATTGAGTGCAAATAAAATGTCATAGGTGAAAAATAAAATGATCATGTTCGCAGAATCGGGCATTTTATCGGCGTATTTCAGGCTGTCAATGCCTACAAAAAACAATTCTAAAGCTAAAAGCACGATTAAAAAGTATTTGAAATAATACCACCCCACAAATCTAAACAAACGCACTTTAAACCCCTAACTTTCTATTTTTAAAGGTTTTTTAAGCGTGAAACGATTTTGCATGGCGTTAAAATCATGGCTTTCTATAAAAAATTTTAAGGCGTTTTTGGCATGTTCAAATGTAGCGTTTTTTAAAGGCTCTTCGTTTTTGTGGAATTTTGAAAGCACATGCTCAATCACACCAATTCCTTTAGAAATCCCCACCCTCAAGCGATAATAAGAATTAGAACACAATAAATCAATGGATTTTAGGCCATTATGCCCCCCATTCCCCCCACCATTTTTAAATTTCACAACGCCTAAAGGTAAATCCAAGTCATCATGGACGATTAAAAGCTCTTTAGTTTTGTAAAAATTTTTGACGCTTAAAACGCTCTCGCCGCTTAAATTCATGTAAGTTTGGGGCTTGAGTAAGATAAAATCCTTATAAACGCACAAATAAGCGTTGTGTTTGGGAGAAAAAGTGAAAGAAAGATTCAGCTCGCTAACGAGTGAATCTAAAATATCAAAACCAGCGTTGTGTCTGGTGTGAGCGTAACGCAAAGTAGGGTTGCCTAAACCCACTAAAAGCGTCATGACTTCAAATCACTTCGCTTTAATCACACCGATCACAGCGATAGAATCATGATCTAAGATCTTCACATTCTCGTGTTTTTCTAAATCGCGCACCAAAATAGACTCATTCACATCTAAAGGGGCTACATCCACTAAATAGTGATCGGGCAAATGCTCTGGAGCGCATTCCACGCTGATACGCTTTTTAGAGAGCATCAAAATCCCTTTATTTTTCAAGCCCACTGGAGTGCCTTGGTGTTTGACAGGGACTTTAAACTTGGACTTCACGCCCTTAGTAACAGCGAGTAAATCCACATGGATAAGCTCATTAGTAACAGGGTTTTTTTGGTATTCTTGAACCACGACTTCAAAAGTCTTATCCCCTAATTTCACCGGGAAAATCAAATGCTTTTTTTCCTTAAGGTATTTAATGAAAGGGTTTAATTTGAACGCGCAATTCATGTTTTCAATACCCTTTCCATAAACGTTTGCGATTAGATAGCCATCTTTTTTTAAAGCTTTAGCGCTAGCTTTAGTAATACTCTCTCTAATAACGCCTTCTAACATGTCAATCCTTTAAAATAAAATAAGGGCTTATTCTATCCAAAAAACCCTTAAAAATCAAAAACTGCTTAAAAGCTTTTCAAAGGATTGTTTGAACGCTATCAAGCCTTCTTTAAGGAGTTTTTGGGCGGTGTTTTCTAAATCAATGTTGCGCGTTTTCAATTCTTTTTTGAATGCTTCAATTTCTGTGATTTTTAAAGGGGTTTGACACTCGGTGTTTGGGTCAAGCAAATAAGCATTTAAAGCCTCTAGGGGGGCTGTGTTGATAGAGTTTTTAAAACACAGCGCTTTAATGTAGTAATCTTTAGCTAAAGCGTTGGATTTAACGCCGGTGGACGCAAAAAGGGTGCTTATTAGCTTATTGGCATGTTGGTTGATTTGATAATAGCACTCGGTAGCGTTCATGATCCCGCTTTGAGCTTGCAAATTTTGCACCACTAGTGGGTCTATTTCTTTGTCAAATCGTGAGACAAACACGCTAATGACCGCTCTTTTTTGCGCTTCTTTGGCTAAGATTTGAGCGATTTCACCGGCAATTTTAGGCGAAAAGACTAAAGTTACATTAATAGGGATAGAGGCTTTAGTCAAAGCGCTAATGACTTCAAGACCGCTCTCACTCGCCGGGACTTTAATCATCACATTGGGGCGGTTTAGTGTTTTGAATAACCGCTTGGCTTCATCAATGCTTTTAGTGGCATCATCTTCTAAAAAAGGGTCAATTTCTAGGCTAATGTAGCCGTTGTTAGGGTCTTTTTCATATAAAGGCATTAATGCGCTAGAGGCCTGTAAAATATCCTTTAGCGCCAAAGTTTCATAAATTTCTTTAGCTTTTTTGCCTTTGAGTTTAGCGATTTCATCTTGATAAAACGCGCTTTTTGTGATCGCTTCACAAAACAAACTAGGGTTACTCGTCGCCCCGCAAATAGCCCCCTTATTAATGAGCTTTAAAAAGTCGTTTTCTAAAAAATCCCTTTCTATAAAATCGCACCACAACCTGAATTCTTGCATGTTTATCCTTGTTTTAAATTGAGATAATAATCTTTAACGACTTCCTGGTCGCTAAAAAAAATCGTTTTGTCTTTAAAGATTTGAATGTTTTCATCGCCCTTGCCTAAAATCAACAACACCTCATCGTCTTTTAAATTTTCTAAAGCGTTTAAAATGGCCTTTTTTCGGTCTTTTTCTACAATGACTTTAGAAGAATCGCTGATGCCTTTTAAAATATCCTTAATAATGTCTTCTTCGTTTTCGCTTCTGGGGTTGTCTGAAGTTAAGATGATTTTATGTGCATAACAACTCGCTATCGCTCCCATTTTAGGGCGCTTGGTTTTATCCCTATCGCCCCCTGCTCCAAAAAGAGCGGTGATTTTTTGATTCTTAAAGCTTTCAAAAACTTGTTGCATGCCGTCTGTGGTGTGGGCAAAATCCACGATCACTAAAGGTTTAGAATGCACAATTTCCAAACGCCCTTTCACCCCATAAAAGTTTTCTAATAACGGCGCGATCGTTTCTAGCGGTAATTGAGTGAGTAGTTTGACCCCCAAAACGCCCGCTAAGATATTATAAAGGTTGTAACGCCCTAAAAGGGGGGAATGCATGAGAGCGATTTCTTTGAGATTAGGATCCCTTAAATCTTGTTGGTAGCATAAAGACGCGCTGATAAAGGGGGTGAGCGAAAAGGCTTGAACGTTTAAATGCGCTTTTTTATCCAGCGCGTAAGTGTGCGCGTTAACGGGGTTAAAAAGGGCGTTTGTTTCATCTCTGTTAATCACTTTCAAGCCCTCATCTTTAAAAAAGCTGTTTTTAGCGTCCCTGTAATTTTCTATATTTTGATGGAAATCTAAATGATCGCTTGTGATATTGGTTAAGATTTTAATGGCAAAATCAAGCCCAGCAACGCGCTTTTGGACAATCGCATGGGAACTCACTTCCATAATAAAGTATTCACACCCCAAACGAATCGCTTCTTCTAAATCGCTATAAAGCTCTAAAAGGGTGGGCGTGGTCAAGCCCTTTTCTTTGATTCGTTTGTCGTTGATAAAAAACCCTCTTGTGCCTAAAAGAGCGGTCTTTTTATTCAAATCTAAGAGCAAGGAATACATCAAACCCGCTGTGGTCGTTTTACCATTGGTGCCAGTAATCCCTACAATTTTCATTTTAAAATCAAAATAGTTTTTAAGCTCGTTAAAATCTAAAATAGCCAGGTTTTTTTCTGCAATTAAAGGGGAGTATTTTTCATTTAGAGGCGTTTTGACAAAAAGGATTTCTTTAGGGTTTTCTAAAACTTCATGCGTGTTATCGCTCAAAAAAGAATAGGCGCAGTTTTGATAAGTCAGGGTTTTTTTAAGCTTCATTCTTTAAGCCTTATTGGATTTGAGAGCGTCTTCTAAAAGAGAACGCAAAAATTTATCGTAAATAAAAGAATCTTCATGCATGTTTTCAATGTAATTTATTGCTAATTCATAATAGCCATAGTGGTTCAATTCTTTCAAAAATTCATAAAAATCCTCTTTATTGTCAAAAATCACCCTAGAGCTGAACATCAAATCTTCAAACGCTTCCTTAAAGCCGCGCTCCAAGCTCAAGCGTTTGAAATCCGCATACAAAATGCCGTTCAACTCCTCGCCTTTTTGAGAAATTTGCGCATCAATCTTTTCAGCCATTTGGTTTAGCCCCTCATCAAAAGAAGCGATCAAATTGATGATTTGCTCTTCAGCCTGGTTTTTTAAACTCCGTTTTTGCATAGCGATCAAGCTTTGATACAATTCATAAAAGCTATGGGCTTCTTTAGGGAAATCTTTAGCGATGTCGCTTAATAACGCCCCCACTTTGGCTTTTTGGTTGTCTTTATCCAAAAACAACACTTCAGAAAAAAGGCGTAACGCTTCAGCGTAATGGGCTTGTTTGAACGCTAAAAAGCCATCTTTAATCAACGCTCGCTTTTTAAATTCATAATCAAACTTTTGCATGCCTAATCATCCTTAAAGCTTATCAAACTCCTTGGCGTTTTCTAAACACACCACTTCTAAATTAGGGTGAATGTCCATTTTAAGCTGCCTTTCAATGACATTTTTTAGAGTGATTTTACTGCTAGAGCAAGTCTTGCACGCTCCCTCTAAAGCCACATAAATTTTCATGCTTTTCACCCCCAGCACTTCAATATTACCGCCATCTTTGAGCAAGTAAGGGCGGATTTTTTCTATCACAATACGCACCGGTTTTTGTAAATCTTCATCGCTAAATTCTATCATTTTTAAAAACCTTATTTTTAAAATTTTACTTTAAGATACCATATAATGAGCCATTTTTATCAAACAACGCTTTTTAAGAGTGGCTCAAGGGCTAATTGGATAGAATGGATTCACTATTAGGATAAGGTTTTGATGACGATATGGAAATTAAAAACATCAAAGAGTTTGAAAAAGCTTCCAAAAAACTCCAAAAAGACACTTTAAAGATCGCTCTCGCTCTTTTGTTTCTCATTGGCGCTGCTTTGCTCGCTCTCATTTTTGGGCAGGCTAATTCTAAGGGATTGTTGCTCATCTTTGCGGCTGTGATTGGGGGCTATATGGCGATGAATATTGGCGCTAATGACGTGTCTAATAATGTCGGCCCTGCCGTAGGTTCTAAAGCCATTAGCATGGGCGGGGCGATCTTGATCGCTGCGATTTGTGAAATGCTTGGAGCGATCATTGCTGGGGGGGAAGTGGTTTCTACGATTAAGGGCCGTATCGTTTCGCCTGAATTTATTAACGATGCGCATGTTTTCATTAATGTCATGTTGGCTAGCCTTTTGAGTGGGGCGTTGTGGTTGCATGTAGCGACTTTAATAGGCGCTCCTGTTTCCACTTCACACTCTGTAGTGGGGGGGATTATGGGGGCTGGAATGGCAGCAGCTGGAATGTCTGCTATTAATTGGCATTTCTTATTAGGCATTGTGGCTAGTTGGGTAATTTCGCCTTTAATGGGGGCTTTGATAGCCATGTTTTTTTTAATGCTCATTAAAAAGACTATCGCTTATAAAGAAGATAAAAAGAGCGCGGCTTTAAAAGTCGTGCCTTATTTGGTAGCGTTGATGAGCTTAACCTTTAGCTGGTATTTGATGGTTAAGGTTTTAAAACGCCTCTATGCGGTGGGTTTTGAAATCCAGCTGGCTTGCGGCTGTATCCTTGCGCTTTTGATTTTTATCCTTTTTAAAAGATTTGTGTTAAAAAAAGCCCCGCAATTAGAAAATAGCCATGAAAGCGTTAATGAGCTTTTTAATGTCCCTTTGATTTTTGCTGCCGCGCTTTTAAGCTTTGCCCATGGGGCTAATGATGTGGCTAACGCTATTGGCCCTTTAGCGGCTATCAGTCAAACTTTAGAAGATGCAAATAGCCCTATGGGGAGTACTTTAAGCTCTGTGCCGTTGTGGATTATGGTAGTGGGGGCAGCTGGGATCGCTTTAGGCTTGAGTTTGTATGGGCCAAAGCTCATTAAAACGGTGGGGTCTGAAATCACAGAATTAGACAAAATGCAAGCTTTTTGCATCGCGCTTTCAGCAGTCATCACCGTGCTTTTAGCCTCTCAATTAGGCTTACCGGTAAGCTCTACGCATATTGTGGTGGGCGCGGTGTTTGGGGTGGGCTTTTTAAGGGAGCGTTTGAGGGAGCAATCCAGAAGGCGTTTTGCTAGAATCAGAGACAACATTGTAGCCGCACACTTTGGGGAAGATTTAGAAGAAATTGAAGGTTTTTTAGAACGCTTTGATAAAGCCAATTTGAAAGAAAAATCGCTCATGCTAGAGAGCTTGAAAAAAAGCAAGAACACCGCCATCGCTTTGGAATTGAAAAAGAAAGAAAAAAAGTCGCTTAAAAAAGTGTATAAAGAAGAAGTGATCAAACGCTCCATTTTAAAAAAGATTGTTACCGCTTGGTTGGTAACCGTGCCGGTTTCTGCGCTTTTAGGCGCGCTTCTTTTTGTGGCTCTTGGTTTTATAGAAAAGTATTTCTAGGGTTTTTGAAGGCTTGATTTTTAAAGTTAGGCTTAATCTTTTATGTTAAAATTCTGAGATTTTATATATTTTATATTTATCGTTAGGTTTTAGGTTTAAATCATGGGGAGGAATCAAGGAGCTTATTTGGATCCGTCTGAGTCGATTTTGATGTTGATGGTTGCTTTTTTATTGGTGCTGTTGAACGCTTTTTTTGTGCTTTCAGAGTTTGCCCTTGTGAAAGTGCGTAAAACCCGCTTAGAAGAGCTGGTTAAAATCGGTAATTCCAACGCTAAACTCGCTTTAAAGATGAGTCAAAGACTAGACACTTATTTGAGCGCCACGCAGTTAGGCATCACCCTTTCTTCATTAGCTTTAGGCTGGGTGGGTGAGCCAGCTATCGCAAGGTTGTTAGCCGCGCTGTTTGAGTCTATGGATTTGAGAGAAAATCCTATTTTTATCCATTCAATGAGCGTGGTTATAGCGTTTTTAAGCATCACTTTTTTGCATGTCGTGTTGGGCGAGATTGTACCTAAATCTTTAGCGATCGCTAAATCTGAAAAAGCCGCTCTTTTTGCCGCGCGCCCTTTGCATGTGTTTTGGGTCGTGTTTTACCCGGTGGTGCGCCTGTTTGATGTGATCGCTCATTTCTTTTTAAAAAAAGTGGGCATCAATCCTAAAGAGCATGACGGCACGCATTCTGAAGAAGAGTTAAAGATCATTGTGGGCGAGAGTTTGAGAGAGGGCATTATTGATTCGGTGGAGGGGGAAATCATTAAAAACGCGGTGGACTTTTCTGACACGAGCGCTAAAGAAATCATGACCCCACGAAAAGACATGGTGTGTTTGGACGAAGAAAACAGCTATGAAGAAAATATAGACATTGTTTTAAAAAGCCGCTTCACGCGCTACCCTTATTGTAAGGGTTCTAAGGATAACATTATCGGCATGGTGCATATTAGAGACTTGCTTTCTCGCTCTATTTTTACCCCTAAAATGCATGATTTCAATCAAATCGTCAGGAAAATGATCATCGTCCCTGAAAGTGCGTCTATTTCTCAAATCCTTATTAAAATGAAAAAAGAGCAAATCCATACCGCTTTGGTGATTGATGAATACGGCGGCACGGCTGGGTTGCTCACTATGGAAGATATTATTGAAGAGATCATGGGCGAGATTAGCGACGAATACGATTTGAAACAAGAGGGCGTGAACAAGCTTGAAGAAGGCGTGTTTGAATTAGAGGGCATGCTGGATTTAGAAAGCGTAGAAGAAGTGCTTCATATCCAATTTGACAAAGAATGCGAGCAGGTAACGCTTGGGGGCTATGTTTTCAGCTTGTTAGAACGCATGCCTATGGAGGGGGATACAATCGTTTCGCATGGGTATGCTTTTGAAGTCTTAAGCGTGGATGGGGCTAGGATAAAACGCTTGAAAGCGGTTAAACAAGATCAGGGAGAAAATAAAGCATGAAAAAAACAACCCTCTTTGTATTGGGCTTATTATTCAATGGCTCTTTAAGCGCTGTTGATGGGATTTCTCAAACCGAGCCTTCTTCTTTGAATTTGGCTGAAGATAGTGCGCCTTTGAACCACCCTAACGCCCAAAAACTCTCTTTAAAAAACGCATGGAATAGGGTATTATCTAATCATGAAGGCTTGCATGCGCAAGAATACGCTATTAAAAGAGCGAGCAAAATGAAATTAGCGGCTAAGCTTTCTTTTTTGCCTCAAATTGATTTGAGCGCTTTTTATGTGTACCTCTCTAACCCCATTAAAATGGATTTTGCCAGCCAAAAACAACCGGGCGTGCAAAAAGCCACCAACCAGATCCATCAAGGCTTGCAAAACATCCAACAAAATATCCCCCCTCAAGTATTAACCCCTCAAATCCAAGCGGGCATGCAAGGGGTGATACAAGGTTTTGGGGCTTTGAGCAGCACTTTAGAAGCCCCCTTATTGTTTTCTAAGCAAAATGTGGTGATTGGGGCGTTGAGCATTATTTATCCCCTTTATATGGGTGGGGCAAGATTCACGATGGTGCGCATTGCGGATTTGATGCAAAAAGACGCTAACGAAGTGTATCGCTTGAAAAAGCTTTCCACTTTTCAAGAGCTTGTGAGCGTGTATTATGGCATGGTGTTAAACGCAGAAGTGGCTGAAACTTTAGAAGAGGTGGAAAAAGGCCATTACAAGCATTTCCAAAACGCTTTGAAAATGCAAAAAGTAGGGCAAATCGCTAGGGTAGAAACCTTAAGTACTCAAGTGGCTTATGATAAGGCTCATATCGCTAGCGTTAAGGCTAAAGATGTGTTGGAGGTTTCGCAGCTCTCGTTCAATTCTATTTTATCTAGCAAGGACGATTTAGCGCCTTCAAGCAAATTAGAGATCCACACCGAGAAAAATCTGCCCGATCTGAGCTTTTTTGTTTCTTCCACGCTCAATTCCTACCCGGCTTTAAAGACTTTAGAAAATCAGGTTCAAATTTCTAAAGAAAACACGAAATTACAGATCGCTAAATTCTTGCCCCAAGTGAGTTTTTTTGGCTCTTATCTCATGAAACAAAACAATTCGGTGTTTGAAGACATGATCCCTAATTGGTTTGTGGGCGTAGCTGGGCGCATGCCTATCCTTTCCCCCACAGGGCGCATTCAAAAATACCAAGCGAGCAAATTAGCCGAGTTGCAAGTGAGTAGCGAGCAAATCCAGGCTAAAAAAAACATGGAATTGTTAGTGAATAAGACTTATAAAGAGACGCTTTCTTATTTGAAAGAATACAAAAGCTTGCTTTCTAGCGTGGAATTAGCCAAAGAAAATCTAAAACTCCAAGAGCAGGCTTTTTTACAAGGCTTAAGCACGAACGCTCAAGTCATTGATGCGAGGAACACGCTTTCTTCTATTATTGTGGAGCAAAAAAGCGTGGCTTATAAATACATCGTTTCATTAGCGAATTTAATGGCGTTAAGCGATCACATTGATTTATTTTATGAATTTGTTTATTAAAGGAAAAAATCATGTCAAATAGCATGTTGGATAAAAATAAAGCGATTTTTACAGGGGGTGGGGCTTTATTATTAGGGCTAATCGTGCTTTTTTATTTGGCTTATCGCCCTAAGGCTGAAGTGTTGCAAGGGTTTTTAGAGGCTAGGGAATACAGCGTGAGCTCTAAAGTCCCTGGCCGCATTGAAAAGGTGTTTGTTAAAAAAGGCGATCACATTAAAAAGGGCGATTTAGTTTTTAGCATTTCTAGCCCTGAATTAGAAGCCAAGCTCGCTCAAGCTGAAGCCGGGCATAAAGCCGCTAAAGCGCTTAGCGATGAAGTGAAAAGAGGCTCAAGAGATGAAACGATCAATTCTGCGAGGGACATTTGGCAAGCGGCAAAATCCCAAGCGAATTTGGCTAAAGAGACTTATAAGCGCGTTCAAGATTTGTATGATAATGGCGTGGCGAGTTTGCAAAAGCGCGATGAAGCCTATGCGGCTTATGAAAGCACTAAATACAACGAGAGCGCAGCTTATCAAAAGTATAAAATGGCTTTAGGGGGGGCTAGTTCTGAAAGTAAGATTGCCGCTAAGGCTAAAGAGAGCGCGGCACTAGGGCAAGTGAATGAAGTGGAGTCCTATTTAAAAGACGTCAAAGCTACAGCCCCAATTGACGGGGAAGTGAGTAACGTGCTTTTAAGCGGTGGCGAGCTTAGCCCTAAGGGCTTTCCTGTGGTGTTGATGATAGATTTAAAGGATAGTTGGTTAAAAATCAGCGTGCCTGAAAAGTATTTGAACGAGTTTAAAGTGGGTAAGGAATTTGAAGGGTATATCCCAGCGTTGAAAAGAAGCGCGAAATTCAGGGTCAAATATTTGAGCGTGATGGGGGATTTTGCGACTTGGAAAGCGACGAATAATTCCAACACTTATGACATGAAAAGCTATGAAGTGGAGGCCATACCCTTAGAAGAGTTGGAAAACTTTAGGGTGGGGATGAGCGTGTTGGTTACCATTAAACCTTAAAAAGGATTGTTTTGTTCAGATTGATAAGCGCATGGGTTTTACAAGACAAGTTCTTGTTTGTCGTGTGTTTTATATTGCCTTTTTGTTTAGGGGTTTTAGGCACGCAAATCTTTAAACAAGAGACCCCAAGACAGCTCCCTATCGTGGTGGTGGATTTGGATAAGACCACTACAAGCCATCAAGTGGCGTTTGAATTAGGCGCAACGAGCGCGGTTGAAATCAAATACCAAGTTACTAGCCTTTTAGAAGCCAAACGCTTTTTAAACTCCGCTGAAGTGTATGGGGCGTTAGTTTTGCATAAGGATTTGGAGAGAAAAATCAAAATGGGGCGAAAAGTGGATTTGCCCTTTTATTATAACGCTGAGTACGTTTTAGTGGGTAAAACGCTCAAAAACGCCTTTTTGCAAACCGCTTTGACCTTAGACGCTAAAACCTTGGCCACCAAAGCTTTAGTGCGAGATTCTAACTTGATTTCCGCTAAAGCCCAAGCAATGCCTATTGTTTTGCAATTGCATGCCCTATACAATGAAGAAAACAATTACACGCAATACCTTTTAAGCGTGATGCTGCCTTGCATGTGGCTCATTTTTATTGCGATTGGCATGCTCAATTTCATTCAAAAAACCTCTAACATGCGAGAGCTTTTAATCAGTATTTTAGCGAATGCGTGTGTGTTTAGCTTTTGGGGAATGGGCATGGCGTTTTATTTTAATTTCATTGGCATGCAGGGGAATTATGCGCATTTGTTGTTGGTCTTTTTGGCGGTAGTTTTAATGACGCTCGTTATGAGCGGGTTTGTGGTGCTAGTTTATGGCATTTCAAAAAGCGTTATTGAAACCGCTGGCGCGATTGGGGTCTATACCGCTCCAAGCTTTGCGTTTGCTGGGGTGACTTACCCGCAAAACAACATGGAAATTTTTGGGGATTTTTGGAGCCATTGCTTGCCTATTAGCCATTTTATGAAGTTCTTTTTACAAGAGGCCTATTATAAGACGGATTTTACCGAGTCTTTAAATTCGTTAATGCCGCTTGTGTTCTTTTTAATCTTTTTAGTCTTAGGGCTTTTGATTTTTTATTTTTCTTTTAAAAAAGACAAGGCTAGCGCATGAATTTTTTTAAAATCCTTTTAATGGAATTAAGGGCTATTGTTTCTCATAAGGGCGTTTTGTTAATCCTTATAGGCGCTCCTTTAATCTATGGCTTGCTTTATCCCTTGCCTTATTTAAAAGACATCGTAACGCAGCAAAAAATCGCCCTTGTAGATGAAGACAATTCCTTCCTTTCTAGGCAATTAGCCTTCATGGCGCAAAGCTCCAACGAGTTAGAAATCGCTTTTTTTAGCCCCTCTATGCTGGAAGCCAAAAAGCTTTTAAAAGAAGAAAAAATTTATGGGATCTTGCATATCCCTTCGCATTTTGAAGCCAATATCCACAAGCAAGTGCCGGTAACGATAGATTTTTATGCGAATTCCAATTACTTTTTGATTTATGGCGCGTTAGCGAATGCGGTGGTGGAGAGCATCAACGCTTTAAACGATGAAATAAGGTTCAAACGCAACGCTCAAATAGAAGAAGCTGAATTAGGGACAGATGGGATTAAAATTAGGCCTATCGCTTTGTATAACCCTAGTGAGGGGTATTTGAATTACGCGCTCTCTAGCGTGTTTATTTTCATTTTGCACCAGGTGATGCTCATTGCAAGCAGCATGTTTGTCAGCTCCAGGCGTTTGGAATTAGCCTTTTTAGATAAAAAGCAAATCGCTTTAAGGCTGTGCGCAAGACTCTTGGTGTTTGTAGGAGCGTTTAGCGTTTTTATTTTATGGTATTTTGGGGCGCTGTTTTCTTTTTATGGGATCGAACGGCATTCGAGCGCTTTAATGGTGTTTTTGAATAGCTCCATCTTCATGCTTGCAACCTTGAGTTTGGGGTCGTTTTTAGGCGCATGGATCAAAGATGAAGCCCACACCACTCAAATCGTTTTGATTTCTTCTTTGCCCTTGATTTTTATGATGGGTTTTGTGTGGCCTTTTGAATCCTTGCCCTCTTATTTACAGGCTTTCGTTCAAATAGTGCCCGCTTATCATGGGATTAGTTTGCTAGGGCGATTGAATCAAATGCATGCGGAATTTGTGGATGTGTCTGTCCATTTTTACGCGCTTATTGCGATTTTTATCGTGAGTTTTATAGGGTGCGTGTTCAAACTCAGCTCTTTAAAGAAAGCTTGTGAAAACGCTTAAAAACCTCATCACCTCCAAGCACCAGACTAAAGCGTCTCGCTTTTTAGGGTATCTTATGCCTTTTGATGGTTTTGAAAAAACCCTTTTGCAATTGAAAAAAGAGCATTTTAAAGCCGCGCATTTTGTAACGGCGTTCCGCTATTCTTTAGAGGGTAAAATCACGGAGGGTTTTAGCGATGATGGCGAGCCTAAAGGGAGTTCAGGAATGCCTATGCTTAGCGTTTTGAGGCGAGAGGATTTGATCAATATAGGATTAGTGAGCGTGCGTTATTTTGGAGGCACGCTTTTAGGGGTGGGAGGCTTGATGAAAGCTTATGCTAAAAGTGCGTTATTGTGCGTAGAAAACGCTCAAAAAGAGGACGCTTTGAAGGATTTTGTGGAGTTGGAAACTTTAAGCGCTCATTATTCTTACAAAGAATTAGACGCTCTTCAGCGTGAAATTAAGAAATTTAGCTTACAATTAAGCAAAAAGAATTTTTCAAACCAAAGCGTGGAAGTGGAAATCAGCGGCGCAAGAGGTAATTTGCAAGCGTTTTTACAACAAAATAAGATAAATTAGGGAGAATGAATGGAATTTTTGAGCGGGTATTTTTTATGGGTTAAGGCTTTCCATGTGATAGCGGTCATTTCGTGGATGGCAGCGTTATTTTATTTGCCGCGCCTTTTTGTCTATCATGCAGAAAACGCCCATAAAAAAGAGTTTGTAGGAGTGGTTAAAATCCAAGAAAAAAAGCTTTATTCCTTTATCGCTTCACCGGCTATGGGTTTCACGCTTATTACAGGGATTTTAATGCTGTTGATAGAGCCTGCACTCTTTAAAAGTGGGGGTTGGTTGCATGCTAAATTGGCTTTAGTGATCTTACTTTTAGCCTATCATTTTTATTGCAAAAAATGCATGCGCGAGCTAGAAAAAGACCCTACAAGAAGAAACGCAAAGTTTTATCGCGTGTTTAATGAGATACCCACGATTTTAATGATCCTCATTGTGATCTTAGTGGTTGTCAAGCCTTTTTAAAGACAAGCCATGAAAAAAGAAAAGTCATGAAAAAAGAAAAACACCTCAAGCAAGAAAAAATCATCAACATGTTTGATGATATAGCCAGCTCTTACGATCAAGCCAACCGCTTGATGAGTTTTGGCTTAGACGTTAAATGGCGCCAAAGGGCTTGCGAGCATGCGTTTTTGTTTTTGGAAAATAAAAAAGCGTTAAGGCTTGTGGATGTAGCGTGCGGGACGGGGGATATGCTTGTGGCTTGGCAAAAAAGCGCTTTAAATTGCGGTATAGAGTTTAAGGAATGTTTGGGGATTGACCCCTCTAATAACATGCTTGAATTGGCCATTAAAAAATGTGAAGAGCTTGAAAACAAAGCTTCTTTCATCCAAGCTCAAGCCAAAGATTTAAAGGGCGTTGAAAATAACAGCGTGGATATCCTCTCCATTGCGTATGGCTTGCGCAATGTCGTGGAAAGACAAGAAGCTTTAAAAGAGTTTTTTAGGGTGTTAAAACCCAGGGGCGTTTTAGTGATTTTAGAATTTTTGAAAAAGGATAACCCCACATGGCTGGATAAAATCTCAGGGTTTTACACGAATAAGGTTTTGCCTTTAGTGGGAGGGGCTATCAGTAAGAATTATGGCGCTTATTCTTATTTACCGCAATCCATTGAGGGGTTTTTGAGTTTGGAGGGTTTGAAATTTGAATTAAAAAACGCAGGGTTTGAGATTTTAAGAACGGAAGATTCTGTCGCTCAAATTTCAACGACCATGCTTGTTAGAAAAAGCTAAAGGAATGCCATGCAAGATGAATTATTTGAAACCGAAAAAGCCCCCCAAAAAAACACTAAAAACGCTAAAAACGCCCCTAAAAAAAGCTTTGAAGAGCATGTTCATTCCCTAGAGCAAGCCATAGATCGCTTGAATGATCCTAGTTTATCCTTAAAAGACGGGATGGATTTGTATAAAGTGGCCATGCAAGAGTTGTTTTTGGCTCAAAAGCTTTTAGAAAACGCTTATTTAGAGCATGAAAAACTCCAAACGACAGACAAAAAGGCTTAAAGCATGCGAGTGTTTGCTTTGCAATTAGAATCTTTTAAAGAAGATCTCATGCAATCCTTATTCAACTCCATACCCAAGCAAAGCGTGGTGGTGTTGCCTGAATACGTGATCAACCCCTTTTTCCACCATAACATGGGATTGGATGTGAATGAAATTAACGCGCAGTCTGCGCGAGCGATGGAGTTTTTATCGCAAAAATGCGAAGAACTAGACTTAATCATCTCAGCCCCGGTGCTTTTAGAAGAACATTCTAAAATCTATAAAAAAATCGCCCTCATTTCTAAAGAAAGCGTGAAATATTACACGCAACAACGCTTAATCCCCTATCCTCATTGGGATGAAGAGAGCTTTTTTGACAATGAAAAAAGCGCTTTTAAAGAATTGCTCGTGTTTGAAAGAGACGGCTTGAGAATCGCCCCTTTATTTGGCTTTGAAGCGCATTTTGATGAAATATGGGTTCAGGCTAAAAATCAGGGCGTGGATGTGGTGCTTTTAAGCAGTGTGGCCACCTTTGAATCCAATGAAAGGTGGCGGCTTTTGTGCCAGATGCGCGCTTTTTGCGCTTCTTGCGTGGTGGTTAGGGCCAATAGAATCGGAGCGTATCGCCAAATCATTGTAGAAGAAAATCAAAAAAACGAATTTTTGTGGAAATTTTATGGGGATAGTTTTGTGGCCTTGCCTAATGGCACTATTGAAGATTCTTTAGAGGGTAAAATGGGGGCTTTGAGCGCTCAAATGGATAAAAACGATATAGATGAATGGGCTAAATTGTGGCATTTTAGAACGATTAAAGAGGGTTGAATGATTGATAAAAAACTTTTATTGCAAGATTTTGAGAGGGTGGCTCTTTCTTTAAAAAAGCGTAATAATGCGATGGATGATGAGTTGGAGCGCTTGCGCGAAGTCATCACGCATTATAAAAAGCGACTCATTGAATTAGAAGGCTTGCAAGCCTTTCAAAACAAGGTTTCTAAAGAATTTGGTATCAAAATGGCTCAAAAAGTGGATGCAAGCGATCTCAAAAAAGAGCTAGAAAACAATAAAATCAAACTGAATGAGCTTTCCAAAAGCGTGGGCGAATTGGAACAACAAATAGATTTAAGGCTTTCAATAATCCCTAATCTGGTGGATGAAAAAACCCCTTTAGGCGCAAGCGAAGAAGACAACATAGAGATTAAAAAAATCTTAACCCCTAGAAATTTCACTTTCAAACCCAAAGAGCATTTTGAACTCGCTCAACAAAATGGCTGGATTGATTTTGAAAGCGGCGTGAAACTCGCCAAAAGCCGTTTTTCTGTCATTAGGGGTTTTGGGGCTAAAATTTATCGCGCGCTCATCCATTTGATGTTGGATTTTAATGAAAAAAATGGCTTTGAAATCATCTACACGCCGGCGTTAGTGAATGAAAAAATGCTTTTTGGGACCGGGCAATTACCCAAATTCAAAGAAGACGTTTTCAAAATAGAAAATGAAAATTTGTATTTAATCCCCACCGCTGAAGTAACGCTCACTAATCTATACAACGACACGATCATTAGCGTTGAAAACCTCCCCATTAAAATGACCGCGCACACGCCTTGTTTTAGGAGCGAAGCAGGGAGCGCTGGCAAGGATACAAGGGGGATGATAAGACAGCACCAGTTTGATAAAGTAGAGCTAGTGGCTATCACGCACCCTAAAGAAAGCGATGTCATGCAAGAGTGCATGCTAGAGAGCGCGAGCGAAATTTTAAAGGCTTTGGAATTACCGCACCGGTTCGTGCAATTGTGCAGTGGGGATTTAGGCTTTAGCGCGAGCAACACGATAGATATTGAAGTGTGGCTGCCTGGGCAAAATTGTTACAGAGAAATCAGCTCCGTGTCTAACACGAGGGATTTCCAGGCTAGGCGCGCCAAAATCCGCTTCAAAGAAAATCAAAAAAACCAGCTAGCGCACACCTTAAACGGCTCTTCTTTAGCGGTAGGAAGGACGATGGTCGCTTTGATGGAAAACCACCAGCAAGCGGATGGGAGCATCCATATTCCTAAGGCGTTAGAAAAATACCTTTAAGGCTAGTTCGTGCTGAATGAAGAGCAAAATTCATTAGAAGAAAAAGGGGGCGAAAACAAGAACGAAAAAGAAACCCCCCTAAAGGGCATTCATTCTAAAATCCCCTCTTTGAAGCAGGCTTTAGAGCAGACGATCAGTAAAATCAAAAGCTCTAAAGAGTTTTTCAAACAGCTTTCACACAATAAAAAAAAGCTTTATATCGTGCTTGGAATATTATTTTCACTCATCGCGCTCATTGTGGCTTTGAGCTTGTTATTAGGGCATAAAAAAGAAAACCAACAAACTTCTTTACAAACTAATACCGCCACCGCCAATAACGAAACGCCTAACGACACCAATAACGCAGAAGCCGAGGGGCAAATAGAAAATTTAGACTTGCCTGATTTAATCGGCAAAGACTCTTTGAAAAGAAACGATGAAAGCCAAGTGGATGCGATGATGCAAAAAGCGAGCCTTTTGTATGAGCAAGGGCAAAAAGATGAAGCCTTACACTTGTTTGACAAGATCGCTTCTTTTTCGCAAGGGATTGCGAGCCATAATCTAGGAGTGATTAAGTTTAAAGAAAAGGATTTTAACGGGGCGTTGGATTTGTTTGATTCTAGCATCGCTTCTAAAGAAAACGCGAGCGTGAGCGCGATTGATGCGTTAGTGAGCGCTTATCACTTACAAGACGCGGATTTGTATTATCATTATCTAAAAATTGTAAGAGACACTTTGTATAAAGACTATAAAAAGTCTTTTTATTCCTACGCTTACGCGCTCAAATCCTATTACGCCGGGGAGTATTTTGAAGCCCTTTCGCCCTTAATGCACCCTAATTCCAACGCCTTTTTAAAGCCTAATACGCGCTTAGCGTCTAAATTGTTTTTGATGTTTAAAGATGAAACGAACGCTTATAAGCAATTGCAAAAAAGCGCGAACGCCCAAGATGAGCTTGCTTTAGGGCTTTTGCAGGCGCGTTTGGGCCATTACAAGCAGGCTTTGGAGCATTTGCAGCATTATTTGCACAACTACCCTAAGGATTTAAACGCTTTAATGGCTTTGGAATTGGTGAGTTTGAAAAAAGGCGACACCCTTAAAGCGAGCGAAGCCTTAAAATTAGCCAGCCACACCAAAGAAGATAGCGTGCTAGCCAACTCTTTTTACCCCATCAAGCCCACGATAAACCCTGTTTTTTTGGATAAAGAAAGGGCCAAAGAGCGTTTTTGGAACACGCAATATTTTGAAGGCAAAAGGGATTTTATCTACCGCTTGCTGTTTTATTACGCCCCTTTTAAGGTTTTAGACTCTAAAGAAACCTTAGGTGTGATTGAAGAGGGGCTGTTTCTTTTAGACTCTGAAGCGCAAAAGGATTTAGAGGGGGCAAGCCTTGCTTTTAAAAGGGGGCGTTTGATGGCGATAGCGGATAAAAACGCGCTCAAAGGGTTGAAAGCGTTAGAAAACAAGCGCTTAAAAAAAGCCCTTGCTTTTTTTGATTTGTCTTTAAAAAACAGCCCCAATAACGCACTCCTCCATTATAATACGGGCTTGATTTATGCGCAATTGGAAAATTACCACAAAGCTTATTTCCATTTTTTAAGGGCTTTCCATTTGAATTCTGCGGATTATTTGAGCGCGATTTTTGCAATTTTAGCCTCGCATTTCACCCACGAAGACACCACGGAGTTTTTAAGAGAAATCACAGAGAATTTTTATAGTCAGGATTTTTCTAGCCCCACGCAAAAAGCCTTACTCTCTTCGCTCATCGCTTATTTGAATTACCGCACCAATTGGGATATGGACTGGCTTAAAAACGCCCCTAAAAAACTCCCCTTTTATTACGCGCTAGAAGCGGTGTTCGCTAAAGAGAGCAAGGATAAAAAATTGATGGTGCAATCCTTTGGGAATTTGAAAAAAATGCTCCCTAAAGATCTCATCTCTAATATCTTTTATGAAATCGTTTCGTATTATGATGCGAGTATCCGCCACACTTTAAGCATTTACACCCTTTTAGATTCGCGTAAAATCAGTTGGGATCAAACCATGCAAGGACCCATTTTAGGGCGTCATTTCTACACTTACATGGGATTTATGGTCAATGATTTGGATCATCAAGAAAGATTATTAGAGCAAAAAATCGCCAGTTTAGAAGAGGGCGAAGCCCCTAACGATTGGTTGGAAAATTTAGCGCTAGTGAGTTTGTTTCAAGGCCAGTATGAAAAAGCGGGCGCGTTGTATCAAAACTTAATTAGCGGGCTTAAGGATAATGAAGTGCGCTTAAAAATCCTAGCGGGTTTAACCTATATCGCGCAGAATAATTACAATAACGCCGCTTTATGGCTAGAGCTTGGGAAATTAGACGATCCGAATAATGAAAATATCCGTTACGCTTTAGGGTTGTTGTATCAAAGAAAAGGGGACTTGAAATCAGCATTAAACCATTTTTTAGCCATTAAAACCTCTGATTTTTCTTCGCCTTATTTTGATTTTGAAATTGATACTAACCTTTTAAAAGAGCGTTTAAACCAAGAAGAAAAGGGCGAGTTTTTAGAATAATGGGTTTTGAAAAAAGCATTTTAGACAATTTGAACGGAGTGCAAAAAATCGCTGCAAGCCACATTCAAGGGCCATTGCTCATTTTAGCGGGAGCTGGGAGCGGTAAGACTAAGACTTTAACGAGCCGTTTAGCGTATTTGATTGGCGCTTGTGGCGTGCCTAGCGAGAACACTTTAACGCTCACTTTCACCAATAAAGCGAGTAAAGAAATGCAAGAAAGGGCTTTGAAATTGTTGAAAAACCAAGCCCTTATCCCCCCCTTGCTTTGCACTTTCCATCGTTTTGGCTTGCTGTTTTTAAGGCAACACATGAGCCTTTTAAAAAGAGCGTGCGATTTTTCGGTGCTAGATAGCGATGAAGTCAAAACGCTGTGCAAACAGCTCAAAATTTCAAACTTCAGGGCGAGCATTTCTCAAATCAAAAACGGCATGATGGATTTGAGCATGCAAGATAGCGAATGTTATAAAGCGTATGAGCTTTATCAAAACGCACTCAAAAAAGACAATTTAGTGGATTTTGACGATTTGCTTTGTTTAAGCCTTAAGATTTTACAAGATAATGAAAAACTCGCCAAAGAGACTAGCGAACGCTACCATTACATCATGGTAGATGAGTATCAAGACACGAATGCCCTGCAATTAGAATTTTTAAAACAATTGAGTTTCACGCACCATAATTTGTGCGTGGTGGGCGATGACGATCAGAGCATTTATGGTTTTAGAGGGGCTGATATTTCTAACATTTTAAATTTTTCCAAGCATTTTAAAGGGGCTAAAATAGTGAAATTAGAGACCAACTACCGCTCCAGCGCTGAAATTTTAGCGTGCGCTAATTCTTTGATTAGCCATAACCAACACCGCCACATTAAAACGCTTCAGAGTTTTAAAGGCTCGCATAAAAGCGTGGTTTGTAAAGAATATTTGACGCAAAAAGAAGAGAGCCTGGATGTGGCTTATCAAATCAAAGCCCTTTTAAAGAAGGGCGAGAATTTAGAAAATATCGCTATTTTGTACCGCTTAAACGGGCTTAGCCGCAGCATTGAAGAGAGCTTGAACGCTTTGAATATCCCTTATAGGCTCATTGGAGCGGTGAGTTTCTATGAAAGAGCTGAGGTTAAAGACGCTTTGGCACTCATGCATGTAGTGGCGAAAAAAGACGATCGCTTTTTTATCAAGCGCGTTTTAAACAAGCCCCCAAGAGGCCTTGGCAAGATCACTCAAGAATGGATTTTTTCTCTTTTAGATGAAGAGGGTTTGGATTTAGAAGAAGCGCTAAAAATTGGGACGTTTAAAGACAAACTCAACCCTAAAAACGAATACGCTTTAAAGAAATTCATGACCATGATAGGGCGTTTGAGGGAGGCTTTTGAAATTTCAGTAGAGAAGTTTTGCGAGCGGTTTTTAGAAGAAACTAACCTTTTAAAAAGCTATGAAAAAGAAGACAATTACGAAGAAAGAGAGGGTTTTGTTAAAGAGCTTTTAAGTTTAGTGAAAGAGCATTTTAAAACTAACCCCACGCATTCTTTACTGGATTTTTTGAATGAAAGCGCGCTGGATGTCCATAATACAGAAAACGCGCAAAAAGTGAGCTGCATGAGCGTGCATATGAGTAAGGGCTTAGAGTTTAAGCATGTGTTTGTGATCGGGTTAGAAGAAGGGTTTTTCCCGCATAGGGGGTTCAATCAAGAAAGCGATTTGGAAGAAGAAAGGCGCTTGGCTTACGTGGCGATCACTAGGGCTAAAGAAGGATTGCAGCTCTCTTATGTCAAAGAGCGTTCGTATTTTGGGAGGAAAATTTCTTGCTCGCCCTCTGTGTTTTTAGAAGAAGCCAAGCTGCTCAAAAGCGATCAAACCCCTAAACAAAATCACCAAAAAGACACGCCCATTAAAGTGGGGGATTTGATCAAACATAAGATTTTTGGCACCGGGAGGGTTTTAGGCGTAGAAAAGGGCTTGAGCGGTTTGTGCTTGAAAATCAATTGCGGAGGGAATGTCTATGATAAAATCTCAGAAAAATTTGTAGAAAAAGTGGATAACGAGTTTTGAAAATTTTAACCCTTTTTTTGATAGGTTTAAACGCATTGTTCGCCCTGGATTCAAACGCGCTTAAAACAGAGATTAAAGAAACTTACCTCAAAGAATACCAAGACTTAAAATTGGAAATTGAAACAATTAACTTAGAAATCCCAGAGCGTTTTTCTCACGCTTCCATTTTAAGCTATGAATTGAGCGCTTCTAACAAGCTTAAAAAAGATGGGGTCGTGTTTTTAAGGTTGGAAAATGAGCCTAATTTACGCCTACCGGTGCGTTATAGCGTGATAGGCAGCATGCAGGCTTTTAAAAGCGCTAGCGCGATTAAAAAAGATGAAAACATCACCGCTAACAACACCAAAAAAGAGCGCGTTTCGTTTGGCACGCTTTCTAATCCTTTATTAGAGGGCGCAATCGATAAAGTGAGCGCAAAACATTTTATCCCCCCTGACACGCTTTTAAGCATGGATAAAACCCAAGCTTTAATCATCGTGCGTAAAAACGACATCATCACCGGGGTGTATGAAGAGGGGCAAATCAGCATAGAAATAAGCCTAAAAGCCCTAGAAAATGGCGCGCTTAATCAAATCATTCAAGCGAAAAATTTAGAAAGCAATAAAATCTTAAAAGCGAAAGTGTTGAGCAGCTCTAAAGCGCAAATCTTATAAAGGATATTCATGAAATTGGTTTTAGGCATCAGTGGGGCGAGCGGGATACCCCTAGCCTTGCGGTTTTTAGAGAAATTACCCAAAGAAATTGAAGTTTTTGTCGTGGCGTCTAAAAACGCGCATGTCGTGGCGTTAGAAGAATCGAATATCAACCTTAAAAACGCCATGAAAGACTTACGGCCTGGTGCCACTTTTTTTAACGAGCAAGACATCCATGCGAGCATCGCTTCAGGGAGTTATGGTATCCATAAAATGGCGATCATCCCGGCAAGCATGGACATGGTGGCTAAAATCGCGCATGGCTTTGGGGGGGATTTGATCTCTAGGAGCGCCTCTGTCATGCTGAAAGAAAAGCGCCCCTTACTCATTGCCCCCAGAGAAATGCCTTTAAGCGCTATCATGTTAGAAAATTTGCTCAAACTCGCCCATTCTAATGCAATCATTGCGCCGCCTGTGATGACTTATTACACCCAGAGCAAGACTTTAGAAGCGATGCAAGATTTTTTAGTGGGGAAGTGGTTTGACAGCCTGGGAATAGAAAATGACTTATACCCACGATGGGGAATGAACTGATGCAAAAAATCGGCATTTACCCGGGCACTTTTGATCCGGTCACTAACGGGCATATAGACATTATCCATCGATCCAGCGAATTGTTTGAAAAGCTCATTGTCGCTGTGGCGCATTCAAGCGCTAAAAACCCCATGTTCAGTTTAAAAGAGCGCTTAAAAATGATGCAACTGGCCACTAAAAGTTTTAAAAATGTAGAATGCGTGGCGTTTGAAGGGCTGTTAGCCAATCTGGCTAAAGAATACCATTGTAAGGTGTTGGTTAGGGGTTTAAGGGTGGTGAGCGATTTTGAATACGAATTGCAAATGGGCTATGCGAACAAATCCTTAAACCACGAATTAGAAACCTTGTATTTCATGCCCACTTTACAAAATGCGTTTATTAGCTCTTCTATCGTGCGATCCATTATCGCGCATAAGGGCGATGCGAGCCATTTAGTGCCTAAAGAAATCTATCCTTTGATTTCAAAGGTTTAAAATGTATGTGGCGTTAGAAGGTATTGATGGCGTGGGCAAAAGCACTCAAGTAGGATTGTTAAAAGATCGGTTTAAAAACGCCCTTTTTACCAAAGAGCCAGGGGGGACGAGAATGGGCGAAAGTTTAAGGCATATCGCTTTAAATGAAAATATCAGCGAATTGGCTAGAGCGTTTTTATTTTTAAGCGATAGGGCTGAGCATACAGAAAGCGTGATCAAACCGGCATTGAAAGAAAAAAAGCTCATCATTAGCGACAGGAGTTTGATCTCTGGCATGGCTTATAGCGAGTTTTCAAGCTTGGAATTAAACCTGCTCGCCACTCAAAGCGTCTTGCCTGAAAAAATCATTCTTTTAGTGATAGACAAAGAGGGCTTAAAACAGCGCTTAAGCCTTAAAAGTTTAGACAAAATAGAAAACCAAGGCATAGAAAAATTATTCACCATCCAGCAAAAGCTCAAAACCCACGCTTATGCGTTACAAGAAAAATTCGGGTGCGAAGTTTTAGAATTAGACGCTCAAAAAAGCGCTAAAAACTTGCACGAACAAATCACCGCCTTTATAAAATGCGTTGTTTAACTTGTTTGAAGCTTTCTTTTAAGCCTCTTTGCCCAAATTGCTTGAACGATCTGCCCTTAAGCTTAAAGGTAAGGGTTTTAGAGGGCGTGAGCGTGTATAGTTTTTACGCTTATAGCGAAATAGAAGAACTCATTAAAAGCAAATACGCGCTGATTGGCTCTCGCATTTTGCCCTTGCTTTCTCAAAAAGCCGGCGCGGAATTTGTGAAAATCCTGCAAGAACAAGGCTTGAATATCCCCCTTTATGGCATCGCCATTGATGATAAAATCAAATCCTTTTACGCGCATTCAGCCGCGCTTTTAAAAGGCTTTTGTCAAGGCAATTTAAAACCCACTTACGGGCGTTTAAGGGCTTCTAATACTATTTCGTATGCCGGGAAAAGCTTAGAATTTCGCGCCAATAACCCACGGAATTTCACCTTCAAAGGCGATAAAAATTTAGATTATTTTTTATTAGATGATATTATCACCACCGGCACCACCCTAAAAGAAGCCCTAAAATACCTTAAAACCCTAAACACAAAAGCGCACTTTGCGATCGCTCTTTGCAGCGCGGATGAATGAGTTATAATTTTATTTTTTAAAAGGATAAAACCATGCAAGCTTTTCGGTTAGAAGATGATGTGGATGACTATGTCAAAAAAGAATTGACCAATTTAGGGCTTATGAAAAATACGGATTTTAATGTTAAAAGCCAAATGAGTCCTAGCCTTAAAAGCGCTCTTTTGAATGCGAGTAAAACCAAAGATAAAACTTCTTATGGCGAGCCAGATTTTAGCTTAGAAAAATACACGCACCCTAAAAATAAAGGGAGCGTTATCCCTGTAATCATAGAAAACAAACTCTACGCTAAAAATTTAAAAAAGCTCAAAAACAGCACGGTTGCAAACGATGATCATTCCATTTCAAAATTCGCCGTGAATGGGGCTTTACACTACGCTCAAAATATCCTAAGGAATAAAGAAAAATATAAAGAATGCATCGCCATAGGCATAGCCGGCGATGATGAAGAAAACCTTTTGATAGAAGTGTATTATGTTTTTGCGAGCGGGATCAATTCGCACAAGCTCACCAATACAAAAAACTTGCATTTTTTAGAAAATCAAGAATCGTTTAACGCTTTTTATAAAGAATGCACGCTCACTGAAGAAGAAAAGCATTTTATCTTAATCAAAACCAAAGCCGAGTTGAACGAAACCGCTAAAAAACTCAACCGCCTGATGCATAACCACAACATCACAGCGCCTCAGCGCGTGCTATATGTGAGCGGCATGCTTTTATCCATGCAAGAAATTAAGGGCAAAAAAGAGGGTTTAAAACCAAGTGATTTAAAAGGCGAAGTAACCGATACTAGCCGTGATGGCGTTTTAGTGTTTAACCAAATTGGCGAGTTTTTGAAAACCAAAAACTTGAGCGAAGAAAAACGAGAACTAATGCTCGCTAGTTTTAAAGAAATCAGTAAAGATCCGCAGTGCGATAAAGAAACGAGCCTGGATAAAGCCATAAGCATGCTTTTAGAAAAAGATTCAAGCATCACCAAGCAAATTTTTACCTTTCTTTATGAGTTTGTCCATAAGCCCATTAATGAAAGCGACAATACCGGTCATTTAGACATCATGGGCGAACTTTATAGCGAATTTTTAAAATACGCTTTAGGGGATGGTAAGGAATTAGGCATTGTTTTAACCCCGCCTTATGTAACTAAAATGATGAGCGAGCTTTTAGGGGTTAATGCGAAATCCTTTGTGATGGATTTAGCCGCAGGGAGCGCGGGCTTTTTAATTTCTTCTATGGTGCTAATGATTGAAGACATTGAAAAAACCTATGGTAAAAACACCACTATAGCTAACGAAAAAATCAAAGCCATGAAAACCACGCAACTTTTAGGCGTGGAGCTTAACGCTGAAATGTTTTCTCTAGCCACCACTAACATGATTTTAAGAGGCGATGGCTCAAGTTTAATCATCAAGGGCAACACTTTTGAAACCAATAAAAAGATTTATGAAGATTTTAAACCCAATATCCTTTTATTAAACCCTCCTTTTAGCTACGAAGAAAACGGCATGCCTTTTATCAAGTTTGGATTAGAGTATATGCAAAAAGGCGCTTTAGGAGCGATCATTATCCAAGATAGCGCAGGGAGTGGGCAAGCTTTAAAATCCAATGTTGAAATTTTAAAAAAACATTCGCTTTTAGCGAGCATTAAAATGCCTACCGATTTATTCATGCCTCAAGCCGGGGTGCAAACAAGCGTTTATATTTTTAAAGCTCATGAGCCACACGATTATGAAAAGCCCGTTAAATTCATAGACTTTAGAAACGACGGCTTCAAACGCACCAAAAGGGGCTTAAATGAAACCTCTAACCCCACCAAACGCTACGAAGAAATCATTAAAATTTACAAAGCCGGCTTAAACGCTAAAGTTTCTAAAGAGCTGTGGGGCGATTTAAAAACAATCTATATTGAAGATTTTATCGCTAAGCCACATGAAAGCAAGCATGCTAAAGACTTTAATTTTGAAGCCCACCAAAAGAATGAGACTAAACCCGAATTAGAGGATTTTAAAAGAACGATAGCCGATTACCTTTCTTATGAAGTGGGATTGATTTTAAAAAACCAAACGCCCCCAAAGTGATTGGCCCCCTTAGTAGCCAACTTAACGCTATTAAGTGGGGCGAGTTTTCATACGAAACCATATACGAGCTACAAAAAACAACAAAATTATTAAGCAAAAAAGATTGCGTTGAAAATGGAAAAATACCATTATTTACATCAGATAGTAAGAATAATGGTATTGTTGGTTATGTGAATTGTAAGCCTAGTTATAAATTAAAAAATAATCAATGCATGGTAGTATTTGGGGACCATACGAGAACATTTAATATTGCTAAAAATGATTTTTGTATCGCAGATAATGTAAAAGTTTTAAAGCCTATAAAAGATTTTAGCATAAGGATTTTGTTATTCATTAACACTATGTGGGGTAAAAAAATCATTGATAAGGGTTACGCTAGGCATTGGAGCTTGGCAAAAACTGCAAAAATCCAATTACCCCTAAAACCCACCGCTAACGCTCAAACCCTTGAGGATATTGATTTTGATTTCATGGAAAAATTCATAGCCGAACTTGAGCAGTGTCGGCTCGCCGAACTTGAGGCTTATTTAAAAGCTACAGGGCTAGAAAACACCACCCTTTCTAGCGATGAAGAAAACGCCCTTAACGTTTTCAATGGCAACCATTCTGGGAGGGGGGGTAATACTCCATGCGGCTTAACATGGCAAAGTTTCAGATTAGGGGATTTGTTTGAAGTGTTGTCAAGTAAGAAAATTTATCATGCTAACACGATAAAAATCCATGACACACAAATAGAAAACAGCTACCCTTATGTCGTGCGTGCTACAACCAACAATGGTATAAAAGGCTTTATTGTAGATGACCCTACATTTACTAATGAAAAAAATACCCTTTCGTTCGCGCAAGACACTTTCACCGTGTTTTATCAAAAACAACCTTATTTTACAGGCAATAAGGTTAAAGTTTTAAAACCAAAATTTGCTTTCAAAAGCCCTAAAATTTTACATTTTATAAGCGCGATTTTACAATTTATTTTAAAACCCTTGACTTGGGGGCTAGGCTCTACAACAGAAAGCATTGCGGAGTTTAAATTTTCTCTACCCCTAAAACCCACCGCTAACGCTCAAACCCTTGAGGATATTGATTTTAACTTCATGTGCACCCTAATCAACGCCCTGATGAAGCAAACCATTCAAGGCGTGGTTCAATACAGCAGCGCTAAAATACAAGCTACAAAAGAAGCCATCAGCCAAGAAACGCCAACCCAAAAAGACTCGTTATTTTGAAAGAGATGAGGTCAAGCTTGTGTTACAATAAACTTAAAATTTGCTTGATTGAAGAGGGTTGATGCATGGAAGAGCTTAAAGAGGGGACTTTAGCGTTAATTGATACTTTTGCGTATTTGTTTAGAAGCTATTTCATGAGCGCCAAAAATAAGCCTTTAACCAATGATAAGGGCTTTCCTACAGGGCTTTTAACGGGGCTTGTGGGCATGGTTAAAAAATTTTATAAAGATAGAAAAAACATGCCTTTTATCGTGTTCGCTTTAGAAAGCCAGACTAAAACTAAAAGGGCTGAAAAATTAGGCGAATACAAAAAAAATCGCAAAGACGCCCCTAAAGAGATGCTTTTACAAATCCCTATTGCATTAGAATGGTTGCAAAAAATGGGTTTTGTTTGCGTGGAGGTGAGCGGGTTTGAAGCTGATGATGTTATCGCAAGCCTGGCCACGCTAAGCCCTTATAAAACCCGCATTTATTCTAAAGATAAGGATTTTAACCAGCTTTTGAGCGATAAAATCGCGCTTTTTGATGGCAAAACGGAGTTTTTGGCGAAGGATTGCGTGGAAAAATACGGGATTTTGCCGAGTCAATTCACGGATTATCAGGGCATTGTAGGGGATAGCAGCGATAATTACAAGGGGGTTAAAGGCATTGGGAGCAAGAACGCTAAGGAATTGTTGCAACGATTAGGGAGTTTGGAAAAAATCTATGAAAATTTAGACTTGGCGAAAAATTTACTCGGTCCTAAAATGTATCAAGCCTTGATACAAGACAAAGAGAGCGCGTTTTTAAGCAAAGAATTAGCCACTTTAGAAAGAGGATGCATTAAAGAATTTGATTTTTTAAGTTGCACTTTTCCTAGCGAAAACCCCTTATTGAAAATTAAAGACGAATTGAAAGAATATGGTTTCATTTCCACTTTAAGGGATTTAGAAAATTCCCCTACGCCCTTAATTGTAGAAAACGCGCCCACATTAAACAACGCCCCTATATTAAACAGCGTGCCTATATTAGACAATACCCCTAAAAAATCGCGCATGATCGTTTTAGAAAACACCGCGCCTTTGAGTGCGTTTTTAGAAAAATTAAAAAACCCTAACGCAAGGGTTTTTATGCGTTTGGTGTTGGATAAAGAAAAAAAAATTCTAGCCCTAGCGTTTTTATTACAAGATCAAGGCTATTTTTTACCTTTAGAAGAGGCGTTGTTTTCGCCCTTTTCTTTAGAGTTTTTGCAAAACGCTTTTTTTAAAATGTTACAGCATGCGTGCATCATTGGGCATGATTTAAAACCCTTATTAAGCTTTTTAAAAGCTAAATACCAGGTGTCTTTAGAAAACATTTGCATCCAAGACACTCAAATTTTAGCGTTTTTAAAGAATCCGGAAAAAGTGGGGTTTGATGAAGTTTTAAAGGAATATTTAAAAGAAGATTTAATTTCGCATGAAAAAATCAAAGATTTTAAGACAAAAAGTAAGGTGGAAAAATTAGAGCAATTGAGTTTGGAATTAAGCGCTTTAAAGCGTTTGTGCGAATATTTTGAAAAAGGGGGGCTAGAAGAGGGTTTGCTTACTTTAGCTAGAGACATTGAAACGCCGTTAATGAAAGTTTTAATGGGTATGGAATTTCAAGGCTTTAAGATTGATGCGCCTTATTTCAAGCGCTTAGAGCAGGAGTTTAAGAATGAATTGCATGTTTTAGAGCACCAAATTTTGGAACTAATTGGCGTGGATTTTAACCTCAACTCCCCCAAGCAACTCAGCGAGATTTTGTATGAAAAATTAGAGCTTCCTCAAAATAAAAGCCGTTCTACTGATGAAAAAAGCTTGTTAAAAATCCTAGACAAGCACCCAAGCATCGCTTTGATTTTAGAATACAGAGAATTGAATAAGCTTTTTAACACTTATACCACCCCCTTATTGCGCCTAAAAGACAAAGACGATAAAATCCATACCACTTTCATCCAAACCGGCACAGCTACCGGGCGTTTAAGCTCGCATTCGCCTAATTTGCAAAATATCCCGGTGCGATCGCCTAAAGGCTTACTCATTCGTAAAGGCTTTATTGCTAGCTCTAAAGAATATTGTTTGCTAGGGGTGGATTATTCGCAGATTGAATTGCGCTTATTAGCCCATTTTAGCCAGGATAAGGATTTAATGGAGGCGTTTTTAAAGGGGCGAGACATCCATCTAGAAACTTCTAAGGCGTTGTTTGGAGAAGATTTGGCCAAAGAAAAACGATCCATCGCTAAAAGCATTAATTTTGGGCTGGTGTATGGCATGGGGAGTAAGAAATTGAGCGAAACTTTAAACATCCCTTTAAATGAGGCTAAAAGCTACATAGAAGCGTATTTCAAACGATTCCCTAGCATCAAAGATTATTTAAACCGCATGAAAGAAGAGATTTTAAAAACTTCTAAAGCCTTTACTTTGCTTGGGCGTTATCGGGTGTTTGATTTTACCGGTGCAAATGATCACATCAAGGGCAATTATTTGCGAGAGGGCGTGAATGCGATTTTCCAAGGGAGTGCCAGCGATTTGTTGAAATTAGGCATGCTCAAAGTGAGCGAGCGTTTCAAAAATAACCCTTCGGTGAGGCTGCTTTTGCAAGTGCATGACGAATTGATTTTTGAGATTGAAGAAAAAAATGCCTTAGAGTTGCAACAAGAAATCCAACGCATCCTCAATGATGAAGTTTATCCTTTGAGGGTGCCGTTAGAAACGAGCGCATTTGTGGCTAAGCGTTGGAATGAATTAAAAGGGTAGTTTTTTAATTGAGTTTAAGAAAAAATATATTATTATTTCTCTATAAGTAATACTTAGCCATTTTAAGCTAATATTATACAAAGTGATTATCAAAAAATAAAGGGAAAAGACTGGATGTTGAAAAGAATTATCTTATTAGGGGTTTTGGGTGTTGGAGCGAGCGCTGAAGAGAGTGCGGCTTTTGTGGGAGTCAATTACCAGGTGAGCATGATACAAAATCAGACTAAAATGGTGAATGACAACGGCTTGCAAAAACCTTTGATAAAGTTCCCGCCTTATGCAGGAGCGGGTTTTGAAGTGGGCTATAAGCAATTTTTTGGTAAGAAAAAATGGTTTGGCATGCGTTATTATGGGTTTTTTGACTACGCGCACAACCGCTTTGGCGTGATGAAAAAGGGTATCCCGGTGGGCGAGAGCGGGTTTATTTACAATAGCTTTAGTTTTGGGGGGACGACTTTAACGGAGAGGGATTCCTATCAAGGGCAATACTATATCAATTTATTCACTTATGGCGTGGGGCTGGATACGCTGTGGAATTTTGTGAATAAAGAAAACATGGTTTTTGGTTTTGTGGTGGGGATTCAATTGGCCGGGGATAGTTGGGCAACGAGCATCAGTAAAGAGATCGCTAACTATGCAAAACACCACAGCAATTCCAGTTACAGCCCGGCCAATTTCCAGTTTTTATGGAAGTTTGGGGTCCGCACCCATATCGCTAAACACAATAGCCTAGAATTAGGGATTAAAGTGCCTACGATCACGCACCAGCTTTTCTCTCTTACCAACGAAAAGGGATACACCTTACAGGCTGATGTGCGCCGAGTTTATGCGTTTCAAATCAGTTACTTGAGGGATTTTTAACCCCTTTTTAGATACAATCACACCTAAACTATCCTTTAAAGGTGTGAAATGGCAGATTTAGAAAATTTAGACTGGAAAAATTTAGGTTTTAGCTACATTAAAACGGATTTTCGCTTCATCGCCACTTATAAAAATGGCTCGTGGTCGCAAGGCGGATTGGTGAGCGAAAACGTGTTACAGCTCAGCGAAGGCTCGCCGGTCTTACACTACGGGCAGGCTTGTTTTGAAGGCTTGAAGGCTTACCGCTCTCAAAAGGGGAAAGCGTTACTCTTTCGCCCTTTAGAAAACGCCAAACGCTTGCAAACTTCATGCGAAAGACTGCTCATGCCCAAAGTGAGCGAAGAGCTGTTTTTAAAAGCATGCGCTGAAGTAGTGAAAGCGAATCAAAAATGGCTCGCTCCTTATAAAAGCGGGGCGAGTTTGTATTTGCGCCCTTTTGTCATAGGCGTGGGGGATAATTTGGGGGTGAAGCCGGCCAGTGAATACCTTTTTATCGTGTTTTGTGCACCGGTGGGGGCGTATTTTAAGGGGGGTATAGAAAAAGGGGGGGCTAGGTTTATCACCACGGCGTTTGATAGGGCCGCGCCTAAAGGCACCGGTGGGGTGAAAGTAGGGGGGAATTACGCTGCAAGCCTGTTAGCCCATAAAATAGCCACAGAGCAAGGCTATGATGATTGCATTTATTTAGACCCTACCACGCACACTAAGATTGAAGAAGTGGGGGCGGCGAATTTTTTTGGCATCACGCATGATAACGCCTTTATCACCCCGTATTCGCCAAGCATTTTACCAAGCGTTACCAGAAAAAGCTTGATGGTTTTGGCTAAAGAATATTTGAATCTCAAAGTAGAAGAGAGGGAAATTTTAATGGATGAGTTGGGCGCGTTTAAAGAAGCTGGAGCGTGCGGGACAGCCGCAATCATTACACCCATTAAAGAAATCACGCACAACAACAAGTCTTATTTTTTTGAAGCACCGGGCCATATTACTAAACAACTCTATGATTTGCTTTTATCCATCCAACAAGGCGAACAAGAAGCCCCTAAAGATTGGATTTTTGAAGTTGGCTAAAACCAATCAAAAAAAGGCTTTTTAAGAGCTTTTTAGCTTTTTTTAATGGAGTGTTGGCAATAAAAAAGCTTGATTTTTAAATATTAGAATTTATAGCTGTATGCCGCATAAAATAAGGGCGAAGTCTCAAAGCGTTTGGAGCTAGAAAGCAATCTGGCGGTGGGTAAGATTTTAAACCCTAATTCAATGCGGTGTCTTAAAAAAAGCGTGAGCATAACCCCTCCATTAATCGCTAATCCCCCTGAAACCACCGAATGTTTAAAAAACTTGAAATTTTGCTTGTCCGTATAAACGACTAAAGCCCCCCTAGCTCCCCCAAACGCCCCTAAATAATGCTTATAACTCCCTAAAGGGAATTCCATAATCACATCCAAACCCACCGCAAGCATGGTAAAAAAAGAGTTTGTAGGATCTTTATGGCTTTGGTAATTCACTTTTCCTGACCCAAGATCCCATGCAAAAACCCCCCTAATCCCGATATATTTTTTAAAAAAACTTTGCACGCCGGTTTTTAAATTGAGCGTTGCAATCCAATCTTTCATTTCCTTGCCTTGATAGTCCTTAATGGCCTCTACAGCGCCAAACCCTCCTAAAAAATACCATCCGCTTTTTTTGCGCGTGAGCTTTTGGCGGTTAATGATGCTTCTATAGAGCTTTTCATGGGCTTCTTGGTAATTTTTTTTGGGGGTTTTATCGTGCAAAATAGGCATTGCATCAAGGGGCGAGACAGCAAAACCCCCCATTAAGAAAACACCAAAAAAAATGATTTTTTTAAACATTTTAAAAATAATCAATCCTTTATTAAACAGAGTATTGTTTAACCTTTTGTTTTATCATTGTGTTAAAATAGCCGTTTTAACAAACAAAATTTTGTTAATAGATTTTACCTAATCTGAGAGAGAATATATTTTAATGAAGACAGAGAAACAAAAATTTTTAGAGATGCGTAAAGATGGGGCGAACTCTGTGCTGATTTTAAGAGGGGATTGGGATTTTAAAACGAGCGTGTTTCGTTTAGATGAGTTGAAAAAAAATTTATTAGATCATCAAGGGCCTTTAAAAATGGATTTTTCAGGGTGCCAAAAAGTGGATTTTGTTTTTGGCATGTTTTTATTTGATTTAGTTAAGGAGCGTTCTTTAAACATTGAATTGTGTAACGTGAGCGAGAATAACGCATGCGCTTTGAAAGTGGTTAAAGACTGGCTTAAAAAAGAAGAGGATTTAGAATCTAAAAAAGCGGGCAAAAAATACGAACTCATGATCACTAAATTGGGTAAGAGTATCGTAGAGACTTATAACACCTTTTTAAACGCGTTCAATTTTTGCGGCATGATTTTATTTTACTTCATTAAAAGCGTTTTCAACCCCAAACGCTTTTGTATCACTCCTTTGCTCTATCATATCAATGAATCCGGGTTTAAGGTTTTGCCAGTGAGTATTTTAACGGTGTTTATCGTGGGGTTTGCCGTTGCTTTACAAGGGGCTTTGCAATTGCAAGACATGGGCGCGCCTTTAATGTCGGTAGAAATGACGGCTAAACTCGCTTTAAGAGAGATTGGCCCTTTTATTTTAACCCTTGTGGTTGCTGGGAGGAGCGCAAGCAGTTTTACTGCGCAAATTGGGGTGATGAAGATCACTGAAGAATTAGATGCAATGAAAACCATGGGCTTTAACCCTTTTGAATTTTTAGTATTGCCTAGGGTGTTAGCCTTAGTGATTGTTTTGCCCTTATTGGTGTTTATTGCCGATGCGTTCGCCATTCTTGGGGGCATGTTTGCGATTAAATACCAATTGGATTTAGGCTTTCCAAGCTATATAGACAGACTGCATGACACAGTGGGCTGGAATCATTTTTTGGTAGGGATTGTCAAAGCCCCTTTTTGGGGGTTTGCGATTGCGATGGTAGGGTGCATGCGCGGGTTTGAAGTCAAGGGGGATACCGAGAGCATTGGGCGCTTGACCACTATTAGTGTCGTGAACGCTTTGTTTTGGATCATTTTCTTAGACGCTGTTTTTTCTATTGTCTTTTCTAAGTTGAATGTATAATGAACGCTATTAACAATCAAGTCTTAATTGAAGTGAAGGATCTCCATAGCGCTTTTGGGAGCACCATTATCCATAGGGGCGTGAGTTTTAGCGTGCATAAGGGCGAAGTGATGGCGATTTTAGGGGGTTCAGGGAGCGGTAAAAGCACGCTTTTAAGGTGCATGATCTTGCTCAATCGCCCTACAAAGGGGGAAGTGTTGCTTTTTGGGGAAGATATATGGAAACTCAAAGAAAGAGAGCAGCAAAAGATTTTTAACCGCTGTGGGATTTGCTTCCAGTTTGGTGCGCTCTATAGCTCTCTAACCGTTTTAGAAAATGTGGGCGTGATGCTAGAGCAATACGGCGCTTATTCTAAAAAAATTGTTGAAGAAATTTCTAAAATGTGGATTGAAAAAGTGGGTTTGCCCCCTAGGGCTTACCACCTTTACCCCTATGAATTGAGTGGGGGGATGAAAAAGCGCGTGGGTATAGCTAGGGCTATGGCGACTAATCCGGAGATCTTATTTTTAGATGAGCCAACAAGCGGGCTAGATCCTTATAGCGCGGGCAAATTTGACGAACTCATCATGACACTCAAAGAGAGCTTACAGCTTACGGTGGTGATGATCACGCATGATTTAGACTCCGTGCATGATTGCGTGGATCGATTTATCATGCTCAAAGATGGGCTATTAGAATTTAATGGGGATTTAAAAGATTTTATTAAAAAGGCTCAAACTCAAGGGCTAGATGAAGGCAATTTATTCAATTCAACACGAGGAGAGAAATTTTGGAAAGGCATGTGAATTACACTTTAATCGGCGGGCTCTTCTTTTTATGCTTAGTGTGCATGGTAGGCTTTATTTTATGGCTAGGCCATTTGGGATTAGATGACGGAAAGTATTATGAATATGTGGTCTATACGGACAAAGACTTGGGAGGCATTGCGACCAACTCGCCCATTAATTACAAAGGGATTCAAGTGGGTAATGTCATCAAGGTGGGTTTTGCAAAGGATAAAGTGGGGGTGGTCCGTTTGGATTTGATGATCAAATCCAGCGTTAAGATCCGTAAAGACTCCAAAGTGGCGGTTTCTTCTAGAGGGTTTATGGGTTTAAAATTTTTAGCCTTAGAGCAAAGCCACAATGAAGAATTTTATGGTAGCGGCGATAAAGGGGAGCGGATTTTAATCTTTAAAGAAGGGCTTATGGATCGCTTGAGCGGTGATGCTAATCAAGTGGTGCAAGAAGTGATGAAAGCGATTAGGAATGTGAATAGGATTTTAGACGATGAAAATGTGGAAAAATTCAAGCACATTCTCGCCTCAGTAGATGATCTCATCGCTAACTTGGATTCAAGAAAGACTCAATTTGATTCCTTGATTAACAACGCTAACAACCTTGTTTCTAATGTCAATAATGTGGCTTTAGATGTGGATAAACGCGTCAAACAGGGGCAATATGACTTTAAGGCGATGTTCACTCCTTTAATCATGCAAGCGCAGTTGAGCTTAAGAAACATTGATAATTTTGTGGAAAAAGGCTCTGCTTTGATAGATAAATTTGATGCTAACCCCTATAAAACGATTTTTGGAGAAAGGAAATAACCATGAGAGCTACGGCGATAAAAATCTTTTCATTCTCATCAGCGTTCGCCCTATTGCTTCAGGGTTGTTTGAGCATTAATTTAAAACAAATGCTGCCAGAAATCAGAACTTATGATTTGAATGCGAGTTCTTTTGAAATGACGCAATGCCCTAAACCTTTGACTGAAGTAAGGCTCATTAGCATTTTGAGCGCGGATTTATTCAACACTAAAGAGATCGTGTTTAAAGCGCAAGACGGGCAGATCACGCATGGGAAACACCAAAAATGGATAGACTTGCCTCGCAACATGTTAAAAACCATGTTCATGCAAGAAGCGCAAAAAGCATGCTTAGGCGTGGCTTTGCCCCCTTATGGTGCGGGCGTGCCAACTTATGCGGTTCGTTTTACGATTTTATCGTTTTCTCTTTTAGAAAAAGAAAATTCTACCTATAGGGCGGAATTCGCACTAGGCTATGATATTAGCGTGAAAGGCGATTCGCATTCTGGAGTGATCATTAAGCATGAAAATATTTCTAGCTTGGAAAATAAAACGACTAAAACGAGTAAAAATGGCAATCAAGATTTTCAAGAAAGCGCGATACAATCCCTCCAACATGTCAGCATGCAAGCGATGCAAGAAGCGATTTCTTTGATTAAAAAAGCCATTGAAGCGCAAAGCGTAAGCCCATTAAAAAAATAAGGAGGAATTGTTTGAATTTACGATTGGCTGGAGCAAGCGTTTTAACGGCTTGTGTCTTTTCGGGGTGTTTTTTTTTAAAAATGTTTGATAAAAAACTTTCTAGTAACGATTGGCATATCCAAAAAGTGGAAATGAACCATCAAGTCTATGACATTGAAACCATGCTCGCTGATAGCGCTTTTAGAGAGCATGAAGAAGAGCAAGATTCCTCTCTAAATACCGCTTTGCCTGAAGATAAAACAGCGATTGAAGCCAAAGAGCAAGAGCAAAAAGAAAAAAGAAAACGCTGGTATGAGCTTTTTAAAAAGAAACCAAAGCCCAAAAGCTCTATGGGAGAGTTTGTGTTTGATCAAAAAGAAAATCGTATTTATGGCAAAGGCTATTGCAACCGGTATTTTGCCAGCTATGTATGGCAGGGCGATAGGCACATTGGGATTGAAGATAGCGGGATTTCAAGAAAAGTGTGTAAAGATGAGCATTTAATGGCGTTTGAATTGGAATTTATGGAGAATTTTAAGGGTAATTTTACGGTAACTAAGGGTAAGGACACGCTCATTTTAGACAACCAAAAAATGAAAATTTATTTGAAAACGCCTTGAGTGGGTTTTTGATTTCAAAACGATCTAAGATCACTAAATTAGGGATTAAAAAGAAATTTTTAAGTGCTTTTTAAGGGATTATCGCTTGCTTTTGGCTTTTTGATTATTGATCGCAAAAGATGCTTTGAGCGTTTTTAGATTTAGCACCAAAAGCCCCCTAAAAGGACTTTTTGAAATCAAAAAGAGGGTTTAGGGGTTTTGTCCGTCATTACAGGGAGTTCTGGATAGATTATCTTAGGTTTTTTACCCTTTAAGGCTTCAAAGAAGGTTTCAATCTTTTTCGCTTCTGCATCGCTGATTTCAATGCCTAACTGGATAGAGTCCATTTCTTTAATCGCATCTTTGACATCCCAAAACTGCCCGTTATGGAAATAAGGCATCGTTTCGGTGATATTCCTTAAAGTAGGCACTTTCACAAGCCCGTTTTTATCGCCTTTGAAATCGCCCACATTAGCGAATTTATAAGGTTTGACCACCCCAAAAGGCTGCATCGTTCCCCCAAGATTAATGCCGTTATGGCAAGCCACACAGCCTTTAGAAATGAATAAATCCAGCCCTTCTTTTTCGGCTTTACTGAGCGCTTTAGGATTGCCTCTTAAAAAATCATCATAACGGCTTGGGGTGATAAGCGTGGCTTCAAACATAGCGATACTGTCTGCGATCAATTTAAAATCAATTTTGACTTTAGTGCCATAAGCTTTTCTAAAGAGTTTGACATAGCCTGGCATGGAATTGATTTTTTCTACCACCACTTTAGGATCAGCCCCCATTTCAAAAGAAGACTGGATGGGCCCTTGCGCTTGCTCGTTTAAATGCGTAACCCTACCATCCCAAAACTGCACATCGTTAAACACGGAGTTATACACCGTTGGGGAGCTTAAAAGGTGGGGGTTTTTCTTCCATTGAGAGCCTATGGCACTTGGGATTAGATCCACCCCGCCTAAGCCCAGATTATGGCATGTGTTGCAAGACACGAGATAGGAAGTGGAAATCCTAGGGTCAAAATAGAGCATTTTGCCCAATTCCACTTGAGCGGAGGTCATGATTTCGCTGTTTTTAGCGCCAATGCCCACATCTCTGGTTTTTTTGATCTGGTATTCTTTGAGCGCTTTGCCCATAGGCATGGGTTCTAATTGGCTTTCCTTCGCTTTTTTAATCAAATCCATATCGCTTAAAGCATAAACGCAAGAAAAAGCCAAGCAAACGCCCAATAAAATGGATTTTTTCATGATGAACTCCTAAAATAGTATTAAAAATAAGACAAAACTTTCTTATTATAACCACCATTTTAAAATAATTCACCACTAAACGATCCGATAAAGAGTTTTTTAAAGAGCGATAGGTATAATGGCGTTAAATCCAAATAGGGGTTAGACAATGAAAGAGAATAAAGCTTTTACGCATTTGCACTTGCACACAGAATATTCGCTTTTGGACGGGGCGAACAAGATTAAAATCTTAGCCAAGCGCATTAAAGAATTGGGCATGAAAAGCGTGAGCGTAACCGACCATGGGAACATGTTTGGAGCGATTGATTTTTACACGAGCATGAAAAAAGAAGGCATCAAGCCTATCATCGGCATGGAAGCGTATATCCATAACGATGACAACCTCTCCAGCAAAGAAACCAAGCAGCGTTTCCATTTGTGCCTGTTCGCTAAAAACCAAGAGGGCTATGAAAACTTGATGTTTTTAAGCTCTATGGCGTATTTAGAAGGGTTTTATTATTTCCCGCGCATCAATAAAAAGCTTCTAAGGGAGCATTCTAAGGGCATTATCGCTTCTAGCGCGTGCTTGCAAGGGGAAGTCAATTACCATTTGAATACTAACAATGAGAGAAACCGCAAGTATGGGGCTAAAGGCTATGATGAAGCCAAAAGAATCGCTTGCGAATACCAGGAGATTTTTGAAGACGATTTTTATTTAGAAATCATGCGTCATGGCATTTTAGATCAGCGATTCATTGATGAACAAGTCATTAAAATGTCCTTAGAGACAGGGTTAAAAATCATTGCCACCAACGACACCCACTACACCATGCCCAATGACGCTAAGGCTCAAGAAGTAGCGATGTGTGTAGCGATGGGTAAAACCCTAAACGATAAGGGGCGCTTGAAACACTCCGTGCATGAGTTTTACATTAAATCCCCTGAAGAAATGGCGAAGCTGTTTGCAGATATTCCAGAAGCTTTAGAAAACACCCAAGAAATCGCTGATAAATGCGTTTTAGAGATTGATTTAAAAGACGATAAAAAGAACCCCCCAACCCCCCCAAGCTTCAAATTCACTAAAGCTTACGCTAAAGAAGAGGGGCTGGATTTTGAAGATGACGCTTCTTATTTCGCCCATAAGGCTAGAGAAGGCTTGAAAGAGCGCTTAATCTTAGTGCCTAAAGAAAAACATGATCAATATAAAGAGCGGCTAGAAAAAGAAATTGAAGTCATCACGAACATGAAATTCCCAGGGTATATGCTGATCGTGTGGGATTTTATCCGTTACGCTAAAGAAATGGGCATTCCTGTGGGGCCTGGTAGGGGGAGTGCGGCCGGGAGTTTGGTGGCTTTTGCTTTAAAAATCACGGATATTGACCCCTTGAAATACGATTTGCTCTTTGAAAGGTTTTTAAACCCTGAACGAGTCAGCATGCCTGATATTGATACGGATTTTTGCCAGCGCCGGCGTAAGGAAATCATAGAGTACATGATTGAAAAATACGGCAAATACAATGTGGCTCAAGTCATCACCTTTAATAAGATGTTGGCTAAAGGCGTGATCAGAGATGTCGCAAGGGTTTTGGACATGCCTTATAAAGAAGCGGACGATTTTGCCAAGCTCATTCCTAACCGCTTAGGCATCACGCTCAAGGGCTATGAAAAAAATGGCGAGTTCATAGAGGGAGCGTGGGAATTAGAGCCTAAAATTAAGGAATTAGTAGAGAGTAATGAATTAGCCAAACAAGTGTGGGAGTATTCGCTCAATTTAGAGAATTTGAATCGCAACGCAGGCGTGCATGCCGCAGCCTTAGTGGTGGATAGCCAAAAAGAATTGTGGCACAAAACCCCTTTGTTTGCCTCTGAAAAAACCGGCGGTATCGTTACGCAATATTCCATGAAGTATTTAGAGCCGGTGGATTTGATTAAGTTTGACTTCTTGGGGCTTAAAACCTTGACCGTGATTGATGATGCGCTTAAAATCATTAAAACGCAGCATAAAATTAGCGTGGATTTTTTATCGTTGGATATGGACGATCCGAAAGTGTATAAAACGATCCAAAGCGGGGATACGGTGGGGATATTCCAGATTGAATCCGGAATGTTTCAAGGGCTTAACAAACGCTTAAGGCCTTCAAGCTTTGAAGACATTATCGCCATTATCGCGCTAGGGAGACCGGGCCCCATGGAATCAGGCATGGTAGATGATTTTGTGAACAGAAAGCATGGCATTATGCCTATCACTTATGCGTTTAAAGAATTAGAGCCGATTTTAAAGCCCACTTACGGCACGATTGTCTATCAAGAGCAAGTGATGCAAATCGTGCAAACTATTGGCGGTTTTAGTTTGGGTGAAGCGGATCTCATCCGTCGCGCTATGGGGAAAAAAGACGCTCAGATTATGGCGGACAATAAGGCTAAGTTTGTAGAAGGCGCTAAAAATTTAGGGCATGATGGCCAAAAAGCGGCTAATTTGTGGGATTTGATCGTTAAATTTGCCGGCTATGGTTTCAACAAATCGCATTCGGCCGCTTATGCGATGATCACTTTCCAAACGGCGTATTTAAAGACTTATTACAAGCATGAGTTCATGGCAGCGATGCTCACTAGCGAATCCAATAAGATTGAATCCGTGGCGCGCTATATTGATGAGGTCAGGGCTTTAGAAATTGAAGTGATGCCCCCACACATCAATTCTTCTATGCAAGATTTCAGCGTGGCGGAGTTTAAAAACCAAAAGGGCGAGTTAGAAAAGAAAATCGTGTTTGGTTTAGGAGCGATTAAAGGGGTTGGGGGTGAGCCGATTAAAAACATCATTGAAGAAAGGGCTAAAGGGGATTATAAGAGTTTGGAAGATTTTATTTCACGGGTGGATTTTTCTAAACTCACTAAAAAATCTTTAGAGCCATTAGTGAAATCAGGGAGCTTGGACAATTTAGGCTACACTAGAAAAACCATGCTCGCTAACTTGGATCTGATCTGCGATGCCGGGCGCGCTAAAGACAAGGCTAATGAAATGATGCAAGGGGGTAATTCTCTTTTTGGAGCCATGGAGGGCGGAACCAAAGAGCAGGTTATTTTAGATATGGTTGATTTGGGCGAACATGACGCTAAAACGCTTTTAGAATGTGAGTATGAAACTTTAGGAATCCATGTTTCAGGCAACCCTTTAGACGAGTTTAAAGAAGAAATTAAGGGCTTTAAAAATTTAGTCAAAAGCATTGATATTGAAGAGTTGGAGATTGGCTCGCAGGCTTATTTGCTCGGTAAAATCATGGAAGTTAAAAAGAAAATTGGCAAACGAAGCGGTAAGCCTTATGGCACAGCGGATATTTTGGATCGATACGGCAAGTTTGAACTCATGCTGTTTGAAAAGCAATTAAACGCCTTAGAAGAGTTGGATATTAATAAGCCTTTAGTGTTTAAATGCAAGATTGAAGAGCAAGAAGAGGTGGCGCGATTAAGGCTTTTTGAAATCTTGGATTTAGAGAGCGCTAGGGAGGTTAAAATCCCTAAAGCCCGCTATAAAGACCCTGACAAGCAAAAAGAAGATGTGCGCGAAATCCCCCCCTTTGAAATGCTTGCCTCTAGTTCTTGCTCTTTAGCGATCGTGTTAGAAAACGATGTGAAAAAAGAGTTTTTAAGACAAATCAAAGAGAGCGCTCTAAAACACCAGGGTAAACGCCCCTTGTATTTGATCATCAAAGATAAAGATAAGCAATTCAAAATCCAAAGCGATTTAATGGTAAATGAAAAGATTAAGGACGATTTTAAAGGGTTAGAGTGGAGGGATTTAGCTTGAGGATCAACCAGTTTTTAGCCCATTATACCAAGTGCTCAAGAAGAGAGGCTGAAAAATTGGTTTTAGAAGGGCGGGTGAAAATCAACCATGAGCATGCCAAACTCGCTAGCGTGGTTAAAGAAAACGACAAGGTGTTTTTAGACAAACGACTCATCAAGCCCTTAAAAAACAAAAAATTCAGCGTGCTAATCTATCACAAGCCAAAGGGCGAACTAGTGAGCAAAAACGATCCCTTAAAACGGCGCGTGATTTATGAAAGCTTGGAGAAAAAATACGCCCATTTTGCGCCGGTGGGGCGTTTGGATTTTGCGAGCGAGGGGGTGCTACTCTTAAGCGATAGTAAAGCAGTGGTGAGCGCTTTAATGCATGCGAATTTAGAAAAAGAGTATCTTGTTAAAATTCAAGGCTTTGTTACAAGAGAGATGGAGCGCGCGATGCAAGAGGGCTTGAAATTAGAAAACGCCACTAAGGGAGCGCACCAAAAAACCCCCATTAAAAGCATGGAATTTGCCCCCTTTATTGGTTATGAAATCATCAAAAACCATGCCAAATATTCTAAGCTTAGAGTCATCATCAATGAGGGGAAAAACAGAGAACTGAGGCGTTTTTTTGCGTTTTTTAACGCTGGGGTGTTGGATTTAAGGCGCGTTCGTTATGGTTTTGTGAATTTGAATGCCTTGCCGGTAGGGAAAATGCGTTTTCTAAACCGCCAAGAATACAATGAGTTGCATGCGTTTATGGCTAATAGGGCTAATACTAAAGGGGATTAGCGCTTGAGTTATGCTATACTTCGGCGGTCGGGGGAAATAAAAAATAAGGATTATCATGTTAGAAGTGATTAACGGGAAGAATTACGCAGAAAAAACCGCTCATCAAGCAGTAGTGGTTAATGTGGGGGCGAATTGGTGCCCGGATTGCAGGAAGATTGAGCCGATTATGGAAAATTTAGCCAAAACTTACAAAGGCAAGGTGGAATTTTTTAAGGTTTCTTTTGATGAGAGCCAGGATCTCAAAGAGAGCTTAGGCATCCGCAAGATCCCTACTTTGATTTTTTACAAAAACGCCAAAGAAGTGGGTGAAAGGCTTGTAGAACCTAGCTCTCAAAAACCGATTGAAGACGCTCTAAAAGCGTTATTGTAAAGGGCATCATAAAGGGCGTTATCAAAGAGCCTTATTGTAAAAATAAGAGTTTAAAAATCTTTTAACTCTTTTTTTATTTAGTCTTTTTTTCTATAGTCCCTTTTTTTAGCCCCCTTTTTGATAGGGGGCTAACTTCAAATAGCTTTTATGTTATTTCTTTATCTCAAAAAATCGTTTTTTATCGTTTTTAAATCAGCATGTTTGTTAAAAAAGTTCCTTTAATTAAGCTAAAAATGAGCGAATTTGTGGTATTAATGCTTGCAGTGTGAAATTTGTAGGGCTAAAACTTGTAAAATGTGAAAAAAAAGACGCATAAAATGCTAAAATCCGCAAAAACACTGTGTGTTTAGATTAGAAGTTTAAAATTAGGAACGGAAGTATCTGTTTTAAATTTTGAATAGGGAGTTTCTATCACTATGGTATTGAAAACAAAATTAAAAATTATAAGCTCGGTGATTTTGAGCACTTTATTGTGGGTGGGTTGTTCAAGCGAAATGGCAACTTATCAAAATGTGAATGATGCCACTAAAAATACGACTGCAAGTATTAACAGCACGGATTTATTGCTAACCGCTAACGCGATGTTAGATTCCATGTTTAGCGACCCTAATTTTGAGCAACTCAAGGGCAAGCATTTGATTGAAGTTTCAGATGTTATTAACGACACCACGCAGCCCAATTTGGATATGAATCTTTTGACGACTGAAATTGCGCGGCAGTTGCGGTTGCGATCTAATGGGAGGTTCAATATCACAAGGGCGAGTGGAGGAAGTGGCATTGCAGCCGATAGCCGAATGGTGAAACAGCGCGAAAAAGAACGAGAGAGCGAAGAGTATAATCAAGACACCACTGTAGAAAAAGGCACTTTAAAAGCCGCTGATTTATCTTTAAGTGGTAAAGTATCTAGTATCGCAGCCTCTATTAGTAGTTCTAGGCAGCGCTTGGACTACGACTTCACCCTAAGCCTTACCAACAGGAAAACGGGTGAAGAGGTATGGAGCGATGTTAAGCCTATTGTGAAAAATGCTAGCAATAAGCGTATGTTTTAAATTTATATTTGAAAGGATGAGCGATGAAAAATCAAGTTAAAAAAATTTTAGGGATGAGTGTGATAGCAGCGATGGTGATCGTAGGTTGTAGCCATGCCCCAAAATCAGGTATCAGTAAAAGCAATAAGGCTTACAAAGAAGCGACTAAAGGTGCTCCTGATTGGGTTGTAGGGGATTTGGAAAAAGTGGCGAAGTATGAAAAATATTCAGGGGTCTTTTTAGGAAGGGCTGAGGATTTGATCACTAATAATGATGTGGATTATTCTACTAACCAGGCTACAGCGAAGGCTAGGGCTAATTTAGCGGCGAATCTAAAATCCACTTTACAAAAAGATTTGGAAAATGAAAAAACCAGAACGGTAGATGCTTCTGGTAAAAGGTCCATAAGCGGCACTGATACTGAAAAAATTTCTCAATTAGTGGATAAGGAATTGATCGCTTCTAAAATGCTCGCCCGCTATGTCGGTAAAGATAGGGTTTTTGTTTTAGTGGGCTTGGATAAGCAAATTGTGGATAAAGTGCGCGAAGAGTTAGGCATGGTTAAAAAGTAGGGTTTTAATGAAACGCCTTGCTATCGCACTTGTTTTGGTGTTGGGGTTTGTGTGGGGGAAATCCTTGCCTAAGTGGGCAAAAGATTGCTCAAAAGAGATGCGGATTGAAAAGACCCAAACCAAAGATGAAAAAATTTTAGTGTGTGGGATGAGCGATATATTGCTTTCAGATATGGATTATAGCTTGTCCTCAGCCAGACAAAACGCCTTAGAGAAAGTGATGGAAGCTTTCAAGGGGGATAAAGTAGAGATTAAGGCTAGTGAGCTAAAGGCCACTTTTATTGATACGGATAAAGTTTATGTGCTTCTAAGGATTACTAAGAAGCATGTCGCTTTAATGAATGAGTGAGGATTGATAATGAAAAAGATTATTCTTGCATGCCTTGTGGCTTTTGTGGGTGCCAATTTAAGCGCAGAGCCTAAGTGGTATAGCAAGGCCTATAACAAAACAAACACCCAAAAAGGCTATCTTTATGGGAGTGGTTCAGCCACTTCTAAAGAGGCTTCTAAACAAAAAGCGTTAGCGGATTTAGTGGCGTCTATTAGCGTGGTGGTCAATTCACAAATCCATATTCAAAAAAGTCGTGTGGATAATAAGTTAAAATCCAGTGATTCGCAAACGATTAATTTAAAAACCGATGACTTGGAATTGAATAATGTAGAAATTGTCAATCAAGAAGCGCAAAAAGGGATCTACTACACCAGAGTAAGGATCAATCAAAACTTGTTTTTGCAGGGTTTAAGGGATAAGTATAACGCTCTTTATGGGCAGTTTTCCACCTTAATGCCTAAGGTTTGTAAAGGGGTTTTTTTACAGCAATCCAAGAGCATGGGGGATTTATTGGCTAAAGCGGCGCCTATGGAAAGGATTTTAAAAGCGTATTCTGTCCCAGTGAGTTCGTTAGAAAATTATGAAAAAATCTACTATCAAAACGCTTTCAAGCCTAAAGTGCGAATCGCTTTTGATGATAACAGCGACGCAGAGATTAAAAACGCTCTCATGAGCGCTTATGCCAGAGTGCTAACCCCTAGCGATGAAGAAAAACTCTATCAAATCAAAAATGAAGTTTTCACAGACAGCGCTAATGGCATCACACGCATTAGAGTGGTTGTTAGCGCGAGCGATTGTCAAGGCACGCCCGTATTGAATAGAAGTCTTGAAGTGGATGAGAAGAATAAGAATTTTGCTATCACGCGCTTGCAATCTTTGCTTTATAAAAAATTGAAAGATTATGCCAATAAAGAAGGGCAGGGCAATACGGGGCTATAAGCAGGGTATTAATCTTGCTTTATGCTTATTCATTCAGTTTTGTAGCGTTGTTGTTTTGTGTGGTGTTTTGCACCTATTAAAATAATCCCCTAAAAGTTCATGGCTTTTGTTCTCGCCAAATAAACTAAAACACATTATTCAATACTCTTTATCCCACACACTCACCTTAACACACCCACTAAAAACTAAAACCCGCAAAAACTAAAATCTTTTTTAAGAGCCTACGCAAGCGAGCTTATTTGAAAAAACCGAATGATTTTGGGCGTTCAAAATCCTCAAACCCCCTAGCTCACTTATTTGTCCCAAATCTAACTAACATTTTTAAAAGCTAACGCAATTTTAATTTTTGTAACTTCCTAAAAAAGGGCGTTTGAGAACGAAAGGAAAAAGAAAACAGAGAACAAACAAATGAGACGGAAAAAAGCTTCAACGAGCTTAAAGAAATCACGCAAGCGATACAAGAACAAAAAGAGCGAACACTAACGCCCACGCTTAAAACAGCGTACAAAACAGAACCAAAACCGCCTAGCAATATAACAGACGCTAAAAAGAGCGTTTTAGAGTCAATAGGGAGTTAAAGCCAATTTTTAACCCTTAGAAAATCCATCCGTAATTAAAAAACACTTTAAAATGACTGCCCCCTTCATTGAGGGTGATAGAATTGGTAGTTGTGCCATCGCTAGAAACGACCCTAGATTTCAATTGGACTAAAGGAACGCTAATGCCTATAGAATATTTAGAATGCTTGTAGCGGTAATTCAACCCACCGGTCACATTCAAATTACCGCTCCCTTTGTATTGGTTCAACAAATAATAGCTGTTGTATAAGCCCCTCAACCCCCCAAACACCCCAAGAGAGGAAGTGAAAACCCTCTTAGTTAGATTGTTTTTAGGGTTCTTTTCGTTAGTGTAATTGGTGATGAAATCAAACAGCACATCCATTCCCACACCATAGCTTAATTGCTGGATTTTTTCGTTGTTGGCTTGAGCGTAGTTGTATTTGATAATACCATAAGAAGACAACCCTAGATAATCATTAAAATATTTTTGATAGCCCATTTTAAGATTGACGCCTAATAAGGGGACTCCAAAGGGCCGTGAGATTTTTGAAGTGCGATAGGTGGTAGCACTAGATTTAGAAGATGAAAGGCTTTGACTGATCGCGCTAAGCATAGTGGTTGCAAAATCTTGCGTGTTCAAACTGGCGTTTAAATAGTTGGGTTGACTGCTCAAATTAGTAAAATCCACCGGTAGGGCGTTTTGATCAATGAGTTGTTGCCAAACAGCGCTGGTAACGCCTATAAGCCCGGCGGGGACTTGAGAGCAATCGGTATAAATGGAATTAGGATAGCTGCCCGCTGTATAGGGCTTATCTTTAAAACGAGAACACACATCATAGGTAGAGCCATCGGTGTCTCGCACTTCATGCCCGTTGTCAAACACTTGCACTTCTTGCCCATTCACTTGCTCTATCCTCCCGCCCTGACAGCGCTCTTCTGGCCCATTGTTTTCTTCGCACATGCGCACTCTTTGATAAGTCATGTTCCCGTTATGCGTATAGCCTAAAGTATGGCCGTATTCATGGATGATGTCTCTTAATTGCATGATGGCGACTTTATTCAATTCTTTGCCAAATAGTATTTCAGGGTCTAAGAAAGGAGACAATATCCCTAAAGCGCCAAAATTGGTGCCATCATCGCCTGGGCCATTCGGGCCACCATATTGAGACCCTAACCCTAAATCCCCTCCTCTTGTGGGCAAGAGATTCACATAAAGATTATTAGCGACTCTATAGCTATAGATAACATCTTGCGGCGTCAATATCACTGAGCCTGTTTGCCCGTTTTCTATATTGTATTCATCTCCTTTATTTTTAGCGATCAATTTAGGATCAACAAGCCCATCGTTGTAAGGGTTCACGCATGTAGAATAATCAGAATAACATGGCGCTGAAAGGTTGTTGTCGCTAAATTGGAAAGGAGCGTTTAAGACGGCGTCTTCCCAAGATTTAGAATCAAACACCGCCATCATGTTCAGCATTAAATTGGTCAAATTTTTAGCGTCTTGAGAGGTGAAAGGCGGCACTTTAGCCACGCAATTTTCTTGGTTTTCGTATGGGGGGCATGGGGGTTTAGAACCAGTGCCGTTACCGCTAGAAAATTGGTTGTAATTGATATAAGTCATTTGAAGATTGGTTGTAACCTTACTGAGCTTGTTAAACAGATTCTGCGTGCTGGCATCAGAAAATCGTGTGGTGGCGGTTTGGAGTTGTTGGAAGCCATCGGCGTTAAGTTGCGGGTCGTTAAACAAGCTTGCGGGCAGAATGATTTGAGATTGTTTAGGGATAGTCTCTATCACGCCCAAACTGACCACATTGCCTTGATCGTCCGTGTAACTCAGCTCAATGTTGTTCAAGTTATAAGGCAAGAAGTTTTGTATCATAATCAAGCTGTTATTACCATAGCCTGCTTCCTCAGCGCTTTCTTGGTTATAAGCGGTTACATACACAGGGTTTTGAGAGTAAAAGGTTAAGTTGGTGATATTATCCTCTGCAAACAACTCAGTCGCATTCTTTAAAATGGTGCTTTGGGAGATGTAGTATTTCCCATAGGTGCTTTGAGGGGTAATGGGTTTTGGTTTGGGTTTGGGTTTTTCTTGAGTGGTGGCGATGGTTTGTTCTTGAGTTTGTGTGCCTTGTAATAGCCCGGTTTCAAACCCGGCTTCTATAAAAAAGCCGTCTTTTTGGTGTTTTTGAAAGGCTTCTACAGCGGTGAATGAGCTGATTAGGGATAAACAAATCGTTTTACTGGCGAGTTTTAGCATGGAATCTCCTTAATGGTCTTTTTTAACATTTTTACTCAAAAGTAGTTGATAGCATGTATATATTTTAAACTAGCCTATTTTACCCCTTTTTGAAAAATGGCAGTATGGTTTTTGCAAATACGGATACTAAACGGTGCTAATGGGTAAAAAAGTCTTAAAAAGTAGCACTAAAGGGGTTTTAATCCATGCTTTAAGCGATTTCATTTGCCTAAGCAAAATTCGCTGAACATGCTATCAAGCATTTGGCTGGTTTCATAAGGGCGGGTGAGCAAGTTCAAGTTTTCTATCGCGCTTAAAATATGATAAGAAAAAAGCTCCAAAGTTTCTAAATGGTTTTTAGCGTTTTGCAATTCAGTAATGGCGTTTTCTAGGGCGGTTGTTTGGGCTATGGAAGTGAGCAAGAGCTTGTTTTGAGTGTCTAGTTTGGGGAAAAAAGCGCTGATTTTTTGGCCCAAATCTTTCAAACAAGCCTTGGAATTTAGGGTGTTAGTTTCTAGGATAGAATAAGGGATTTTAAGATAAGATTTTAAAATTTCAAGCTCTAGTTTGGGGGCTAGATCGTTTTTATTCAAAACGACAATACAAGGCTTTTTGGCGCGATTAAGGGTGTCCATAAGGTTAAAATCTTCTTTTTCTAGGGGTTTAGAAAGATCAAACACGCCCAAAATAATGTCGCAATTTTCTAAACTTTTAAGGCTTTTTTCAATCCCTAAGCGCTCTATTTTATCCGCGCTCTCTCTAATGCCAGCCGTATCAATCAAGCGCACCTTATGCCCTTTTAGTTCAATGACTTCTTCTATGGTGTCTCTTGTTGTGCCTTTAATGTCGCTCACTAAAGCCCTTTCTTCTAAAAGCATGGCGTTTAATAGGGAGCTTTTGCCGGCATTGGGTTTGCCAACAATGCTTAAGGCATGCCCCTTATTCCTTTGTTTTTGTGCGTTAGAAAAATCCAATAAGTCTTTAAAAGAGGCGATTTGTTTTTCTAAATTAAGAGATACTTCCTTTAAAAAATCGCTAGGGATGTCTTCTTCGCTATAATCAATCAAAACTTCTGAGCTGGCTAAAAGCTTTAAAAGATCGTTCCTGGCCTCTTCAATAAAAATTTTTAACTCGCCCTTAAGCTGCCTGGCTAGAGCGTTTAAAACGCTTTCGTCTTCACAAAGGATGAGCTGAACGCTCGCTTCAATCTCGCTCAAATCCATTTTATGGTTTAAAAAGGCTTTTTTGCTAAATTCCCCCGCTTTAGCGAGCCTAGCCCCTAAATTCAAGCAAGCTTGAAGGATATTTTGCGCTAAAAGGGGGCTTCCATGACATTGGATTTCGCACACATCTTCACCGGTGAAACTATAGGGGGCTTTGAAATAAATGACTAACGCTTTGTCCAATAAAACGCCATTAGAAAAAATGTCGCACACGTAAGCGTATCTGGGGGTGAAGTCTTGTTTTTGGGTGAGTTGTTTGAGGATGTTTAGGGCGTTATGGCCGCTGATTTTAATGATGCTAATCGCTCCCTTGCCTAAAGGGGTAGCGATAGCGGCGATGGTGTCATTCATTGTTAAAGTCGTTGATGACGATGTATTTTTCATCGTTTAAATTGGTTTTGATAGAAACATACTTATTAGGGAACGCTTTTCGTAGTTTCTTTAAAGCGATATAGGTTAAAACGCCATCAGGGGCTTTCATCTGCCCCTTACCCACTTCATGCACGGTCATGATCGTGCTTTGGAGTTGTGCTTCCATGACCTTTTCTTGGTTTTGTAAAAAAGTGGAAATTTCTAAGCGGATACTATAGCCATAAGCAGGGTGGATCCAGTTAAAGAGCAAGTAAGAAAGGGCTTTGTAACGATAACCTTTCTCGCCAATTAAAAGAGCGGAATCTTCGCCATCAATATCAATCAATAAAACTCCCGGTTCGTAAAGACTCACTTCCACTTTGTTGATTTTATAAGGCAAGTGGGAGAATAAGTCTTTCAATTCTTGCTTAATCTCATGGAGCTTGTCTCCGCCATGAGATTCTTCTTTAAGGGTTTTTTTAGGGGGTTTAGGGGTGATTCTTTCTTCTTGCGGTGTTTCTGTTTCTAAGTTTTGTTTTTTTTCTTCTGCGCTTTGATGGATTCCTTTCGTGTCAATTTCTTTAACGCTTTCTTCTTTAACCTCTTTAACGCTTTCTTTAACGCTCGCTAAAATAATGGCTTCTTTTTTACCTATATTTAAAAAACCTTTAGAGGGCGTTTGAACGACTTCATATTGCAAATTAATGATGGGGCAATTCAAGGCGATAGAAGCTTGAATGAGGGCTTCTTCTAAGGTTTTGGCTTTGATTTCAATAGGATTTTGCATCAATTTTCCTTTATTATTCCTTTATGTTTTGAGCATGCGCGCGTTTTTTGTTTTCTAAGACTTTATTAATGATGAGTTGCTGTAACACCGAAAGGATGTTGTTTGTGGTCCAATACAAAACTAACCCTGCAGGGAAAGTGATTAAAAAGATCGTGAATAATAGGGGCAAGAGTTTAAAAATCTTTGCTTGCATGGGATCGGTCATGGTGTTTGGCGTAACGCTCTGGTGCCAATACATAGACGCTCCCATAAGAAGCGGTAAAATAAAATACGGATCCATGATGGATAAGTCATGAATCCATAGAATCCATTCTGAGCTTTTCAATTCCACGGCGTTATAAAGCACTCTATAAATCGCAAAAAACACCGGGATTTGTAAGATCAAGGGCAGACAACCCCCTAGCGGGTTAGCCCCATGTTTTTTGTAAAGCTGCATCATGTGGGCTTGCAACTTTTGGGGTTCGCCCTTGTATTTTTCTTGGAGTTCTTTCATTTTAGGGGCTAATTCCTTGAGTTTTTGCATGCTCACCATGCCCTTATAGCTTAAAGGATAAAGGATAATGCGCACGATAATCGTTAAAAAAATGATAGCCCAACCCCAATTGCCCACAAATTGATACAAATAATCCAATAAAACAAACACGCCTTTAGCAAAAAAAGTGATCAAGCCATACTCTATCACATCCGTGAGCATGGGTGAAATCGCTTTCAAAGAGCGGTAATCCTTGGGGCCAATATAGCCATGCAAATCCGCTTCATTTTTAAGGGAAATGAACCCTAAAGGGTTTTTAGTGCCGATTTCTGAATCAATTAAGGCTTCAAAACCTTGAGGATCTTTGGTGAAAAGCAAGGTGGTGAAATACCTATCCACGCTGGATAAAAAGAGGGTGTTAGAAAAGCGTTTGATTTCTTTAGCGTCTTTATCTTCAATTTTTTCAATTTTTTTGTCGGTATTTTCTAAAAGCACGCCTGAAAAGGTGTAGCTGTCTAAATCAGCCACCGGCCTGTAACCATTGGTGATGACATAGCTAGGGATAAGGTTATTAGGCGATTTGAATGCGATTTTTAAATCATAATGCAAATCATCATAAAAAGTCAGGGTTTTAATGATGCTAAGATCGCCTAAATCTTGGGTTAAAACGAGCTGTTCGTTAGGCCCAAGAGTGGTTTTTGAAGCGCTATAAGGGGTGTTGAACGCTTTGTTATTGAGCGTAGGGTCTAAAAAACGCACTTCTAAAGGCTTGAGTTTATCGGCTGCTAAAAGGGGGAGTTCTTTTAGGGGGGTTTGCGGGTTAGCTTTGGGGTTAAAAAGATGGCTCACATGCTCTAAAAAGCCCTTTTGTTTGGGGGTTAGGTATTTTTTATCCTTGAGATAAACCTGTTTGATGCGCCCTAAAGAATCAATTTCAATCCTGGCATGCTCAAAAGAAATCGTGCTTAACAAACTCTCTTGGGGGATGGTTTGAGTAACGCTAAAATGTTGGGCGTTGGGCGCGTTAGGACTTGTTGCTGTATGGTTGTTGGTTGTTTCTTGCTTTGTGGTTTGGGTTGTTGTTTTGTTTGGTTTTTGGAAAAAATAGCTATAAAGAGCGATAAACAAGAAAGACAGAGCGATCGCTAAAATCAAGCGGAGATTATTATTGTTGTTTCTATCCATTGTGATTAAACCTTAATGATGTAGTAAGTTGTGCGGCTTTTGGTGGGAATGAGCCAAAAAGTGATGGTTTTAAAATTGCGGTTAAAATCTTTATGAGATTGGATCAGGCTTGGGCGTTTCAAGCGAGTAGTAGGGTAAGCAATGCCCCCAGAGCAAAAAGGGTTGCATGAGAGTATCCTTATAGCGATCTTACCTATGGCAATTAGGGGGCTTTCAAAAGAGAGCAACCATAGAGCGTAGTTGGAGCAAGTGGGGTAAAACCGGCAACTTGAAGGGGTGAAAGCCGAAAAAAAGCGTTGGTAACCCCTAATTGATGCCGTAAAAATCGCGCTCAAAAAAGGCGTTTTATGGTTTCGCATAGGTATGAGTCATTCCTTTTTTCAAGCCTTTCAAGGCTTTGTTCATATAGTTTTTAATGGAAGTTAGCATTTCTAAAAAATGTTTTTCTAAAGCCCAAAAATCCAAATGGCAACAATCGCTTCTAGGCACAAACACCAAAGCAAGCCCTTGACAAAGAGCGGCATGCTTTAATGTAAGCGAACGCAAACGGCGTTTGATAAGGTTTCGTTTCACGGCGTTGCCGACTTTTTTGGACACGCTCAAGCCTAATAAATAAAGCGTTTTTTTGTCTTTAAGCCTACAAGAGAGCGGATCTTTAAAGCCCTCTTTTCCTTTTAGCGACTCTTTTGACAAATCCAAAACAAAGAGCGAAAAAAAAGGGTTATGCTTTTTAAAACCTTTTCTATAAACCCTATCAAACTCGCTCTTGTTTTTTAAAGAGTCATAGGGTTTAGACGGAAAGCTTTTTTCTGCCCTTAGCTCGTCTGGCATTAATCACCTTGCGCCCGTTTTTGGTTTTCATTCTCACAAGAAAGCCATGGGTTCGCTTTCTTGGTGTGTTGTGTGGTTGGTAAGTGCGTTTCATTTAAAACTCCCTTGATAAAAATTAAACATAAACACAGATTTTAGCTAAAGAATGCTAAAAATTGACTAAAACTAATTTTTTTGATTCTTTTTATCTTCAACAAGAATGTAAAGCTGCTTCAGATTGTTCGTTTGCAATAAATCCACCACTTTGATAAAGTTATCCAAATTGCTTTTCTTATCGCCTTGCAAGACAATAGGGGTGTCTTTAGCCAAAGTGGAAACCTTGTGTTTTAAATTTTCAAAGCTGATTTCTTTATCGTCAAAATAGAAAGAGCCTTTATTAGAAATGGCGATCGTAACTTGTTTTTTGTCCAACACGTCTTTAGAATCAGTGCTGTCCTTATCCACTTGAGGAATGCTAATAGGGAGCTTTGAAGTTTGCACAAAAGACGCGGTTGTAAGCACGATCACTAACAACACAAGCATGATGTCAATGAAAGGCACCACATTCATGGATTCTACTTTTTTCACCGCTTAATCCTTAGGCTTTGTTATAAATCTCATGGGATTGCGTGTCAACCGGGTGGTGGAAAATATCCCATTTAGTGACTAAAATCTCGCTTTTTCTCACGAGCAAATTATAGATCACAATCGCAGGGATCGCTACCAATAACCCCATGCCAGTCGCTTTTAAAGCAAGGGCTAAATTAGTCATGATCGCTTTAGTGTCAATGCCAGAAGCGGATCCTAAATCCATAAAAGTGAGCATGATCCCCATAACCGTTCCTAAAAGGCCAATATAAGGGGCGTTAGAGCCAATCGTGGCCACTAAAGTCAGTCGTTTGTGTAGGGCTAGCTCTAATTTACGCCTGTCTGTGTAGTCATCTACACGAAGAGTGGCAAAAAACCACAACCTTTCTATTGCGATCGCTATAACGATGACTGATAAAAAGATCAAAAACCCTATAACCCCATAATCTACCATTTCTTTCATTATTGTCCTTTAAAGTGGTGTTTTAAATCAGCAAGAATTTCTTTATTGAGCGCTTTTTCTTTAAGACTTTGTCTTTTGTCGTGCAATCTTTTTCCTTTCACTAAAGCAATTTGGATTTTAGCTCTATTTCTTTGGTTAAAATACAATTTCAATCCTACGATACTCAAGCGTTCTTTAGACGCTTCAATCTGCCATTTCAATAATTGCTTTTTGTGTAAAAGCAACTTACGCTCTCGCCTTTCATTGGGCTTGTAATACGCATGGATTGTATCTAAATATGATATATGAACACCAAATAAAAAAGCTTCTCCTTTGATTATTTTAACAAAATTATCTTTTAAATTCACCCTAGTTTGCCTCAAAGCCTTCACTTCAGAGCCTAAAAGCGCTAATCCCGCTTCTAAAGTTTCCAAAATTTCATAGTCAAAATAGGCTTTTTTATTGCTGGCAATGAGTTTCATTCGCCCCCTTTTTGCATAGGCTTTAGCCTAAAAAACGCGCTCCCGCTCCCGCTAAAAAACCACTCCTTGCCTAATTCGCTTTCTATACCTCTTAAAGCTTGGTTAGTGAGTAAAGCCGGCTTTAAAAGATCGTTTAATTCGCTTCTGTCATAAGTCTTTAGGCATTCTAAACTCGGTTTTTTAAGCCACTCTTTAGCTTGAGAAAAACAAGATTCAGGCTTATAAGCTTGATAAATGGCTTTGGTGCTGCAAAAAACATGGTTTGGTGCATAGATTTCTAGGCGATTTTCTAAAGGCTCTTCTTCAAAATTTTCAACAACTTCGCCATAAGAAGTGGCGTTAGCGCTTTTGTGTTGCGAGATGAAAAAGTTGGTGTCTGTGCCCACTAAAGATCCCATGCGATAAAGCTCTTCTGAACTCAAACGCCAGTCAAAAATTTGATTCAAATGATACAATAGCCCCCCAGCATCAGCGCTCCCACCGCCTAACCCGGCTTGAGTGGGGATGTTTTTTTCCACTTCAATCGCTAGGGTGTCTAGGGATTTGATTGTGGAATGAGAGAAATTTTTTGATTTTAAAAAATTTTTTAAAATTTGGAGGGCTTTAAAGAGCGAGTTTTCTTCTAAAGGGCAGTCAAAATCCCCTTTTAGCGAAAAGGAAAGCGCGCTTTTGACACTGATAATATCTTTGAATTTATCTTTGACCAAGCACATGCGAGAAATGATCTTATGGTAAGCCCCTTCTTTGTGAAGGATTTTTAAAAAAATATTGACTTTAGGATAAACTTCAAAGGCATGCATCAAGGCTTAATGACCTTTTTGATGTTTTCTAACAAGCTTTCATCTACGGAGACAGAAGCTTTTTGGTTTTCGCTCACAATGGCCTCTTTGAGTTCAGTGCGCAAAATAAGGGTGCTTTCAGGCGCTTCAAACCCTAAACGCACACTCCCTCTATCTATGGAAATGACTTTAATGTGGATGTTATCATCAATGACAATCCCTTCATTAACTTTGCGGCTGAGTATGAGCATGTCTAATTTCTTGTTCCTTATAGAGAAGAGCTAAACACAACGCTCTCTATAATATCGCCCTGTTTGATTTTATCCAAGACATTAAGGCCTTCTGTGTTTTTGATTTTGCCAAATACGGTGTGCTCGCCATCTAAATGGGGCAAATCCACAAAACACAAGAAAAATTGACTCCCCCCTGTATCTCTTCCGGCATGCGCCATAGAGAGTGAGCCTCTTTTGTGCTTGTTGGGGTTATGGGCCACTTCGCATTTAATGCGGTGTCCTGGCCCGCCTGTGCCTGTGCCATAAGGGCAACCTCCTTGAGCCACAAAGCCTGCGATCACACGATGGAAGCTAAGCCCATCATAAAAACCCTCTTTAGCTAAAGCCACAAAGTTACTCACCGCTTGGGGCGCATCTTTATAAAAAAGCTCTAAAGCGATATTGCCTTTATTGGTTTTGATCGTGGCGTAAGCGGTTTTTGCAAGCTCTTCTTCTTTAATTTCATAAGTTTTAATTGGATCCATCATAAACCTTTGCGATAAGCTTTTGTCATTCAAATGATCTATTATAGCAATAAATTAAAACAAATGGTATTTTGGCCGATAGTGTTGTAGGATACTTTTGAAATTTAAGCGGTAAGTTTTGATGATGGCGTTTTGGCATAAAAGATTAGCGGTGGGTTGTTGTATCGTTTTATTTTCATGCATGATGAACGCTAATAACATCCAAATCGTTAGAGACGATTCACCCCTTGATCCAACGCTCCCTGCATGGGTTTATTCTGTTGCGTTATTGAAAGTGTATTTTAGCGATGGGACTTATAAAGAAGGCTATGCGACTTTGCTAGAAAACGGGCGTTATATCGCTTCTTCTGAAACGCTTTATTCTAATGGCTTGTACCCTAAAATGATTTTAGCCAAAATGCAAGACAGCAGCGCTAGAGAACTGATTTGTATAGCCAGTTTGCGCCTTGAAGCGATAGATAGGGATCAAGGGCTTTCGCTTTTAAAAACCGCCGATTTTAGAGACGATTATTGCCATAAAAGAGAAGAGAGCTATTATCATGCAAGGATTTATGCCAAATACGCTCAAACTTTTCATTCAAATCCCTATACCAATCAAAAAACACCCAACTCTGATCTCTACTACCCAGCGTTAAATGAGGGGAATTCTTTTTCCATACAGACAACGGATATTTCTGTGGCTGAACTTTTGAAATCTAAAAAGTTTCTTTCGCTTGATAGTTCTTTTAAAAAGGGGAGCGTGTTGTGGGGAGGGAGACCTTATTTTAGCGAAGTGGGGGAGTTTATGGGAATGGCTAGCAGCACTTTAGAAAACCACGAAAGTTTAGTGATTATCCCTAAAGAAAAGATCGTGCAATTTTTAAGCGCTCTAAAAAATCAAAATATTTTCCCAAACATTCCCTAGATTTAAGCAAACCTTAAGCTTTCTATGACTATACTTTCATTTCCTTGTTTCAGTAAGGGCTTT
>NZ_SFZZ01000011.1:0-69856 GCF_011140715.1 Helicobacter pylori | reverse complement strand
AGCGAGAGAATTTGAACAAAGAGCGAGAGAGCATCAAGAAAGAGATGAAAAAGAGCTTGAAGAAAGAAGAAAAGCTTTAGAAATGAATAAGAAGTAGGCCTATGCCAGCTAGGCAATCTTTTACAGATTTGAAAAACCTGGTTTTATGCGATATAGGTAATACGCGCATCCATTTCGCACAAAACTACCAGCTCTTTTCAAGCGCTAAAGAAGATTTAAAGCGTTTGGGTATTCAAAAGGAAATTTTTTACATTAGCGTGAATGAAGAAAATGAAAAAGCCCTTTTAAATTGTTACCCTAACGCTAAAAATATTGCAGGGTTTTTTCATTTAGAAACCGACTATATAGGGCTTGGGATAGACCGGCAAATGGCGTGTTTAGCGGTGGCTAATGGGGTTATAGTGGATGCGGGGAGCGCGATTACGATTGATTTAATCAAAGAGGGCAAGCATTTAGGAGGGTGTATTTTACCCGGTTTAGCCCAATACACCCATGCGTATAAAAAAAGCGCTAAAATCTTAGAGCAACCTTTCAAAGCCTTAGATTCTTTAGAAGTTTTACCTAAAAACACCAGAGACGCTGTGAATTACGGCATGGTTTTGAGCGTCATCTCTTGTATCCAGCATTTAGCCAAAGATCAAAAAATCTATCTTTGTGGGGGCGATGCGAAGTATTTGAGCGCGTTTTTACCCCATTCTGTTTGCAAGGAGCGTTTGGTTTTTGACGGGATGGAAATCGCTCTTAAAAAAGCAGGGATACTAGAATGCAAATGATGCAGAATTTGAGTTTTTTGGGCATGTTTTTAGCCGCTTTGAGCATGTCCTTAGGGCATTGTGTGGGCATGTGTGGGGGGATTGTGAGCGCGTTTAGTCAAATAAGATTTTCTAAAGTTACAAGCTTTTCTTACCAGCTCACTTGCCATGCCCTCTATAATGTAGGGAGGATCAGCACCTACATGCTTTTAGGGGCTATAACGGCAGGTTTAGGGCATAGTCTTAGCGTGAGCATGGGTTTTAGGGGTGTTTTATTGATGAGCATGGGAGTTGTTTTAATCCTTTTAGCGCTCTTGGGAGCTAAAGCGGAAAAATTAAGCTTTCAAATCCCTTTCATCTCTTTTTTGATGAAAAAAACCTTGCAATCTCAAAACATTCTAGGGCTGTATTTCTTGGGCGTGTTGAACGGGTTTTTACCTTGCATGATGGTGTATTCGTTTTTAGCGAGCGTGATTCTCAGTCATAGCGCCTTTATGGGAGCGATGCTAGGCCTTTCTTTTGGGCTTGGCACCAGCGTGCCGTTGTTTTTGATGGGGATTTTTTTAAGCAAGATTTCCATTTCTTACAGGAAATTTTTCAATCTTTTGTCTAAAGGTTTAATGGGGGTTTTTGGGCTTTATGTCCTTTATATGGGGATCATGCTCATTAATCATAAAATGCCCCATGCGATGCATCATCAAAACAGCACCACTCAGCATGATCATAAAGGAATGCATTCGCATGAACACTAACAAAGCCCTTTTTTTGGACAGAGACGGCATTATCAATATTGATAAAGGCTATGTGAGTCAAAAAGAAGATTTTGAGTTTCAAAAAGGGATTTTTGAATTGTTAAGCCATGCGAAATCTTTAGGCTACAAACTGCTTTTAATCACCAACCAATCCGGGATCAACCGAGGCTATTACACCCTTAAAGATTTTGAAAATCTCACCCAATATCTCCAAGAAAGCTTGCTTAAAGAATTAGGTTTTAATTTGGATGGCATCTATTTTTGCAGGCACGCCCCAGAAGAAAATTGCGCTTGCAGGAAGCCAAAGCCCTCTTTGATTTTGCAAGCCGCTAAAGAGCATCAAATTTGCTTGGAGCAATCTTTTATGATAGGCGATAAAGAGAGCGACATGCTAGCCGGCTTGAACGCTAAAGTTAAAAATAACCTTTTATTGAGTGCAAATTTTTTAAAAACTTCTCATTCTTGGATACAATGTAAAGATCTTAAAGAGATGATGGAACTAATCAAATAAGGATAAGAATGCGTTATATTGATGATGAATTAGAAAATCAAACGATTTTAATCACCGGTGGGGCTGGCTTTGTAGGCAGTAATTTGGCCTTTTATTTTCAAGAGAACCACCCTAAAGCTAAAGTAATCATTTTAGATAAATTCCGCAATAACACGCTCTCTAGTAATAACCGCCCCAGTTCTTTAGGGCATTTTAAGAATTTAATCGGTTTTAAGGGCGAAGTGATCATAGCTGATATTAATAATCCCTTAGATTTAAGGCGTTTAGAAAAGTTGCATTTTGATTATTTGTTCCACCAAGCCGCTGTTTCTGATACGACCATGCTGGATCAAGAATTAGTGATGAAAACCAATTATCAGGCTTTTTTAAACCTTTTAGAAATCGCTCGCTTAAAAAAAGCTAAAGTGATTTACGCTTCTTCAGCGGGCGTTTATGGCAACACCAAAGCCCCCAATGTGGTAGGCAAAAACGAAAGCCCTGAAAATGTCTATGGCTTTTCCAAGCTTTGCATGGACGAATTTATTCTTTCGCATTCAAGCGATAACATTCAAGTGGGATTAAGGTATTTTAATGTCTATGGGCCTAGGGAATTTTATAAAGAAAAAACCGCTTCTATGGTTTTGCAGCTCGCTTTGCAAGCGATGGCGTTTAAGGAAGTCAAGCTTTTTGAATTTGGCGAGCAATTAAGGGATTTTGTCTATATTGAAGACGTGATCCAAGCGAATGTGAAAGCGATGAAGGCTCAAAAAAGCGGGGTTTATAATGTGGGCTATTCGCAAGCCAGAAGTTATAATGAAATCGTTAGCATTTTAAAAGAGCATTTAGGGGATTTTAAAGTGAGCTATATTAAAAACCCTTACGCTTTTTTCCAAAAGCACACCCAAGCGCACATTGAACCCACTATTTTGGATTTAGATTACACCCCTTTATACGATTTAGAAAGCGGTATTAAGGATTATTTGCCCCATATCCATGCGATTTTTAAAGGACAGCGTGCATGAAAAAAATTTTAGTCGTAGGCGATCTGATCGCTGATTATTATTTGTGGGGGAAGAGCGAACGCCTTTCTCCTGAAGCCCCTGTGCCTGTTTTAGAAGTCAAAAAAGAGAGCAAGAATTTAGGCGGAGCGGCCAATGTGGCTAATAACCTTATCTCTTTAAAAGCTAAAGTCTTTTTATGTGGGGTGGTGGGCGATGATTTAGAGGGCAAGCATTTCATTAGCGCTTTAAAAACAAGAGGGATTGACACTTCAGGCGTCTTAATAGATAAAACCCGTTGCACCACGCTTAAGACGCGCATTATCGCACAAAACCAGCAAATCGTGCGCGTGGATAAGGAAATCAAAGATCCCTTAAACGCTGATTTAAGAAAGAATCTTTTAGATTTTTTCACAGAAAAAATCCAAGAAATAGATGGCGTGATCCTTTCAGATTACAATAAGGGCGTGTTGGATTTTGAACTCACTCAAACAATGATCGCTCTAGCCAACCAATACCACAAGCTCATTTTATGCGACCCTAAAGGGAAGGATTATAGCAAATATTCCCATGCGAGTTTGATCACGCCTAATCGCGCGGAATTAGAGCATGCGCTCCATTTGAAATTAGACAGCCATGCGAATTTATCAAAAGCGCTCCAAATTTTAAAAGAAACTTATCAAATCGCTATGCCTTTAGTCACTTTGAGCGAACAAGGCATCGCTTTTTTAGAAAAAAACGAGCTAGTCAATTGCCCCACTATCGCTAAAGAAGTTTATGATGTCACGGGGGCAGGCGATACGGTGATCGCGTCTTTAACGCTTTCTTTATTAGAATCAAAAAGCCTAAAAGATGCTTGCGAGTTTGCCAATGCGGCTGCGGCGGTGGTGGTGGGTAAAATGGGGAGCGCGTTAGCGAGTTTAGAAGAAATCGCTTTGATTTTGAACCAAACGCACCCTAAAATTCTCCCTTTAGAAAAGCTGTTAGAAACTTTAGAACCCAATCAGCAAAAAATCGTTTTCACCAATGGCTGTTTTGACCTCCTCCATAAAGGGCATGCGAGTTATTTGCAAAAGGCTAAAGCTTTAGGGGATATTCTCATTGTGGGGTTAAATAGCGATGCTTCCGTTAAAAGGCTTAAGGGGGATAAACGCCCCATAGTGAGCGAAAAAGACAGAGCGTTTCTTTTAGCGAGTCTGTCTTGCGTGGATTATGTCGTGGTGTTTGAAGAAGACACGCCCATCAAATTAATTCAAGCCCTAAAGCCTGATATTTTAGTCAAGGGAGCGGACTATCTCAATAAAGAAGTCATAGGGAGCGAGTTTGCTAAAGAAACCCGCTTGATGGAGTTTGGAGAAGGTTATTCCACAAGCGCTATCATAGAAAAAATTAAAAGGACATGCAATGATTGATGGTTTAATTAAAAAAGAATTTTTAGCCCATAAGGAAGCGTTAGAAAAAAGTTTAGAGGGTTTGCAAGAAGCGTTAAAGCAAAGCGTTTATCTTTTGATAGAAACTTTAGAAAATCAAGGGAAAATCCTTATTTGCGGTAATGGGGGGAGCGCGAGCGATGCGCAGCATTTTGCCGCTGAATTGACTGGGCGCTATAAACTAGAAAGGAAAGGCTTGAGTGCGATAAGTTTAAGCACGGATACCTCAGCTCTCACCGCCATTGCGAACGATTATGGTTATGAAGAAGTGTTTGCCAGACAAGTGGAAGCACTAGGGGTAAAAAACGATGTTTTGATAGGGATTTCTACAAGCGGTAATTCCAAAAATGTCCTAAAAGCTTATGAAAAAGCCAAAGATTTAGGGGTAAAAACGCTTAGTCTAGCGGGGCATGATGGGGGGAAAATGAAGCCTTTAAGCGACATGGCTTTGATTGTCCCTAGCGATGATACCCCACGAATCCAAGAAATGCACATTCTTATGATCCACATTTTATGCGATTGCATTGAAAGGCATTTCGCTAGTAAAAATTAAATTCAAAGGCTACGCGCTTGAATTTAACAAGAAAATGATCCCACAAAACAAGTTGAAGACCATTTTTTCTGTCTTTTGCTTTCGTTTCATCAGTCTTTTTTAGATTGCGTCTCCATTGAAAATTGAATTTTTCACAATGACATAATCAACTTTTCGAATCGCTTCAAGGTCTCTCCCACCTGCATAGGAGATTGAAGATTGCAGATCTTGATGCATTTCAATCAGCGTATCTTTTAATGATCCTTTATGTTGGATCCAAATTTTCTTACCTTCAATATTTTTCTTTTCACCTTTTTGGAACTCTGAAGCTGAACCGAAATATTCTTTATATGCGATACCATTTTCTATTTTTGTTTCTCCAGATGATTCTTCATGCCCTGCAAAAAGCGAGCCAATCATTACCATTGTCGCGCCAAAGCGTATTGATTTTGCAATATCGCCATGCGTGCGAATACCACCATCTGCAATAATCGGTTTTCTTGCTGCTTTAGCGCACCATCTAAGAGCTGCCAGTTGCCAACCACCCGTACCAAAGCCTGTTTTGATTTTGGTGATACACGCTTTCCCAGGTCCAATGCCAACTTTTGTAGCGTCAGCACCGGCATTCTCTAATTCACGGACTGCTTCTGGTGTGCCAACATTCCCGGCAATCACAAAAGTTTCTGGCAAATGCGTTTTGATGTGTTGGATCATTTCAATGACAGAATTTGAATGGCCATGCGCAATATCGATCGTGATATAATCTGACGCTAATTTTTGTTTGGCCAACTCTTCTACAAAAAGATATTCTTCCTTTTTCACCCCAACACTGATGGAGCTGATATATTGGCGTTCCTTCATTTTTTTGACAAACGGGATTCTTGCCGCTCCATCAAAACGGTGCATGATGTAGAAATAGCCATTTTTTGCTAGGAATTCTGCGATCGAGTCGTTGATGATTGTTTGCATGTTTGCTGGGACTACGGGCATTTTAAATGTGTGTTTGCCTAAGGTAACGGTCGTATCACACTCTGAACGGCTATTCACAATACATTTATTAGGGATGAGCTGGATGTTTTCGTAATCAAATATTTTCAATGACACGATCCTTTTGATGTTTATATAGAGCAAAACACGAACGCTATTTGATTTTAAGCATTATTTTTAAGCGCCTTTTGTAATTTATCTTAATTTGAATAAAAAATCAAGAGAAAAAATTAAATAAACTCGGACAAGATTTGGGCATCAAAGATCTTGCAGATAACCATAATAAGCAAGGGATACAATATTGTAAATAAAACGCTACAATAAACTTTCTCTAATCACAAAAATAAGGAAATCATAAGATGCTACAAACCATCAACTTAACGCAACGCTATGCGACTAAAAAATTGTTTGAGAATGTGAATATCAAGCTGGATAAAAACAAACGCTACGGGCTGATTGGGGCTAATGGCGCAGGAAAATCCACTTTTTTAAAGATTTTGAGCAAGAGCATTGATTGTAGCAGTGGGGAAGTTATCATCACAAGCGGGATGAGAATGGGGGTTTTAGGGCAGGATCAATACGCTTTTGAAGATTTGAGCCTTAAAGATGCGGTTTTGATAGGCAATAAGCGTTTGTATGACGCTATCAAAGAAAAAGAACGCTTATACACTGAAGGCGATTTGAGCGATGATAAAGTGAATGCTAGGCTAGGGGAGTTAGAAACCATTTGCGTAGAAGAAGATCCCATGTATGAATGCGAAGTGGTGATTGAAAAAATCCTAGAAGATTTAGGCATTCCTAGCTCTAGGCACAATGATTTAATGAAAACCTTGCCAAGCAGCGATAAATTTAAAATCCTTCTCGCTCAAGTTTTATTCCCTAAACCGGATATTTTGCTTTTAGATGAGCCGACCAACAATCTGGATTTAAACGCCATTGAATGGCTAGAAAACAACCTCAAACGCCATGAAGGCACGATGGTAGTCATCAGCCATGACAGGCATTTTTTAAATGCGGTATGCACGCATATTTTAGATTTGGATTTTCACAGCGTGCGCGAATTTAGCGGGAATTATGACGATTGGTATATCGCTTCTACTTTGATGATCAAACAGCAAGAGGCCGAACGCAATAAAAAACTCAAAGAAAAAGAAGAGCTAGAAAAATTCATCGCTCGTTTCAGCGCTAACGCTTCTAAAGCCAAGCAAGCCACCAGCCGCCAAAAACAACTGGATAAATTAGACATTCAAAGCTTAGCGGTATCTAGCAGGAGGGATCCTAGCATTATTTTTAAACCTAAAAGAACCATTGGTAATGAAGCCTTAGAGTGCGAAAACATCTCTAAAAGTTATGACGGGCAAATTATTTTAAATCAAGTGAGCTTGAAAGTGATGCCTAAAGACAAGATCGCCCTCATAGGGCCAAATGGCGTGGGTAAATCCACGCTTTGTAAAATTCTAGTAGAAGAGTTAAAGCCGGATACTGGCGTGGTGAAATGGGGAGCGACCGTTTCAAAAGGCTATTTCCCTCAAAATGTGAGCGAAGAAATCAGCGGGGAAGAAACCTTGTATCAATGGCTTTTTAATTTCAATAAAAAGATTGAAAGCGCAGAGGTTAGGAACGCTTTAGGGAGGATGCTTTTTAATGGCGAAGAGCAAGAAAAATGCGTGAACGCTTTAAGTGGGGGCGAAAAACACCGAATGGTTTTATCCAAGCTCATGCTAGAGGGGGGGAATTTCTTAGTCTTAGATGAGCCAACCAACCATTTGGATTTAGAAGCCATTATCGCTTTAGGCGAAGCGCTCTTTAAATTTGATGGGGCAGTGATTTGTGTAAGCCATGACAGAGAGCTCATTGATGCGTATGCTAATAGGATCATTGAATTAGTCCCAAGCCCTAAAGGCGCTTCAATCATTGATTTTAAAGGCAGTTATGAAGAGTATTTAGCGAGCAAAAAATGAAACCACGAGATATTAAAATCATTCAAAGCGTTTTAGAAATTACCAAAGAACCTATTAAGGTTACTCTGATTTATCATAAAGCCCAAGAGCTTTTTGAAAAAGGCGAGATTGAAAGCATGTTTGATTATGGGGGCAACACTCCCGATCAGAGTGTTAGCGCTGCTATTTATACAGCCTTAAGCAAGGGCGAGGATCTGCCTTTTTTGAAAATGAGAGAAAAACCAGTTTTAATCGCTTTAAAAGATACGGTTAAAGAGCCGGTTTTAAACGCTTTAAAATCAAGCGCTCCAAGTGTTAAAATCGTGCATGAAAGAGATTTGCACCCTTTTTTAACTTACATGGCTTGCCACAATGAAAATTTGAAATGCTACACGAAAACCATTTTTCATGAAGGAAGCTTAAAATCGCCAAAAGGCATGGACAGGTGGCTTTATCCGGACATGGTGGGGGTTAGGTTTTTGAGTGCTGAATTGTCTAATGAAAATTTAATCGCTTTTTCTAAGAAATTTGACACTTTACCCGTTAAATTGGTGAGCTTTGAATTGAAAAAAGAAATCAGCGTGAATAATTGCAGGGAGTGTTATTTTCAAGCGATTTCTAACAGCTCGTGGGCTAATGAGGGGTATTTAGTGGGCCATCATATTGATACGCATAATCCCAAACTCATGGATTTATTGAAGCGTTTGCATGCAAGTTTTGGGATTGGCGTGATTGATTTAAGAACGGATGAGGATAAAAGCGCTATTTTATTGAACGCTAAATACAAAGAAAAGATTGATTACACCGTGGCTTCAGAGCTTAGCGAAAAAAATGAAAAATTCAGCGGTTTTTTAAAAAGCGTCGTGGATTATGACCCAAACCACCAACACCGCTATAAAGATGAATTTGATGAGGTTAAAAAGAAAGAGAAGTTATACCCTAACCCATCACTTTCTTTTTAAAAAATGAGATTTTAAAAACGCTTTAAGCGTTTTTGTAAAAAATAGCAAAGAGCTTGATTTTAATCAAGCGATAGCTTATTAAAGCGGTCTTGGGGGTTAGGGGGTTTCTTAAGGGGGTTAAGGGGGTATTATCGCAAAATACCCCCTATCCCCTTAAGAGAATGAGTTTTATCAAAAAATAGAATTCTAAAAATTTTAGTTGTCAGTGTTTGGTTAAATAAAGCCTTTATTGATTATAAGGGCGTTTCAAAAACCCTAAATAAAGCGCTAAAGAGCAGCACGACCAAGCAATCCCTAATAAAAACCCTCCTAAAACATCGCTAGGGTAATGCACCCCTAAATAAACCCTATCATACGACATTAAAAAAATCCAAAAAAGTAAAACCACAGCAATAATCGTTTTAATGCGAGCATTTGCGTTAGAATAGCATAACAGCAACGCCAAAGAGCCATAAAAAAGCGCTGAAGCCAAAGCATGCCCGCTAGGGAAACTAAAGCCATGCGCAAAAACCAATTCGCCATTGGTTACAGGCCGTGGGCGCGCCACTAAAAGCTTAAGGGATTTTAAGGTGAATTCACCTAATAAGATGCTAAAGAAAAACCACACCCCCAAAGCGATGCGTTTTTGAAACCCAAACCACAAGCCAATGAGTAAGGCTATAGGAGTGGTGAGCTTGCTTTGCGCAAACCATGTGCTAAAAAACACGAAAGAAAGCCACGCGCTCCCTTGAATGGGGGCAGGGTTGCGGATCAAGTCTATAAAAAATAAATCCAATTGTTGGATCCACTCTTGGCGCAAAGCCACCCCGCTTATCACAATGCCAAACAATATAAAAAAGACCACCCCAACAACCCCAAGCGCCTTAGCCGCTTTTTTCTCTCTCACGCTTATCGTTCTGCCAAATACCATTCAAACCCCTTTTAAAAATGACTTTTAAAAATGGGATTATAGCTTATTTGATTAAAAAATAAGTTTTATGACAAAACGATAAAATAACCAAGATCCCATTTTTTAAAAAATAACAATAAGGCTTTGATTATTAATATTTGATGAGAATAAAGCTTTTTTGTTTGTCTAAAACCCTACTATAAAAACTGCAACACTCACAGGAATTGAAAGCAATTTTATATCAAATTTCAAGCTTGGTTCTACCCTAGAGCTTGCATTATGGATTCGTAATGAAAATGACCACCCTTCATTTAAAACTAACTCTAATGTATTGAAACTTTTAGGTTTGAAATCAAAATAAATCATTCTAGTAGGTAATTTGCTTAAAGGGATAATTCTTTTAGGTTTATTTTTCACGCTGCGATTAAGAGTGTTATTAAAATGGTATGCCTCTAATTTAGTTTTTTGTTCTCTTTCTAACAAAATCGCTTTGTAAAAATCGTATTTGCCTAGCAAATACTCCACCATTTTTTGTGGGACTTTATTTTTCTCATTTTCATCAATTCTTAAAACCTCTTTTTTAAAAGCTTGTAATAATGGGGCATAAATTTCTCGTTCTTTATTAGGGAAATCCCTCCATAGCATGCCTTCTTTTTTAGCGTTTTCCAGTCTTTCAAAGAGTGGTTTTATAGTGTCTTTGTAATGTTGAGACACTCCAACACCCAGCCATTTTTTTCCAAAATCCAAATCTTTAGAAAGCCTAGAATGCTTTACGGCATCATGGTTGTGTTTAATGCTTAATCCTATGTAAAATCTATCAAAATAAATTAAAATATCCCGGACATCACCTATTTCACCAAGTTTGTCTTTTTGCAATGATAGTGTGATTTCGTTTTGCGAACTCCCTATGACTTCGCTTAATAATGGCTCACAATCTAATAAAAGCAATACACCTTGTTTAGCACTTTCTAAATAACGCTCTTGTAAGGATTTTTCTAAACTTTCATAAGCTCTATAGCATGCATTAAAACCATTTTGTTTATCCACTATAACCTTTTTAAAAACGCTTAATTTTTGCTCTAAAGCTAAAAACCATGCGTATTCATACGCCCTACCTTGATTGTTGCTCTTATCGCTCAATATAACACCTTATAAATACTTACAGCAATTTCTTTAGCTAAACTCACAGGCACAGCATTACCTATCATTTTATAAGCGTCGTTAAGATTTTCATAAACGAAATAAAAATCATCATCAAAACCTTGAATTCTCGCGCACTCTCGCACGCTCAAACGGCGGTATAAATGTTGGTAATTTTCTATAAATCTGCAATCATTTTTACCAAATTTAGCCATTTTAGGGGCTTGTGGGTGTAGTTGGCATTGCCTTCCTGATGCTTGTATTGTAAAGGCTTGTTCGTCCCAATTTTTTACACGATTCCTGCTCATAAAGATCGGCGAATAAGAACCAATAAAATATTCATGATTGTTAATGGCGTTAGGGTTATGTTTGTTTTTGGCTAAAGCGCACACAACGCTATCTTTTAGATCCCAAATAACATCTTTTAAAGTGAGTTTTTTTAAATGCGTTGAACCTTTAGGAAAAGTGTAATTGATTTTTAAATCTTTCCTAAAACCAATATAAAAAACCCTAAGCCTTTCTTGCGCAACTCCATAATCTTTAGCATTCACTAAATGCGTATTGACTTCATAACCGCACTCTTTAAAAGCGTTAAGGATATTTTTTACACTCGTTTCGTGGCGTTGAGCGAGCATGCCCCTTACATTTTCAGCTAAAAAAAATTTAGGCTTAAGCTCTTTTAAAAGGCGCAAATATTCATAAAATAACTGCCCTCTAGCATCATCAATACCTTTTAAATTCCCAGCTTCTGACCAACTCTGGCATGGCGGACCGCCAATAATTCCATCAACAGAAAAGTTAATTTCACTGGTTTGCAAATTTTTAATGTCTTTTTCTAGCAGTTGCGTATTTTTATGATTTAGTCTGTAAGTGGGTGTAATACTTTTATCATATTCATTGGCAACCACTATTTTAAAACCTGCTTGCTCAAAGCCTAAATCCAACCCTCCAGCTCCAGCAAATAACGAAAGTAAATTCAAAAACTATCCTTATCATTCTGTTAAATCTCAATATTTTATAATGAAAGAATCTTACAATAAAATCGGGTTATCCTAAAGAATGGGTTAGTATTATTTAAGGTTTTAGTTATCGGTATTTGATTAAAATAAAACCTTAAATTTTTAAAAACCGCCAATCAAAAAACACAAAAAAGGGGCTTATATCATGGAAAACAACCCAAACAATAACCAAGCGTCATTAGAGCGCAACGAATTGCACAACACCATTTGGAAAGTGGCGAATGAATTGAGAGGCTCAGTGGATGGCTGGGATTTTAAGCAATACATTTTAGGCATTCTTTTTTACCGCTACATTTCAGAAAACATGGCTAATCACCACAATGAATACGAGCGAGAGCTTGATCCTAGCTTTGATTACGCTTCATTAAGCGATGAAGAGGCTGAAATCGTAAGAAAATCAACCATTGAAGAAAAAGGCTTTTTCATCCCGCCTAGCGCTTTATTTTGTAATGTGCTAAAAAACGCGCCCAATAACGAAGATCTCAATGTAACCTTACAAAATATTTTTAACGAAATAGAAAAATCCAGCCTAGGGTTTAAATCAGAAGAAAATGTCAAAGGCTTGTTTGCGGATTTAGATGTCAATAGCAACAAATTAGGGAGCTCTCATCAAAATAGGGTGGAAAAATTGACTAAAATCCTTCAAGCCATAGGGGGCATGCAATTAGGCGATTACCAACAAAGCGGGATCGATGTTTTTGGCGACGCTTATGAATATTTAATGGCGATGTATGCGAGCAATGCCGGCAAAAGCGGAGGGGAATATTTCACCCCCCAAGAAGTGAGCGAACTGCTCGCTAAAATCGCCCTGCACAACCAAGAGAGCGTCAATAAAGTTTATGACCCATGCTGCGGGAGCGGGAGCTTACTCTTACAATTTTCTAAAGTGTTGGGCGATAAAAATGTCTTAAAAGGGTATTTTGGGCAAGAAATCAATTTGACCACTTACAACCTCTGCCGAATCAATATGTTTTTGCATGACATCAATTATTCTAAATTCCACATCGCGCTAGGGGACACGCTTTTAGACCCAAAACATGAAGACGATGAGCCTTTTGATGCGATCGTTTCCAACCCTCCTTATTCCACTAAATGGGTGGGCGATAACAACCCCCTTTTAATGAACGATGAGCGCTTTAGCCCGGCCGGTGTGTTAGCGCCCAAAAACGCCGCTGATCTCGCTTTCACCATGCACATGCTTTCTTATCTATCCAATAGCGGCACGGCTGCGATCGTGGAATTTCCCGGGGTGCTTTATAGGGGGAATGCTGAAGCAAAAATCAGAGAATATTTAGTCAAAAATAATTTCATTGACTGCGTGATCGCTTTACCAGACAACCTCTTTTTTGGAACGAGTATCGCTACTTGTATTTTAGTGCTTAAGAAAAACAAACAAGACGACACCACGCTTTTTATTGATGCGAGTAAGGAATTTGTCAAAGAAGGCAAGAAAAACAAGCTCAAAGAACACAACCGAGAAAAGATTTTGCAAACCTATATTGAAAGGAAAGCCATCAAGCATTTTTCCGCCCTAGCCAATATGGAGCAAATCCAAGAAAACGATTACAACCTTTCGGTGAACCGCTATGTGGAGCAAGAAGACACGAAAGAAATCATTGATATCAAAGCGCTCAATAGCGAGATTTCTCAAATCGTAGAAAAACAAAGCGCTTTAAGAAACAGCCTTGAATCCATCATCAAAGAGTTAGAAGGGGGGCAAAATGCATAAAATAGAGCGCTTGCTCCAAACCTTAGCGCCTAAGGGGGTGGAGTTTAAAACGCTTGAAGAGGTTTTTGAAATTAGAAATGGTTACACCCCATCAAAAAACAATCCTGAATTTTGGGAAAAAGGGACTATCCCTTGGTTTAGAATGGAAGACATTAGAGAAAATGGGAGGATTTTAAAAGACTCTATCCAACACATTACCTCAAAGGCTTTAAAGGGTAAGAAATTATTCCCTAAAAATTCTATTATTATTTCTACAACAGCAACCATAGGCGAACATGCCCTTTTAATCGTTGATTCGTTAGCGAATCAACAATTCACTTTTTTAAGCAAAAAAGCGAATTGTGATATTGCTTTAGACATGAAATTCTTTTTTTATCAATGTTTTCTTTTGGGGGAATGGTGCAAAAAAAATACTAATGTTTCAGGTTTTGCTTCTGTGGATATGACTGCTTTTAAAAAATATAAGTTCCCCATCCCACCCCTAGAAATCCAACAAGAGATCGTTAAGATTTTGGACGCTTTCACAGAATTAAACACAGAATTAAACACAGAATTAAAAGCGCGAAAAAAGCAATACCAGTATTACCAAAACATGCTTTTAGACTTTAAGGACATCAACCAAAACTACAAAGACGCCAAAATGAGTGCAAAAACCTACCCTAAACGCTTAAAAACCTTACTCCAAACCTTAGCGCCTAAGGGGGTGGAGTTTAGGAAATTGGGGGATATTGGGGAATTTACTAGAGGTAATGGGCTTTTGAAAAGTGATTTACAAGACAAGGGGAGACCTGTTGTTCATTATGGACAAATACACACTCAATATAATCTTTCAATTGATAAAACAATTTCATATGTTAATGACGCCTTATTTCATAAACTAAAAAAAGCAAAACCAAACGATATTCTCATCGCCACAACTTCAGAAAATGTAAAAGATGTAGGAAAAAGTATCGCATGGCTAGGAAATGAAGAGATTGCTTTTTCGGGTGATATGTATAGCTATTCTACAAATATCCTATATCCTAAATTTATCATTTATTACTTTCAAACTTGGTTTTTTCAAAAAGAAAAAGAAAAGAGAATAACAGGAACTAAAGTTATGCGTATCCATGAAAACGATTTAAAAAAAATAACAATCCCCATCCCACCCCTAGAAATCCAACAAGAGATCGTTAAGATTTTGGATCAATTTTTGGCTCTAACCACCGATTTATTAGCCGGTATCCCAGCTGAAATAGAAGCCAGAAAAAAGCAATACGAATATTACAGAGAAAAACTACTGACTTTTAAACCACTCCAAAACAAGGCATAAACCATGAGTTATGAAATTATCGCAGAAAATAATGAAAGCACCGTGATGGCCGAGTATCATAGCGATAATGAAAAAAAAAGCGCTTATGAGAGCGAAGCAGAGCTAGAAAGGGAGTTTATCGCGCTTTTAGAAAAACAAGGCTATGAATTTCAACAAATCCACAACGAAAAAGAATTAAAAGACAATTTAAAAGTGCAGTTAGAAAAGCTTAACGATCATTATTTCACGCCCAAAGAATGGGACACTCTTTATTTTCAATTCATCGCTAATAAAAACGAAGATTATAAGGCTAAAACAAGAAAGATCCAAGAAGATTCGATTTTTAATTTAACCCTAGAGAATGGGAAAACCAAAAACGTTAAAATCATTGATAAGAAAAATATCCATAGAAACGCCTTGCAAGTGATCCACCAATACAGCAATAAAGGGGGGAAGTATGAGAACCGCTATGATGTGAGTGTCCTTGTGAATGGCTTGCCTTTAGTGCATGTGGAATTGAAAAAAAGAGGCGTGGCGATCAGAGAGGCGTTCAATCAAATCAAGCGCTATAAAAGGGATAGTTTTAGCGCTGAAGACGGGCTTTTTGAGTTCGTGCAGATTTTTGTCATCAGTAACGGCACGAGTAGTAAATACTATTCAAACACCACCAGAATAGCCCAGTTGGAAAAAAACCATAAAGCCGATACTTTTGAATTCACGAATTATTGGGCGGACAGCAAGAATCGCAATATTGAGGATTTAATGGATTTTGCCAAGTCGTTTTTTGCGAAGCGCAGCCTTTTGAATATTTTAACGTGCTATTGCGTTTTCACAAGCGAAGAGGTTTTATTGGTGATGCGGCCTTATCAAATCGTGGCGGCCGAAAGGATTTTGGAAAAAATCAAAGCCACGCATGAGAGTAAAACTTATAAGAAAAGCCAGAGCGGAGGCTATATCTGGCACACGACAGGGAGCGGTAAAACCTTAACGAGCTTTAAAAGTGCGACTTTAGCTAAAGAATTAGAACACGTTTCAAAGGTTTTGTTTGTGGTGGACAGGAAGGATTTGGACTATCAAACCATGAAAGAATACGATAAATTCCAAAAAGATTGCGCTAATTCCAACACAAGCACCAAGATTTTAAAAGAACAGCTTGAAGATTCTAACGCTAAAATCATTATCACCACGATCCAAAAATTAGACAAATTCGTTAAATCCCACCTTAAAGGGCATGCGATCTTTAATGAAGAAGTTGTGATGATTTTTGATGAATGCCACAGGAGTCAGTTAGGCTCAATGCACCAAGCGATCACTAAAGCGTTTAAAAAATACCACCTTTTTGGCTTCACTGGCACGCCCATTTTTGCACAAAATTGCGATAAAAACAACCCGTTAGGCACGACAGAGCAAAAGTTTGGGAAATGCCTCCACCAATACACCATTATTGATGCGATCAGGGATAAAAATGTTTTGCCCTTTAGAGTGGAATACCACAACACCATTAAAGCTAAAGAGGGTATTAAGGATAAAGAGATTAGAGCGGTTGATGAAAAAAACGCGCTTTTAGATAGTAGGAGGATCAAAGAAATTACTAAATGCATTGTAGAGCGTTTCAATCAAGCCACTAAAAATAAAAAATTCAATTCCATTCTGGCATGCTCTGGTATAGAAGCGCTGAAAAAATACTACCAAGCCTTTAAAGAAGAAAAACACGACCTTAAAATCGCTACCATTTTCAGCTATAGCGCTAATGAAGATTTTGAAGCGCTAGAAGATGAAAACAATGAAAGCGCTTGCGGGCTAGACAAAAGCTCAAGGGATTTTTTAGAGGGCGCGATTGCGGATTATAACGGGATGTTTGGCGTTTCTTTTGACACTTCGGATCAAAAATTCCAAAGCTATTACAAGGATCTTTCTCAAAAAATGAAAAATCGTGAAATCGATCTTTTACTGGTGGTTAATATGTTTTTGACCGGGTTTGACGCTACAAGGCTCAACACCCTTTGGGTGGATAAAAACCTCAAATACCATGGGCTAATTCAGGCTTTTTCGCGCGCAAACCGCATTTTAGATAGCGTTAAAACGCATGGGAATATCGTGTGTTTTAGGGATTTAGAGCAGGATTTAAATGACGCTCTCATGCTTTTTGGCAACAAGGACGCTCAATCTATTGCGCTATTAAGGAAATATGAAGACTATTTGAAAGGCTACACGGATAATAATAAGGAATACGAGGGCTATGAGGGTTTGATTGAAAGGCTTTTAAGAGAATTTCCCTTAAAAGAGCCAATTATTTCAGAAAGCCAGAAAAAGGATTTCATTAAGCTTTTTGGCAAGATTTTGAAATTAGAAAATATTTTAAACAGCTTTGAAAATTTTAAAAAAGATAATTACATCAAGGCGAGGGATTTTCAAGACTATCAAAGCAAATACCTTGATTTTTACGATGAAATGAGGCCAGAAAAAGGGAGGGATAAAGAAGAGATTAACGACGATTTGATTTTTGAAATTGAACTCATTAAGCAAGTGGAAGTCAATATTGACTATATTTTGAATTTGATTGAAGAGTTCGCTAAAGAGCATGGGGTGGAAATTCAAGGCGTTAAAACCAAAATAGAGCCAATCATCAACTCCAGCATAGAGCTAAGGAATAAAAAAGATTTGATCATGGATTTCATTGACAAATACAACAAAGACCAAGAAGTCCATGCGCATTTTCAAGATTATATCCACCAAAAAAGAGAAGAGGAATTCCAAAATATCATAGAAGAAAACCGCTTGAATGAAGAAAAAGCCTATTCGTTCATGCAGCATGCTTTTAAAGGGGGCGAAATCAGCTTCAGCGGGACGGAATTCCCTAAAATCATTGAAGAAAAACCCTCCAGGTTTAACAAAAATTCGCGCTATCAAGAGGTGAAAGAAAAAGTCGCTGCAAGCCTTTCTCGTTTTTTCCACCGCTTTTGTGATCTCACTAGCGCTATATTTAAAAAGAATGGGGTTAAAAAAGATGAGGTGAATGAAAAATAGTTCATGAACGCTTTTGTATTAAAACTCAAAGACAGCCGCCGTTTAATGGATTTTTTGTAAAATAAAAGAAATTTTAGGAGGCTTGTGGTGTTGAAAGAATTACGACAAAAACGCCCTTTAGTGCATAATATCACCAATTATGTGGCGGCGCAATTTGTGGCTAATGGTTTGTTAGCCTTAGGGGCATCGCCTTTAATGAGTGATGCGATTGATGAGATGCAAGATTTAGCGAAAATTTCTGACGCGCTCGCTATTAATATTGGCACCCTTAATGATCGCACCATTTTATGCGCTAAAGAGGCTATCAAATGTTACAAGGCTTTGAATAAACCCATTGTGTTAGATCCTGTGGGGTGTTCAGCGAGCGCTTTGTGCTATAACACAAGTTTAGAGCTTTTGAAAAGTGGTGGGATTAGTGCACTTAGGGGTAATGCTGCTGAATTAGGCTCTTTAGTGGGAATTTCTTGCGGAAGTAAGGGGTTAGACTCTCATGATGCCAACACGCCTGTAGAAATAATCAAACGAGCGGCTCAAAAATATTCTGTGATAGCGGTAATGACGGGCAAAACGGATTACGTGAGCGATGGGGAAAAAGTTCTTAGTATCAGTGGTGGGAGCGAATATTTGGCCGCAATTACTGGGGCTGGGTGTTTGCATGCAGCGGCATGCGCGAGCTTTTTAGGTTTGAAAAAAGACCCCTTAGATTCTATGGCGCAACTTTGCGCTTTCTATAAACAAGCCGCTTTTAATGCGCAAAAAAAAGCGTTAGAAAATAACGGCTCTAATGGTTCGTTCTTGTTTTATTTTTTAGACGCTCTAAGCTTGCCCATAGAGTTAGAAAATAGTCTTATTAAGGAAGTATTGTGAAAATTTACCCGCAAGTTTTAAGCATTGCTGGCAGCGATAGCGGTGGGGGCGCTGGGATACAGGCCGATTTGAAAGCGTTTCAAACTTTGGGCGTGTTTGGGACAAGCGTGATCACTTGCATCACCGCGCAAAACACACAGGGCGTGCATGGGGTTTATCCATTGAGTGTAGAGAGCGTGAAAGCGCAAATCCTAGCCATTAGAGATGATTTTTCTATCAAGGCGTTCAAAATGGGGGCGTTATGTAATAATCAAATCATTGAATGCGTAGCGGACACTTTAGAAACTTGCGATTTTGGGTTGTGCGTTTTAGATCCGGTGATGGTGGCAAAGAATGGGGCTTTGCTTTTAGAAGAAGAGGCGATTCTAAGCTTAAAAAAACGCCTTTTACCTAAAACCAATTTACTAACCCCTAACCTCCCTGAAGTCTATGCGCTCACAGGCGTTCAAGCGCGAGACGATAAAAGCGCTTCAAAAGCGATGGGTATTTTAAGGGATTTAGGCGTTAAAAACGCCGTGATTAAAGGGGGGCATACAGAGCATTTTCAAGGGGAATTTAGCAACGACTGGGTGTTTTTAGAAGACGCTGAATTTATCTTAAACGCCAAGCGCTTTAACACCAAAAACACGCATGGCACGGGTTGTACTTTGTCTAGCTTGATTGTGGGCTTACTCGCTCAAGGGCTGGATTTAAAAAACGCCATTACAAAGGCTAAAGAGCTTTTAACTATCATCATTCAAAACCCCTTAAACATTGGGCATGGGCATGGGCCTTTGAATTTGTGGAGCATCAAAAAGCATGTTTGATGCGAATTGTTTGAAACTCATGTTTGTGGCTGGTTCGCAAGATTTCTACCACATAAAAGGCGATAGGACAAACGCGCTTTTAGACACTTTAGAATTAGCTTTACAATCTAAAATCACAGCGTTTCAATTCCGCCAAAAAGGCGATTTAGCCTTACAAGATCCTGTTGAAATCAAACGATTAGCCCTAGAATGTCAAAAATTATGCAAAAAATACGGCACGCCTTTTATTATTAATGATGAGGCGCGACTCGCGCTAGAATTAAAGGCTGATGGCGTGCATGTGGGGCAAGAAGACATGGCTATAGAAGAGGTAGTAACTTTATGCCAAAAGCGCCTTTTTATCGGTTTGAGCGTCAATACTTTAGAGCAAGCCCTAAAAGCACGCCATTTAGATCATATAGCCTATTTAGGGGTAGGCCCTATTTTCCCCACACCATCTAAAAAAGACGCTAAAGAAGTTGTAGGCGTCAATCTTTTAAAAAAAATACACGATAGCGGGGTAGAAAAACCCCTCATAGCGATTGGGGGCATCACGACAGATAACGCTTCAAAATTGTGGGAATATGGGGGTATCGCAGTCATTAGCGCGATCACGCAAGCCAAAGATAAAGCCTTAGCGGTTGGAAAACTTTTAAAAAATGCATGAGGAATTCTAAAATTCCGCATGGATTAAAGTAAAAAAGAGGGTATCGCTCTTTTGTTGGATAAAAAAGCGCTTAAATCCATCATAAAGGCGTTTTTAAAACGCTAAAAACTACCCTAGCGTATCCAATAAGCGCTCTTCAAAGGCAAAAAGCATGGGGGTTTTTTCGCACACAATTTCCACAAAAGAAAAGCCTAAAAGGGTGTTTTGAGCCTCTTTTAAAACCTCTTGAGTCCTTTGGAGGGAGGTTTTTAAAAAAAGCTGTTTTTCTTTTTCTTTTAAATAAATAACGCCGCCAATTTCGCCCAAGTTAGGATACAGAGCGTAAAAATCAACGCTTTGTTTTTTGGCTTTCATCTGTAAAAAAGCTTTTTTGCGTTCGTTTTCAACCACAAAGCTTAAAACCTGCGATTGCAAGCTTAAAAGCATGTTTGCTGTATTCAAAAACTCTTGCGAGCTTTTAGCATGGATTAATTTTTCGCTCAAAAGTTCTTTGTATTCTTTTAGGGGGGTGTTGTCTTTGGCGCTCAATATTTCTTTTAATTTCTTCATTTCAATAGCAGGCAAATCGTCTAATGCGTCTAAGATTTTTGGGGCAGGCACTAAGTTTTTAAGCACAATATCGCCCAGCTGATTCCTTTGCATAACCGCAAAATAAGGCTGATTGATTTTTAATTCCTGTTCGCTTTTGGTGGGGATAATTTTATTACCCACTTGCAAAAGAAAAAGATCTTTATCTTGTTTTTCTAAAACCTTTAAAAGAATGGGTAAAGTAGCGTTAAAATGGTGCGTGGCGTTTTTGGAATGAAGGGCGTTAAGCTGGTTTAGGGCGTTTAGGGCTTCTAGCATTAAAGGGCGTTGTCTTTGATAAAATCAAGGATTTTAAAGCTCGCTTCTAGTTTGTTCATGGAAGGGATTTTTTGGGTTTTTTTATGGCTAAAGAGCCACAATTCATTCTTTAATGAGCCAAAAGGGCGTGAATCTTTAATGAGGTTCAAAGCGGCCACAGAGCAATCCTTGCCGTTATTTTGAGAAGGTTTTAAAAGATTTTGAGCGTTTTTGATAGCGTTTTGTTGATCGTCTTCAGCTTTAAAACCGATTTTAACGAATTGATTAGGATTGATAGAGGTTAGTAAATCCTTATTTTGAACGCATTCAACGTTTAGGGTTTCACCGATTTCGCTTTTTTTAAGCTTATGGTTAAAAGAAATCTTAGGCACATAATCGCTAATGGCGGCTAAATTGAAGAGTAGGGGTTTTAAGGCATGTTTTTGCAAGTTGTTAGTGGCGTTATTTAAGGCGTTTTCATAAGAAGCGGTGTCGCTGACTAAAACGCTTGCGATTTCTTTAGGCAAAGGGGTGGGGAAGTTGGATGCAATCAAAGTCACTTTCGCTCCCTTAAAATATAACGCTAAAGCCAAAGCGCTCGCTTGAATCCCGCTAGAAAGATTGCTAATAATTCTAACGCTGTCAATCTTTTCCACACTCGCTCCGCCCATGACTATGACTTCTCTGTTTTCAAAATAAGCGTCTTTTAAGAGCGTTTGGGTGGCTTTAAAAAGGATTTCTAAAGGCTCAGCCATCGCCCCATCGCCTTTAGTATCGCATGCTAAAAGGCCGTTTTTGGTGTCTAAAATAATATGGTTGGAATCTTTCAAGCGTTTTAAATTACTTTGAATGATAGGGGAATTGAGCATGTTAGTGTTCATGCTGGGGGCTAGGATTTTAGGGGAAGTGCAAGCTAAAAAAGTCGCGCTGATGGTATTATCCGCTAAAGCGTGAGCGATTTTAGACAGGCTGTTAGCGCTTAAAGGGGCAAAGATGAGTAAATCAGCACTAGCAGCGCATGCGATGTGGTTGTGGTGCAATTTGTTTTGGTGGTTGTAATACCATTTTTCATTACGATCATGCAGGACTTTATGGTGGCTCAAAGCTTCAAAGCTTAAGGGCTTGATGAATTTTTTCGCTCCCTTACTCATCACCACTTGGATACTAGCCCCGCTTTTAAACAACAAACGCGTTAATTCTAGGGATTTATACGCCGCAATAGAGCCGCTCACGAGCAATAAAACGCGCTTGTTTTCTAACAATCTTAAGGGGTAAAATAAATCTTCTAAAAAATTCATAATAATTTTAACAAATCATCAGGCTCTAGCCATTGGTTGTTAGTGTGGCTGCTGTATTCAAAATCGGGGGCGACTTTTTGGCCTTTTTCGTGGAGTTTGGTGAGCGTGTAATCTTTAGGCGTTTGGAAGCTTATGGTGGGCTGAATAATAAAAAAGTCTTCAAATTCTAGGGCTAAATGGCTTTCATCTTTAGGGATCATCACTTCATGGAGTTTTTCGCCCGGACGAATCCCTATGATTTTAGTAGGGGTATTGGGGGCTAGGGCTTTAGCGAGATCAGTCATTTTCATGCTAGGGATTTTAGGCACAAAAATTTCACCCCCATGCATTCTTTTCAAGCTTTTAAGCACAAAAGAAACCCCCTCATCTAAGGTGATCCAAAATCGTGTCATGCGAATATCGGTAATGGGGATTTCACTCGCTTTGTTTTGGACTAATTTTTTAAAAAACGGCACCACGCTCCCACGACTCCCCACCACATTGCCATAACGCACCACGCTAAATTGCGTTTGAGAAGAGCCTTTAAAGTTATTCGCGCTCACAAAGAGCTTGTCGCTGCACAATTTGGTTGCGCCGTAGAGATTAATGGGGTTAGCGGCTTTATCGGTGCTTAGGGCGATGACCTGGCTGATAGCGTTTTTTAAGCATGCGTTAATCACATTGCTCGCTCCCATGATATTGGTTTTAATGCATTCTAGGGGGTTGTATTCAGCGATAGGCACATGCTTGAGCGCGGCTGCATGGATACAAATATCCACGCCCTCTAAAGCGTAATTCAAGCGCTCTAAATCCCTGACATCGCCGATAAAAAAACGCATCCTGGGATCATTAAATTCCATGGCCATTTCGCTTTGTTTTAATTCGTCTCGGCTATAAACGATGATTTTTTTAGCGTTGGTGGTATCTAAAACTTTACGAACAAAGCGTTTGCCAAAACTCCCAGTGCCTCCGGTGATTAAAATCGTTTGGTTATCCAACATGTTTTGATGGTTTGGCATGTTTTACCAGCGATAGCCTAAGGAAGCGCTAAAAATTCTCAATTGCCCAATACTTGGGGATTGATACAAACTGGAGCGGTTGCTTTTAAAAGTGAAACTCCCCGCTACGCCCAAATCAAAGCCCCTAAAATTGTATTTAGTCCCAAAAGCCACGGTATAGCCATTAGAATCTGGGATACCTATCGCATCTTGGGGGCTTGGGGCTTGATCATAATCAATAGCGCCCATTAGACGCAAGCTTTTACCCATGTAAGTTACCCCTAATCTAAAGGTGTTGGTGTCCCTCCAGCCAGCCCCCATGTTCATCACGCTTTTAAAATTCGCTAGGCCTACCATTTTTTTAAGCGTTTCAGAGTCTAGTGAAGCCACCGTCCCGCTTAAGCCCTTGTAAGTGGCGTTCGCAAAATCAGGGGTGACTAAAAATTTATTCCCTTGACTCCAAAAGGTGCACTCAAACACCCCCTCTATTCTCAAATGGTCTTTAAAAAATTGATGGGCGTAGGCTAAGCTTAAAGTTTGGGGGAGTGAAACATTGATATTCAAGCTGCCTTTAGTCAAAACGCTCCCTAAAGAAGGGCCAAGCTCTGTGATAGCCACCAAACCGCCTTTCATGTTAAAGGTAACTGAAGAATTATACACCACAGAAAACATGCCATGATCAAAGATGCGCAAACTCGAACCCACTCTATACCCACCTGATACGCCTTGCCCGTTAGATTTTTGCACGACTTGAGTCGTGCCATAAAGATTCGCGCTCGCTTTGATTAAACCGCTATAACCCATGATTTTTTTCAAGCCGTTGTAAAACTCTTGACAGCTTTGATCGCTCATGTCCCCACCGGCTTTTTGGCAATTGAGCGCTGGCTGGTAGCCAATATTGCCTAATAAAGTCATCATATTACTTGGCACTTGATCGGCAAAAACATTGTTAGGTAAATTTAAAATTTGCTCCGCGCTCAAAACCGAAGCGCCTTCTAAAGGCACATAAACGGTGTTGTTAAAGCTCCCGGTCGCATAAAGCCCCCTTAAGCCTACACCCACAGAAAAGCGTTTATTAATAGTATAACTCATGCTAGGGGCAAGCTCTACCATCATGATAAACACGTCATGCAAGAATTCCCCCCCCTTACCATTCCATTTCATACCCAACCCGCTAGGAGCGGTGAAACTCCCCCCAAAAGTGAAGCCGTTATGCGTGCGCGTTTTATAAAAAAACTTGGGTAAAACAAAATTAGTCGTGCCCGTCCAGCCATTCACGATTTGAGTGTCAGGCTTTGAAGCGAGGGTTACGACTTTTTGATTGGTTAGATTCATAAGCCCTTGAACCCGACTGATTGCTTGTGATAAGCCATTGGTAGCGGCCGTATTGCCAAGCGCTTTAAGGATATTGCCAAGCCCTATAGTGTTGATGATGCCTAAAATATTTTGTTGGCTTTTATCAATTTCTAAACTCGTAACCGAATACAAGCCTTGATTAGTCGTAGGGACTTTAAAGCTAAAGGCCGGGATGTTAATCACGGTGGTGGTCATTTCAAATTCGCTTCTGTTTTCGCCCCAATCGTTAGTAAAGCCCATATTCGCTGGGTTATAAAAGGAAGCGTCAGCCCCCCTAGCCCCAGCGACATAAGCCGAGCCTAAAGCCGTGCCATTTAGGCTTTGTTCTTGGATTTTAAAGCCATTGGCATAAGAAAGCAAGGGCAGGCTCAGAGCGATTAAATGGCGTTTTTTGAGCTTTTTAAAATAACAGAATGGGGAAAAGTTTTTCATTGGAGCTCGCTATCAGCGTTTTCATTATCTTCTAAATCTTGCAAAGAAGGCTCATAGGGCTCAATCCTAATAGCAATTTTTTGCGTCAAATTCTGGAAAGAAATCAGGCCATTTTTTCTTTCATAAAGGATAATTTCCCCGCTTTTTTGAAACCTTTGGATCACGTATTCAGGGGTTAAGTGGCGTTTTCCTAAGCCTTTAAAAATATCCCTCCCTAAAACAATGTCATCAAACAAATCCCCATAGCTCACCTTACCAAACAAATCCCTTGCAGCAATCCATTTAGCCGAACATTTTTGGCTAAAACAAATGCTTCGTTTAGTCATATAAATATCGCCCACTCTTTGGCTGAGCTTGTAAAGGGTTACTTCAATATTATGGTCTTTATCGGTTTTAATCGTGCCGTAATCATAAAAGCGAAAAACCGGCGTGTTAATATAAATGAGCCTGAATTGGCGCAAGGCATTCAAAGTCTCTTCTCTTTTTTTATTGGCTTCTTCTTGTCTGATTTGCTCCCTAGTTTTGGGGGTTTGCTTAGAAAAAGGGTGCTTGGAGCAAGAGACAAAAAAAAGCGTCATGAAAAATAATAAAAAAGCGCTTCTAAAATACCGCATGATTATAGAGTAAGAGGGTTTATCCTCTCGCTCCGCTCAAAATACGATACCAAATCCTGCCGTCTAATTTAAGCTCCATGCTCACCTGGCACAAGCCGTCTTTATAGATGGTCTCAGTGATTTCAGCGTTACGAATGAGAGCATTGACTCTCGTTTTAATCACGGAATTTTGTAAAACCATGTCTTTGACGGTGTCTTGAGCGTTCACCCTAATACCATACATTTTTTCACCCAACTGGCGGTAGCCATCAACAATAGCCGCTCGCTTGGCCAAAGCTAGGGCTTGAGAGGGCGAAATGGTGGATTCTGGAGCCACGCCCATGCCCACTGCGTTCAATTCAATGACATTATTAGGCGTGAGAATGGGAGTGTTAGGGATAGCGTTAGTGGGGTTAGAACTAATGATGGGCTGATCGTTATTCTCAAGGCGAGGGCTTGGGAGAGGCTGAATGCTCTTTCTGGGGGTGAAATTGGTTGGAGGATAAATGGGGGCTTGCAAGCCATTAGCTGAAGGGGGGATTAGCTGGGCGTTAGTGTTACGCTTTTTAAAAAGACTGCAACCACTTATCAAAAGAGAGGCAACAAGCAATGAATTAATACCAAAAAAGGCAGTGTGCAAACGCATGGGCATTTTCCTTAAAATGAGTTCATCAAGTCTATTATATCATTTTTGAAGGGATTTGTCATGCGGATATTCTTAATAAGCTTATAAGGTTAGCGGGTTTTAATTTAAGATCTAGGGGACTATGATTTGTTTTTGGCTTTCCTAAATTTTTAATAGGGATCACTCAATTTTTTAAAAAAGGGGATTTTCATGGCTTGATTGTATCGTTTTAAGGTTTTATTCTTATGATAAAACCCATTTTTTAAGTTTGATTTTTAAATTCATTTTCTTAAAGGGGTAGGAGGCATTTTGAAAATTCTCCCCCTACAACCCACAACTAAAAACCCCTTAAAGAGCGTTTTTTATAGAGGTTATCGCTTGCTTTTTGCAAGATCTTTTTAATTGTAAAAAATGCTTTGAATATTTTTTAAATAAGATGAGAAATAAAATATTTTTTTGAGCACTTTTTAAGGATAAGGTTAAATTTTTAATTTCTTTTAACTACCTTTTTCATCAAAAACACAAACAACGACTATTTTAAATCCCTATGGTAGTAGAAATAGTGCGAATGGTGTCCTTGGCGGGATTCGAACCCACGACCTTACGATTAGGAATCATACGCTCTATCCAGCTGAGCTACAAGGACATTTTATAAGAAAGCAAGAAACTCTATTGATAAGCCCCTTGCTGAGTGGATTAGATTTACTTGCCTTCTTCAACTTTTTGTTTAAGGATTTTGCCGGGTTTGAATTTAGGCACTCGTTTGTCTTCGGTTTTATAAGTTTTATCGCTTCCTGGAACTTTACCTTCTTTGCCTTTTTGCTCTGCGGTTTCAAATTTACCAAAACCAACCAGCTCCACACTCTCACCCTTGCTTAAAGCTGTTTCTACCGCTAGAGTAAAGGCGTTGATCGCTTCTTCAGCTTCTCTTTTGCTGTTGTATTTACCCGCTTCTTTAACCAAATCAATAAATTCCGCTTTGTTCATGTGGATAACCCCTTTTCTAATGGATGCCAAAACCAAGCGATCTAAACGCTTAGCCTGACTGATTGAGCGGTAATTATAATCAAATCCTAAAGATAAATCAAGCAAAAACGCTTTTTTAAGGGGGTTTAATGCATAAAAAATTTAATTTTGTTGAGCACTCTTTTTATCTTTAGCGTTAAGGATTAAGGGCGTGCCTAAAAAATTAAATTCTTTCCTTAAAGTGTTGATCAAATAGCGTTTGTAACTGAAATGCAAGGCTTTAGGGCGATTCATGACAAGAGAGATTTGAGGGGGTTTGGTGGCAAATTGCGTGGCGTAATACACTTTCACTAATTTCCCGCCATCGCTTGGCAAGGGGTGTTTTTGGGTGGCTTGAAAAATCACGCTATTGAGCAAACTCGTGGGAATGCGTTTGGAAAAACACTCATAGACTTCTATGATTTTATGCTTGATCTCATCTATATGACGCGCTTTTAAGCAGCTGGTTGTGATCACAGGGGCGTATTCTAAAAAGCGGAATTTCCTTTTTAAAGTTGCCATGATTTCTTCATAAGGGGCGTAGCGGATGTCCCATTTGTTTAAAATAAGAATGATGCCTAAAGAGTGTTTATCCGCTAAAGAGCTGATCTTTTCGTCCAATTCCACAAAAGGAGCGCTCACGTCTAAAACTAAAAGCACGATGTGGGATTTTTCTAAGGCTTTTTGCGTGCGTTCTAGCGCGTATTTTTCAATGCCTAAGATTTTACCCCTATGCCTGATGCCAGCGGTATCCACAAAGCAGATTTTTTGATCGCCTATTAGAATGGTTTCATCTATGGGGTCAATGGTGGTTCCAGCCACGCTAGAGACAAGGCTTCTTTCTTTTTTTGTGAGCGCGTTTAAAAGCGAGCTTTTGCCCACATTCACCCTCCCAATGATGCCTACTTGAATGATTTCTTCTTCTTTATTTTCTTCTAAAGCGTTATTAGGGGTTTCTAGGCTTTCTAAAATATCCGCATCCAAATCTTGCTCTATGATTTGGTTTAAATTCAATGCGTTCAATACCGCATCAATTAATGCGCTAATGCCTCTATTGTGCGAAACGGAGATATTAAAACTCTTTGGCATGCCAAAAGAAGAAAACGCATAAGCTCGCTCTTTTTCTTTGTCGTTATCAATTTTATTGATCACTAAAAAGCAGTTAGGGTTGATTTTAAAAACCTCTCTAAAAAGCTTGATGTCTTCATCGCTAGGGATAGACTTGCCATCCACAACATATAAAATCAAATCGCTCATTTGAGCAGCTTTTAAATTAAGGGCTTTGATTTCTTTAGACAAAAGAGCGTCTTTAGCCATGCCCCCTGTATCTAATAGTTCCACTTCATGACCATTCAATGCGATTTTTCGTTTGTTAATGTCTCGTGTAGTGCCTGCAAAATCTGAAGTGATAGCGATCCTTTCTCTAGCCAGGCGGTTAAATAGTGAGCTTTTCCCCACATTAGGCTGACCTAAAATCGCAATGGTTTTTAAAGTTTTATGGCTTGTATTCATCTTTTTTATCGCTTCAATTTAATCAAAATTAGATTACAATATTATAGTTATTTAAAGCTTAAATAAGGGTCTAGCATTGTTTTTAGTCAAAAAAATAGGCGTGGTAATAATGATTTTAGTCTGCTTTTTAGCTTGCTCGCAAGAGAGCTTTATCAAAATGCAAAAAAAAGCCCAAGAGCAAGAAAATGACGGCTCTAAACGCCCCAGCTATGTGGATTCGGATTATGAAGTTTTTAGCGAAACGATTTTTTTACAAAACATGGTGTATCAGCCTATAGAAGAAAGAGATTCTTTCGCCCAATTGACTAAAGATGAAAACGATTCTTTTAACCCTGAAACTTCTGTGATTTTATTGAATGAGCCAAGCGATAATAATGAAAAAAACCCTCCCCTATACCAAAACGATCCCAACAACAACGCTAATAATGAAAAAAACCCATTCCTTTACAAACCCAAAAGAAAAGCCAAAAATCCAAAACTCATTGAATATTCCCAACAAAATTTCTACCCCCTAAAAAACGGGGATATTATGATGAGTAAACAAGGGGATCAATGGTTGGTAGAAATCAAATCCAAAGCCTTGAAGCGTTTTTTAAAAGATCAAAACGATAAAGATCGCCAGATCCAAACTTTCACTTTTAATGACACTAAAACGCAAATCGCGCAATTTAAGGGCAAAATTTCTTCGTATGTTTATACCACCAATAACAGCGATTTGAGTTTAAGGCCTTTTTATGAATCCTTTCTCTTAGAAAAAAAGAGCGATGATCTTTATACGATAGAGAATAAGGCTTTAGATACCATAGAGATTTCAAAGTGTCAAATGGTGTTAAAAAAGCATTCAACCGATAAATTAGACAGCCAGCATAAAGCCATCAGTATTGATTTGGATTTCAAAAAAGAGCGCTTTAAGAGCGATACGGAACTTTTTTTAGAATGCCAAAGCTAGGCTTTTATTACGACAATTTAGATTTTTTTGGGTAGCATGTTAGCAATTCATAAGGCATGGATATTGTTAAAAAGTAAGGAATGTTATATGTGGATCACCCAAGAAATCACGCCGTATTTGCGTAAAGAATACACCATAGAAGCGAAATTATTAGATGTGAGAAGCGAGCATAATATCTTAGAGATTTTTAAATCTAAGGATTTTGGTGAAATTGCGATGCTCAACCGCCAGTTGTTATTCAAGAATTTTTTACACATTGAAAGCGAGTTGCTCGCTCATATGGGGGGTTGCACCAAGAAAGAGCTTAGAGAGGTTTTGATTGTGGATGGGTTTGATTTGGAATTAGCCCACCAGCTTTTTAAATACGACACGCGTATAGATTTTGTGCAAGCGGATGAAAAGATTTTAGACAGCTTCATTAGTTTTTTCCCCCATTTCCACGAAGTGAAAAACAACAAGAATTTCACGCACGCTAAACAACTTTTAGATTTAGACATTAAAAAATACGATTTGATCCTTTGCTTGCAAGAGCCGGATATTCATAAAGTGGATGGTTTAAAAAGAATGCTTAAAGAAGATGGGGTGTTTATTTCGGTAGCCAAACACCCGCTATTAGAGCATGTGAGCATGCAAAACGCCCTTAAAAACATGGGCGACTTTTTTGCTGTTGCCATGCCTTTTGTAGCGCCCTTAAGGATTTTGAGCAATAAGGGTTATATTTACGCTTCTTTTAAAACCCACCCCTTAAAAGATCTAATGACGCCAAAAATAGAAGCGCTAACAAGCGTGAGATACTATAACGAAGACATTCATAGGGCCGCATTCGCTTTGCCTAAAAATTTACAAGAAGTCTTTAAAGACAATATCAAATCTTAAAATGATCTTAAAAAACGCTATCGCTCTCACAGGGGGGATAGGCACCGGTAAAAGCACCACCCTTAAAATATTAGAATCGCAAGGTTATCCAATTTTAGATGCGGATAAGATCGCCCACCAATTATTGCAAGAGCATCGGTTAAAAATCGCCCAACATTTTGGATCAGATATTTTAGAAAAAGACATTCTTAACAGAAAAAAGCTTGGCGCGATCGTGTTTCAAAAGGCTAATGAGTTAAAATGGCTAGAGGATTTTTTGCACCCCTTAATCCGTGAATGCATGCTTAAAAAAGCCTATGAATTAGAAAAAAATCATCAAGCGTATTTTTTAGACATCCCTTTGTTTTTTGAAGTGGGGGGAAAAGAGTGCTACCCTGTGAGTAAAGTGGTGTTAATCTATGCGCCTAGGGCTTTACAAATTGAGCGTCTTTTAGAGCGAGACAAACTCAAAGAATCTGAGATTTTGCAGCGCTTAGCTTGCCAAATGGATATAGAGCAAAAACGAGCCATGAGCGATTACATTATAGACAACAGCTCCAGTTTAAAAGATTTAAATAAGCGAGTTGAACGCTTTTTAAAAACGCTCTTATAAGCTCGTTTTATACCTAAAGCATGTTAAACTACCATTAAATTTTTTGTAAGGCTAAAACATGATCACTTTAAAACAAGCCCTTTCTTTATCCCAAGATGAATTAGAAACCCTTAAAAACGAAATTGACGCTAAGGTTAGAGCTTCAGATTTGAACGCTTATATTAAAGCCCCTAGTCTTAATGGCGCTAGCGCTAAGGGGGTGCCAATCCTTATTAAAGACAATATCAGCGTTAAAGGGTGGGAAATCACTTGCTCTAGTAAGATTTTAGAAGGCTATGTCGCTCCTTATCATGCGAGCGTGATGGAAAACTTGCACCAAAACAGCATGGCAGGGTTTGGGCTTTCTAACATGGACGAGTTTGCGATGGGAAGCACCACAGAGTCTAGTTGTTATGGGATCACTAAAAACCCACGAGATAAAAACAGAGTGCCTGGAGGGAGTAGCGGAGGGAGTGCAGCAGCGGTAGCGGGTGGCTTAGCGGTGGCGGCTTTAGGGAGCGATACGGGCGGATCTATCAGGCAGCCGGCAAGCTATTGCGGGTGCGTGGGGTTAAAACCCACTTATGGGAGGGTGAGCCGTTATGGTTTGATCGCGTATTGCTCTAGTTTTGATCAAATCGGGCCTATCACGCAAAATGTAGAAGACGCTTCTATTTTATTTGACGCTATTAGCGGGCATGATAATAAGGACTCCACGAGCGCGAATCTCAAACCCACGCAAACCTTTAAAAACCTTAACAGAGACAAACGCTTTAAAATCGCTATCTTAAGGGATCACATTAAAGATGCGAGCAATGAAGTGCAACTCGCTTATGAGAACACTATTAAAGCCTTGAAAGAAATGGGGCATGAGATTGTGGAAAAAAAGATGTTGGATTCGCATTATCAAATCTCTATTTATTATATTATCAGCATGGCTGAAGCGAGTTCGAATCTGGCCAGATTTGATGGGGTGCGTTATGGGAGGAGGGCTCAAAATATTAAAGATTTGAAAGAATTGTATCTCAAAAGCCGCAGTGAAGGTTTTGGCGATGAGGTGAAACGGCGCATCATGTTAGGGAATTTTGTCTTAAGCAGTGGGTATTATGACGCTTATTATTTGAAAGCCCAGCAAATGCGTTTGATGATCAAAGAGCAATACAACAAGATTTTTGAAGAAGTGGATTTGATTTTCACCCCTGTAGCCCCTACGACCGCTCATCTATTCAATTACCATGCAAGCCCCTTAGAAATGTATTTGAGCGATATTTACACGATTGGGGCGAATTTGAGCGGTTTGCCGGCCCTTTCTTTGCCGGTCGCTAAAGATCCTTTAGGCTTGCCCATAGGGATGCAATTCATTGCTAAGGCTTTTGATGAGCAAAGCCTTTTAGACGTTTCTTACGCTTTAGAGCAAGAATTGGATTTAAAATTAGATTAAGGATAGAAAATGAGAATTTTACAAAGGGCTTTGACTTTTGAAGACGTGTTGATGGTGCCTAGAAAATCCAGCGTTTTACCTAAAGATGTGAGCTTAAAGTCTCGCTTAACTAAAAACATTAGTTTGAATATCCCCTTTATTAGCGCGGCTATGGATACGGTTACAGAGCATAAAACCGCTATCGCTATGGCGCGCCTTGGGGGTATTGGCATCGTGCATAAAAACATGGATATTCAAACGCAACTCAAAGAAATCACTAAAGTTAAAAAAAGCGAGAGCGGGGTGATTAATGATCCTATTTTTATCCATGCGCACAGGACGCTAGCGGACGCTAAGGCCATAGCGGATAATTACAAGATTTCAGGCGTGCCTGTGGTAGATGATAAGGGATTGTTGATAGGGATTTTAACCAACAGAGACATGCGCTTTGAAACCGATTTGAGTAAAAAAGTGGGCGATGTGATGACTAAAATGCCTTTAGTTACCGCTCATGTGGGCATTAGTTTGGATGAAGCGAGCGATTTGATGCACAAGCATAAGATTGAAAAATTGCCCATTGTGGATAAAGATAATGTTTTAAAAGGCTTGATCACGATTAAGGATATTCAAAAACGCATTGAATACCCTGAGGCCAATAAAGATGATTTTGGGCGCTTGAGAGTGGGGGCGGCTATTGGAGTGGGGCAGTTGGATAGGGCTGAAATGTTAGTTAAAGCTGGGGTAGATGCGTTGGTGTTGGACAGCGCGCATGGGCATTCAGCTAATATTTTACACACTTTAGAAGAGATTAAAAAAAGCTTGGTAGTGGATGTGATTGTGGGGAATGTGGTTACTAAAGAAGCCACAAGCGATTTGATTAGTGCAGGAGCGGACGCTATTAAAGTGGGTATTGGGCCAGGAAGCATTTGCACCACTAGGATTGTGGCTGGGGTGGGAATGCCTCAAGTGAGCGCGATTGATAATTGCGTAGAAGTGGCATCTAAATTTGATATTCCTGTGATTGCAGATGGAGGGATCCGCTATTCAGGCGATGTGGCTAAGGCTTTGGCTTTAGGGGCATCAAGCGTGATGATAGGCTCTTTACTCGCTGGCACAGAAGAATCTCCTGGGGATTTTATGATCTATCAAGGGAGGCAATATAAAAGCTATAGGGGAATGGGCAGCATTGGGGCTATGACTAAAGGGAGTTCTGATCGGTATTTTCAAGAGGGCGTAGCGAGTGAAAAGTTAGTCCCAGAAGGCATTGAAGGGCGTGTGCCTTATCGTGGTAAGGTTTCGGATATGATTTTCCAATTAGTAGGGGGCGTGCGCTCTTCTATGGGGTATCAGGGGGCGAAAAATATTTTGGAATTGTATCAAAACGCTGAATTTGTAGAAATCACTAGCGCGGGGTTAAAAGAAAGCCATGTGCATGGCGTGGATATTACTAAAGAAGCCCCTAATTATTATGGGTGAATTGTAAAAGAAAACAAGACAAATCGTTAAAAAACTCGTTAAAAAGCTTGATTTAATGAGTTTTTAAAACTTAATTGCTACAATTAAGGAAATTTTCAATAAGGCTTAGAGAAACTTTTTCATGGAACACAGAGTATTTACTATTGCTAATTTTTTTAGCTCCAATCATGATTTTATCACTGGGTTTTTTGTCGTTTTGACAGCGGTTTTGATGTTTTTAATTTCGCTTGGCGCGTCGCGCAAAATGCAAATGGTGCCTATGGGTTTGCAGAATGTGTATGAGAGCATCATTAGCGCGATTTTGAGCGTGGCTAAGGATATTATAGGCGAAGAATTAGCCCGCAAATACTTCCCCCTAGCTGGCACGATCGCTTTGTATGTCTTTTTTTCTAACATGATAGGCATCATTCCTGGTTTTGAATCCCCTACGGCTAGCTGGAGCTTTACGCTGGTTTTAGCGCTGATTGTGTTTTTTTATTACCATTTTGAAGGCATCAGAGCACAAGGCTTTTTTAAGTATTTCGCTCATTTTGCAGGCCCTGTGAAGTGGCTCGCCCCCTTCATGTTCCCTATTGAGATCATCTCGCATTTTTCTAGGATCGTGTCTTTATCGTTTCGCTTGTTTGGGAATATCAAGGGCGATGACATGTTCTTGCTCATCATGCTTTTATTAGTGCCTTGGGCGGTTCCTGTAGCGCCTTTTATGGTGTTGTTTTTTATGGGGATTTTACAAGCTTTTGTTTTTATGATTCTCACTTATGTGTATCTGGCAGGGGCTGTTTTAACCGATGAAGGGCATTAAATAAAGCGTCCTTGTTTGGCTTTGATATGGTGTTTTAAACTTTGCTTCATGGTAAAGCTTAAAAGGATAGGGGGTGGTTTTGAAACCATATTCCCCCTTATCCTTTAATAACGCTTTTTAAAATTACCGCTTGCTTGTGTAAGTTCTATTTTATTATCAATACCCAATTTTAATAGCTTTTATAATTTTTTAAGCAATCATTAGATAAAATCCACCATACTTCTGTTTTGGATGTGTTTGGGTTTTAGAAGTGTTACTTTTTTATAACTTTTTCATATTCTTATGGGTATGTTGTCATTTTTTTACCGGAGAATTTTATCTTGAAAAACATTTATGTAGGGAATTTGGTTTATAGCGCTACCAGTGAGCAAGTCAAGGAGCTTTTCAGTCAATTTGGCAAAGTTTTTAATGTCAAACTGATTTATGACAGAGAAACGAAGAAACCTAAAGGTTTTGGCTTTGTAGAAATGCAAGAAGAGGGCGTTAGCGAAGCGATTGCTAAATTGGATAATACGGATTTTATGGGCAGAACGATTAGGGTAACCGAAGCCAATCCTAAAAAGTCTTAATCTTAAAGCATTAGAAAATTAGAAAATAATTTTCTGATGCACTTCATTTTCTTAATGCGTCTTATTTAGATTGCTTATAGAAGCTAAAAGAGGCTACAAACTCTTTTGAAATCCATTTAAAAATTCAATCCATTCTTAAAAGCGGTTAAAAACTGGTTTTGTTCCAATCAAATAGGGACAACTTTAAAACGCTCGTTAGTATTTTTTACAATTTTTATTTATACAAACTGCCACCATTTCAAATATTTAAAATGGAGTTCTCTCATTAAGGCGATTTTAGGGCTATAAGGTTCTTCTTTTCGCACTATCGTAGAGATCTGCTCATCATCAGCGATCACAAAAGGTTGTAACACCAGATTTTTCACGCCATGGATAAAAGTAGCGTCCATTATCGTATCCACAGGAACAACCCATTTTCGGCTGTGTTTCAAAAAAACTTTGGCAATCTTGGGCGTGATCACATAGCCTTGAGTCCCCACCCCATGACTATAAGCTTTAATGATCCCCACACGCTCTTGTATCTCGTGGTTTTTATGGCTCAATGGCTCACTTTTCACACTGGCATCATACAATAAATGCATCAAGCGGATATAGCCTAACTCTTGGATGTGTTTTTCTAAAAAATCCAAGCCCTCTTTAAAATCCTCTTTCAAGGTTATATCGTCTTCTAAAATACAGATCGCTTCATTGAGTTCTATGCATTTTTCCCACAAGGAATAATGACTCGCATAGCACCCAAGCTCCCCCAAGCTCATAAACTTCGCATGGTATTTTAAAGCGTAATAAAACTTAGAAACCTCACTGATGAGATTGGTTGTAATCCCCATGTCTTTGATGTTTTGCGTGATGAAATAAGGGTGTAAATGCTTTTTCACTAAGGGGTGCAACCCGCCTTCAAAAGTTTTAGAATAAATCGCATCAAAAATTTGCGCTTGGTGGTGGGTGGCGTTGATGTTGTTGAGTAAAGTTGTGGTGTCTCTAAAAACCAAACCAAATTTATCGCACACTTTTTGATTTAAAGAAATGATAAAAACACGCAAAGCTTAAACTCCCATAATTTTTAGTAGAGTATATCGTTTTTAGGCTCTGTTTTACAATAAAACTCTTAAGAGAATAGGGGGTATTAAAACAGTTCTCCCCCCTACAACCCCCAACTAAATCCCCACAACCCCCTAAGGAGCGCTTTTTTGATTAAACAAGTTCTTTTATTATATTGATTGTAAAAAATGTTTTAAGCGTTTTTAAATTTTGTGATCAATATTTAATTAAAATAAAGCAAGAGAACGAAATCGCATTGCAATTAAACAAAAAACTAAAATACCTTACAAGTTTTGAAATCCAATGAATGTTTGAAGCGAGAACTCATAACCCTAAATCTAGGGTCATGAGCTTGATTTAATGGTGTTCTAAATAAGAAATCACGCTTAAGGCTGCCGTAGCGCCATCGCTTGCAGCGCAAACCACTTGCTTAGGGGCAAAAATGCGAATATCTCCTGCTGCAAACAAGCCTTGAACATTCGTTTTCATGGAAAAATCCACGACAATAGAGCCGTATTCATCGCATTTGCATAGCATGGAACCGTCTTCTTGTTTCAACACGGCGTTATTCACATCATAACCCACAAAAATAAAAAACCCCGGCACGATTAATTCTCTTGTTTCATTAGTGGCTGTGTTTTTAATGCTTAAAGAAGACACGCCAGAAGCATCGCCCTTGATTTCTTCTACCACATAAGGGGTTAAAAACTCAATCTTATCATTGTTTTTGGCATGTTCTAAAGTGATAGGCGCACACCTAAAACCATCTCTTCTGTGGATGAGATAGACTTTTTTGCAGATGTTGGCCAGATAAATCGCCTCTTCTACGGCGGTATCGCCTCCACCAAGCACCGCTACTTCTTTATTTTTGTAAAAGAAGCCATCGCATGTCGCACAAGTGCTAACGCCTTTACCCCAATATTCTGACTCGCCCTTGATGCCTGTGCGTTTAGGGCTACCACCGGTAGCGATAATCACGCTCTTAGCTTCAAAAGTATTGCCATCTTCTGCCAAAATAACAAAATGAGAGTCTTTTTTAGAAACCCTTTGAACAGCACTCATCTCATGCTTTAAGCCAAAGCGGAAGCACTGCTCTTGCCATGGTTGCATGAAATCCAACCCACTCACCACTTCCTTAACGCCCGGATAATTTTCAATCTCACTACTGCCAGTGATTTGCCCCCCAGGCATTCCTTTTTCAAATAAAACGGCGTTTTTAACACCACCTCTAGTGGCATAAAGCCCCGCGCTCAAACCCGCAGGACCACCTCCAATAATCGCGCAATCTATCATGGCTACTAGCCTAGAAGTTTGTTCAATTGCTCTTTTAAAGCAACTTTAGTTTGCACGCCCACCAACTGATGGACGACTTCGCCATCTTTTGTGAATAAAAGCGTAGGAATGCTTCTAATCCCAAATTTCGCGCTCAATTCTTCTTGCTCATCGGTATTGACTTTACAAATCTTAGCCTTACCTTCATATTCGCTAGCTAATTCATCAATCACAGGGGATAGCATCTTACAAGGACCACACCATGGCGCCCAAAAATCCACTAACGCAACCCCTTTTTTAATGGTGCTTTCAAAATTTTCTTCAGTTAATTCAATATAGTGACTCATTAGTTACTCCTAAATATATGATTTTGATTAACGAGAATTATATTAGCTTAAGAATGTTAATGAAATCGCATGGGTTTTGGATAAAAATCTAAAAAGTGATATTTTCTAAAAGCTCAAATTTACCATTTTTCACAATAAGAGCGTCTATGCAAAAATCGCTATTGGGATCTTTTTGAGACAAATAACAGCGGATCGTTTTGATCATCTTTTTTAATTTACTCGGCGTGATCGCATAAATGGGATCAAAATTTTCCCCGCTTTTGACTTCAATGAAATGCAAAACCCCTTTTTTCAAAGCGATAATATCAATTTCACCAAATTGTGAAAAAAAGTTCCTCTCCACCATTTCAAAACCCAGCGTTTTTAAAAACCCGCAAGCTTCTTCTTCAGCCTTTAAGCCTTTTTCTCTGTGTTTGTTGTTTAAAAAACGCATTCAATTTTCCAAACGAATCATCTTAGGGGTATCCAACACGCTTTGTAAATTTTCAAGCTCTTTAAGGGCGTTCAGCATAGATTTTTCGTTGGTGGTGTGCGTAGAAAATAAGATTTTAGCCTTGTTGGAATGCGGGATTTCTTTTTGTAAGACATTGTTGAGCGAAATATCATTTTGAGCTAAAATCGCGCTAATTTGAGAAAAAACCCCTTTTTCATCGCTCACTAACAAACGCGCATAATAAGCGCATTGGATTTCTTCTTTGGGTTTTAGGGGGAGTTTTTGAGGGGTTTCAAAGCCCAGCATTAGAGAGCTTTTTTTCCTTGCGATTTCTATAATATCGCTAATGACCGCGCTTGCGGTAGGCTCTCCCCCAGCCCCAGCCCCATAATACAAAGTCTCGCCCACCTTATCCCCTATAACGCTGATAGCGTTCATCACCCCATCCACTTTAGAGAGCATGCATTCGTTTTTAATCATGCTTGGATGCACTCTTAATTCAATGCAATCTTGGTGTTTTTTAGCGATGCCTAAAAGTTTAATGCTATAACCAAATTCTTTGGCAAACTCCATGTCGTCTGGCTCTATCTTTTCAATGCCTTCAATCAAGATTTCTTCTAATTTCGCATCAATGCCATACGCTAAAGACGCTAAAATCAATAATTTGTGCGCCGCATCAATGCCTTTAATGTCAAATTCAGGGTTTAATTCCGCGTAGCCTAAATGTTGCGCGTCTTTCAAAGCGTCCTTAAAGCTCGCTTGATTTTTAAACATCTGGCTTAAAATGTAATTGCTTGTGCCGTTTAAAATCCCTTTAAAAGAAAGGATGTGATTAGCGCTCAAGCCGTCTTTTAAGGCTTTGATAATAGGGATACCCCCACACACGCTCGCTTCAAAGCCTATGGGGGTGTTTTTAGCGGTTTGTTCTAATTCATAGCGGTGGTACGCTAACATGGCTTTATTGGCCGTAACGAAGGCTTTTTGCTTGGCTAAAGTTTTTTTAGCTAAAAGATAAGGCGCTTCCACCCCACCCATAAGCTCCACGATAATATCAATTTCTTTATCTTCTATCAAGCTTTCTAAATCATTACTGATTTCAAAAGCATAGCCCTTGTGCTTTTTCACATCTCGCACCACCGCTTTTTTAATTTTAATTTCCACGCCGGCTCTGTCTTTGATGATTTCTTGATTTTCTTTTAAGATTTTAGCGACCGCACTCCCCACACACCCTAAACCCACAAGCCCTATATTCAATCTTTTTTTCATGCATTTTCCTTTAAATTCGTTTTTTTAAAACGGCGTTTTTTTCCTGCTCGCTCGCTTTTTCTATCGCTTCAAAACTCCCAAAATAATCCAACAATTTTTTCACGCTGGCTTCTCCTATACCCTTTTCTTTTAAAAGAGCGATTTGTTTCATGTTTTTAAGTTTAGTGGATCTATGGAAGTTTATCGCATACCGGTGGCTTTCATCGCGCAATTTTTGCACCCACTGCAAACGCTTGTCGCTAGGGAGCAATTTAAAAGTATTGTTAGGCGTATGGATAATGTCTTTAGCGCCCCCTTTAGAGCGATAAGCTTTAGAATCCCTTTTTTCTTTAGAAATAGCGATCACTTCTACAAAACTCCCGCTGCTTTTTAAAATTTCTAAAGCGATGTTTAATTGCGCCCTCCCTCCATCTATCACCCACAAATTAGGCGGTGGCTCTTTGGCAAAGTCTAAAGCCCTTCTGGTGAGCAATTCGCTCATTTGATCGTATTCGTTAGAGCCTTTTAAATGGTAGCGCCGATAAGAGTTTTTTTGAAATGCATGATTTTCATACACGACCATTCCCCCCACGCATTGGCTGTTTGAATGGTGGCTTGTGTCAAAGATTTCCACCCTATAAGGCACGCACTCTAAATTGAAAAGCGATCGCGCTTCTTCTAAAATCAGATCTTCATTAGAGGTTTTTTCTTGGCTAAAAATCTCTTGAGCGTTTTTCATAGCGATTTCTATTAAAGCGAGCTTATCGCCCTTTTTAGGAATGCTAAGAGCGATTTTTTTAGAATATTGATGAGAGATAAACTCTTGCAATTCTTTAAGCGCTTCATTAGAACAAGCGCTCAATAAGATCTGTTCAGGCATCAAAGGCAAATGCGATTGGTAATGGTTGATAATGGCTTGTTTCATCGCTTCATCGGTGTCAAACCCATTAAGGGAGTGGATTTTTTCAAACGCTGAAGAAATGATTTTACCCCCACGCATAAACATTTTCACTAACACCGCCTTATTGCTTGCGCCATAAAAAGCAAAAATATCCAAATCATAGAGTTTGGCCAAATCCATGCAAGTGAAGGGGGCGATTTTTTGGATTTTTGCAATCCTGTCCCTATAAATGAGAGCTTCTTCAAAACGCAAGTTACTAGAAAGGCACTCCATTTTCAATTCAAGCTCTTTGATGAGCCTGTCTTTATTTTCAATCATTTCTAAACATTCTTTAGCGATTTTTAAATACTCTTCTTTGGTGATTTTATCCTCGCATGGGGCTTTACAACGCTCTATTTGATAAAACATGCATGCCTTTTTATCCTTGATGCAATTTTTCTTTTGAACTAACGGGAGCAATTCATACAAGCTGTCCAAAATGTCCTTAGCCCCGCTAGTAAAAGGGCCAAAATATTTAACGCCAGGCTGTTTTAAAATTTTTCGTGTGATTAAAGGGATAGGGAAATCAGTGGAAAAATCCATATAAATATAAGGGTAAGTTTTATCGTCTCTTAAAAGAATGTTGTATTTAGGCTTGAGCTGCTTGATCAAAGAATTTTCCAAAATCAAAGCGTCTTGCTCGTTTTCCACTAAAATGGTTTCTAAAAAAGCGATTTGCTTGACCATCATTTGGATGCGTAAGCTGGTGCGATGGTTGGGCGTGATTTCATTGTTGCGGACAGAAAAATAGCTTTTGATGCGCTTTTTTAAGTTTTTCGCCTTACCGATATAGAGTAATTGGCGGTTTTTATCAAAATATTGATACACCCCACTGCTATTAGAAAGGTTTTTCAAACTGGACAATAAATCAGCCATTCACTCCTCAAAAAAACTTCGTTGGTAGTGGATCAAAGCGCGCGCTTTTTCAAAACATTCATGCAAGCGAGCGTCTTTAATGGGGTTATGGAACAACCCTAAAGCGCTAGGGCGAAAAAAACGGGCTTGTTTTTTAATAGGGGCATAAAAATTGGCTTTTTCTAAGGAATCTTTAGGCACATAACCTAAAATTTCTAAGGCGCTAAACTCATCAAGCCCGCAAGCATGCCCTTGCGTGTTCAAAAAATGGCTGATTTCTTTAGCGAATCGCTGGTTAAATTCCTTAGAAGCCCAAATGTCTTTAAACGCAAAAAGCAATTTAGAGTCTTTGATGAAGATGAAAAGCAAATTTTCTTGTAAACTTAAAGGCATAAAAACCTTAAGCTTTTTGAGTTTCAAAAGAGTTTCAAGCTTTTTATAAGACTTTTTTTGAATGAGTAAGGAGAAAATATTTTGTTCCATAAACTGATCTTAACATGCTTTTTAATACTTGTAGCGATAACGATTCAAGCTTGCGGCTATAAAGCCCCTCCATTCAACGAAAAACCCGCTAAAAAAACTTCAAACAGCTCTAATTCTTCTATGCAAACGCCCACCAATAACACCACGCCAGAATTTTTAAACGAGCCTTAAAATCATTGCCCTTATTTAAGGGCTTTGATTTCTAGGGTTTTTGTGGCTAACTTTTGTGCCTCGCTCTCATCATGCGTTACCATAATGAAAGTAGCGCAAGAATTTTGGTGTATTTCTTTGATGAGATCTTGCAAATTCTTACGATTAAAACTATCTAAAGCGCTAAAAGGCTCATCTAATAAAATGAGTTCTGGCTTGTGGATAATCCCCCTAATAATGCCCACTCTTTGGGCTTGCCCCCCACTCAATTCATTAGGGAATTTATCCATAAGGCTCTCGTCTAACCCCATTTTTAACGCTAAGGCTTTGGCTTCTTTTTGAGCGGCTTGTTTGTTTATGCCTTGTAAATTAAGGCAAAAAGTCATGTTTTGTAAGGCGTTTAAATGGGGGAATAAGGAATTGCCTTGAGCGATATAGCCTATTTTTTGGCGTAAAAAAGCGTTGTTTGAAAGGGTTTCATTAAAGATTTTAACGCTCCCCAGACTGGGTTTTAAAAGCCCTAAAATCAAGCCTAAAAGCGTGCTTTTACCGCTCCCGCTCTCCCCTAAAACACATAAAAAATCCCCTTTTTCAATGCTTAAATTAAAATCCTTAAAAACAGCGCGGTTGTGGTAGTTAAAAGACACATTCTCTATTGTAACGATTTCTTTCATGCTATAACCCCAAGCTTTCTAAAAAATCTTTAGCTACGATTTTAGGGCTTTTTTTCAACGCTTCCACCTGATAGTTTAAATCCTGCATCGTCTCATCGTTAATTTTTGCATTCAATTTTTCTAAGATTTCTAGTGCTTCAGGATACTTTTTGACAACTTCTTTTCTTATAACAATACCGGCCTGATAATTAGGGAAAAACCCTTTATCGTCCTTCAGCACCTTTAAATCCAATTCTTTGATTTGAGCGTCTGTCGTGAAAACGTCTAAAGCGTTGATTTTATGGGATTCAAAACTTTTATAACGCAAATTAATATCCATTTCATGCAAACTTCTAAAATGAAAGCGATAAGCTTTGATTAAGCCCTTAAAAGCGTCCTCTCTTTCAAAAAAGTCAAACTCCGCTCCAAAATCAAAATTCGGGCTATGAAGAGCTAAATCGCTGAAAGTTTCAATCGCGTATTTTTGAGCGTCTTCTTTAGAAATCGCTAAGGAATAGGTGTTATTAAAGCCCAAAAGCCCCACCCATAAAAGATTAAATTCCTTCTCATAACGCTTTTTAATCGTTTCAAAATCCACTTTTTGAGTCAAAGGGCTTTTGAGCGTATTCACCCAAGCGGTGCCGGTATATTCCACATACAAATCAAAATCGCCCCTAATTAATGCCGGATGGATATTCATCGTCCCCCCACCAATGCCAAACGCTCGCTTGATAGGGATATGGTGTTTTTCTAACAAAAGGCTTAAAATCTCGCCCAAAATATACTGCTCGCTGCTAGGTTTTGTCGCCACGACTAAGGGTTTTTCTTCTATGGCGTTTCTAGGAATAAGCCATAAAGCGCTCGCTAGCAATAAAAAAAGAAACACCGCTAAATTAACATAAACTCTTCTTTTTTGTTTTTGGGTGGCGTTTTGAGAAAATAGGCTTTGCAAGGCGTTTTCATGCTGAAACACGCTCACGAATTTATCCGCTAAAACGCTAAAAAGAGCAATAATCAAACTACCCGCCACTAAAAGCATGGTATTTTGTGTGTTTAGCCCTCTAAAAATCGCCTGCCCTAAGCCTCCAGCCCCAATGAGCGCTCCGATCCCAGCCATCGCCACTAACATCACCACTGCAATCCTTAAACCCACTAAAATTTGGGGGATAGCGAGCAAGAAGTACACCCTAAAAAACAACTCTTTGGGGTTACACCCTAGCCCAATAGCGGCTTTAATCACCTCTTCTCTCACTTCTTTTAAAGCGTTATAAGTGCTGTGGACAATGGGCAATAAGCCGTATAAGACCAACACTAAAAGCGCGTTTTTTAACCCAACCCCAATCACAGGAATGAATAACGCGAATAACGCAAGCGATGGGATGGTGTAGAGGAAATTCACCACAGGGAGCAATAACGCCCTAGCCTTTGAGTTATAAAACACAAAAACCCCAATCAAAACCCCAAACACCAACACGAGAAGACTAGAAAGCGCAACGATGATAAAATGTTGTGCAATCAAATCTATAAAATAAATGAAGCGATCATGAAATTCTTTTACCAAATATTTTACCATGCTTATTTTTAACACCATAGCAACTAAATGCTGCGTAGCCACATCTATAGAATGGAGCAACCATTCATACAATTCTTTGATCAATTGTTTAAAAACGCCCATGCTTGGCATTATAACCAAACTTATTTGATATAAAAAGGTTTTTCTTAATTGGGTTTAAATCGAATTTTTATCATTAACAATAAGCGCAAACTTTTTTAAAACAAAGCCAAAAACCAATCAAATTAAAACTGAAAGGTGCGTTTGCCTAAATTGGTGCTAACTTCTATCCATAGCGGCTGGTTTTCGCATAAAATTTCATAGGCTACGCTTTGATTCCTCACTAAAGAAACGCTTTTAGGCGTGGGGTAGAGCGAGCAAGAACGCCCCTGATTGATGTCAATCTTTAAAATAACCACGCTCTCCACTACAGCGCTCACTTTCAAATAATACGACTCCCTAGCCCCTTGCCATTCTAAATAGGGCGTTTCTTGGGGGACAATCTCTAACGCCACTAAAGGGCTTTGAGCCAGTTTCAAGCGCGTTTTTTGCTCCTGCTCTTTCAATTCTTGTTCTCTGTTGATCCCCTTATCAATCAAATCAAAAAGGTTTGAAGAAGCGTCCTTCTCTCTAGCAATAAGGCTCGTTAACAACAAAAAGATTAAAAGATAATTTTTATTCATGCGATTTATTCTTGCTGTTTGTGGGGATTGAATTCTTCATCTAAAATAGAATGGATCTTGCTCAAATCGTTCGCATCGGTTGAAAAAAAGATTTCCACACGATTGTTTTTCATTCTGTTTTCTAGGGAGTCATTAGGCGCGATAGGGTTGGTAGAGCCATAAGAAGAAAAAGACAATTGGTTAGGATCCACGCCGTATTGTATAAGGACTTTCATCACCCTATAAGCGCGATTGGCGGCTAATTCATAGTGGCTTTTAAAACGGGTTTTAGTTAAAGGCGTGTTGTCTGTAAAACCTCTCACATTAATATGCACCCTTTTAGGGAGTTTTTGAATGATTTTAGCGATCCGTTCAATATAAAGCATCATGTCTTGATTGATAGCATCTGATGTAGCGTTTTCAAACAACAAACTAGAGGGGAGCTTTAAAACAGAGCCTTGATCAATTTGCTCTAAAACACTGCCTTCGCCTTTGCGAGCGATAGTGGCTTTTGTTTCAGTATTTTGCGAAGCCGGTTTGGAGCTTTCGCTCGCCATTTGCTCTTCTTCTTTCCCTGAATCAGGGGGGATCACTACAACCGGCTGCATCGCCTCTGGCTTGGGGGCGTAATTAAAAATCTTAATGAATTCGGTTTTTAAGGCTTCCACTTTGGATTTATTGACCGCTGAAATGGCATAAAGAGCGATAAAAAGCGCGAGCAACAACGACAAAAAGTCCGCATAAGGAACAGCCCATTTTTCGCCGGCGGGGCATTCGGTGGGTTTGTTTTTCTTAGCCATGTTTATCCCTCAAATTGAGATTTTTTAGGCTCACCGGGAGCGATGTAGTTTAAGAGTTTGTTTTCTAAATCCCTTGGGTTTTCCCCATTAGCGATGCCTAAAATCCCCTCTAAAAGAACGGTTTTTTCTTTGATAATGTCTTTAGACTTAGCCTTGAGCTTATGCCCAAAAGGGCCAAAAATCGCATAAGAACACATAATCCCTGTAACAGTAGCCGTAAAAGCCCCAGCGATCCCTGCTGCCATTTCAGCCGGGTTGTCCAGTTTTTGCAAGGCCAACATAAGTCCCATAACCGCCCCCACTAACCCCATAGTAGGAGCGGTCTCACCGGCCGTCTCCCAATAATGAGCGGCGCCGTGGTAATACTCTTCCATTTCTTCAATGCTGATTTCTAAGCTTTCCTTAACGGATTTTAAATCCTTGCCATCTATGATCATAGACAAGCCGTTACGGGTGAAATCGTCTTCAATTTGCGCCACTCGCCCCTCCAAACTCAACACCCCATCTTTTCTGGCTAAAGTGGCTAATTCCACTAAATTTTTAATGGTTTCGTTCAAATTGATTTTAGGGTTTAAAAAAACAATTTTTATCTCTTTGTAAGCGGCTTTCACGTAACGCACATGCGTGCCTGTCATGGCGGCAAAAAGCGAAGTAGGCACGATGATAATGACTGAACTCAAATGGATAATGTGCAACGGGTTACCATCTTCTAAAATATCGCCTAACGAAATAGAAGCGACCGCCAATACCAAGCCTAGTATGGTTGATAAATCCAAAACTTACCCCTTAATCTAAATTTCATAATCTTGTAAATGCGTGATTTTATGCGTGCCACAAACCCTACATTCAGGGTTTTTGGGTGCTTGAATTTTTTTAAAATCCATCGTTTTAATATCGGCTATAAGTAAAGTATTTATAAGTAAAGTTTCAAACCCTAAAAAATATTTAAGGCATTCGCTCGCTTGGATACACCCTAAAACCCCGGGCAAAACCCCAAAAAGCCCTGAAGTAGGATTCAATCCCTTTTTAGGGGGCTTATCAAAAACACATGCTAAGCATGCGCTATGGGGTAAAACGCTCATGCTTTGCCCCCTGTATTTTAAAACCCCGGCATGCGAATAGGGTTTTTGGGCTAACACGCAAGCGTCATTGATCAAGAATTTAGCGTTAAAATTGTCCGTGGCGTCTATGATAAAATCGTAAGGCTCTATGAGAGGAAGAGCGTTATGGGCCTTAAAGCGTTCTTCAAAGGCTTCTACTTCAATACTAGCATTGAGTTGTTTTAAGCGCGCTTTCGCGCTAGAGGCTTTAGGTTGGTTTAAAAAATCCTGTGAATGGATGATTTGGCGTTGCAAATTACTCATACCCACCACATCAAAATCCACAATGCCTATTTTTCCTATCCCAGCAGCGCACAGATACATCAAAACCGCTGATCCAAGCCCACCGGCTCCAATGACTAAAACGCTAGATTTTAAAAGCTTCAATTGGCCTTCTTCGCCCACATCTTCTAGCATGATATGGCGCAAATAACGCTCTTTGTCTAGCCGGCTTAACAATTAAGCCATCCTTGAAACCCAAATTTTAGAATGCTCTCTTTCGGCAAAAAAACTTGTCTTATCCCCATGCCCTGGATAAATCTCTATGTCTTTAGAAAAATCTAAATTTTGAAACCTTAACAGGGACTCTTTCATGTCTTTTTCATTAGAATAAGGGAAATCATAACGGCCAATGCTGCGATAAAAGATAAAATCCCCGCTAAAAATCACCCCTTCTATTTCTATGATAGAGCAGCCGGGCGTGTGCCCGGGAAAATGCCAGTATTTAATGGTGGTGTTTTCTATCTCTAAAGTGGTGCAACCCTTATTGCAAGGCACGCTGAAATTGGGGCTAAAAACCGGCATGCCCAAATGGAAAATATCATTTTCTAGCATGAAAACATCGTCTTTGGGGGCGTAAATGGGGGTGTTTTTAAGGAGTTTTGACAATTGAGCGCTATCCCATACATGATCATAATGCCCATGCGTGATTAAAATCGCCTTAGGGTTTTTGGCGTTTTCTAACACCCATTCGCTGCTAGAAAATCCGGGATCAATAATAAAATCTATCCCACTAGAAAGCTTCACAATATAAGCGTTTTCTTCAACCGCCCCGCATTCTCGCCTTAAAATTTCCAAACTCTAAACTCCCTTCAAACTTAGCTTAAAAAGTCATTATTATTGAATATCATAGCGCAAAAATAAGGCGATTTTGACTAGAATAGCGCTTCTATTATTGTTGGTTGAGATGAGTTTAATGAAAGGAAAATCATGCGTTCGTTTGGGAATTACATGCAAGAGTGGCTTTATGGAGAAAAGGGGTATTACAAAAAAGCGCTAATCGGTCAAAAAGGGGATTTTTACACTTCGGTGTCTTTGAGTAAGTTTTTTGGGGGCGCTGTTGCGTTTTATATCATCAAGCTTTTAGAAGAAGAAAAATTATTTTTGCCTTTAAAAATTGTAGAAATTGGCGCCCATCATGGGCATTTTTTGAGCGATATAGCGAATTTTTTAAACGCTTTGAGCGTGGGCGTAATGGAACAATGCGAGTTTGTCAGCTGCGAGCCTTTAAAGGAATTGCAAAAACTCCAACAAACTATTTTTAAACAAGCCACGCAATTGGATTTGATGATCTGCGATCTGAAAGATCTAGATTTCAAGGGGCAGCAAAGCGCGTTTATTATCTCTAATGAATTGTTTGACGCATTCGCTTGCGAGATCATTAAAGATAACCAAATGCTTTTTATTGCCCATGATCATCAGGGCGTTTGGGGTGCTATTGATGAACCCACTAAAGAACTTCTTAAAAATTTGGATTTAAAACAAGGGTGCGCGCCGTTATTTTTAGAGGCTTTCATTAAGGATTTGTTAGAGAAATTAAATGAGGCTTCTTCTTGGGTGTTTTTGAGCTTTGATTATGGCGATGAAATAGAGAGAAAAGACATGCATTTAAGGGCTTTTAAAAACCACCAAGTGCTGGATTTTAAGGATATTTTAAACAATCTGGCTTCTTTGTATCAAAAGAGCGATTTGACCTATGATGTCAATTTTTCTTTAGTGCGCAATTTGTTTGAAAAACACCATGCACAATTTTCATTCTTCAAAACGCAGGCTAACGCTTTATTGGATATGGGGCTTATGGAATTATTAGAAACATTTTCAAAGAGCGTGAGTTATGAAAGGTATCTAAAAGAAGCGGCTAAAATCAAGCCCCTAATTAGCCCTGGGGGCTTGGGGGAGCGTTTCAAAGCGTTAGAGTTTGTGAAAAAAAAATAAAATGTAAATTAAAAGTATTTTTACAATCTAAATAATAAAGAGTTTGCGTATTTTAAGGAGGAAAGGTAAGAGCGTCAGGACATTTTAATGAAAAAGTTGATTAAAATGCTAAGTTATAGTAAAGAAGGAAGGAATATAATACGCCTTTCGCTCTTACCTTAAGCAGCATTATACCAAAAAAAAAAAAGATGTTATTTGAGCTTTATTTTTAACATTCTGTTTTTCTTTTTTATAAAATGAAACACTTTTTAAGTTTATTTATTTAATATTGGTGTTTAAAAGAAAGAATCGCTATAATTTTGAAACAATTTAAGCCTATTGATGGGATAAAGGGGGTTTTTTGAAAATTTTTCTTTCTTGCAAGTCTTTGTTGATTCAAAGGAGTTTGGAATTTTATTTGAGCGGTTGCCTTTCTCCTATGGAAGTTTGCGATCTTGTTTTAAGCGATGATGAAAAGCTAGAAACCAATAAACCCCTATGCTTTATAGAAGAGCGCTTAAGAAAGCCTTTCACTAAACAGAGCGTGAAAGAAGATGTAAAAAATTTTTATCGCGCTTTAAAGACGAGCGAAAAACCTTGCGAAGAAATCCAATTTTCTAAAGAGCAAAAGATTAAGCAATTATTAGAAGAATACACCCAAAAATTATGCCAAATCATCAGCCAGTAAAAAAATTTAAGATCATTGGGGGGGCTTGTAAGGGATTGGGTTTGAATTTGCCTAACATTTCTAGCACGCGCCCCACCAAAGCGATCGTAAGAGAGTCGTTTTTTAACACCTTGCAAGCAGAAATTAATGGAGCACATTTTATAGAAGTGTTTTCAGGCAGCGCTTCTATGGGTTTAGAGGCTTTGAGTAGGGGGGCTAAAAGCGCGGTGTTTTTTGAGCAAAACAAAAGCGCTTATAAGACGCTCTTAGAAAATATTTCCCTCTTTAAAAACCGCTTAAAAAAGGAAATGGAAATTCAAACTTTTTTAGATGACGCTTTCAAGCTTTTGCCCGCACTAGGTTTAAAAAATGGTGTTTTGAATATCCTTTATTTGGATCCTCCTTTTGAAACAAGCGGGTTTTTAGGGATTTATGAAAAGTGTTTTCAAGCTTTAGAAAGGTTATTGGAACGCTTCAATCCAAAAAATCTTTTAGTGGTTTTTGAGCATGAAAGCCTGCATGAAATGCCTAAAAGTCTCGCAACTTTAGCTATAATCAAACAGAAAAAATTTGGGAAAACCACTTTAACTTATTTTCAATAGGAATAGGCATGGCAGAAGAACAAGAAAATACCGCGCAACAACCCCAAAAAAAAAGCAAAGCCCTTTTATTTGTCATTATTGGAAGCGTGCTAGTGATGCTTTTGTTGGTGGGGGTGATTATCATGCTGCTTATGGGGAATAAGGAAGAATCTAAAGAAAACGCTTCTAAAAACACCCAAGAAGTTCAAGCTAATCCTATGGCGAACAAGAATCAAGAGGCTAAAGAAGGCTCTAATATCCAGCAATATCTGGTGCTTGGGCCTTTGTATGCGATTGATGCGCCTTTTGCGGTGAATTTGGTCTCTCAAAATGGCAGACGCTACCTTAAGGCTTCTATTTCGTTAGAATTGAGTAATGAAAAGCTTTTAAATGAAGTCAAGGTTAAAGACACAGCGATTAAAGACACGATTATAGAGATTCTATCGTCTAAAAGCGTGGAAGAAGTGGTTACCAACAAAGGCAAAAACAAGCTTAAAGATGAAATTAAGAGCCATTTGAATTCGTTTTTGATTGATGGCTTTATTAAAAATGTCTTTTTCACTGATTTCATTATCCAATAACTTTAAATGATTGGCGTAGATATTGTCTCTATTGCTAGGATAGAAAAGTGTGTGAAACGCTTTGAAATGAGGTTTTTAGAGCGTTTTTTATCGCCAAGCGAGATTGTTTTATGCAAGGATAAATCAAGCAGTATCGCCGGGTTTTTCGCACTTAAAGAAGCTTGCTCTAAAGCCCTTCAAGTAGGCATTGGTGAGGAATTGAGCTTTTTAGATATACATATTTCTAAAAGCCCTAAAAACGCCCCCTTAATCACCCTTTCCAAAGAAAAAATGGACTATTTTAACATCCAAAGCTTGAGCGCGAGCATCAGCCATGACGCTGGTTTTGCGATAGCGGTTGTAATGGTTTCTTCTTAAATTTTATAAATAACGCATTCTAAAACTCCCATAACATTCTGTTTTAAAAAACGCTTAGCAGCTATTAAAAAAATACTAAAAACCTTTTTCAAATCGTTTTGATAACGAATTACAAATAAAAAAATCAAACTTCAAAATTTAAGTTAATTATAATAATTATTTTTATAATATGCATCGGTTTGAATTAAATAAGAAAGGTTATCATAATGAATGGTTATTTGAGGGTAAAAACCCCGTATTTTTTAGCGTCGGTCGTTTTGACTTTTTGGGCTTTTAATTCTTTTATGAGCGCGAAAGATAAGCACCATTTTTTAAAAAAAGTTACAACCACCGAGCAAAAATTCAGTTCCAGCGCCCCGCTTTCATGGCAAAGCGAAGAGGTGCGTAATTCCACAAGCTCTCGCACGGTGATTTCCAACAAGGAACTCAAAAAAACGGGGAATTTGAATATTGAAAACGCCTTGCAAAATGTGCCAGGGATTCAAATCAGAGACGCTACAGGCACGGGCGTGCTGCCTAAAATTTCGGTGCGCGGTTTTGGTGGGGGCGGTAACGGGCATAGCAATACCAACATGATTTTAGTCAATGGTATCCCCATTTATGGCGCGCCGTATTCTAATATTGAACTGGCGATTTTCCCTGTTACTTTCCAGTCAGTGGATAGGATTGATGTGATTAAGGGGGGGACGAGCGTCCAATACGGCCCTAACACTTTTGGAGGCGTGGTGAATGTCATCACTAAAGAAATCCCTAAAGAGTGGGAAAATCAAGCGGCTGAAAGGATCACTTTTTGGGGGCGATCCTCTAATGGGAATTTTGTCGATCCCGAGGAAAAAGGCAAGCCCTTAGCCCAAACTTTAGGAAACCAAATGCTGTTTAACACTTACGGGCGAACGGCCGGGATGTTGGGTAAGTATATAGGTATTAGCGCTCAAGGCAATTGGATTAATGGGCAAGGTTTCAGGCAAAACAGCCCTACAAAGGTGCAAAACTACTTGCTTGATGCGATTTATAAGATTAATGCGACCAATACTTTTAAAGCTTATTACCAGTATTATCAATACAACTCTTACCATCCAGGCACTTTGAGCGCGCAAGATTATGCCTATAACCGCTTCATCAACGAGCGCCCTGACAATCAAGATGGAGGGCGAGCCAAACGCTTTGGGATCGTATATCAAAATTATTTTGGCGATCCGGATAGGAAAGTGGGGGGCGATTTTAAATTCACTTATTTCACGCATGACATGAGCAGGGATTTTGGGTTCTCCAACCAATACCAAAGCGTGTATATGAGCAGTCAAAACAAGATTTTACCCTTTAAAGGCAAGGGAGAAATTAGCGCGAAAAACCCTAATTGCGGTCTGTATTCTTATAGCGATACGAACAGCCCTTGTTGGCAATTTTTTGACAATATCCGCCGCTTCGTGGTGAATGCCTTTGAGCCAAAACTCAATCTCGCAGTCAATACCGGTAAAGTCAAACAAACTTTTAACATGGGAATGCGGTTCTTAACCGAAGATTTATACCGCCGATCCACCACCAGGAAAAACCCTAGCACGCCTAATAATGGGAGTGGGTTTGATGCAGGAACTTCACTCAATAATTTCAACAATTATACCGCTGTGTATGCCAGCGATGAAATCAATTTCAATAACGGCATGCTAACGATCACGCCAGGATTGAGATACACTTTTTTAAATTACGAAAAAAAAGACGCTCCCCCTTTTAAGGCAGGTCAAACAGGAAAAACCATTAAAGAGCGTTATAACCAATGGAATCCGGCGCTGAATGTCGGCTATAAACCAATTAAGGATTGGTTGTTTTATTTCAATTATCAAAGAAGCTACATTCCGCCCCAATTCAGCAATATAGGTAGTTTTACAGGCACAAGCACGGATTATTTTCAAATCTTTAATGTCATGGAAGGCGGCTCAAGATATTATTTCAACAACCAAGTGAGTTTTAATGCGAATTATTTTGTGATTTTTGCGAATAATTATTTTACCGGGCGCTACGGGGACAACAGAGAGCCGGTCAATGCGAGGTCGCAAGGCGTGGAGCTGGAATTGTATTACACGCCGATTAGGGGGCTTAATTTCCATGCGGCTTACACTTTCATAGATGCCAATATCACCAGCCACACGATGGTTACTAACCCTGCTAATCCTAAAGGGCCTAAAAAAGATATTTTTGGCAAAAAGCTCCCTTTTGTAAGCCCACACCAATTCATTTTAGACGCGAGTTACACTTACGCCAAAACCACGATTGGGTTGAGTTCTTTCTTTTATAGCCGCGCTTATAGCGATGTGTTAAACACCGTGCCTTTCACAGAATACGCGCCCACGATTAAAAACGGGGCTATCACTACCAAAACAGCGGGCATGACGCCGTGGTATTGGGTGTGGAATTTGCAAATTTCTAGCGTTTTATGGGAACGCAAAAATCAAAGCGTCAATGCGAGCTTGCAGATCAATAACATTTTTAACATGAAATATTGGTTTAGCGGGATAGGCACTAGCCCTAACGGGAAAGAAGCCGCGCCTCCTAGAAGCATCACAGCGTATGTGAGCTATAATTTTTAATTTTAGGGTTGTAATGTTTTGAGAAGTTGGGCGTAAAAAATGATATTTTGTTTTAAATGTTCTCTTAGAGCGCGGTAATTAGGGCAAAAGGTTTGAACGCAACGCCAGAAATTTTTGGAATGGTTTTTGTGGATCGTGTGGGCTAGCTCATGGATGATGACATAATCAATCGCTTCTTTTTGGGCGCAAACCAGTAAAAGAGCAAAACTCAAGCGGTTATGATAAGAGCAACTCCCCAAAACTTTAGCGTTGTTTCTAATGCTAAAATGGGTGTATGAAGTTTGCATTTTTTGAGCGATCAAGGGGAGTTGTTGCTCCAAATAAGTTTTTAAGATTTTTTTAAGATCTGTTAGGGTGTAATCGTTGGCGTTTTTGACCTCATCAAAGATGAGGATTTTGTTTTGATAGGTTTCTAGGCGCGAGTGTAAAAGGGAGTGTTTTTCTTGCATGCTTAAAAAGGTTTTTTTTAGCCAAGATTCTTGTTCTTTTAAAAAAGCGCTCGCTCTAGCTTGAGAGCAAGAATTGGGCATTTTGAGAATCACTTCTAAAGAGGGCGTGATATTCAAGCTCAGGGTTTTGATTTTTTTACTTTTTTGAATGGTAATAGGAATATCATCTAACATGATGCGTATTTTACTAAAATTTGCGCTAGTGCGCTAGAATGTAAGTCTGTTTAATATTAATTTTATTTGTATTAAGAATTAAGGCTAACATGCGTGTTTTTATTATTCATTTAAGCCCAAAAACCTGTCAAAATTTTTCTTTAAAAGAAACTCATATAACCCCCCTTTTAGAGAGCCTTAAACTTCAAGGGATTTCTTATGAAATTTTTGATGCGATCTATTCTAAAATCTCTCCCACTCAATTACACCCCTTGATTTTAGAGCATTTGCACCCTTCTTTTATGGTTGAAGATTTATTGGCTTTTTGTAAGAATAAAAAACACCCCCCTTGCGCGTTAAAAAATTTCTTTCATGCGATCAAGCATTGCGGGAAGAGGATGGGGTTTGGGGAGCTTGGGTGCTATGCGAGCCATTATTCCTTGTGGCAAAAATGCATAGAGCTTAATGAAGCGATCTGTATTTTAGAAGACGATATAACCCTAAAAGAATGTTTTAAAGAAAGCTTGGAATTTTGCCGCCAGCACATCAACGAATTAGGCTATATCCGTTTGATGCATTTAGAAGAAAATGTGGCTAAACAAAAGACTCCCGTTAAAGGGGTTTCTCAAATCTTAAATTTTAAAGATGGCATTGGCACTCAAGGGTATGTTTTAGCCCCCAAAGCCGCGCAAAAATTATTGAAATACAGCGCGAAAGAATGGGTGATGCCTATAGATTGCGTGATGGATAGGCATTATTGGCATGGGGTTAAAAACTATGTGTTAGAAGAATTTGCGATCGCTTGCGATGGGATGAACGCTCAAAATTCCAACACAGAAAAACAAAGGCCTAAAAAATTACCTTTAAGCATTAGGATTGGCCGTTTTTTGCATAAAAGCGCGGTTAAAATCTTGGATAAAGTTTTTAGGTATAGCCCAAAATTAATCATTAGAAAAAACTGATCATTAGAATTGGCAAACATTAGAATAAGTCTTTGAGCATTTCTTGCATGATAGGGGAAGTTTCATTCAATTGATTTAAAGGTTTTAGCGGTTTGCTAAATGCGGTTTGCTAAATAAAGCAATAAAGTAATAATCGTTATTAAACATGCTATATTTCTTTTTTCTATAAAACTAAATATTATTGAATAAAACTAGGGAGTTAGAATGATCTTAAAACGAGTTACTGAAGCTTTAGAAGCGTATAAAAATGGCGAAATGCTTATTGTTATGGACGATGAAGACAGAGAAAATGAAGGGGATTTGGTTTTAGCCGGGATTTTTTCTACTCCTGAGAAAATCAATTTCATGGCCACGCATGCTAGGGGGTTGATTTGCGTATCTTTGACCAAAGATTTAGCGAAAAAATTTGAATTACCCCCTATGGTTAGCGTGAATGATTCTAACCATGAGACCGCTTTCACGGTGTCCATTGACGCTAAAGAAGCCAAAACCGGGATTTCTGCTTTTGAAAGGCATTTGACGATTGAATTGTTGTGTAAAGACACCACTAAACCGAGCGATTTTGTGCGCCCGGGGCATATTTTCCCTTTGATTGCAAAAGATGGAGGCGTGTTAGCGCGCACGGGCCATACTGAAGCGAGCGTGGATTTGTGCAAATTAGCTGGATTAAAGCCCGTGAGCGTGATTTGTGAAATCATGAAAGAAGACGGCTCTATGGCGAGGAGAGGGGATAAATTTTTGAGCGATTTCGCTCTCAAACATAACCTTAAAACCCTCTACGTTTCTGATTTGATTAGCTATCGTTTGGAAAATGAAAGTTTATTGAAAATGTTTTGCCAAGAAGAAAGAGAATTTTTAAAACACCAAACGAAATGCTACACTTTTTTAGACCACCAGCAAAAAAACCATTACGCTTTTAAGTTTAAAGGTGCAAAAACCAATGGTTTAGCCCCTTTAGTGCGTTTCCACCCTATCAAAGAGGATTTTGATTTTTTAACGACTGATGCGTTTGAAGCGTTTTTTAAGGCTTTAGAATATTTAAAGCGCGAAGGGGGTTATTTGATCTTTATGAACACGCATTCTAAAGAAAACAATATCGTTAAAGATTTTGGGATCGGGGCGTTAGTGTTAAAAAATTTGGGGATAAAGGATTTCAGGCTGTTAAGCTCTTGTGAAGACAGGCAGTATAAGGCTTTGAGCGGGTTTGGGCTTAAGCTTGTAGAAACGATTAGCCTTTGAGGCTTGTTGAGCTTCGTTGAATGTGTTGTAATGTTTTTAAGGTATAATAAACTCTTTTTAAGTCAAGCAATAAAGTTTGCAACCTGATGAGAGTAATAATAGAGTTTATGCTGATTTCATTAAAAACATTCCTAAAAATATTATTGAAAATATTCTTAAAAACCTTCCAAAAGATTTGGATGGTTTGCGTTATTATTTGGGGGTTAGGCTGTAGTTTTTTAAACGCTAACAGCATTCAATTAGAAGAAACGCTCAAACGAAGCCCTAAAAATCTTATTTGGCAACACTTTAAAAAGAAGTTTAAAAAGAGTAATACGATCCCTTATGCCCCAAATAGCCGTTGGAAATATTTAGGCACAAGTATAGGGATTTTGGGCGTGTCATTGGTGATAGGGATTGTAGGGTTGTATCTCATGCCAGAGAGCGTAACGAATTGGGATAGAGAAAAGTTTGGCGTCAAAAGTTGGTTTGAAAATGTCCGCATGGGGCCAAAACTGGACAATGATAGTTTTATTTTTAATGAAATTTTGCACCCTTATTTTGGGGCTATGTATTATATGCAACCGCGCATGGCTGGGTTTAGTTGGATGGCATCAGCGTTTTTTTCTTTTATCACTTCCACGCTTTTTTGGGAATATGGCTTGGAAGCGTTTGTGGAAGTACCTAGCTGGCAGGATTTAGTGATCACCCCTTTATTAGGCTCCATTTTAGGGGAAGGGTTTTACCAGCTCACGCACTATATCCAACGCAACGAAGGCAGGCTTTTTGGCTCTTTATTTTTAGGGCGTTTGGTTATCGCTCTTATGGATCCTATCGGTTTTATCATTAGAGATTTAGGGCTTGGGGAAGCTTTAGGGATTTATAATAAACATGAAATCCGTTCTAATTTAAGCCCCAATGGTTTGAATTTGACTTACAAATTTTAAGAATTTAAAATGTAAGAAAATTATAAAGAGTTTTGATAGAATACCTTTTTTTAAAAGACGCGTTTTAAAACTAATTTTAGGAGTATCCTTGAAACGATTAGAAGTTTCTAACCAAGCCAAATTACCCACTCAATTTGGGGAGTTTTGTATCCAGTGTTTTAGAGAAAAGGGTTCTAATGGCTCTAAAGATCATTTAGTCATTTTCACCCCTAATTTTTCTCAAAACCCCTTAGTGCGTTTGCATTCAGAATGCTTAACGGGTGATGCTCTAGGCTCTCAAAAATGCGATTGCGGGGGGGCGTTGCAAATGGCGTTAGAAAGGATTTCTAAAGAAGGGGGGCTAGTGATTTATTTGCGCCAAGAAGGGCGTGGGATAGGGCTATTTAATAAAGTCAATGCCTACGCTTTACAAGATAAGGGCTATGATACCATTCAAGCCAATGAAATGATAGGGTTTAAAGACGATGAAAGGGATTATAGTGTTGCGGGTGAGATTTTAGAATATTACCATATTAAAAAAATGCGCTTACTCACAAACAATCCTAAAAAAATCGCCGCTTTAGAAAAATACGCTGAGGTAACAAGAGAGAGCTTGATCGTGTGCGCTAATGAACACAATCAAGGGTATTTGGAAGTCAAAAAGCTCAAAATGGGGCATTTATTGTGAAAACTAAAAGCGCTTTTCAAAGAGGTTTTAAAAATATTAAAATCATGCTTTTAAAAGATTTAATATAAGGGTAAATAATGGTGGAAGTGCGATTCTTTGGACCTATAAAAGAAGAAAATTTTTTCATCAAAGCGAATGATTTGAAAGAATTAAGAGCGATTTTACAAGAAAAAGAGGGCTTAAAAGAGTGGTTGGGCGTTTGCGCGATAGCCCTTAATGATCATTTGATAGACAATTTAAACACGCCTTTAAAAGATGGCGATGTGATAAGTTTGTTGCCACCGGTTTGTGGGGGCTAGGTGTTAAAAATCATTCAAGGGGCATTGGATACTAGTGAGCTTTTAAAAGCCTACCAAGAGGAAGCTTGCATTAAAAACTTTGGAGCGTTTTGTGTGTTTGTGGGGATTGTGAGAGGAGAGGGTAACATTCAAGGCTTGAGTTTTGATATTTATGAAGCGCTATTAAAGACTTGGTTTGAAAAATGGCACCATAAAGCCAAAGATTTGGGCGTGGTGTTAAAAATGGCGCACAGCCTGGGCGATGTTTTGATAGGACAAAGCTCATTTTTATGCGTTTTAATGGGAAAGAATAGAAAAAATGCTTTAGAACTATACCAAGATTTTATTGAAGATTTTAAGCGTAACGCTCCTATTTGGAAATACGATTTGATTGATAATAAACGCATTTACGCTAAAGAAAGAAGCCACCCTTTAAAAGGGAGTGGGCTTTTAGCTTAAAAAGGAGTTCAAATGCAAACGATTCATATAGGCGTTTTGAGCGCGAGCGATAGGGCGTCAAAAGGGATTTATGAAGATTTAAGCGGGAAAGCGATACAAGAAGTGTTGAGCGAATACCTGCTCAATCCTTTAGAATTTCATTATGAAATTGTCGCTGATGAAAGGGATTTGATTGAAAAATCGCTGATTAAAATGTGCGATGAATACCAATGCGATCTAGTCGTTACTACAGGAGGCACAGGCCCTGCTTTAAGAGATATAACCCCAGAAGCCACAGAAAAAGTGTGCCAAAAAATGCTTCCTGGGTTTGGAGAGCTTATGCGAATGACTAGCTTAAAATACGTGCCTACAGCGATTCTATCGCGCCAGAGCGCTGGCATTAGGAATAAGAGTTTGATCATTAATCTTCCTGGTAAGCCAAAAAGCATTAGAGAATGCTTAGAAGCGGTTTTTCCAGCGATTCCTTATTGCGTGGATTTGATTTTAGGGAATTATATGCAAGTGAATGAAAAAAACATTCAAGCGTTTCGCCCCAAACAATAGGATAAAAAAATGCCGCTCACTCATTTGAATGGAGAAAATCAGCCTAAAATGGTGGATATAGGGGATAAAGAAACCACTGAAAGAATCGCTTTAGCAAGCGGTCGTATCAGCATGAATAAAGAGGCTTATGACGCTATTGTTAATCATTGCGTCAAAAAGGGTCCGGTGTTACAGACTGCTATTATTGCTGGGATTATGGGGGCTAAAAAGACAAGCGAGCTCATTCCCATGTGCCATTCAATCATGCTCAATGGGGTGGATATTGATATTTTAGAAGAAAAAGAGACTTGCAGCTTTAAACTCTATGCGAGAGTCAAAACTCAAGCTAAAACGGGCGTGGAAATGGAAGCGCTAATGAGTGTGAGCGTAGGGCTTTTAACCATTTATGACATGGTGAAAGCCATTGATAAGAGCATGACAATTAGCGGTGTGATGTTAGAGCATAAGAGTGGAGGCAAAAGCGGGGATTATAACGCTAAAAAATAGAAAAAAACTAATAATCTAAAGATGTTAGGGTAAAATAACATTTTGACAACAAAAGCGTGTTGGTTGCTTCGTATTTGTTGTTATAGAAGTCTGAAATATTACAATCAAGGATAGAACGATGAAAACAAATGGTCATTTTAAGGATTTTGCATGGAAAAAATACCTTTTAGGCGCAAGCGTGGTGGCTTTATTAGTGGGGTGTAGCCCGCATATTATTGAAACCAATGAAGTCGCTTTGAAATTGAATTACCATCCAGCTAGCGAGAAAGTTCAAGCGTTAGATGAAAAGATTTTACTTTTAAAGCCAGCTTTCCAATACAGCGATAATATTGCTAAAGAGTATGAAAACAAATTTAAGAATCAAACCACGCTTAAAGTTGAAGAGATCTTGCAAAATCAGGGCTACAAGGTTATCAATGTGGATAGTAGCGATAAAGACGATTTTTCTTTTGCGCAAAAAAAAGAAGGGTATTTGGCGGTTGCTATGAATGGCGAAATTGTTTTACGCCCCGATCCTAAAAGAACCATACAGAAAAAATCAGAACCCGGGTTATTATTCTCCACTGGTTTGGATAAAATGGAAGGGGTTTTAATCCCGGCCGGTTTTGTCAAGGTTACCATACTAGAGCCTATGAGTGGGGAATCTTTAGATTCCTTTACGATGGATTTGAGCGAGTTGGACATTCAAGAAAAATTCTTAAAAACCACCCATTCAAGCCATAGCGGAGGGTTAGTTAGCACCATGGTTAAGGGGACGGATAATTCTAATGACGCGATCAAGAGCGCTTTGAATAAGATTTTTGCAAGTATCATGCAAGAAATGGATAAGAAACTCACTCAAAGGAATTTAGAATCTTATCAAAAAGACGCCAAGGAATTGAAAAACAAGAGAAACCGATAAAGACAAATAACGCATAAGATAAAGAACGCTTGAACAAACTGCTTAAAAAAGGGTTTTTAGCGTTCTTTTTAAGCGTGTATTTAGGGGCTGATGATCTGGTTACTTATACGATCGCCAAAAAAGAAAATCTAGGGTACCAGCGGTTTTTAGCCAAGAAGTGTTTAAGGGGTAAAACCCACCCCCCATGTTTTACCGCGTCTAAAAAGCCCAAAAGAAAACCTTTTAACACAGACAAAAGCTCCCATTATTACGGCACAAGCGTGGTGCAAATGTCATGGCTACAGAGTAGGGAAAAATTTGAAAACCATTCAAAATACCGAAACATTCCTTTTGCTGAAGTCAGTTTGATTTATGGCTATAAACAATTTTTTCCTAAAAAAGAGCGCTACGGCTTCCGTTTTTATGTCTCTTTGGATTATGCTTATGGGTTTTTTCTTAAAAATAAAGGCGTATTGGGCGATAGTTTGAGGGAGAGTTCGCAGATCCCTAAAAGCTATAGAGAAAAATTGCAAAGAAAAGAGACTTTTATTAACGCTATTTTTTATGGCGCGGGAGCTGACTTTTTATACAAACGCGCTTTTGGGACGCTGATTTTAGGGATGAATTTCGTGGGAGAAACCTGGTTTTATGAAACAAAGATTTTTAAAAAGTGGGCTAAAGATCCTTCAAGCGTTTATCACCCTTACATGTTTCAAGTGATGCTGAATGTGGGGTATCGTTACCGCTTTTCAAGGTATAAGAATTGGGCGATAGAATTTGGCGCGCGCATCCCTTTTTTAACCAATGATTATTTTAAAACCCCTTTATACACCCTTCATTTCAAGCGCAATATTTCTGTCTATCTCACTTCAACTTATGACTTTTAGTTTTTTCAATTTTTGAAAACCAGAATTAAAACCGCTTTTTATCAACCGGAATTAAAACAAATTAAGCTATAATGATACAAAAATTTAATTTTTTAGCCATTAAGGAAAGAAATGAATCTTGAAGTGAAAAAGATTGACACCGCTAACGCCCGTTTGAGCGCTAAACCTTCTGTTGAAGATTTAGAAAAGCGTTATGATAAAATCGCTCAAAAAATCGCCCAAAAAGTTAAGATTGATGGCTTTAGGAGAGGTAAAGTCCCCATTAGTTTAGTGAAAACCCGTTATCAAGCCCAAATTGATCAAGACGCTCAAGAAGAGATGATTCAAGAGGTTTTAAAAAACGCTCTTAAAGAATTAGGGATTGAAACTAAGGATCTCATCGGTAGCCCCAATTTCACTAAATTTGAAAAAAAAGACACGCATTTTGAAATAGAAGCGGACATCGGCTTAAAACCCACGATTGTTTTAGACAAGATCCAAGAGTGCGTGCCTAGCGTGGGAGTGGAAATCCCCAATGAAGAAAAAATTGATGAGCGTTTGAAACAGCTCGCTAAAGACTATGCGAAATTTGTGGATACTGACGCTCAAAGAAAAGCCCAAAACGACGATAAATTGATAATTGATTTTGAAGGCTTTATAGATAATGCGCCTTTTGAAGGGGGCAAGGCTGAGAATTTCAGTTTGATTTTAGGCAGTAAGCAAATGCTAGAAGATTTTGAAAAGGCTCTTTTAGGCATGCAAGCGAGCGAAGAAAAAGAATTCCCTTTGACTTTCCCTAGCGGATACCACGCAGAGCATTTAGCCGGCAAAGAAGCCCTTTTTAAAGTGAAATTGCACCAGATTCAAGCGCGTGAAGCGTTAGAAATCAATGACGAACTCGCTAAAATCGTCTTAGCCAATGAAGAAAATGCGACCTTAGAGCTTTTAAAAGAAAGGGTTAAAGGGCAGTTGTTTTTAGAAAATAAAGCCAGGCTCTATAATGAAGAGCTGAAAGAAAAATTGATTGAAAATTTAGACGAAAAGATCGTTTTTGATTTGCCTAAAACGATCATAGAGCAAGAAATGGATTTGTTATTTAGGAACGCTCTTTATTCCATGCAAGCTGAAGAAGTCAAATCCTTACAAGAAAGTCAAGAAAAAGCCAAAGAAAAGCGTGAAAGTTTTAGGAATGATGCGACAAAAAGCGTGAAAATCACTTTTGTCATTGACGCTCTAGCGAAAGAAGAAAAAATTGGCGTGCATGATAATGAAGTCTTTCAAACCTTGTATTATGAAGCGATGATGACAGGGCAAAACCCAGAAAATCTCATTGAGCAATACCGCAAAAATAACATGTTGGCGGCGGTGAAAATGGCGATGATTGAAGATAGGGTGTTAGCTTATTTGTTGGATAAAAACCTGCCTAAAGAGCAGCAAGAAATTTTGGAAAAAATGAGGCCTAACGCTCAAAAAACTCAAGTGGGTTAAACGATTAAAAGGGAAAAATGATGGGATACATTCCTTATGTAATAGAAAATACAGAGCGTGGCGAACGCAGCTATGATATTTACTCGCGCCTTTTAAAGGATCGCATTGTTTTATTGAGCGGTGAGATTAACGATAGCGTGGCGTCTTCTATCGTGGCCCAACTCTTGTTTTTGGAAGCTGAAGACCCTGAAAAAGACATTGGCTTGTATATCAATTCTCCCGGTGGGGTGATAACAAGCGGTCTTAGCATTTATGATACGATGAATTTTATCCGCCCTGATGTTTCCACGATTTGCATCGGTCAAGCGGCTTCTATGGGGGCGTTTTTACTGAGCTGTGGGGCTAAGGGCAAGCGCTTTTCACTGCCCCATTCAAGGATTATGATCCACCAGCCTTTAGGGGGGGCTCAAGGGCAAGCGAGCGATATTGAAATCATTTCTAATGAGATCCTTAGGCTTAAGGGTTTGATGAATTCTATTTTGGCTCAAAACTCAGGGCAGAGTTTGGAGCAAATCGCTAAAGACACGGACAGGGATTTTTATATGAGCGCTAAAGAAGCTAAAGAGTATGGCTTGATTGATAAAGTGTTACAGAAAAATGTGAAGTGATTGCATGGCGTTATTAGAGATTATCCATTACCCTTCTAAAATCTTAAGAACGATTTCTAAAGAAGTCGTTTCTTTTGATTCAAAACTCCACCAACAGCTAGACGACATGCGTGAGAGTATGATCGCTAATGAGGGGATAGGGTTAGCCGCTATTCAAGTGGGTTTGCCTTTAAGAATGTTCATTATCAATCTCCCACGAGAAGACGATTTGCAACACAAAGAAGACTGCTTAGAAATCATTAACCCTAAGTTTATAGAAACTGGGGGATCAATGATGTATAGAGAAGGGTGCTTGTCTGTGCCGGGATTTTATGAAGAGGTGGAGCGTTTTGAAAAGGTTAAAATAGAGTATCAAAACCGCTTCGCTGAAGTGAAAGTTTTAGAAGCGAGCGAACTTTTAGCGGTAGCCATTCAGCATGAGATAGATCACCTCAATGGCGTGTTATTCGTGGATAAATTATCCATTTTGAAGCGTAAGAAATTTGAAAAAGAACTCAAAGAGCTGCAAAAAAAACAAAAACACAAGTAACAACCATGATTAACACGATATTTTGCGCGACCATGCAAAGGGGGGTGGCAGAAATCGTAGCCGTGGAGGCGACTTTCACAAGGGCTTTGCCGGCGTTTGTGATTTCAGGCCTGGCCAATAACTCTATCCAAGAAGCCAAACAGCGGGTCCAATCGGCTTTACAGAATAACGATTTCACTTTCCCGCCTTTAAAAATCACCATCAACCTTTTCCCCTCAGATTTGCCTAAATCCGGAAGCCATTTTGATTTGCCAATCGCTCTTTTAATCGCTTTGCAAAAACAAGAATTGGCTTTTAAAGAGTGGTTTGCTTTTGGGGAGTTGGGGCTTGATGGCAAGATCAAACCCAATCCTAACATTTTCCCCATGCTTTTAGACATCGCCATTAAGCACCCCCATGCTAAAGTCATTGCGCCTAAAGCGAATGAAGAGCTTTTTTCGCTCATCCCTAATTTGCAATGTTTTTTTGTGGAGCATTTTAAAGAAGCGTTGGAAATCTTGCAAAACCCTGAAATCAAAGCAGACACCCACACGAAAAAACTACCCTTTAAAACGATAGAATTGAACGATAAAGAGTATTATTTTTCAGACGCCTACGCCTTAGATTTTAAGGAAGTTAAGGGGCAAGCTGTCGCTAAAGAAGCCGCTTTGATCGCTAGTGCCGGGTTTCATAACTTGATTTTAGAGGGAAGTCCAGGGTGCGGGAAAAGCATGATTATTAATCGCATGCGTTATATTTTGCCTCCCTTAAGCCTGAATGAAATCCTAGAAGCGACAAAATTACGCATTTTAAGCGAACAAGACAGCGCCTATTACCCTTTAAGGAGTTTTAGAAATCCCCACCAGAGCGCTTCAAAATCCAGCATTTTAGGCTCAAGCTCTTTAAGAGAGCCAAAACCTGGCGAAATCGCATTAGCACATAACGGCATGCTTTTTTTTGATGAATTGCCCCATTTTAAAAAGGATATTTTGGAAGCTTTAAGAGAGCCTTTAGAAAACAATAAATTAGTGATCTCAAGAGTGCATAGCAAGATTGAATACGACACCTCTTTTTTATTTGTGGGGGCTCAAAACCCTTGCTTGTGCGGGAATTTACTCAGCGCAACCAAAGCATGCCGTTGTCAAGATAGGGAAATTACGCAGTATAAAAACCGCTTGAGCGAGCCTTTTTTAGACAGGATTGATTTGTTCGTGCAAATGGAAGAGGGGAATTATAAAGACACGCCGTCGCATTCTTGGACTTCAAAAGAGATGCATGAATTAGTGTTATTAGCTTTCAAACAGCAAAAATTAAGGAAACAGAGCGCTTTTAATGGTAAGCTTAATGAAGAGCAGATAGAACGATTTTGCCCTTTAAATACTGAAGCGCAAAAGTTGTTAGAGCAGGCGGTTGAAAGGTTTAATCTGTCCATGCGTTCTGTCAATAAGGTCAAAAAAGTCGCTAGAACGATTGCGGATTTAAACGCTTGCGAGAATATAGAAAAATCTCACATGCTTAAAGCGCTGAGTTTTAGAAAGATTTCTTAAAAGGATTTTTATAAGGGAGAGAAAATGCAAGAATACCACATTCACAATTTGGATTGCCCTGATTGTGCGGCTAAATTAGAAAGGGATTTAAACAAACTGGACTATGTGAAAAAGGCTCAAATCAATTTCAGCACCAGTAAGCTGTTTTTGGATACGAGCGATTTTGAAAAAGTTAAGGATTTCATCAAACAAAACGAACCGCATTTGAGCCTGTCTTTTAAAGAGGCTACAGAAAAGCCCTTGAGTTTTACCCCACTCATTGTTACGATCGCTGTCTTTTTGGGTGCGATTTTAATCTTACACCTAAACCCTAGCCCTTTCATTGAAAAAGCGGTGTTTGTGGTGCTCGCTTTAGTGTATCTAGTGAGCGGTAAAGATGTGATTTTAGGGGCGTTTCGTGGGCTTAGAAAAGGGCAATTTTTTGATGAAAACGCTTTGATGCTCATTGCGACTATTGCGGCTTTTTGCGTGGGGGCTTATGAAGAGAGTGTGTCTATTATGGTGTTTTATTCAGCGGGCGAATTTTTGCAAAAACTCGCTATCGCTCGCTCTAAAAAATCCCTTAAGGCTTTAGTGGATGTCGCTCCTAATTTAGCCTACTTGAAAAAGGGCGATGCATTAGTGAGCGTTGCACCTGAAGATTTAAGAATTAATGACATCGTGGTGGTGAAAGTCGGCGAAAAAGTGCCTGTTGATGGCGTGGTGATCAAGGGCGAAAGTTTGCTAGATGAAAGGGCGTTGAGTGGGGAGTCCATGCCCATTAATGTCAGCGAACGCTCTAAAGTTTTAGGAGGGAGCTTGAATTTAAAAGCGGTCCTTGAAATTCAAGTAGAGAAACTTTATAAAGATTCTTCTATCGCTAAAGTGGTGGATTTAGTCCAACAAGCCACGAATGAAAAGAGCGAAACCGAGAAATTTATCACTAAATTTTCACGCTACTACACCCCAAGCGTTTTATTCATTGCGCTAATGATCGCTATATTACCGCCCTTGTTTTCTATGGGGAGCTTTGATGAGTGGATTTATAGGGGGCTTGTGGCTTTAATGGTGAGCTGCCCTTGTGCGTTAGTGATTTCTGTGCCTTTAGGGTATTTTGGGGGCGTGGGAGCAGCGAGCCGAAAGGGCATTTTAATGAAAGGCGTGCATGTTTTAGAGGTGCTTACCCAAGCTAAAAGCATCGCTTTTGATAAAACCGGCACTTTAACTAAAGGCGTTTTTAAAGTAACAGATATTGTGCCGCAAAACGGGCATTCTAAAGAAGAAGTTTTGCATTACGCTTCTTGCTCGCAGCTCTTATCCACGCACCCGATCGCTTTATCCATTCAAAAAGCATGCGAAGAAATGTTAAAGGACGATAAGCACCAGCATGACATTAAAAATTACGAAGAATTGAGCGGGATGGGGGTTAAAGCGCAATGCCATACGGATTTAATCATCGCAGGGAATGAAAAAATGCTCGATCAATTCCATATCGCGCACAGCCCTTCCCCAGAAAACGGCACGATCGTGCATGTGGCTTTTAACCAAACTTATATCGGCTATATCGTCATTAGCGATGAGATTAAAGACGACGCCATAGAGTGCTTAAGGGATTTGAAAGCGCAAGGGATAGAAAATTTTTGCATTTTGAGCGGGGACAGAAAAAGCGCGACTGAAAGCATCGCTCAAACTCTAGGCTGTGAATATTATGCGAGCTTGTTGCCTGAAGAAAAAACGAGCGTGTTTAAAACCTTTAAAGAACGCTATAAAGCCCCGGCGATTTTTGTAGGCGATGGCATCAATGACGCTCCGACTCTAGCGAGCGCTGATGTGGGGATTGGCATGGGGAAAGGCTCAGAATTGAGCAAGCAAAGTGCAGACATTGTAATCACTAATGACTCCTTAAGCTCTTTAGTGAAAGTTTTAGCGATCGCTAAAAAAACGAAAAGCATCATTTGGCAAAATATCTTGTTCGCTTTGGGGATTAAAGCCGTTTTTATCGTGCTAGGGCTTATGGGGGTAGCGAGCTTGTGGGAAGCGGTCTTTGGCGATGTGGGGGTTACGCTTTTAGCCTTAGCCAACTCCATGCGCGCGATGAGAGCTTAAAGCCTTGAATCCATCATCAAAGACAAATGGCTCAACAGCTTGAAAAACGCCCTAGAAAACAAGATCCAAAAACGCATCAACGCTTTTGCTAGCGCCCTTAATGAAATCATTTCAAGCTATTCTAACAGCTTGTTAGAACTAGACAAAGAAGTCAAAGAGAGCGAATCAAAAGTTTTAGAGCATTTGAAAGATTTGAGGATTGTCGTTTGATATTAAAAAGTTTGGAGTGCCTTTTGACTAGCGTATCCTCGCTATGAGACCCCCAAACTGAGAACGATTATAGCGCAGGAAATTTAATGGAACTTGAAAATGAAATTTTTCATCGTATTTTAAAACATCTAGCCCTAAAAAACCCTCTCGCTTTCAAAGATAAGGGTTTGGATCAATTAAAAAAATCTATCAGCGTGTTACACTATGACTACCTCATAGGTGCTAGTAAGGAATTGGGTATCGTGTTACAAAAATACCCTAATAAAGAAAATGAAATCAATAACCTTTTTGATTTTTTAATGCACTTTTACAACAAACGGATTAAAACGCACCACATGCTTTTTTTATGGATACATTTTTTTGAAACGGCTTTGCGTTCTAAAATGGCGGTTATTTTGGCTCAAAAACGCAGCAGCAAGGATATTGACGATTGGTTTTTGTCTGAAAAGCTTAGGCATAAGATTGAACGCTTAAAAAACACCCACCATTTAGAAAGTTTAGAAGGATACAATGGCTTTCAAATTTTAAATTTATTCACTCTTGGCGCTTTAGAAACCATTATTAAAATGTATTGGAGCGATTTTAAACCCTTATTCGCAGATCACAAAACACACAACGAACATGCCTTGCCAGCCTATGGTACTTGGGATCATTTTTTAAAGGCTTTCAGCTTGATACGAAAAGCCAGGAATGACTTATTCCACAACAACCCTTCTAAAATCAAAACAAGTTCGCTAGTTAAAAACATTGAGATTTTACTATTAAGGCTGGATTTTAACCCTAAAAACGCTTTTGATAACACCCTAAAAATAGAGCGCGTTATCTTTTTTAAAACCATTCAGGAGAACGCATGGACGCATTAACAACGCCCTTACCAAAAGCTTGGCAAAAAATAAGGCTTGGGGATATTGCCGAGATTATTGGCGGAGGCACACCTAGCACTCAAATAACATCATTTTGGAATGGCAGTATTAATTGGTTCACGGCTACAGAAATAGGCATAACAAAATATGTTTATAAAAGTCAGCGAACAATCACGCCATTAGGGTTAAAAAAGTCAAGCGCCAAACTTTTGCCTATAGGAACAATTTTATTGACAAGTCGCGCCAGCATTGGAGATTGTGCCATTCTTAAAGTGGTAGCTACAACAAATCAAGATTTTCAATCGCTGATACCATTAGAAAAGATCAATAATGAATTTTTATACTATCTAATGTTAACACTAAAAAATAAATTATTAAAGTTGGCAAGTGGTAGCATTTTTTTAGGAGTTAGCCCAAACAAAATTAAAAATTTACTAATCCCCCTACCCCCTCTAAACGAACAAATCGCTATCGCTAACATTTTAAGCGGTTTGGATCGTTATCTTTATGCTTTAGACGCCCTCATTCTTAAAAAAGAAAGCGTTAAAAAAGCTTTAAGCTTTGAACTATTGAGCCAAAGAAAACGCTTGAAAGGCTTCAAT
>NZ_SFZZ01000010.1:0-77177 GCF_011140715.1 Helicobacter pylori | reverse complement strand
TCACAAAATCAAAAGGGCTTTTCAAGCAATCTTCTAAGGCTTGCATGAAATTAGACTCTAGCGCTATGTCATCTTCTAAAATGACGACCGGTTGGTTTAATTTGACGCATTCTTTCCACAAAAGATAATGGCTTAAATAGCACCCTAATTCAGGCAAAGTCAAACCAGCACCCACATAAGAATGATACCAATCAGATTGCAATAAACTTTGAGCGTCATAAAGCTCTTGAAGTAATTTTTCAAAATCTTCGTGTTTAGGGCTAATAGCGTCAAAGATTTGGAAAACGCAACGACCTTTAAATTTTTCATTGGATTCTAAAACGAGTTTTTCAGTATCCAAACGCCTTTGACTTTCTTTTAAAGAAATGATATAGACACCAATCACAGATCATTCTCTTTGGAACGCATTTTAATTCGCAAAAGACAAAATATATTTTTGCATTTCATTCACGATTTCTTCAATGCTTCTTTCGCCATTGATAACTTTATGCAAACATTTAGCCTTGTAGAAATTTTGGATTTCAACCAAGGGGTCTAAAAACACCCGCATGCGGTTATGAAACACCCTTTCATTATCATCAGCCCCCCTAGAGCGCCCTAAAACCCTTTCTTTAGCGGTGTTTTCACTCACTTTTACTTCAATCACGCTTTTTAAGATCACTTCATTTTGAGCGTTCAATTCCTTATCCAAAGCTTGCATTTGCTCCACGCTCCTGGGATAGCCATCAATTAAAATGATCCCTTTACTAGAGCTTTTAATCGCTGAAAGGATCGTTTCTACCACAATTTCTAAAGGCACTAATTCGCCTTGAGAAGTGAATTTCTCAATCAATAAGCCTCGCTCAGTCTTTTTAGCGCTCTCAGCCCTGAGTAAATCCCCAGTAGAAAAATGAGCGATTGTTTCGCTGTTATTCTTAGCGATAAGCTCTGCGTCAGTGGTTTTACCACTCCCTGGGGCTCCAATGATCAAAAATAGTTGTTTCATATCGTATCCTTTTAAATTATTTTCTCAAGCGAATGTGTAATTCTCTTAGTTGCTCTTCATTAATGGGGCTAGGCGCGTTCGTCAATAAGCATGAAGCTTTTTGCGTTTTAGGGAAAGCGATCACATCTCTAATACTACTAGATTTTGTCATTAGCATGATCAAGCGATCAAAGCCTATCGCAAAGCCCCCATGAGGAGGAGCGCCAAATTTTAGCGCTTCTAGTAAAAAGCCAAATTTCTTTTGCGCTTCTTCTTCATGGATATTGATTTTTTCAAAGACTTTTTTTTGCATTTCTTCTTTATGAATCCTTATGCTCCCCCCACCAAGCTCCACGCCATTAAGCACCACATCATACGCATGCGCTTCAATCTCTTCTATATCTTCGCATTCTATATTTTTAGGCATCGTAAAAGGGTGGTGCGCGGCATGATAGCCGTTTTCGGTTTTTTCAAACATGGGGAAATTGACTACCCATAAGAAATTCAAAGCGTCTTTATCAATCAAATCAAGCGTTTCAGCCACTTTCAAGCGCAAGCGCCCCATGTAATCTAATACGATTTTTTTATCCCCGGCTCCAAAAAAGACAATATCCCCAGTTTTTGCACCAGTTTTTTCTAAAATATTCTTAAGCCCCTTTTCGCTCAAAAATTTAACTAAAGGCCCTTTAATCCCATCTTCTTTAATCTGCAAATACGCCAAACCTTGAGCCCCAAATTGGCGCACAAATTCTTCTAATTCCTTTAAAACGCTGCGGCTAAAAAGCGCATCAGCCCCCTTAACGTTCAAAGCTTTGATGCGTTTGTTTTTAGGATCTTTTGCGATATTAGAAAAAATAGCGTTTGAGCTGTCCCTAAAACAATCCCCCACTTCTATTAAAGGCAATTCAAAGCGTAAATCCGGCTTATCGCTCCCGTAATTTTCCATCGCTTCCTTATAGGGCATGCGTTTAAAAGGTTTAGAAATAGTATGCCCAATCGCTTTAAAAATCTCTTGCAACAAATCTTCCACCACGCCCATCACATCATTTTCATCACAAAAACTCATTTCCGCATCAATTTGCGTGAATTCTGGCTGTCTGTCCGCCCTCAAATCTTCATCTCTAAAGCAGCGAGCGATTTGAAAATACCTATCCATTCCCCCCACCATTAAAAGCTGTTTGAACAATTGCGGGCTTTGGGGAAGTGCGAAAAATTCGCCCTCATGCACCCTGCTTGGCACTAAATAATCCCTAGCCCCCTCAGGCGTAGTTTTAGACAAAATGGGGGTTTCAATCTCTAAAAAGCCCTTTTGGGCTAGAGTGTTACGAGTGATTAAAGCCACTTCACTGCGCAATTTAAAGATTTCATAAGCATTCAAAGAGCGTAAATCCAAATAGCGGTATTTCAAGCGCAAATCTTCATTCACGCTTTTATTGCCGATTTCAATCGGTGGGGTAGCGCTTTTATTCTCAATGACTAACTCTTCTAAAACGATTTCAATTTTACCGGTTTTTAGTTTAGGGTTTTCTAAACCAGGCCCTCTTAAACGCGCTTTTCCTTTAGCCACTAGCACAAATTCGCTCCTAACCTCTAAAGCCTTTTCATAAGCCTTAGAGCTAGGATCACAGACTAGTTGCACTAAACCGCTTTTATCCCTTAAATCAATAAAAACCACGCCTCCATGGTCTCTATAAGTGTTACACCACCCGGCCACTTTGATGGTTTTACCCACATCTTTTTCACTAATTTCTGTGCAAAAATGACTTCGCATGTTTTATCCCTTTAAATTAAAACAAAAATTAAATTTATGAAAGCGTTTTTTTAAGCATTTCATGGATTTCAAGAATGTTAGATTTTACCACAAAACCATCCGCTTCTAAAGATTGGGCTAATTGGCGGTTAGAATCGCTGCTCATGGACGAATTGATAATCACAGGAAGATGTTCGGTTCTGCTATCAGCTTTAATGGTTTTTAGCACTTCAAACCCTGAAATGTTAGGCATTTCTAAATCCGTAATGACCACGCCGACTTGTTGGTAATGTTCTTTTTCATACAAATAATCTAACAATTCCCTCCCATTTGGAAAGGCTAAATAATGCAATTCTAAAGTTTGAACGATCTTTTCTAAGGTTTTAAGAGCGCTTAGAGAGTCTTCAGCGATTAAAATGAGTTTTTGGCTTTGAATGGCTTCTATGCAACGCAAAGTCAAATCATCTAAATCTTTCAAGCTAGGGAAAACATCGCTAATCATTTTCTCCACATCTAAGATCTGCACCACTCGTTCTTCATCAAAACGAGTAATAGCGCTAAGCTTACCCTCTTCATTAATGCCTTGTTTGTCCCCAGCGCTAATCTCAGTCCAATTTTTATGGATGATCCTTTCAATTTTTAAAACCTTTAGAGCGATGGAATGGTTAGAAAAATGGCACACGATCACTAAATTATGGTCATCTTTAACGCTGCATTCTGTTAAATCACGACTCGGATCATTAGCGTTATAATGCAACCACCTTTTCACATCCACTAAAGGGATAGACTCGCCCCTAACGCTAAGAAACCCAAGCATCACGCCATCGCTCCCTCCAAGAATCTCTGTAACCTCCCCATCATAATGGATAATTTCTCGGATCTTAAAAATATTCATGCCATAAAGTTGGGCGTCTTTTTCTGCATCTAATCTAAAACACAGAAATTGCGCTTCGTTGTTCAAGTGCAACGAAGTCGTTTTGTCAATATCTTTTACCACCTATTTTCCCCTAAAGCCCTATCAAAGATTAAATGTTATAATACTACCCTAATTTAGTTTAAAAGGTTTTTAATGATAAAAAGCCAAAAAGAATATTTAGAAAGAATTGAATATTTAAACACCCTATCGCACCATTATTACAACCTTGATGAGTCAATCGTAAGCGATGCGGTCTATGATGAACTTTACCAAGAATTAAAAGCTTATGAAGAAGAAAACCCTAATCGCATTCAGGCTAACTCCCCTACCCAAAAAGTGGGGGCTACTGCCACCAATGAGTTCAGTAAAAACCCCCATTTAATGCGGATGTGGAGCTTAGATGATGTGTTCAATCAAAATGAATTGCAGGCGTGGTTGCAACGCATTTTAAAAGTTTATCCTAACGCTTCATTCGTGTGTTCGCCCAAACTTGATGGGGTTTCGCTCAATCTTTTGTATCAACATGGCAAGCTAATAAGCGCGACCACTAGGGGTAATGGATTAGAAGGGGAGCTTGTTACCAACAACGCTAAACACATCGCTAATATCCCCCATTCTATCGCTTATAATGAAGAAATAGAAATCAGGGGCGAAGTGATCATTTCTAAAAAGGATTTTGACGCTTTAAACAAAGAACGCCTAGACGCTAATGAACCCCTATTCGCTAACCCTAGAAACGCCGCATCAGGGAGTTTGAGACAGCTTGATAGCGAAATCACTAAAAAGCGTAAATTGCAATTCATTCCTTGGGGCGTGGGCAAGCATTCTTTAAATTTCCTAAGCTTTAAGGAGTGTTTGGATTTTATCGTCTCGTTAGGTTTTAGCGCTATTCAATACTTAAGCCTAAATAAAAACCACCAAGAAATAGAAGAAAATTACCACACCCTGATTAGAGAAAGGGAGGGCTTTTTCGCCCTTTTAGACGGCATGGTGATCGTTGTGAATGAATTGAATATTCAAAAGGAGCTAGGCTACACGCAAAAATCCCCTAAATTCGCTTGCGCTTATAAATTCCCGGCTCTAGAAAAACACACCAAAATCATAGGAGTCATCAACCAAGTGGGGCGCAGCGGGGCAATCACGCCGGTCGCTCTCTTAGAGCCTGTAGAAATTGCTGGAGCTATGATTAATAGAGCGACCTTGCACAATTATTCTGAAATTGAAAAAAAGAATATCATGCTCAATGATAGGGTCGTTGTCATTAGAAGCGGCGATGTGATCCCTAAAATCATCAAACCTTTAGAAACTTACAGAGACGGCTCGCAACAAAAAATCATGCGCCCCAAAGTTTGCCCTATATGCTCGCATGAGCTTTTATGCGAAGAGATTTTTACTTATTGTCAAAACCTTAATTGCCCGGCAAGGTTGAAAGAAAGCTTGATTCATTTCGCTTCTAAGGACGCTTTAAACATTCAAGGCTTGGGCGATAAAGTCATAGAGCAACTTTTTGAAGAAAAACTCATTGTTAACGCTTTGGATTTGTATGCTTTAAAATTAGAAGATTTAATGCGGCTAGACAAATTCAAAATCAAAAAAGCTCAAAATCTATTAGACGCTATCCAAAAGAGCAAAAACCCTCCTTTATGGCGTTTGATCAACGCTTTAGGGATTGAGCATATTGGTAAGGGAGCGAGTAAAACGCTAGCCAAATACGGCTTAAATGTGTTAGAAAAAAGCGAAGCCGAGTTTTTAGAAATGGAAGGCTTTGGGGTGGAAATGGCGCATTCTTTAGTCAATTTTTATGCGAGTAATCAGGAATTTATCCGATCGTTATTTGATTTGTTAAACCCTAAAAGTAGCGATACGGCTGAAGAAAAGCAAAAAAGCTCTTCTGTTTTCAGTGATAAAACGATTGTTTTAACCGGCACGCTTTCTAAACCACGGCAAGAATACGCTCAAATGTTAGAAAATTTAGGGGCAAAAATTGCTTCAAGCGTGAGCGCTAAAACCGATTTTTTAATCGTTGGAGAAAACGCCGGCTCAAAACTCACTCTGGCAAAAAAACATGGCGTGAGCGTTTTGAATGAAGAAGAATTGTTAAAACGCCTTAAGGAATTGGATTAAAAATCATCGCTTATTAAAATCAAGATCCTTTACCATTTGTTTTAAGATTTTATGTTTAATACCCATTTAAATTCTAAAGAAAAATTCCAATTTTCATTCTTAATGAATTTACTCACAAAATCCTATTTTATAGTAGAATGCGAAAAATAAAGATATTTTAAGGAACAATGATGGAACACCATAAAGTGCACACAACCATTCAGGCTTTACAAGCCAAACGCAAAAAATTGCTAACCGAATTAGCCGAATTAGAAGCAGAAATAAAAGTGAGCAGCGAACGAAGGAGCAGTTTTAACATTTCGCTCTCGCCCAGTTTGTTAGCCGAAATAGAAGAGATAGAATACGAAGAAAAAACAAGTAAAGAGCGAAGAATCAATCACAACGTTTTGCTTTCGCCCAGTTTTATGGCTAAAGTGGATGAATACATGAAAGAGAAAGGTTTTCCTAATCGATCGCTTCTCTTTGAAAAAGCGTTGGAATTTTATATGTTAAAACACCCATAAACCAATAACGGACAAAAAACGAAAGGGTATTTAGGGTTTTGAGAATGGAAAATCAAAAGCTCCGTTCCTTTGGTTTTTTAAGGTTATTGATCTTTTTATTCAAAGCCTTGGCTCTGTCTATTTTTGAGAGTTTGGAGTGCTTTTTAAAATCGTTCCACTCGCTTAAATCGTATCTGTCAGTAACGCTTTTGGCTCGTTTTAACAAATATCAGTTATTTTTTAGCAATACTGCACTCAATAAAACTATCATTTGAATATAATAACATTAAATGGGATTTTAAATCATTTCTATTAAGGGGATTCTATGATTTCTAACATCAGCATACACCCAAAAACCATGTTTAAAAACGCTTTAAATATACAAGATTTTTCATTTAAAAGTCATACTAGTACAGCCATTATTGGCACAAATGGTGCTGGAAAATCAACGCTTATCAACACTATTCTAGGCATTAGATCAGACTATAATTTTAAAGCACAAAACAATAATATTCCATACCACGACAATGTTATACCACAACGCAAGCAATTGGGAGTTGTCTCTAACCTATTCAACTACCCACCTGGACTAAACGCAAACGACTTATTCAAGTTCTATCAGTTTTTTTATAAAAACTGCACTCTAGATTTGTTTGAAAAAAATCTTTTAAATAAAACCTACGAACACCTAAGCGACGGACAAAAACAGCGCTTAAAAATTGACTTAGCTCTTAGCCATCACCCACAATTAGTTATTATGGATGAACCAGAAACTAGTTTGGAGCAAAACGCTCTTATAAAGTTATCAAACCTTATTAAGCTACGCAATACCCAGCAACTTACAAGTATCATCGCCACTCATGATCCTATTGTCTTAGATAGTTGCGAATGGGTATTGCTCCTTAAGAATGGCAACATTGCCAAATATGAACCTTTAGATTCCATATTAAAATCTGTAGCTATAACTTTTGGTCTTAAAGAAAAACTGAGTGCAAAAGACTTGTTGGCATTGTTAAAGGATATTTAATGGATGCAATTTTATCTATTTTAAAACTTGAAATTAAATCTTATTTTACTAATACAAGCGCGCTATTTTGGACTTTTATCTATCCTATTTTGATGCTCTTATTGTTAGTTTTTATCTTTTCAAAAAATACTACTGAAATTTTTTACTTTAATAGCATCATAGGTCTAATGGGACTACTCATTATTTCTAGTGCAATCTTTGGTCTTACACAAGCTATAGCAAGCTCTAGATCGCATAATGTTTTCTTATTCTATGCACTATCACCAGCAACTTTCAAACAAATAACTTTTGCACTCATTGCTTCAAGATTAATCGTTGTAATCATATACGCTTTTGTCTTTATTTGCACTTCTTTTTATGCATTCAATATCATTGCTCTCCTGAATTTTAAAACACTCATTTTTGGATTTATTAGCATTTTTTCAAGCTCATTATTTTGCTTTTGTTTAGCCATTTTTGTCGCTAAAATCTTTCAAAATGAACAAAGTATCTTAGGATTTGCCAACATTATCAATCTCTACGCAGTAATGTCTTGTAATGTGTTTGTTTCTCTAGACTATCTACCTAGTATTGGTCAGTTATTTATCAAAACTTCTGTTTTTTACCAATTTAACCAACTTTTACTAAAGTCCTTTCAAGGAATTGACCCTATACTAATACTGATAACTTCAACACTTTTCATTGTTTGTGGCATTACCCTCTTTTTACTAAGCGCTAATCGCATGCTATTAATACCGAGAGAACGCATGCGTTAAACACTTAGTCCCACCATTTATCAATTGTTTAATGGCTCAAAAAAGGGATAAGCCCCAACCCCTTAAAACGCTAAACGCATTCCAATATTCCCGGTAATGTTGATCATTTTATAATCCAATCCAAACCTAGCCCCCACCCCAGCATTCGCATAAAAGCTTTTAAACAACCTCACTTCCCCGCCTGTAGTGATGCTCGCAAAAGTGTTATAAAGTTCGCCTTTTCTGTAACTCAAAGTGTTGTTACCAATAAAACGCACCAATTTATCCCCCATAGAATTAACTAATAAGTCTCTACCAAAGCCACCAATCGCATAAAAATAAGAGTTTGTGTTGAAATAATGGCGGTTCTCCAAAGCAAGATCAATCGTTAAAACGGATTTTTTAGACGGATCGGCGTTCGCTTTAAACTGGTTATAGAGTGCGTTATCCATCACTCCATCTAAACCGGTCATGCCAATATAGTAATACCTTAAACCAATTTGAGGTTTTAAGATGATGCTTTTGTTTTTAAACATGAAATCATACCCGTAATTAACTCTCGCGTTCGTCGTCCATGTGCTGTATTTATAGGACTGATTGATCATAGAAAGCAGAGTGTCGTTGGAGTTGATTTGGGTTTTATTAGCCCCCCAAGTTTCATTGACGCTAAAAGTCAGCTCGCTCTTTTTAATGAAAGCTCTCGCATACAAGCCCATGTCCACATTATTCGATCGAGAATTAGTGATGCGTTCATAAAACCCGCTATACCCATAAGCCGCATACCCTCCAACAATCACACCCTTAATGAATCTGTCATAGCCCACATTGACACCATAGAGCGTTCCTGTGCCATTTTCCACAAAGCTCACGCCCCCAACACCGGTCGCCCAAAGGTTGTTTTTCAATTTATCCCTTTGAGAGTATTTTAAAATCACATCCATCGCGTTAGGGATCGCATCGGCAAATCTTTGGTTTTTAAGACTGCTCAAGCGTTCGCTAAAATCCGTTGAGTCAAAAGAAGCGAAATTAGAAAGCTTGGCTAAACGGCTCACTTGTTGCGTGTAAGTGTTGAGCTGTAAAACATCAGTGGAGTTGTTTTTGAGATTGGAGTTAGAGAGCATTCCTAAAGCGCTGGTAATATCTTTCATTAAAGTAACAATGTGTTCAGTGGGATTGTCTTGCAAATAATAAGGGGCGAACAAGGGATTACCCCCCTTAGCCGCAAAAAGCGCATTCAGCCAATTGACAGCGTTATGGTTAGCGGATTTGATCGCATCCAAACCGGCGCTACCTTGAATGCGTTTAACATAATACTCCAAACTAGGGGCTTGAATGCTCATGGGTTTATTAGAGACGGTAACTTGAATTTTATCATAAAGGATAGATGAATACACCATTTGCCCTTGATGGTCTTTAAAGCTTACCACAAGACCCCCATCTTTAATACTGACCGGTTGGTTGTCATAGCTTAACGAATCGCCATTCAATTGCATGCGTTTGCCGTTAAAATCAATGAGGGTGTAAAGTTTGAGGTAATCGCTCAAGCTCCCCCCAAGAATCGTTTGATTATCATAGCCATAAACCATGCGATTAGCGTTAATAAGCGTATAAGCACCTTGCTTGAGTTGGGTGTTAAAGTTGATTAAGGCTTGATTGTTATAAGACATGATCGTGGAAGTGCCAGTTACATTGATAATCGTTTGATGGGTTTTATTGTTAAGATTAAAGATTAATGACCCTTCGCTGTTAAAATTCCCCCCCACATTCAAACCATTTTCATTCGTGCTAAAAGTCGCTCCTTTAAGCACATTGAAATTACCGCTAATATTAGCCCTGTAATTAGAGTTGTTATTAAAAGCGTTATTCACGATCAAATTATTCGCTTTAAAAGTAGCGTTTGACTCTAAATCCAAAGTCCCAATCGTGGTATTTTGCAAAACTTTTGAAAAATCCACTAATCCATTCGCTCTAATTGCACCTAAGAAAGCGAAATTATTCGCATTCACTTCTAGCGTTTCATTAGTTGGGGCTGTCGCGCTTGAAGAAGAATTAGTTTGAGTGGTTTTCCCTTTAGCGGTCATGCAATCTAAAACATTCACGCAAATCTGCCCTTTTTGAACGCTAATGTCATTTCGTGGCGCATTGAGCGTTAAGCCGTTGGTAGCGTTTAAAGTGTCTAATGAAATATTAGAAAAAGTTTTAGAAATCAATGAAAGCCTACCCTGATACTGCGTGAAATTAATGGTGTTTTTCCCATTAAAAATAATGGACTTGCCCGCCACAAAATTCAATTCCCCCCCTGTGGCGTTACTAAACGAGCTGTTATTCACAAACACATGGTTTTTAGCCACGAAATTAAAATTCCCTTTTTGCCAAAGATTATGTAATCCCCTAGATCCTAGTAAAGATCCTAATCCCAATTGTTTCAACTCATCTTGTAAAGATTTAGGCAGTATGGATCCCAAACCTTGATGATAAATTCCTCCAAAGCCCTTATCAGCGACGATTTTATTGATCATTTGCCCTAAAACTTGATTGCTCATGATTTTATTCACTACGCCTTCGCCTAATAAATCGTTTAACGCTTTTTCGCCTATGCTAGAAATGGTGTTAGTTAGCTCTTCGCTGGGGTTAGTGATGCTATTTAGAGCGATATTGACTAACACGCTCAAATCCTGCGGGCCGAGCCAAGAAATGAGCTTATTGATTAAGGGGGCTTGATTGATCATTTGATTTAAAATATCCCCAAAAGTCGTTTTATCTAAGAAACTCTGTAAGTCCTTGGCATCAGAGCTAGAGCCTATTTTATCTAGGGCTTGATTCAAGCCTCCAGGCACGAAATTATTAGCAAAAGAACTCAAGCTTTGCTTGCCATACCAGTTATTGATGAAATTCTCTACATTTTCAATCCCTAAAGTTTTAACGATGAATTTTTCAAACCCTGAAGAATGGGCTTGGATTTGCTCTAAGAGCATTTGATCGATTTCTTTTCTTTTTATAGGATCTAGCGCGTTTAAAAGCCCGTTTTCACCAAAAACATCGCCCACCGTTTTAGAATTTAAGATTTCCATGATTGCGTTTTTGAATGCGCTCACGCCTAAGAGGTTATTCACTTCAGTAGGGCTAAGCAATGAGCTTAAAGTCTTAGATCCAAAATCTTTAGGGATCATGTTAGCTAGATCTTTAGGGATAGCGTTATCATTCAAGCTTTCTTCATAAACAATATTAGAAAGCACATTCCCTAAACCTTTTTCTCCAAAAAGCTTTTCAATGCCACCTTGCCCTAGATAAGAAAAGATTTTATCAGTCCCTTGAGCGTCAATATTAGCTTGATTAAGCACTAAATTAGTGCCGCTTTCAAAAGACACATTCGCGCTCCCCCCACTCCCCCAAGCGTTCCCGCTGCCGATGGTTCCGGTAATGTAAATGTTTTTAGCCTTAAAATTAGCGTTAATATAGCCTAAATAAGGTGCACTAGAATTAAGCAATTGCCCTAAATTAGTCTGTCTGAACATCTGGCAAGTATTATTCCCAACCGCGCATGGATTTTTATAGCCATCGCCTCCAAACCACACCACGCTATTCGTGTTCGTTTGCCCTTCTTTGATCGCCCCTACAACGAGATTGCCTTGAGAGAAATCATAATTAGCCGTGTTGGAAAAATTATTGATAATCTTTAATAAGCTCTTCCAATTTTCTTGGTTTAAAGTGATACCATATTTTTCAAAGATACTAAAAATCGTTTCAAAGCTGTCCGGGCTATTGAGATTGAGATTGTCTAAAGCCCCTGAAGATAAAAGATTGGCTATTTTAGGCAAAAACTCCTTACCCAAGCTGGCAATAACGCTTAAATCCTGCTTAGTGATAGCCTGATTATAAATGTGTAAGGCTTGTAAGGGTTGGTTTTGCGCGTTATAAGTCCCGGGTGTTTCATTGTTTTGATTAAAGCCTTTGATATTGCTCGTTAAATAATAAGTGCCAACCTTATCGCTTGTGTAATTATAGGAATTAGAGCTTTCATCATAAGGGTTTTTTTGGTAATCATACAAGCTAGGAGCGAGATTAAACATTGCATTATTGGAAACGCCGTTTTGAGAGATCTGCACTTTTAAGCGGTTGTTATGCAAGGTTTCTGTAATCGTTTCAGTCGTATTGAGCGGGTTAGCGAATCTCCACGAATGAATGCCGTTATTAAACGAGTAATCAGCCTTGTCAATCTGTATGCCATAAAAACGGATCTTCTCATAGCCGTTATTCCCCATTAAGCCGCTAATATTTTGGGCTTGCAACACATCATAAACGGAAGCTTTTTTATCCCCCCCAAATAGATTCATATAAGACAGATTCAAAATCCCTTTAGATCCAAAACTAAAATTCCCTTTTGCATTAATCGCTAGGTTGTTACCGCTATTGCCTAAAAGGTTTAGAGCGCCATTTAAAAGAACGCTTTGAAAATTCAGGGTGCTGTTGTTTTGTAAATCAAACAAGGCGTTAGAATTAAAGGTCGCTAATTTAGTGAAAGAAATTTGAGAATTATTGGCATAAAAACTCACAGGGGCGTTAAAAACGCTATTACCATTAAAGTTCAACAAGCTTGAGCCGTTGAGGTTGAAATTCGTTTCCCCCTCTACGCTAAGAGCGTTAAAGCTCGCTTGAGAACTTTCAGCCAAATTCATCGTAGAGTTATTTTCAAAAGTGGAAGCACCTTGGAAATTGATATGGATATTTTTAGCCCTTAAATTGAGCGTCGCTTGATTGAAATTCGTATTCCCTTTGAAATTAATCAGGCGTGCAGAGTTGCCAAAATCAGGCGTTTTGCCAAATAGCGGAATGCCATAAAAAGTTACATTAGCGTTATTGAAATTCGCTTGATTGAAGCTGACTTGAGCGTTAGGGTTCAAGTTCAAATAAGACACCCCGTTAAAAGCGGTTGTGCCGTTAAAATTCGCCACGCTATTGTTGTAAAAAGAAAGGCTTGAAGCGTTTTCTAAAGTCGTTTGGGTTTGGCTACCCCCAATATTGATAGCCGCATTGGGTTTGACTGAAAGCCTGGAATGATTGAAAGTTACATTCCCATTCAATGAAGACTGATTCACATTTTTAGACACATCAATCACCATTTGAGTGTTATTGAAAATAATGTTATTAGCTTTCAAATCATAGCGAATGCCCCCTCCTAAAATGGAATTAGTGAAAATCAAATCCGTATTCGCAACCATGTTCACATACGACGAACCGCTTTCAGTCGCCCCGTTAATATTGGTCCAGCCGCTAAAAGTGGTGTTTTCAAAAGCGATACGCCCTGAATTGAACCTAAAGCCTCCCCATGTGAAATCCCTAAAGTTGGAGTTTTTAATCTCCATAGAAAGCCTGGAATTAAAATTCGCCCATGAATGCTGGCTCGCGCTGGTTTGTAAGCCCATAGCCACGGTTTGGAAATTCATATAATTCAACCCGTCAGCGCTCAAGGTTTCATCAGCGTTAAAATTAATCGTCGCCCCACCGCCGGCGTTAGGATTACCCACATTAAAGTTATTGGTTAAAAAGATATTAGTCGCGTTAAAATTGCCATGCAAATACAACAAATTATTCTTACCAAACCAGATAGACCCTCCATTGTCATTAGCCTTTTCTTGAGCACTCCCTAAAAGCAAAGTCCCCACCACCGTAGCCCCAAAATTCAGCGACCACGCAAAAGCGCTAGAGCCGATAAGGTTTTGATTTTTATAGGGTGCGATATAGCACACCCCAACGCACACCGGGGTTTTTCCAGGTACAAAATCAAATTGCTTCCTTACCTGATTCCAAATATCCTTAGAATCAGCGTCTGTGTGGAAAGGCGAAGAGTTGAGCGTAAGGTATCTATAAGTGATAGATCCAGAATTAAAAGTCTCTTCAAAAACAAATTTTTGGCCGTTGCTTTGGGTGAATTGCACAAAATAAGTGTTTTTCTCCGTTCTTAATAAAGTCCCTCTCTCGCCACCATAATGGATTAAATCCCACAAATTTTTTGAAAAAGCATTGTCCGCCAAAATTTCATTATTATATTTAATGTTATTCCCGCTTAAAAGCGTGTAGGTGGTGTTGTCAGTCAAATCCCTTTCAATATTAAAAATACTATTATTTTCAATAGCGATTGATCCTTGAAGACGGCTGAAAGGATCGCTGTTAATGAGCGTGTTTGTGCCTTTAAAGGTGGTGTTTTTAGTGTCATTAAACGAATAGCTACCGCCATTAAACGAGTTGTTGTTAAAAATTAGGTTTTGAACTTTTGCGTTGATGTTATAGGAATTGAAAGTGTTGTTTTCTAGGGTTAAAGAATTTCCGGCGCTGTTTTCACCCCCCTTATAAATCAAGGTGCCGTTATCGCTAAAATTAACATTCTTAATCACGGCATTCCCGTTAGCGCTAGCGTTATCCACGCCAAAATTCCCCCCTCCATTCACAGACCCCCCATTAAAAGTAATGTTATTGGCCTTAAGGTTAAAGCCTCCATGCGGGGTTTGGTTGCTAAAATTTGCGTTTGTTACATTCAAGTTGCCATTATTAACAATGAAATTCATCCATGAATCTTGCAAACCGGCTTTATCGTTATTCAAGTTAGCGTTAGCGATATTCAAACGCTTTTCAGCGTTAAACACTAAAGTCGCGCCCCCACCGGTTTTGGCTCCATTACCAGAGCGAATGGTGCCGGTAATATCAATTTGACTCGCTTTAAAAACGCCTTGAATATAGCCCACTAGCCCCCATTCAGCCCCTGAAGTTTTCCCAAAACTCACCACGCTATTAGAAGTGGGATTCGCCCCATCAAGGAAAGGGGTGGTTTGGTTGAACACTAAAACGCTGTTAGCGCCGCTGTAATCTTGCGTGAAAACGCCTGTGCCAGCGATCTTCCAAGTCGTCATGCCATTGAGATAGAACACGGTGTTACTGGCGTTGTTACTGACATTTTTGAGATTAAACGCATCATTATGGATATTCACGCAATGCGTATAACCTAGAGTACATAAACGAGTGAGCGTGATCCCATTATTAAAATTTTCTTTGATGTAGTAAGTCAAGCCGTTATCAGTGAAATGGACATTATAAATTTTAGTGCTGCTTGGCGCGGATTGATCCTTATTTACTAGCGTGCCGCTAGGGTTTTCCCCACTCGTCCAGCGCAACATTTGATACAAAGCGTTATCGTTATTTTTATAATCCACGCTTTTAGCGTTAAGCAATTGATAAGTCGTGCCTACGCTTAGGCTGCTCAAAAGCCCTTGCATGTTGAAAACAACGCCCTTATTGAAAGTAAAAGTTGTTTGAGCACCATTTATTTTAAATTGGTTATTCACATTGAAAGTGTCATTAGTGAAACTGACTTTAGGGGTATTATTGAAATTAAACACGCCCCCATTGAACGAGTTATGATTAAAATTCACTTGCTTGGCGTTAAAATTAAACGATCCGCCATTAAATTTGTCTTCATTAAAGGTGTTATTTGTGCCATCAAAAGTGTAAGAAGCGTCGCTTAAAACGGATTTTTCAATGGTGGTCTTGCCTTGAAATTTGAAATTCCCGGCTAAAAAGTTCGTGTTTTTAAAATGGTAAGAATTTTCAGCGCCTTGAAATTTGTAATAAGCCTTGTTGAAATTCACGCTATCAAAAACGCCATTACCGGTAAAATCATACCCCCCACCCGTCCAATCGTAAAAATCAGACTGAGAAACATTGATCTTACCGCTCCCAGAGCCATTCCCTGAAGCGATAAAAGTCATGTAAGAGTTTTGTGAAGTGGTTTTTAAGTTTTTAAAGGTGGCTCCAGCGATATTAATTTCAGTCGCGCCCACAAAATTCAAAGTCGCTCCCCCACCGGTTTGAGCGCCATTCCCAGACATCATGTTACCGGTGATATAAACCCTATCGGCTGTGAAAGTGCCAGTGATATAGCCCGTTTTCCCCCAATTAACCCCTTGATACCCTCCAAAACGCACCGTGCTGTTAGATTTAGGGATACTGCCATTAGCCCAAGGAGTCGTAGCGTTAAAGACTAAAGCGCTGTTTTTCCCGCCATAGGTTTGAGCAAATCTCGCATTAGTGTAATTCCAAGTGTTCAAGCCGTTAAGATAAAAAATCGTATCAGCCCTATCATCGTTAATATTTTTTAAATTAAAGACATTGTCATGGATATTCACGCTATTGGTGTAGTAAATATTGTTCGCGCCATAATAAACGGATTGCAAAACAATGGAATCAGGGCTAAAAATTTGTCTGAAATGATAGAGCGTGCCGCCTAAATTGTAGGTTACATAGTAAGTGTGGGTGTCGTTATTAGAAGTGGCGTTTTTGCTGTTGTCTTTTGTGGCTTGCGTGTTTTTAAGTCTGATGATATTCCATAAATTACCCACATCATTATAAGCGATAGAGCCATTTTTCATGCTAAAGAGCGTGTAAGCACTCCCTATACTAGGCGTGTAATTTTGAATATTAAAAATCGCATTAGGATTAATAGTAACTTTACCGGTCATATTGACAAAGGGTGAAGTGGGGTTATTGATCGTGGTTGTGCCTTGAAAATTAACATGAGCATCAGATCTATTAAAAACGAACCAACCCCCATTAAAGGTCAAGTTATTAAAGGTAATATTACTTGCATTAAGAATGTAGGCATTCCCTATAGTATTAGCGTTGCCATTAGGCATGCTCCCTAGAGTGCTGTTATTAAAAGTAACGCTATTAGCGTTAAGATTGAGTTTGTAATGATTGATATTAGAGTTAGTGAAAGTGATGCTCCCCCCAATACCATTCCCACCCTTATAAGTGAGCGCACCGTTATTATTGAAAGTTACTCCGCTAATGGTGGTTGTGCCATTGCTATCCACATTATCAAAGCCAAAATTCCCGCCATTGACGATCCCACCATTATAAGTGATCTTTCGCCCCATAGCATTAAAGCCCCCATTAGGGGTTTGGTTGCCAAAATCCGTGTTTGTCAAATTCACGCTATGATTGGAAATCAAATTGATCCAAGAAGTTTGTGTCCCGGCTCTGTTATTTTGAAAATAAGCCCCATTAGCGCTTAATTCGTTTGAGCTTTCAAAAACCAGTATCGCACCCCCACCAGTTTTCCATTCATTGCCTGAGCCAACAGCCCCTGTGATAAAAATGTCTCTAGCCTTAAAAACCCCTGTAATAAAACCGATGTAGCCCTTTTCCCCAAACCATACAGAAGAATGATTAGGCGTTGCGGAAGCGTTTTTTGTCCCTATGTATAACTGACTATTGTTATAATTTTGTGTAAAACTCCTATTCCCCCCAGCCCAAGTGCGTAAAGGGCTAATATAGTAGGATTTATTGTTATTATTTTCATTCACGCTGTTGAGCCAATACACCGAACTATTATAATCTTCAGCGCTCAAAGCTGAAACAAACCCTAGCCCTAAGAAGATTTTTTTGTTAAAGGATAGAGAAGAATTTGAATGCGTTTTTAAGGAGTAAATTGTCAAAGGCGAGTTTTTGATTGTATATTTTTTAGCGATTTTCTTTTTAACGCCCTTAAACGAGCGGTTTTTACTAAAGCGTTCATTCTTTAAATCTATTTTGCCATTTCTATAAGTCATATTTTGAACCCTTTCATGTGATCATACTCGTTGTTATATTTTTTGATGCTATCCATTATACAATTTAATTAAAAACGGCACAATCTCCTTATATCATAAGGATCTTATCTTATTGATAACGACCACCAATAGGCTATTTTTTATTCTCTCTTAAAACATATAGCTATAAGCCGCATGGATAAAAACGCTCTCTAAAAAATAAGAATTTTTAAAAGAATTTCTAGTCTTTGAAAAAGGGATCTTAGCCCCAAGCTCTATGCGGTGGTAATGAGCGATCGTGCTGCCAAGCCCCACATTAAACAAGCCGTTATAACCCATAAACGAACTATTTTTCATGCCTAAATGGTTATTTTGATAAAAATACCCTATCCCAAGCCCCCCATACACCCCAAAGCTGTATTTTTTGTAAGTGTAAAAATCGCTTAACACATCAATATTTAAGCTCAATAAAGAAGCGTTAATCGTGTGCAGTGCGGTGGGTTTGATTGCCATAAGATAGGAAAATTCACCCCTTAACGCTAAAGCTTTAAAAAAAGCGAATTGATACCCCCCTTTAGCCCCCCATAAAAAAGCCGTATAAGAAGAATCACTAGCGGGTTTTGGGGTTATTTTAATGGGGGCTAAACCCACCATAGCCCCAAAATAAATATGACTTTTTTTAGGCTCAAACGCCCCTAATAAGCCCACCCATAAAGCCAAAATGAAAACAATCTTTTTCATTCTAAAGTTTTTTGGTTTTGATAAAACCGCTTGAGTTTATCATCTATGGGAGCGAGCAAACGATAAAACACCGGCACAATGAGTAAGCTTAACACCATAGAAATCATTAAGCCCCCACTCATCGCAATCCCTATAGGGGATTTCATCGCCGCTCCATCCCCACTCGCCAACGCCAAAGGCAGCATGCCGCAAACCATCGCAATGGTCGTCATTAAAATCGGTCTTAAACGGGTTTTGCCGGCAAATAAAATGGCTTCTTGGATATTCAAACCTTTTTTACGCTCTTCATTCGCCACATCAATTAAAAGCGTAGCGTTTTTACCCACCATACCAATGAGCAAAATCAAGCCTATCATAGAGAACATGCTCAAAGGCTGATGCACTAAACCCAGAGCAAAAAACGCCCCTGAAAAGCTTAAAGGCATGGTAACCATGATAATAAAAGGCTCTAAAATGGACTCATACAACGCCGCTAAAATCATATAAATCAACACAAACGCTGTCGCTAAAGCGACTAAAAACTCCCCATTGCTCTCTTTAGCGTTATCCGCTTCACCGGTAAATCTGTAATTCGCCCCTTCAACCAGCCATTCTTTAGTGTTTTTACTCACTTGCGTTAAAATCTCGCCCAAAGAAACGCCCGCATTCCTATTAGGCTCAGCAAGCACCGTAACGCTGCGTTGGCGGTTATAGCGAGAAATACTGGACGGGCTTTTAGTTTCTGTGATTTCCACTAAAGCGTCTAAAAACATCAATTTATCGTATTTGTTACGCACTTGCAAGCGTTTGATGTCTTCTACAGAAACGCGCTTGTCATCAGGCACTCTAATGATCATGTCGTATTCTTTGCCATCCTCTTTGAACACGCTCGCTTGAGAAGTCCCAGAGAAAGCAGAACTCACCACTGAGCCAATAGTTTGAGCGCTCACGCCGTATTTGTTAGCGTTTTGTCTTAAGATTTTGAGTTGCAATTGCGGTTGCGATTCGCTCGTGCTTGTATGGTAGCTTTCAACCTTGCCTTTTAATTCAGGGCTTTCCAATAAGAATTTTTTCAAATTCGCCACGCTTTTATCCACCGCTTCTTGAGAATGGGAAAACACAAAGGTTTGGAAGGGCGAACTATCCCCACCGCCCCCTATAAGAGCAACTTCAGAAAGATTAATAGTATCTAAACCTTTAGCTTCAGGCATGCTTTTTAATTCCTTCCTTAAAGCGCTCATCAACTCAAATTGCCCCAATTGGTGCTCTTTTTTACGCTCTTTTAAAGGCTTGAGCTGCACAAAAATCTTAGCCTTAAAAGGGTTTTGTGTGGTGCCATAACCCACTTGCAGGGTGGTAAATTCCACTTCATCATGTTTTTCAATCGCTTTTTGAAAGATCTTACTCTTTTGTGTCATGTAATCTATGCTCACACCCGGTTTAGCCTTAAGCCACACTAAAAACCTCCCCCTATCTTCTTTCAGCATGAAATCCATGCCGAGCTTAGAAGCCACAAAAAGCGAACCCACAAACACCAAAACCACCGCTATAAAGATAATGAGTTTGTGGTTTAATACCCATTGGAGCAATTTGGTATAACGAGACTCTAAAGCCTTAAAAAAAGGCTCACTCCACACATAAAAACGAGAATGCCTGGGATTGACCACGACTGAGCTTACCATAGGAATAATCGTAACGACCACCACATACGATAGAGCGATCGCTAAAGCCACCGTGATCCCAAAGCTTTGGAAAAAGCGCCCGATAATGCCTTTCATGTTCCCTATAGGCACAAAAACAGAGAGCAGCATCGCTGAAATCGCCACTAGAGCAAAGCCAATTTCCCTCACCCCCTCATAGCTCGCTTTTCGTTTACTCATGCCCATTTCTAGCTTTTTATGGATGTTTTCAATCACCACGATCGCATCATCAATGATAATCCCTATCGCTAGCGTTAAAGCCACCATGGTGAGCATGTTTAATGAAAAGCCCATCCATTGGATGAGCGCAAAAGTCCCCATGATAGAAATAGGGATAGAGATCGCTGAAACTAAAGTGATCGTGCCGTTACGCAAGAATGCAAACACCACTAAAACCGCTAAAATCGCTCCTAAAATCAAGTCAAATTTCACGTCTTCAATAGAGGTGCGGATATAGCCCGTGGTGTCTAAAAAGGGTCTGATTTCATAGCTAGGGCTAATGGCTTGAATGCGCTTTAAAGCTTCATACACCCTATCCACGATTTCAATTTCATTCGCTCCGGCAATCTTTTGGATTTCTAAAATCACACCGGGTTTGTCTTTAAAGCTCGCAAAAGTGTTGTCTTCTTCCAAACCGATTTCAATTTTTGCAATATCGCCAAGACGCACATGATTACCCACTTGAATCTTTTCCACATCCGCCACGCTATAACTATTCGCATTCACTAAAATAGACAATTCCCTTTGGCTATTGACAATGCGCCCCCCATCAATTTCCACATTCTCCGCTTTAAGCGTGCTGAAAAGATCCGCATAAGTCAAGTTGTATTTATTCATCAAAGTGGGATCTGCATAAATCCTAATCTGGCGCTCCCTAAAGCCGTTGAGCTGCACGCCCCCTACCCCATTGATTTTTTGGAGCATTGGCTTAATGGTGTTTTTAGCGTAGTCATTAAGGGTTGTAGCCGGCACGCTTGAACTGCTCACAAACAATGAAATAATGGCTTGGCTGTCGGTATCAAATTTATTGATAGAGGGTTTTTTAATGTTGGAGTCATCAAAACGCACCGAAGAAATTTTATTCATCACATCGTTTAAGGCTTCTTCATTAGGCTTTTCCAACTCAAATTCAATGACAACAATACTCACATTTTTAGAACTCGTGGAAGTAACCTTTTTGATCCCATCAATCCCCATCACCGCTTCTTCAATCTTATCAGTTACCTTACTCTCTATGATTTCAGCGCTAGCCCCAGGATAAGTCGTAGTAACCACCACTGTAGGCAAATCAATTTTAGGGAAAAGCGCCACGCTCAATTTTTTAAAACCCATAGTCCCAAAAAAGACAATCGCCAAAGCAAACATTAAGGTCGTAATAGGACGATTAATCGCTGTTTTATACATCAAAATATCCTATTATTTCGTTTGGATAAACCCATCGCCAAAAAGCCCCACTGCCATAGGCTTAGATAAAAGGGCTTCAGCGCTCACTTTCCTGGTGTTTTCATCAACCGTGGGGTAAATCTTAGTGATTTTAATTTCATGCTGATTGGAATCCCCGTCTATAGAATAAGTGTAAGTATCCCCCACTTTGACCGCATTAATGTATTTAGAATCAAATTCAATGACTAATTTCCTAGCATGGCTGACTAATCTTAGTAACACCGTGTTATTCGCGCTCACCCCTTCGCCCACTTGAATGTTTTTGCTCGCTATCACGCCATCAAAAGGGGCTCTTAAAATGGTTTTATTCAATACCGCAATAGAATAAGCGTAATCTGATTCCAAGCGCCTGTAAGTGAACTCATAACCCTCTAGAGTGTTTTTATCCACAGCACCCCCAATTTTGCTGTATCGTTGGTATTGCTTTTTAGCGAAAATGAGTTGTTGCTCGGTGGAATCGCTTTGAGCCTGTTTGTCTTGATTATACAAAAGCAACAAAACATCGCCCTTTTTGACCACGCTCCCCTCAGTAACCTTAATGCTATCCACAATCCCTGTGCTGTCTAAGGTGAGTTTGGAATCTTGCATCGCTTTCACATTGAAAATCGCATACACTCTTTCGCCAGCTTCCATGCTCAAAAAACTCAAAAAAAGTCCTATTAAAATTTTTCGTATCATTTTTATTCCCTTAATGCACATAGTCGTCTATTTTATGCCCGCTGTTAAAAATGTAATTGGCTTTTTGCACTTCATAGTTGTTGAGCGCTAAATTGTAAGCCACTTCTGCATCAAAGCGCGTGGTTAAGCCCCTTAAATAGGTGGTGAAATCCACTAAATTAGCGTCGTATTTCCTTTTAATATTGGCAAAAGAAAGATTGGCCGCATCCAAACTAGCCTTGGAAGATTCAATCTTAGCTCTGGCAATATCAAGCGACTTTCTGTAAAGTTGTTCGTCTTTTTCTTGCTCTAGCTTTTTATACGCTAAATTCTTTTCATTCGCTAATTGGCCTAACATGATGGATTGTTTTTGCAAGCTCAACCCTATATCATCAAAAATATTCAAAGTCGCAGTAACCCCAGCCGTGTTTTGCTGACCTGGGTAGAAATTCCCAAAACGCCCTGTGGCATAAGCGGGTTTTTGGATCCAAAAAAGCCATGAGTCAAACACATCTATCTTGGGGTAATAATTGAGTTGCTTGTTTTGGTATCTGATTGCGGAAATCTGCTCCCTTAAAGAGACTAAATCCTGCCTTTCTCTCAATTGCAAATTAGGCGCATCAATCGTGGTCTTTTTCAAATTTTTCACACTGAGATTGGTGAGGTATTCTAAAGTCAAGCGGTTTTGCTCCAAAGCAAATTGCATGTCCAAAATATCGTATTCGCTCAAATTCCCTTGCGCTTTTAAGCTTTGCAAATCATCAATCGTGGTCAGCCCTTTGTCATAGAGCTTAGTAACCCTTTTAATGTCTGTTTTGATTTGCTCTAATTTTTTTTGCAAAGCGATCATGCGAGCGAGATTGTTAAAATACTCGTAGTATTGTTGCACCACTTGCAAATACACGCTTTGGCGGCTATACTCTAAATTAGCCACAGTGGATCGGTAAGTCGCAGACTTTTCTTTGACATTATTCACATTGCTAAAGCCATTAAACACGTTCAATGTGACTTGAGCTTGGAGTTGTTGGGTGTTATAATGCTTATATTCTGGAGTATCCCTAGCTTCATTTTTAAAGTTATAACTCGCATTCAAAGTAGGCAAAAACATCGCTTTGGCGATGGTGTGGTTTTTCATCGCTTGCTTGACACTGAGTTCTTGCGCTTGCAAACTGAGATTAGAAGTAGCCCCCTTTAGCAATTCATAAAGCCCCAAAGCGGCTTTATCGCTTTTTTCATGGTATTTAGCAATCTCTTGATTGATCGTGGTCGCTGTTTCTTTAGGCGAGGATAAAAAACTCGGTGTCGCTTCTAAAGAACTTGTCGGCGGATCAATGAGCTTTAAATTCTTATGGCTGTAATTGTTAAGGATTTGCTTGATTTCATCGGGGGTTTTAGAGGGGGTTTGCGCTAGAGTTAGAGTAACACACAAGCCTAATAAGCTCATGCATCTTATAATAGTTTTCATCAAGCCCCCCTATCGCCTGGTTTTAGCATGCACTAATTGCACTAAATACTTGGCGTTTTCTCTGGGCAAATCCGGTAGCATCCCATGCCCTAAATTAAAAATATGCCCTTGATTGCCCATGACTTTTAGAATCTTTTCAACCCCTTCTTCTAAAGCGTTTTTATCATAAAGGCGCGTTGGCTCTAAACTCCCTTGCAAAACATACTTACCGCCTAAAATCTTTTTTGCCGCTTCTAAAGGCGTACCCCAATCCACGCCAAACACATCAAATTCCCCATCTATGCTATCCAAATAAGCACCAATCCCTTTAGGGAAAAGGATGACCGGAATGTTAGGGTAGCGTTTTTTAAGCTCTTTAGAGATTTTTTTCAAATAATCCCAACTGAATTTCACATACGCTTCTTTTTCTAAAGCGCTAGCCCATGAGTCAAAGATCATCACCGCATTGACCCCTGCTTGGATTTGAAGGCTCAAATACTCTATCAATTCAAGGCTTAATTTTTCTAAAAGTGCTTTTAAAACTTCAGGCTCGCTATAAAGCATTTTCTTGCTTTTGGCATACGATTTGCTCCCCTCGCCTTCTATCATGTAAGTCGCTAAAGTCCAAGGCGATCCGCAAAAACCGATTAACGCTTTCTCTTTAGAAAGCTTTTGGCGCGTTTGAGAAATCGTATCATAGACATAGTTTAGTTGTTTATAAGCCCCTACTTTTAGGCTTTCCACGCTTTTTAAATCCGTAATCGTCTCTAAAAAATGCGGCCCCTTTTTGGGGATAAACTCCAAATTCAAGCCCATTTCCAAAGGCACTACTAAAATATCGCTAAACAAAATGGCCGCATCCACACCTAAAATCTCTACCGGCTGTAGGGTAACTTCTGTGGCTAAATCGCTATTTTTACACAATTCCAAGAAACTCCCCGCTTTTTTACGGCTCTCTTGGTATTCGCTAAGGTAACGCCCCGCTTGCCTCATCATCCAAATGGGCGTGTAAGGTGTTTCCTTTCTAAAACATGCATCAATGAAAATCATCATAAACTCCTTAAAGGTTTGTCTAATTATGGTTTTTATACTCTATAGTTATTTTTAAAATGAATATTTTACCCTAAAAATCTCGTAAAGTCATAAAAAGTGAATGTGATACCAACAGAATAGATATTCAATCGTGGCGTGCCAAAGGCTTTAGAAAATTTGCTTTGGATGAAATAAAAAGGGATACCACCCCTTACTTCTATACCCAAGCCAAAATTTTTAGCCGCATTGAAAAACAAACCCACACTCCCCACCGCTGATTGGATATTGAATTGATACTTATCAATCTTAGCCCCTAAAATTTGAAGCTGATAGCCTAAGGCGATTTTAGGGATAACCCACCCCCTAAAAAGCCTAACCCCAGCCATAAACCCAGCGCTCATGAAATACGAATCGCCCATTCCAGCATCCAAATACCCCCCCAATAAAGCTTTCTTTTTTAAAACGAACCCTGCTTGAAAGCCTAAAGAAGCGTCATGGTAAATTTTATCCATTAAAATAGGTGGGCGGTTTTTAGGGCGGATGGGGGATCTTTTAGTCGTTTCTGCATGCTGGTAAAGATAGCCGATTTTAAAAGAGCCAAAATATTTTTTAGTAGGCTCTAAAGGTTTGAAAAAATTCCAATCCTTTTTGGCCAATAAAACGCCTTTTAAAAGGCTTAAGATTAAGAAAAATCTAAAAATCAAAGTTTTAATTCCAATTTTTGTTTGGAAAATTCCACAATCTTTCCATGGAATCTCGCATAAAGTTGCGCTAAAGGAATGGTGTTTTCATAAAGCGCTAAAGCGGCATTTAAATTCTCTCGAACGCCTTTTTCAAAAAAATGTTGCAATTCGTCATAATCTTCTATCTCTATGCCTAATTTTTTTAAAAAAAGATAGCTGTATTTATCCACCACCATCACTTCTTTAGCGCACACATAGCATAAAATCGCATCCGCGCTTTCTTTGCCAACGCCCTTTTGGTCTAAAAGCCACTCTCTGGTTACTTCTTGTTTAAAATTTCCAAAACTTTGAAAGTCTTTTAAAATATTCTTGCTCAAAACAATCAGTCGTTTGGCTTTTTGGTTATAAAACCCGCTAGGGCGGACACACTCTGCAAGCTTTGAAAACTCTATATAAGCGATTTTTTTAAGATTGATTTCATCATCATTTTCTAAAATGAAAGCGTTTTTTAGATTTTCTAAAGATTTCACAACGGCTTCAAATTTGGTATTTTGCGTTAAAACCGCCCCTAGTAGAGCTTCAAATTTCAAAGCGTTAGGCCACCACCAAGCAGGGGCGTTTTTCAATAAATCCAAGCTCTTTAAAGCCTTTAAAATTTCAAAACTATCTAACACAATAACCGCCTGTAATTAAAGTATAAATTAAAGAAATCAAAAAGAGTATTTTATTAAAAAAGAAGCAAAAATAAAAGCGAAAAGCCAACGCTTAAAGCGTTAGCCCCATACAAACACTTTTCTCAAAACTAAGTTAAAAGCCTTAAGATATTTTGTTGAACGGTATTGGCTTGACTCATCGCATAACTGCCTGATTGCGCCAAAATGTTGTTTTTGTTGAAATTCGCGCTCTCTTCAGCGAAATCCACATCCCTGATTTGAGATTCAGCCGCTTTAACATTCACTTGAGTGATGCTGATGTTATTCACGGTGCTAATCATTTGATTTTGCACAGAACCTAAATCAGAGCGGACTTTATCCAGCATTTTCATCGCTGATTCGGCAATATCAATCACCACCATCGCACCTCTTAAGGTAGTTACCCCAGATCCCAAGCTTTGGTTACCGCTAGCGATGACAGCGTTATAGTTCGCGCCACTCGCTGATTTGACATTAGCGTTAAAATTCCCGGTAACATCGCGCAAATTCACCGTGGTTTCCGCCACTTGAGATTCCCCAAAACCAATCGCTGTGAAGCCTAAATGTTGCGAGTCAGAAGCCGAAACGACATTGATGCTCTTAGCGTCTAAGCGTGTGAGAGAAAGCCTTCCGTAGTTAGTAGAGCCTTTTGTTAAATCCTGACCGCCATTAACCATCGTTAAAGCGCTAGGCCCGTTACTGACGCTGTCGGTTTTGATTTCAATCCCACGACCATCTATACTGCGCAAATTCAAGCGCCCTTTTTGATCCGTATAAGCTTCCACGCCGGTTTCTGAAGTAACCGCATTGATCGCTGCGACTAACCTTCCGTCTGAGTCGTTTTTCTTAATATCTGCGATATTCCCCAAATGGATCCCATTTAAGGTTAAATTACTCAAACTTCCTGACTGAACCGCCACATCGCTTGTGGTGATAACGCTCGCATAAGCTTTAACCCCTGTTCGGTTAGAGTTTTTGTTAATCACTTCTGCTAACACGCCAATCCCTGTGCCTGCTGAACTAGAAACTTTTACGCTCTCTAAAGTTACATCATTCACGCCATCCACTTGTTTAAAAGTCAAGCTAATATCCCCAGAAGCCGTGATTAACGCACCTGTAGCGATACGAACCTGACCGATTTTATCTGAAGTGGTAGAGCCGATAGAAGCCTTAATGCTTTGGTTAGAATAAGCCCCTACTTGGAATTCTTTGTTAGTGAATTGACCAGACAATAACGCTTGCCCATTATAAGTAGTCGTGTTACCGATATTATCTAAACCTTGAATCAAACGAACGATGTCAGATTGAATCGCTTTACGAGATTCCGTAGTTTGCCCGTCTTGAGCCGCTTGAGTCGCTTTAACCTTAACGGTGTCTAAGATTTTCAACTGCTCATCCATAGCCTTATCCGCAACCTGGATAATCCCCATGCCGTCATTCGTGTTGGCAATCGCTTGACCCAAACTGCTCGCTTGTGAACGCAAAGAATCCGCCACCGTCATGCCTGATGCGTCATCAGCCGCTTTATTAATTCTTAAACCTGAACTCAATCGCTCCAATGAAGTTTTAAGTGCATTTTGAGTGAGTGCGGATTGCACATGCGCATTCATCGCATTGATATTTGTATTGACCTGAAAAGCCATTGTTGTAACTCCTTGTTATAAAAAACCCAAAGGCATCCTTGCTTTTGGTTGAAACTATTATCGGTTAAAGTTTGAAATTTTAAAGGGCTTTATTTTTTAAAAATAAAATTAGGGGCATGAAAATGGGTTATAATAAAGAAAATTTGATTATTGAATGCAAACACCAATGGATACCATAAAAAACATTCCCTAAGGACTTTCATTTTACTCTATAAAGCTCACCAAAATGTGTTGTGTTGGCATCAATTACAGTGCTATTTATCGGCATTATTCCATCTCTAAATATTCTTGTTATGATAAGATTGATTGATATTGTGGTAGACCTATTGCAAAATCATACGCATTTTGAATACAGCTTGCTGTTACCAACTTTGCTACTATGGGGAGCCTTGCTGTTTTTAACGCATGTGTTCTCAGGAATTTCATCAAGCTTGCAAACCATTATTGCTGAACAATTTTCTATAAACATCATCACTCAGCTTGCTAATAAACTCACAAAAGTTAAAAATCTAAATTTTTTTGAAAACAAAGATCACACTATTAAGCTTAACGCTATCCATAACGGTCTATACATCCGTCCCCTAAATTATGTCAGTAATCTATTTTTTAACTTGCAACGCATTATAGGGCTTATTAGTCTATTGGGTATATTATTTTCTATTAGTATTTATCTACCCTTTATAATGATTTTTGCAACAGTTCCTTGCATGTTTATCACTAATCATACAGCAAAAAAACATAGCGCTTCCATAGATAAACTTCAAGACCAAAAAGAAAGCATACAAAATTATCTATATTCTGGACTAGATAACCAAAAGAACAAGGACAACCTATTATTTAACTTCATGCTAAATTTTCATCATAAATTCATTGAAAACAAAGAATTATATATCAATCATTTTGTGAAAATCGCCCAAAAAAACTTAATGCTTACCATATATGCTGATATTTTAATCACCACTCCTAAGTATCGCACTATTTTTTCTAATGGTTTTTATTATCCTTTCAAAATTAATTGGTGTGGGAGCAATTGCTGGGTATATCCAAGCATTTAGCTCTACTGAGCAGCAACTACAAGATTTATCATTTTATGGAAAGTGGTTTTTTGCTATCAATAAATACTTTGAAAATTATTTCTGTATTTTAGATTACAAAATGCCAAAACCAGAAACACAAATCAAATTAGAAGAAAAAATCCATAGCATTACATTTGAAAATATTAGTTTCTCTTATCCTAATTCAAAACTTATTTTTGAAAACTTTAATCTCTCTTTACACTCTAATAAAATTTATGCACTAGTCGGCAAGAATGCTAGCGGAAAAACCACGCTGATTAAACTATTGTTAGGGTTTTATACCCCAAATTCAGGTCAAATTATTATCAATAACAAATACTCGTTACAGGATTTAGAGCTAAACAGCTACCACAAACAAATGAGTGCCATATTCCAAGATTTTTCTCTTTATGCTGGGTATAGCATTGATGATAATCTTTTCATGCAAAACAACCCCACAAGAGAGCAATTAAAGCAAAAGAGAGAAATGCTAAAATCTTTTGATGAAAATTTTCAAAATTGTCTTAATGATTATAGCAATGCATTATTTGGAACACAGTATAATGGGATAGATTTTTCTCTGAGTCAAAAGCAACGCATAGCCACTATAAGAGCCTTTTTAAAACCAAGTCATTGTGTTGTTTTAGATGAGCCAAGCAGTACTATTGACCCCATTATAGAAAAAGAGTTTTTGGATTTTATTTTTAAAAAATCGCATTCTAAGATGGCTTTAATTATTACACACCGCATGAATAGTGTCAAGCAAGCTGATGAAATTATCGTTTTAGATCAAGGCAAACTTATAGAACAGGGCAACTTTGAAACCCTTATGAAAAAACAGGGATTATTTTACGAATTGTTTTTGAAACAACAATACTAACGAGCGCTTAAAATGTTTGGTAATTTTGGGTATAATCTCAAAAGATTCAAATTTAAATAAGGAATGCCACCATGTTTGGGAATAAACAGTTGCAACTTCAAATCAGTCAGAAAGATTCTGAGATTGCGGAGTTAAAAAAAGAAGTCAATCTCTATCAAAGCCTTTTAAATTTGTGCTTGCATGAGGGTTTTGTAGGTATTAAAAACAATAAAGTCGTTTTTAAAAGCGGGAATCTTGCAGGCTTAAGCAATCTAGAAGAGCAAAGCGTTCATTTTAAAGAAAATGCAGAGAGCGTTAATTTACAAGGGGTTTCTTATTCTTTAAAAAGCCAAAATATTGATGGCGTGCAGTATTTTTCATTGGCTAAAAAGACAAGTTGTGTGGGGGAATACCATAAAAATGATTTGTTTAAGACTTTTTGCGCGAGCTTAAAAGAAGGCTTAGAGAACGCGCAAGAAAGCATGCAGTATTTCCATCAAGAAACAGGCTTGCTCTTGAATGCGGCTAAAAATGGTGAAGAGCATTCTAATGAAGGGTTAATAACCGTTAATAAAACGGGTCAAGACATTGAATCGCTTTATGAAAAAATGCAAAACGCCACTTCGTTAGCGGACTCTCTAAACCAACGGAGCAATGAAATCACTCAAGTCATTTCTTTGATTGATGATATTGCAGAACAAACCAATCTCTTAGCCCTAAATGCCGCTATTGAGGCCGCACGAGCGGGCGAGCATGGCAGAGGGTTTGCGGTGGTGGCTGATGAGGTGAGAAAGCTCGCTGAAAAAACCCAAAAAGCCACTAAAGAAATCGCTGTCGTGGTTAAAAGCATGCAACAAGAAGCGAACGATATTCAAACCAACACCCACGATATTAATTCTATTGTAGGCTCTATTAAGGGCGATGTGGAAGAGCTTAAATCCACCGTAAAAAATAACATGATTGTCGCGCAAGCCGCAAAATACACCGTCTACAATATCAATAACCGGGTGTTTTGCGGTCTGGCTAAACTGGATCATGTGGTCTTTAAAAACAATCTTTATGGCATGGTCTTTGGTCTCAATTCCTTTGATATTACCAGCCATAAGAATTGCCGCTTAGGCAAATGGTATTATGAGGGCGCGGGTAAAGAAAACTTTGCTAACACTTCAGGCTATAGAGCTTTAGAAAGCCACCATGCGAGCGTACATGCTGAAGCTAATGATTTGGTTAAAGCCGTTCAAGAAGATCATGTTACCGATTCAAAATACCTAGAACATAAAGTGCATTTAATGGAAGATAGCGCTAAGCATGTCAAAGAAAATATTGATAAGATGTTTTATGAAAAACAAGATGAACTCAATAAAATCATTGAAAAAATTCAAAAAGGCGAATGATTCCACTCAATGAAGCGTTTTTGATGTTTTCTAAATCCTTAGAAGCCTTACACCATGCCAAACGCTACCGCAAAAGAGAGTTGTTTGACCCTTTATTAAGGGATTACGCTTCTAACGATTATTTGGGTTTGAGCGTTAAAAAAGATTTGCTTAAAAACGCCTTTGATAAGCTCCAATCCTTTGACGCTCATTCCCCCAAGGCTTCCATGCTAGTGAATGGCTACCACCCTTTGCATGCAGAATTAGAAGAACGATTAGCGGATTTGTTGGGGTTTGAAAGCGCTCTTTTAGTGGGGAGTGGTTTTTTGGGCAATCTGGCTTTAATAGACACCCTTTTAGTCAAAAACGCCCTCTTATTCATGGACGAACACTACCATGCAAGCGGGATTTTTAGCACCAAAACGAAGCCTAATCAAGTGGTTTTTTTCTCGCACAATGACGCTAAAGATTTACAACAAAAACTCTTTAACGCTCCTAAAAATAAGCTCAAATTCATAGCCATTGAAGGGGTTTATTCTATGGATGCGAGCGTCGCTCCTTATGATTTTTATGCAATCATTCAAGAGACTCCTAACGCTTTTTTAATCGTAGATGAAGCCCATAGTTTTGGGACTATCGGCGAGAATTTATTGGGTTTTTTAGAATATTATCGCATCAAAGAAAAAGACAAAATCATTAAGCTCAGCACTTTTTCTAAAGCGCTTGCGAGCTATGGGGCGTGTATTTTAGCCCCTTTACAAGTCATAGAGTTTTTAACCAATCGCGCTAAAAGCGTGATTTACACCACCGCTTTAAGCCTGTTAGACACCGCTTTAACTTTAGCCCATTTAGAATACTTTATCGCGCAAAAACAAGAATTAAAAAATGAGCTTAGCAAACACCAACAGATTATTTTTGAAACCTTAGGTATTAGAACGCTCGCAGGATTTTTTACTTTAGAGTTTGAAAACAATTCCGCTCTTTTAAACGCTCATCATTTTTTGAAAGAAAAAGGGTTTTTAGTGGGAGCTATCCGCCCCCCTACGGTTTCTAAACCCCTTTTACGCGTCTCTTTATCCCTCAAAAACAGCCTAGAAGACACTAAAGAGCTTGCGAACACCCTTTTAAATTATTCTAAAATACAATCTTCTTTTAAGAGTGGTTAAATGCTAAAAAAGATTTTTTATGGTTTTATCGTTTTATTTTTGATTATCATAGGGTTATTGGCCATTCTTATCGCTCAAGTTTGGGTAACTACGGATAAGGATATTGCTAAAATTAAAGATTATCGCCCCAGTGTCGCTTCACAGATTTTAGACCGAAAAGGGCGTTTGATCGCTAATATTTATGATAAGGAATTCCGTTTTTATGCGCATTTTGAAGAAATCCCCCCACGATTTGTTGAAAGCCTTTTAGCGGTAGAAGACACCCTCTTTTTTGAGCATGGGGGGATCAATTTAGACGCTGTCATGCGCGCTATGATTAAAAACGCTAAAAGCGGTCGTTACACCGAAGGGGGTAGCACTCTAACCCAACAACTCGTTAAAAACATGGTGCTCACACGAGAAAAAACCCTGACCAGAAAACTCAAAGAAGCTATCATCTCCATACGCATTGAAAAAGTCTTAAGCAAAGAAGAAATTTTAGAGCGTTATTTGAACCAAACTTTTTTTGGGCATGGGTATTATGGCGTGAAAACCGCAAGCTTAGGGTATTTTAAAAAACCCCTTGACAAACTCACGCTTAAAGAAATCACCATGTTAGTCGCCTTGCCCAGAGCTCCAAGTTTTTATGACCCTACCAAAAATTTAGAATTTTCACTCTCTAGGGCTAATGATATTTTAAGGCGGTTGTATTCTTTAGGCTGGATTTCTTCTAACGAGCTCAAAGGCGCTCTCAATGAAGTGCCAATCGTCTATAACCAAACCTCCACGCAAAACATCGCCCCCTATGTCGTGGATGAGGTGTTGAAGCAATTGGATCAATTAGACGGGCTAAAAACTCAAGGCTATACCATAAAGCTCACGATAGATTTGGATTACCAACGCTTGGCGTTAGAGTCCTTGCGTTTTGGGCATCAAAAAATCTTAGAAAAAATCGCTAAAGAAAAGCCAAAAACTAACGCATCTAATGAAGATGAAGACAACTTGAACGCTAGCATGATCGTTACAGACACGAGCACCGGTAAGATTTTAGCTTTAGTGGGGGGGATTGATTATAAAAAAAGCGCTTTCAATCGCGCCACGCAAGCCAAACGGCAATTTGGGAGCGCGATAAAACCCTTTGTGTATCAAATCGCTTTTGATAATGGCTATTCCACCACTTCTAAAATCCCTGATACCGCGCGAAATTTTGAAAATGGCAATTATAGTAAAAACAGCGAACAAAACCACGCATGGCACCCTAGCAATTATACTCGCAAATTTTTAGGGCTTGTAACCTTGCAAGAAGCCTTGAGCCATTCGTTAAATCTAGCCACGATTAATTTAAGCGATCAGCTTGGCTTTGAAAAAATTTATCAATCTTTAAGCGATATGGGGTTTAAAAACCTCCCTAAAGACTTGTCTATCGTGTTAGGGAGCTTTGCTATCTCACCGATTGAAGCGGCTGAAAAGTATTCTTTATTTTCTAATTACGGCACCATGCTCAAACCCATGCTCATTGAAAGCATCACTAACCAACAAAACGATGTCAAAACTTTCACGCCCATTGAAACTAAAAAGATCACCTCCAAAGAACAGGCTTTTTTAACCATTTCAGTGCTGATGAATGCGGTAGAAAACGGCACAGGGAGTTTGGCTCGCATTAAAGGTTTAGAAATTGCCGGTAAAACCGGAACTTCTAACAACAATATTGACGCTTGGTTTATTGGCTTTACCCCCACCTTACAAAGCGTGATCTGGTTTGGGAGGGACGATAACACGCCTATTAGTAAAGGAGCGACAGGAGGAGGCGTTGTGAGTGCACCTGTGTATTCGTATTTCATGCGTAACATTCTAAGCATTGAACCTTCTTTAAAAAGAAAGTTTGATGTCCCCAAAGGATTGCGTAAAGAAATCGTGGATAAAATCCCCTACTACTCAACTCCTAATTCCATCACCCCCACCCCCAAAAGAACAGACGATAGCGAAGAACGCTTGTTGTTCTAAGCCTACATGGCTATAGGGACTTTAACATCTCCGTAATTGACAGAATCTTTAAAGATTTCTTCCACTTTAGCCACAAGGATACTCACCGCTTGATTGTCTAATGCCATTTTATGCAACCCTTCGATCAAAGCGTCCTTATCAAAACCACGCGCACGCACTAACGCAAACACTTCCTCATTGTTAGGATTGATATAAATCCCTAAACGATCCACATTCATCAAGCTGTCATAAATGGGCTGTGTCATTTGGATAAACATTTCATTAGTGATCTTTTGCTTGATGCGGTTGGATTTGGAAAGGTAAGCCTCTTTGAGTTTATGCACAATATTTTGTGCCACTCTTATTGTCGCTCTTTTGGTAGCGATTTTTTCTATTTCTTCAGTTTTCTTACCATCCACAATGTGCGAGCTATCCACCCCTTGCGTGATATACTCACTGCGATTTTGCAACATCCAATAAGGCACATCTTGCAAGAAAGAATTCCTTTGTGAAGTGTTTGGGCAAGTGCAAGCTTGCAGCATCAAAACACCCAATCCGCATAAAAATAATTGCTTGCTTTTTAAAAAAGGTTTTTCTAACACGCTATCCCCTTTGATTTTGATTTTACAGAGTGTAACATAAATCTTTAAGATTTTAAACAATAATTAGGTAAAAAATAAAAAAAAATAAAATGATTGAAACTTTATTAAAAAAATCAACACGCAGTTGAGCATTAGAATAAGCCGGGTTCTGTCGATGGATGGCCATTTATCTGGGAAATATTTTGCAATATTCCTCAAGCGAAGCGTGTATCAATTTAGACTTACCATGCGCTTCTTGCTACAAATTGGGTTTGCCCAAACAAGCTAAATCGCTTTAGCTCTGGTGGGCTCTTACCCCACCCTTTCACCCTTACCTTAAAAAGGCGGTTTGCTTTCTGTGGCACTTTCCCTTAGCTTGCGCTAGCCATCCGTTAGATGGAATTTTGTCTAATGTAGCCCGGACTTTCCTCTATTCTAAAATAGCGACCATCTTCTAATGCGTTAATATATTAGAAAAAAGTAGCTTTAAAAGAGTTTAAAAATTAAGGGTATAGAGAATATTTTTATCATTCTCATAGCTCACAAGGATAAGCTCATTATCCCTAAACCCCCCAGCGCTGATATTTTTAATCTCTTTAGGCAAGCCATAAACTTCAAGAATCTCTTCTTTTGTAGGGTCTATAACTAAAAGCGTGTTAAATTCCTTACTGAACGCATAAAGCTTGTTATCCTTTAAAGCCAATGCACTGATAACTAACTCGCCCAGTTCCCTTTTTGCTTTAAGTTTGGCATTGCCTAATTCCAGTAAAAACTCCCCATGCACCTGTTTGTCGCTATTGAGCATGGAGATAATAATCAAATCCTTATAACGCTTGTTAGGAGCGGTAATTAAATAAGTGAATTTAGCCCCTCTTCTTACAGCGCTAACATAATAGTTTTTCGCCCTAGAAGTTTTTAAGCGGCTGCGTTCCACTTCATCAAAAGAGTCAGCCCCCTCTAAAAAATAAGGGAAGTTTTTAAGCGCGTTGGCGTTTTTGTTAGGAGTGATTTCTACGCTCGTTTTATTATTGCCCATGATCACAATGTTTTCATCTTCGTTAAAATCCGCCCCCACGAACGCCCCCACCGTCGCGCTATAATAGCTATCCAACACCATGTGGCTATGAATGGTTTTCAAATCGTTACCCACAAGATAAAGGCCTTGGTTTTCTGTGGTGAGGATCGCCTTGTCTTCATTGAAATTCAAATCCGTGATCGCTCCATTCAGTTTTAAAAAAAGCTCTTCTTTTTTTCCAATCTTCAAAATTTTAGCGATTTCTAGAGGCGAATGATCATAATCATTGTCTTTAGGTAAAGCGCTCAATTTCAAAGGCTCGCCCACATCTCTTCTGCCTAAAACGCTTCTTGGGAATTTCAAATGATCCCAATTCTCCATAGACCAGACCGATTCTTTCAAATTCCAAGAAAAACGCACGGGATCGCTTTGCCCTATGTAAGGGAAAGGCCCGGTAGAAACAAACGCCTGTATCGCATTAGAACCCACCACCATAAAGAAAACATAAAAAGCGCTTTTTTGGAGCGCGTTTAATGAATAATCTTTAAAAAGTTGGGTATTAGGGGCAAAAAAGAGCAAAACCGCTAAAAGCACCACCACGCTAAAAAAGACAAAAAGCGCCCAAAACTGCGTGTGCAAGCCCAAAATAGCGAGCGCGAATCCCTGCCCCACATCTTCTAAAGCATGGCTACCCGTGTGATAAAAGCTCTCATACAGCCCGCTACTAGCCATAAGCAACAGCAAGGCAATGTATTTAGGTTTCAACCCAAAACGCACCACCAAAAGCGCCACCGCCCCTATTAAAATCATGTTGATGCGTTGCGCCCAGCAAAAAATACAAGGCGAATCTTTCAAAACATAGCCAAAATAAAAATTCGCCAAACCCACAGGAAAGATCAAAATCCCTAAAACCGCCAAAGAAAAAAGATTATAAAATCGGGTTTCTTTATTCATGCATCCCCCTATAGATTCATATTAGGCAAAACGCTAGAGCTGTGGGCTATAAAAATAATAAGCTCCACCAACCACACCACAATCAAAGTCCCAAACGCCCAATTTTCTTTTTCAGGCTTTTTAAACGCTATCAAAATAGCGGCCAGACTTAAAATCAGTCCTAAAAACTCCATGCCATTCCTTAAAATTTTCGTAGGATTATACTCAAAAACAAACTATTTAATAAATAAAAAAATTATCTAGTGGATAACTTTTGAGAGAATTATATTAAGGGAGAAATCCCTAGTTATCCATATTTGATTGAAACAGAGCCAATTTTTATGGTTTATTTTTTAACTTCCCATAGATTTTTTTAATTAGAGACAATATTTTAAACAATCTCTCTTGCTTGTTTGTCCTAAGACTCCTTTTTAATACGCTATAACTTTGTGAAGGTTTTAAAATACAAGACAGCAAAGAAATATCGTTACAAAACAAGGGCAGAGCGTTTTTATGCGTCGCGTCTGGAAGAAAATAAATTTGTTTGAATTGCTCTTGATCTTGAATACTAGGATTGTCAATGAAGAAATTCACCCATTCTATCACATCATGAATGCCTAAAGAAATTTGACTTTCTTTAAAATATGAAGCATATCCAACAGCCCCTTCTACTATTTCTTCATAAGCTTTAGAGCGGTGTTTTTCACAAGATAAAACGTCTTTTTGATAAATTGGAACGCCATTTTCTACATTTAAAATAGGGTATTCAGGGCTTGTTAGCAAAAACTCCATAAAATCCCAATTATGAAAATAAACGGGTTTAGGGTGTGAAAAAGGTAAGAAACTCACGCAATCATAATTTAAAATTCTTAGGAGATCCACATAGCACCCAAAAACTTCTTTGTTTAAAGCTTTTTGGATTAACCCTTGCGAAGAATAGCCTAAAGTAATCGTATCTACAATAGCGATATTTCCCTCTAAATTTTGTGAATACAAATATCTTCTGTAATTATCCAAACATTTTAACGCTAAATGGCGGCAATGTTCAAAATTGCTATAGAGATATACATACGCCTGTTGGTTGGTGGTGATTTGCTTCTTTTTAATTTCTTCTTCGCCTTCTAAAATACGCAAAATTTCCAAACTCTCGCTCTCTACGACTTCTAAAAATACCGCTTTTTTTAAAATTCTGGGAGCATAGACATAAGTAGTTTTATATGAATTTGGATATAAAATATTAAAAATTTTTTGCAATAAATAACCATCTCGCGCAACAAACACTAAAGTATCAATATTTCTTTTATGAATCTCTTTATAGATAAACTGGCAATAAGCAATGGCTACAATTCCTGCCTGCATCGCTCCCAAAAGAAACCAATAATCAAACTTTTCATGTTTTTGAATATAATTTTTATAAAAAACGCATAAAGATCCTAAAATAAAGCTTTGTGCAACACTAGTTGGACTAAATGTTTTGTATTTAGGAAAAATTTCTTCAAATTGTTTCAACACGCTTTTTCTAAATAGCGTTGCTATACCTAAATTTTTAGGCATAGCGTCATCTGCCCAAGAATTATCACCAACATGCAACATTTGTGCGTGAGTAATATTTTCTTGTTTTAAAACATGTTTAAACAAATCCTTTGAATGTTTAGTGAGCATTATATGGTTACTAAGATAGAAATTTGTATAACCACCAAAACCCTTAGAAATTAAAATATCTTCAAGGACTTCTAATGGTAAATACATATCTGATACAATAATCACTCTCTTATTGTTCTCCTTAGCGAAACGATAGAGTTCCAACATCTCCAAGTTTGGAACAAGCACCTCTTTTTCAGTGGCAATTTCTACTCCCTTATATGAATGAAACTCTTTTGGGATTTGATGATAAATTTCATCTAGAGTAATGTCTTGTTTTTTACTGATTTCTCTAGATTGCATTTCTGCCAGGATCCTTGCTTGATGAAAACCTTTAATATTGTATTTAGTCTCAATATACCAAAATAAATCTGTGGGTTTAATGAAAGGTCTTAGAAGGAGGGTATCAAAAATATCAAAAGAAATCACATCATATTTTAAAACCTCACTTTTTGCCCCATCCAAAAATTTGTGCATACAAGAATCCTTTGTAAAATTTGAGCATTATATCATTTTTTTTTTTTTTCAAAAACACAAGAAAAAGGGGAAAAAGCTATAGCTAAAGAAAAATAAGATAAGGAGTTACCCCCTTATTTTTTCAAAGCTTCTAAAGCATGTTTTTTGCCAATTTCAAAGGCTTTTTTGTTCGTTTCAGCGACTTTTGCAGGGACTTTTTTAAGCATGGTGTCTAGCACGATATTTTCTTCTACGCATTTAGTCAGCTCCACGGTAATGGCTAACGCTACCACAGATTGCGTGATGATGTTACCCACTTCATCTTTAGCGATACTGATAATGGGGATTTTATAAAGCTGGTATTTTTCCTCATCTTCTTTAGTGGGGGTTACCAGATTGGGATCAATGACAACGATACCGCCTTTTTTAATATCGCTTTTAAACTGGTTGTAGCTGATTTGAGCGACTGAAAGCATGAAATCAATCTCGCCCTCTTTAGCATAAGGGAAAATGATTTCATCTTTATCTAGCAAAATATCCACTTTAGTGGGCCCTCCACGCACTTGCGAAGTGTAAGTGGAAGTCTTAGTGCCATAGCCCCCGCTCACGATCTTAGCTTCAGCTAAAATCTCTCCCGCTAACAACACGCCCTGCCCTCCAACGCCCGTAAATCGTAATTGCGCTTCCATTATTGTTTTCCTTGTGCTTTTTCAATGATTTCTTGATACGCTTCGCAATATTCTTTCCTGTCCGTGTCATGCTTTAAAACGCCTGTAGGGAATTTATCCACCCTTTCTTCAGGGCTCATGGCTTCAAACTGGCGTTTGCTCACTAATCGGCTTTCCATCCATTTTAGCATTTGAGACGCTTCGCCCATTTTATTTTTACGCCCTAAATTGATATGGCAATTACTATGGACATCAAAGAAGCTAAAGCCCTTGTGCGTGAAACCTTCTTTAAGCACTTTCTCTAATTTTTGAGGGTCTAAAACGCTCTCTCTAGCCACAAAACTCGCCCCTGCAGCGGTGGTTAAAGCGCATGGGTCAAATTGGTTATCAATATTGCCCCATTGAGCCGTAACCGTCCACATGCCATTAGGCGTGGTGGGCGAAGTTTGAGAGTTGGTCAAACCATAAATGAAATTATTCACTAAAATAAAATTCAAATCAATGTTTCTTCTGCATGCATGCATGGTGTGATTGCCTCCAATAGCAAAGCCATCGCCATCGCCAGAAACCACGATCACATGCTTACTAGGGTTAGCCATTTTAATCCCTGTCGCATACGCCACAGCCCTACCATGCGTGGTATGAACGGTATTGCAATTCACATACGAGCTCATGCGCCCACTGCAACCAATCCCGCTCACCAAGCACACATCATCCATTTTCCAACCTAAAGCGTCAATCGTGCGGATAATGGATTTTAAAATCACGCCATCGCCACAGCCCCAACACCACAAAGTGGGTATTTTATCCACACGCAAATATTCATCATAATTAAACGCCATTTTAAAGCTCCTTCAACTTTGCGATGATTTGTTTGGGCGAAATCGTGCGCCCATTGGCTTGCCCAAAGAAATGTACTTTTCTTTGCATAGCCCTTTCAATTTCTTCTAAATACTGCCCTTTATTCAATTCAATCACAAGGATTTTTTCGTATTTATCCCCTATTTCTTTCAAGCGTTTAGCCGGGCTTGGCCATAAGGTTTTAGGCCTGAAAAAGCCGACTTTTTGCTTGCTTTCTTTATTGTAATCTTTCAAGGCTTCTTTAACCGCTAGAGAAACCGAACCATAAGCGATAACAACGATTTCAGCGCCCTCTAAATCCATTTCCTCATTTTCATTAATAATGTCTTGTTTGGATTCAATCTTATTAAATAATCTGTCAATCAAATCCCCACCGATTTTAGCGTCTTCAGTAGGAAAGCCAATAGGCCCATGGTGCAAGCCTGAAACATGGTAGCGATAGCCTTTAAAGAAAGGATTTAAGACAGCCGGCTCATCTTGTGCGACCCCATAAGGCTTGTAGTCCTTTTTATCGCCCACAAATTCCTTACGATTAATAGTTATCTTTTGCACTTCTTCTAAATCCGGGATTTGCACCTTGCCATACATATGCCCCACGGTTTCATCCATGAGCAAGAATACAGGAGTCATGAGCATTTCAGCCAAATTGAACGCACGAACGGTTTCTGTGTAAGCTTCTTCCAAACTAGCAGGAGCGAGCGCAACGGCTTTAAAATCCCCATGTATGGGGTGTCTTAAGAAATTCACATCGCCTTGAGCCACACGAGTGGGCATTCCGGTTGATGGGCCTGAACGCATCACATCAGCGATCACTAAAGGGATTTCTGCCATGAAAGAATAACCGATCTGCTCCACTTTCAATGAAATGCCAGGCCCAGAGCTTGCTGTCATAGACTTCGTCCCGCTCATGCTCGCTCCTAAAGACACGCTAATCCCGCTGATTTCATCTTCCATTTGGATAAAATGGCCGCCGCATTTGGGTAAAGCCACGCTCATCGCATGCATAATATCCGAGCTTGGCGTGATAGGATAGCCCCCAAAAAACCGACACCCCACTTCAATCGCCGCTTTAGCGACTAATTCATTCCCATCAGAAATAATCTCACGCATTATTTGCCTCTCCCTTCTAAAATAGTCTCTTCTAAGAGCATGTATTTATTGGCCTTAACCTTTTCGCTTCTTTCTTGGGCTTCTTTAGAAACTTTAGCGAATTTGAAATCCTTCCTGTCAGCCACATAAATCGCAAAATCCGGGCAGTGCAACTCGCATTGCACGCAACCGATACAGCTCTCTGGGTAGGCTACTTTGGCCACTTTTCCAAGCACCCTTTCTTTTTCAATCCCCATGCCAAGAACCCCAGCAGGGCATACCGATACGCAAATATCACAACCCTTACACCTGTCTTCATTCACCCAAACGGCAACCCCATCTGGAGCGCTCATTTTAGCCATTCATTCTCCTTTGTGCTAAAAGCTGTATTTTAAGCCCTAGCAATCAAAATTTGCCTAAAATTGTAGCAAGCCTTTTTTAATAAAATCTAAAATGCTTTAATAGTAAGAACTTAAAATTGAAATGAGAAAATACTAAACACTTTTTAACCAATTTAAAAGAAAAAACGCCCCATTAACCCTAATCATAAAAATGATTATTAGAAAGATTGATATTTTTTAAATGCTCCTTATAAGTCGCGCTGAAAGCATGTTTTTTATCCGGCATTTTCACAAAATACAAAAAGTTAGTCTTTTTAGGGAATACCACCGACCTAATCGCTTCTAGGCTCACGCTCCCCACAGGATTTTTAGGCAAGCCCTTAAATTTATAAGTATTGTAGGGGGTGTTATCGGTTTTAATGCGCTCTTTGGTCACTTTAGCGTGTGAAAATTCCTGGTAATTCAAAGCCCCATCCATTTGCAAAGGCATGCCTTTTTTCAAGCGGTTAAAAATCACGCTCGCAATTAGGGGCATTTCTTCAATATTAGCGGCTTCTTTTTGCACAATAGAAGCGAGAATGATTTTTTCAAACCATTCTTCTTTATGGTAGTATCCAAGCCATTGTTTGCTTAAAGCTTCGTGTTTTTTAAGGGATTGACCGATTAAAGCTTGCATGATTTTAAAAGCGTCCTCCCCTAAAGGCAAATGATAAGTGTCTGGTAATATCACCCCATCTTCTATCACAGCGCCATTCAATCGTGGAGCGATACTTTCATAAGCTTCATTGAGATCGCCAACTCCTAACTGGTAAGTCTCGCTCAAAATTTGCGTGAAAAAATAGCGGGTTTCTCCAGGGATTAAAGTCGCGCTTTTTTGCGCCGCTTTTGCTTTAATCAAACGGACTAAAAAATCCCCCTTTCTTAAAGCTCCATCGCCCATATCAATATAACCTTTTTTAGGCATGCCCATCAGGCGTAACAAAAGCAAATCCAAAGCGTTAATATCCACGCCCTGATCTTTTAAAGAAAAAAACACTTTTTTGAGCGAACCTTGCGGGACAACCACCACTTTGTTAGGATAAATTGGTATACTTAAATAAAAAAGAATACTAATGAACAAAAGAAAACATGTATCCAAGAAAGTGTTTAATGTCATTATTTTGTTTGTGGCAGTATTCACTCTTTTAGTCGTCATTCACAAAACCCTTTCAAACGGCATTCACATACAAAATTTAAAAATTGGAAAGCTTGGCATTTCTGAATTATACTTAAAACTCAATAACAAGCTTTCTTTAGAAGTTGAACGCATTGATCTCTCTTCTTTCTTCCATCAAAAACCCACTAAAAAGCGTTTAGAAGTTTCTGATCTGATTAGAAATATCCGTTATGGCATCTGGGCGGTGTCTTATTTTGAAAAGCTTAAAGTCAAAGAAATCATTTTAGACGATAAAAATAAAGCCAATATCTTTTTTGATGGGAATAAATACGAGTTAGAATTCCCGGGAGTCAAAGGGGAATTTTCTCTAGAAGACGATAAAAACATCAAGCTTAAAATCATCAATTTGCTCTTTAAAGACATTAAAGTCCAAGTGGATGGTAACGCCCACTATTCACCTAAAGCTAGGAAAATGGCGTTCAATTTGATTGTCAAGCCCTTAGTTGAACCCAGCGCTGCAATTTATTTGCAAGGGCTAACCGATTTAAAAACCATAGAATTAAAAATTAACACTTCCCCAATGAAAAGCCTAGCGTTTTTAAAGCCTCTTTTCCAACACCAATCGCAAAAAAATTTAAAAACATGGATTTTTGATAAGATCCAATTTGCTAGCTTTAAGATTGATAACGCTTTAATCAAAGCTAATTTCACTCCTGGCGAGTTTGTCCCATCGCTTTTGGAAAATTCTGTAGTTAAAGCCACTTTGATGAAGCCTTCAGTCGTTTTTAATGATGGCTTATCGCCCATTAAAATGGATAAAACCGAATTGATCTTCAAAAACAAACAGCTTCTCATACAGCCCCAAAAAATCACTTATGAAACCATGGAATTAACCGGCTCTTACGCCACTTTTTCCAATTTGTTAGAAGCCCCTAAGTTGGAGATTTTTTTAAAAACGACCCCTAATTATTATGGCGATAGCATTAAGGATTTATTGAGCGCTTATAAAGTCGTTTTACCTTTGGATAAAATCAGCATGCCATCTAGCGCGGATTTGAAACTCACCTTACAATTCTTGAAAAACACCGCCCCCTTATTTAGCGTTCAAGGCAGCGTTAATTTGCAAGAAGGCACTCTCTCGCTCTATAATATCCCCCTTTATACGCAAAACGCTAATATAAGTCTAGATATTACCCAAGAATACCAATACATCTACATAGAAACTACCCACACCCGCTATGAAAACATGCTGGATTTAGACGCTAAAATCGCTTTAGATTTGAATAAAAAAACCCTTTCTTTGGATTCTTTAGTCCATAAAATACGATTCAACACTAACAATAATATCAACATGCGTTCTTATGGCTTGAATAACGACCAAGATAACCCACAACCCACTAAATTTTCTTTAGATTTAAAAAGCTTGCATTCTATCATTCAAGAGGGTGAAAACTCAGAGGTTTTTAGAAGAAAAATCATAGACACCATTAAAGCCCAAAGCGAAGATAAATTCACTAAAGATGTTTTCTACGCTACAGGAGACACTCTTAAAAACCTTTCTTTGAATTTTGATTTTTCTAACCCCGACCACATGCAATGGAGCGTGCCACAACTTTTATTAGAGGGCGAATTTAAAGATAACGCCTATGTTTTTAGAGTCAAAGATTTGAAAAAAATCAAGCCCTATTCCCCTATTATGAAATATTTCGCCTTAGAAGATGGCTCTTTAGAAGTTTCTACGAGCGATTTTATCAATATTGATTTTTTCGCTAAGGATTTGAAAATCACTTTACCCATCTATCATAGCAACGGCAAGCAATTTAATTCCCTCTCTTTATTTGGCTCTATCAATAAAGATGAAATTTCTGTCTATACTCCAAGCAAAAGCATATCTATAAAAGTTAAGGGGGATCAAAAGGATATTACCCTTAATAACATTGATTTGAGTATTGATGATTTTTTAGATAGCAAAATGCCAGCGATTGCGGGATTATTCTCCAAAGAACGAAAAGAAAAGCCTAGCTCTAAAGAAATCCAAGATGAAGATATTTTCATTAGCGCCAAACAACGCTATGAAAAAGCCCACAAAATTATCCCTATCTCTACACGCATCCATGCTAAAGATGTCGTGTTAATCTATAAAAAAATGCCTTTTCCTTTAGAAAATCTTGATATTGTCGCTCAAGATGACAGAGTGAAAATTGATGGCAATTATAAAAACGGCATGATCATGGCGGATTTAGTGCATGGGGCTTTGTATCTTAAAGCTCATAATTTTAGCGGGGATTATATCAACACCATTCTCCAAAAAGATTTCGTAGAAGGGGGCTTATTCACGCTTATTGGGGCTCTTGAAGATCAGGTTTTCAACGGCGAATTGAAATTCCAAAACACAAGCTTAAAGAATTTCGCCCTCATGCAAAACATGATCAATCTCATCAACACCATTCCCTCTCTCATTGTCTTTAGGAACCCTCATTTAGGGGCTAATGGCTATCAAATCAAAAAAGGATCTGTTGTTTTTGGGATCACTAAAGAATATTTAGGGTTAGAAAAAATTGATCTTGTCGGCAAAACGCTTGATATTGCTGGCAATGGGATCATTGAATTAGACAAAAACAAATTGGATTTGAATTTAGAAGTTTCCACTATCAAGGCTTTGAGTAATGTCTTAAATAAAATCCCTATTGTGGGCTATCTCATTTTAGGAAAAGGAGGTAAAATCACCACTAATGTGAATGTCAAAGGCACGCTGGATAAACCTAAAACTCAAGTCACTTTAGCATCAGATATTATCCAAGCGCCTTTTAAAATCTTGCGCCGTATTTTCACGCCCATTGATATTATCGTAGATGAAGTCAAAAAAAACATTGAATCAAAAAGGAAGTAAAATGACGCTCAATGAAGCCATTAAAGACAAAGTTTATGAAATCGTAGAAATCACCAACTGCGATGAAGCCCTTAAAAAACGCTTCCTCTCTTTTGGTATTCATGAAGGGGTTCAATGCATTCTTTTGCATTCTTCCATGAAAAAAGCCACGCTTTCGGTTAAAATCAACCGCATTCAAGTGGCTTTAAGATCCCATGAAGCGCAATACCTTGTCATCAAAGAAAGCGCGCAAGAATGAGCTTAAAACGCGCTAAAACAAAAGCCCAACAAATCAAAGAGCTACTTTTAAAACATTACCCCAACCAAACCACCGAATTGCACCATAAAAACCCCTATGAATTGCTAGTGGCGACCATTTTAAGCGCTCAATGCACGGACGCTAGAGTGAATCAAATAACGCCCAAGCTGTTTGAAAAATACCCGAGCGTGAACGATTTAGCCCTCGCTTCTTTAGAAGAGGTTAAAGAGATCATCCAATCCGTTTCGTATTTCAATAATAAAAGCAAGCATTTAATCAGTATGGCGCAAAAAGTGGTTAGGGATTTTAAGGGCGTTATCCCCTCTACGCAAAAAGAATTGATGAGCTTAGATGGCGTGGGGCAAAAAACCGCTAATGTGGTGCTTTCAGTGTGCTTTGATGCAAATTGTATAGCGGTAGATACCCATGTGTTCCGCGCAACGCACCGCTTAGGCTTAAGCAACGCTAAAACGCCTATTAAAACCGAAGAAGAACTCAGCGATCTGTTTAAAGACAACCTATCCAAACTCCACCATGCCTTAATCTTGTTTGGCCGCTACACCTGCAAGGCTAAAAACCCCTTATGCGGCGCGTGTTTTTTAAAGGAATTTTGCGTTTCTAAGGCTAGCTTTAAAGCGTAGTGGCTTTATTTGTTATAAAATTTATAGTAAAATTAAGATTTTATAATCAAAGTCAAATCATTCTTGAAAGAGTAGAGTTTAATGCCAGAAACAGAAGCTAATAAGTTAAAAATAGCCGAAAAAGAAAAAGAGAAAGCGAATAAAGAAAGAGAACTAGAGCTTTCCACTTATTTAGAAGAACTCATCTGCGATTATAAAAACCTTTTGGACATGGAGATTGTTTTTAGCGCGGAACTTGGCTCTACGCAAATCCCTTTATTGCAAATCTTGCGTTTTGAAAAAGGCTCTGTGATTGATTTGCAAAAACCCGCCGGAGAGAGCGTGGATACTTTTGTGAACGGGCGGGTTATTGGTAAGGGTGAGGTGATGGTTTTTGAAAGGAATTTAGCCATTCGTTTGAATGAAATCCTTGATTCTAACGCCATTGTGTATTATCTCGCTAAAAATTCATGAGATTGTTGTTCTTGTTACTGAGCGCTACTTTGATGTTACTGGCTGAAGAAAAAATACCTTTAAATGATGATGCCCCCATTAAACTGGTGCATTGGCAAAATGCATTAAAAGAAGTCCAACCTGATTCAAACGCTCTAGCAACACCACCCATAAAAGCCGTGCAAACCACGCTCACTTTTGAAACGCCTTTTAATAAAACGCCTAAAATCATGGAAGTTGAAGGGCAAAAAGTGATCGTTTTAAAAAACGCTCAATTGGATTCTAAAAAAACGATGGATTTTAAAGAAGCCTCTTTGAATGCCTTAGAAATGTTTTCCTACCAAAATGACATCTACCTCTTGTCTAAAAAAGCTAAAGTGGAATTAGAAATCCAAGCTTCAAACAGCAAAGATAAAAAGCAACTCCGCTTTCTTTTTTTGCCTAAAGGTTTTCATTTAGCCCCACCGCCTAGCTTGAAAGAAAAATCTCAACATGCCAATCTCGCAAGCCAAGATGAGAAAGAGCAACCCCAAAGCCTCTCAAACACCCTAGAGTTAAAACCCCCACTAGATTTAAGCCATGCTTACAAGGGGTTAGCGGTTATTGCTGCCTTACTCTTAATATTGTATGTAATCAAAAAAAAAATTGTTCCCACACAAAGATCTTTTTCTGCAAAAGATTTTAAGTTAGAAGTTAGTGTTTTGGGTCGTGTTGGTGCGAACCATAAAATCATTTCCATAGAAACTAATAAGGAGCGTTACTTGGTCTTACTGAGCGACAAATACGGCCTGCTTTTAGACAAAATAAGCCCAAAAACATCTAAAGAAGAACTGATTAAAGAAGCTGAAAATAATATAAAGAATTCAAAATTAGGAAATTTATATGCCGGAAAATTCTAAACTACAACCTGCTAAGTTAGGGAAAAATTTTGACCCTGTGGATCATTCTAACAGGAATTTTTTCTTTTCTCTCATTCTGTCTGTATTGTTACACTGGTTGATTTATTTTTTATTTGAACACAGAGAAGATTTTTTTCCTTCAAAACCCAAGCTCGTTAAATTAGATCCTGAAAACTTATTGGTTTTAAAAAGAGGCCATTCGCAAGATCCCAGTAAAAACAACCCAGGCGCTCCTAAACCCACGCTAGCTGGCCCCCAAAAACCCCCTACCCCACCCACGCCCCCAACTCCGCCAACTCCGCCAACCCCACCAAAACCTATAGAAAAGCCAAAGCCTGAGCCTAAACCAAAGCCCAAACCAGAACCCAAAAAGCCCAACCACAAACATAAGGCGCTCAAAAAAGTGGAAAAAGTGGAAGAGAAAAAAGTAGTAGAGGAGAAAAAAGAGGAGAAAAAAGTAGTGGAACAAAAAGTAGAGCAGAAAAAAATAGAAGAGAAAAAACCTGTTAAAAAAGAATTTGACCCTAATCAGCTTTCTTTCTTGCCTAAAGAAGTTGCGCCACCCAGACAAGAAAATAATAAAGGCTTGGATAACCAAACCAGAAGGGATATTGATGAATTGTATGGCGAAGAATTTGGGGATTTAGGCACAGCCGAAAAAGATTTCATCAGGAATAATTTAAGGGATATTGGGCGCATCACGCAAAAGTATTTAGAATACCCTCAAGTAGCGGCTTATTTAGGGCAGGACGGGACGAATGCGGTAGAGTTTTACTTGCACCCTAACGGCGATATTACCGATCTTAAAATCATTATTGGCTCTGAATACAAAATGCTTGATGACAACACTTTAAAAACCATTCAGATCGCTTATAAGGATTACCCACGCCCCAAAACTAAAACCCTCATTCGCATTAGAGTGCGTTATTACTTAGGGGGCAATTAGAAAATGGAAATCACGCTTTTTGACCCCATAGACGCCCACTTGCATGTGCGAGAAAATGCGCTTTTAAAAGCGGTGTTAAGATATTCTAGCGAGCCTTTTAGTGCTGCGGTGATCATGCCTAATCTCAGTAAGCCCTTAATCAACACTCCAACCACCCTTGAATACGAAGAAGAAATTTTAAACCATTCTTCAAACTTCAAGCCTTTAATGAGTTTGTATTTTAATGATGGTTTGACTTTAGAAGAATTGCAACGCGCCCAAGAAAAAGGCGTCAGGTTTTTAAAGCTCTACCCCAAAGGCATGACCACAAACGCGCAAAACGGCACTTCGGATTTGTTGGGTGAAAAAACTTTAGAGATTTTAGAAAACGCCCAAAAATTAGGCTTTATTTTATGCATCCACGCAGAACAAGCCGGGTTTTGTTTGGATAAAGAATTTTTATGCCATAGCGTTTTAGAAACTTTCGCCCTTTCATTCCCTAAACTCAAAATCATTATAGAGCATTTGAGCGATTGGCGCAGTATCGCTTTAATTGAAAAGCATGACAACCTCTATGCGACTTTGACCTTACACCATATCAGCATGACTTTAGATGACTTATTAGGGGGGAGTTTGAACCCGCATTGTTTTTGCAAACCCTTAATCAAAACCAAAAAAGACCAAGAAAGGCTTTTATCCCTTGCTTTAAAAGCCCACCCTAAAATCTCTTTTGGATCGGATAGCGCCCCGCATTTTGTCTCTAAAAAGCATAGCGCTAACATCCCGGCAGGCATCTTTTCTGCCCCTATTTTGCTGCCTGCACTGTGCGAACTTTTTGAAAAACACAACGCTTTAGAAAATTTGCAAGCCTTTATCAGCGATAACGCTAAAAAAATCTACGCGTTAGACAATCTGCCCAGTAAAAAAGCGCATTTGTCTAAAAAACCCTTTATAGTCCCTACGCACACGCTTTGCTTGAATGAAAAAATCGCTATCTTAAGAGGGGGCGAAACGCTATCTTGGAATCTTCAAGAAATCGCCTAAAACATGCCGCCTTTTTTGTGGGGCTTTTTATCGTTTCATTTTTAATTATAATGAAGCGCCAAACCCCCCCCTATGCTTTCACGCATAATCAAACCCTTGTTACTCAAACCCCCCCCTATTTCACGCAACTCACTATCCCTAAACCAAATGACGCTTTAAGCGTGCATGCAAGCTCTTTAATCAGCTTGCCTAACGACAATCTTTTGAACGCTTATTTTAGCGGCACTAAAGAAGGGGCAAGGGATGTGAAAATCAGCGCGAATCTTTTTAATAACAAGACTAATCGCTGGAGCGAAGCCTTCATTATTTTAACCAAAGAAGAGCTTTCTCATTATTCGCATGAATACATCAAAAAACTGGGTAACCCCTTGCTTTTTTTGCATGGCGATAAAATTTTGTTGTTTGTCGTAGGGGTGAGCATGGGCGGGTGGGCCACTTCTAAAATCTATCAACTTGAAAGCGCTTTAGAGCCGATTCATTTTAAGTTTGTGCGAAAACTCTCTTTAAGCCCTTTTTTAAACTTAAGCCATTTGATAAAAAATAAGCCTTTAAACACCACTGATGGCGGGTTTATGCTACCACTCTATCACGAATTAGCCACCCAATACCCCTTATTGTTGAAATTTGACAAACACAATAACCCAAGAGAGCTTTTAAGGCCTAATGCCCTAAACCACCAGCTCCAGCCAAGCCTAACCCCCTTTAAAGACTGCGCTGTCATGGCGTTTAGAAACCATTCTTTTAAAGATAGCCTCATGCTAGAAACCTGTAAAACCCCCACCGCTTGGAAAAAACCCACGCTCACGAATTTGAAAAACTTGAATGACGCTTTGAATTTGATCAATTTAAACAAAGAATTGTATTTGATCCACAACCCTAGCGATTTATCTTTGCGTCGTAAGGAACTCTTGCTTTCTAAATTAGAAAACCCAAACTCTTTTAAAACCTTAAAAATTTTAGATAAAGCGGATGAAGTGAGTTACCCAAGCTATAGCCTTAATCCTCATTTTATAGATATTGTCTATACCTATAACCGCTCTCATATCAAACACATCCGTTTCAATATGGATTATTTAAAATCCCTTCTCAAGTAATCAGTCATGCTTATATCTTCTTCTTACACGCTGAGTTTTGCATGGCTTTTTTTAATTTTCTTTTTTTTCAAAAATAAGCCATTGGGTTTGAGGTTTTCGCTCTCGTTTATAAGCGTGATTTTAAGCAATATCGCTTTGAAAGACTCTCTATCGCTCAATGAATTTTTAAGCAGTTTTACAGCCCCCTTAAGCCCCTTTAGCTGTCTTTTAATCCTTGCTTATGTGATCTTTTCTTGTCATATACTCAAAAAACCCCCTTTAGAAACCTTGCAATCTTATAGCGTCATGCTGTTTTTCAATCTGTTGCTTTTGACAGATATTTTAGGGTTTTTGCCTTTTTCAATCTATCATCATTTCATGGCTTCTCTGATTTTTAGCGCGCTTTTTTGCAGCAGTTTATTTTTGAGCAGCCCCTTATTAGGCGTGATCGCTTTAGTAGCGTTATCCAGTTCGCTTTTGATGCGTTCTCATTTTCAAATCTTAGATTCTTTATTGGATTTCCCCTTGTTTCTTTTTGTCTTTTTTAAAACTTTATCTCTTGTTAAAAAAAGGTTATATTAACGCTTATGAAACCCTTATCTAATGCCCTATTTTCGCTCTTTTTAAAAGGTTTTTACTTCACCTTTTTTATGAGCTTGTTGTTTGTGTTCAATCGTATCGGCTTTATCCTTTATACAGGCTATTATAAGCATGCTTTAAAAAACCCTATTTTTGATGAAATCATCAAAACCCTACTCAACGGGGCAAGATACGATAATCGTGTGGTCTCAAGCTTAGCGATTCTTTTTATCATCATCGGGTTATTGGGGTTATTTGCCCCTAAACACCAAGTAAAAATGCTTAATATTATGGCGTATTTTTCTATCGCTATTATCCTGTTTTTAAATATTGCTAACATTGTTTATTATGGCATTTATGGGAATGTGTTTGATGAAAATTTATTGGAATTTTTGCATGAAGACACGCTCACGATTTTAAAAATGAGCTGGGAATACCCTATTTTTTCTAGTTTTTCACTCTTTTTAATCCTTAGCGTTTTAATTTCTTTTATCTATTTCAAACTCCAAAACGCCCTTTTTAAGCCCACCAATATTTATCAAACCACCAAACCCCTTAAAACTTTCATTTTATTTGCGCTTTTTTCCCTCACGCAAATGTTTTACATTAACGCGCAATTGAGCTTTGTGGGTGCGTCTTTAGATCTCAGCATAGAGCCAGCCAAAGATCCTTTTTTAATGAAAATCACCCCCGGAGCGTTTCGCAACCTTTATCTTTTAGCGCGCAATTACAGACAAAGCCATAACCTTAAATTCAGCGATTTTGCTAAAGAAACGCCTTTAGAAGTGGCGAAAAATTATTTCCATCTTAAAGAAAACCCTTCAAACAACCTCTATGAGTTGCTTTCTCAAACAAGCCACAACGATTCTCTTCAAACCATTCAACATGTTTTCTATATCGTTTCAGAGTCCTTAAGCTCATGGCATTTTGATAAAAAATTTGATTCTATAGGGCTAACGAGCGCTTTACAAGATTTGGTTAAAAAAGAACATGCTCACATGCTCTCTGCTTTTATTGAAGGCGCCCCACGAACCGTTAAAAGCTTGGATGTCCAGATCACAGGCTTACCCTATATCAATGATAATAATTTAGTCAATTCAGGGGTGATCCTCCCTAGCTTTCCTATGGCGATTGGCAATATCATGAAGACTCTAGGGTATAGAAACAACTTTTATTATGGAGGCAGCGGGATTTGGAATAAATTAACCAGTTTCACCAAAAAACAAGGTTTTCACGCCCTTTATTTTAACAATCACCTCTTAGAATTTGTTAAAAACAAGCCCTACCCCAAACCCATAGAGAGCAACTGGGGAGTGCATGATAATATTTTATTTGACTATATTTTAGAAAACACCAACCCCAATGAGAAAACTTTCAGCATGGTCATGACTTTAAGCAACCACGCGATCAAAAACGTGAATCTCAAAGCCTTTGGTGTGCCTTTAGAAAAAATCCAAAAATTTGTGGAAAAAACCCCCAAATCAGAAAATCTACCGGACGCTAATTCTTTAGGGCATATTTACTGGTATGACAAAGTGATAGTCAATTTCATCAAAAAAGCCAGCCAAAAATTCCCTAACTCGCTTTTTATCATCACAGGAGATCATTTTGACAGGAGCTATGAATACGCTAAAAACGATTTATATATCATTAAATCCGTGCCGCTTATTTTATATGCCCCTACTTTAAAGCCTAAAAAAATCAGTCAAGTCGGATCGCATTTAGACATCGCTCCTACGATTGTTGAATTAGTCGCTCCTAAAGGTTTTCAATTTGTGAGTTTTGGAAAACCCTTATTTTCTAACAATACAACAACCCCCCCAAGCCACCCCAATTACGCGCTAGGTTATGAAGCGATCGCTACCAAAGATTATTTTTATAACCCAAGTTTGGGGTTAAGGTATTTGAACGAAAAACACAAAGAGCAAAAGGATAAACAAAACGACAAGAAACAAAACGACAAAATAGAAGCTTCTAAGTTTTATCAGCAATTAGAATCTTTGAAAGCCCTTAGTTTCTACTTGCTCTATCATGGGGCTAATCTTAAAGATTGACAAACTGGGTTTTTAATCCATTAAACGCATGATTTTTGCTACAATAATAGGATTTTAATTGATAAAGGATAAATGGGCATGCCAAATAGGGGCGTTGTTTTATTAGACGGGCAAGCGTTAGCTTATGATATAGAAAAAGATTTGAAAAATAAAATCCAAACAATAACCGCACAAACGCATAAACGCCCCAAACTGGCCGTGATTTTAGTGGGGAAAGATCCCGCTAGTATCACTTATGTCAATATGAAGATCAAAGCGTGCGAAAGGGTGGGCATGGATTTTGACTTAAAAACCCTCCAAGAAAATATTACTGAAGCCAAATTGCTATCCTTGATTAAAGATTACAATACCGATCAAAACATTTCAGGCGTTTTAGTCCAGCTCCCTTTGCCCAGACACATTGATACTAAAATGATTTTAGAAGCCATTGACCCAAACAAAGATGTGGATGGTTTCCACCCCCTTAATATCGGCAAACTCTGCACCCAAAAGGAATCGTTTCTGCCAGCCACCCCTATGGGCGTGATGCGTCTTTTAGAGCATTATCACATTGAAATCAAGGGCAAGGATGTGGCGATTATCGGGGCGAGCAATATCATTGGAAAGCCTTTGAGCATGCTCATGCTAAACGCTGGGGCTAGCGTGAGCGTGTGCCATATTTTGACTAAAGACATTAGCTTTTACACCCAAAACGCTGATATTGTTTGCGTGGGCGTGGGTAAGCCTGATTTGATTAAAGCGAGCATGTTAAAAAAAGGGGCTGTAGTGGTGGATATTGGGATCAATCATTTGAACGATGGGCGTATCGTGGGCGATGTGGATTTCACCAACGCGCAAAAAGTTGCCGGTTTTATCACTCCTGTGCCTAAAGGCGTGGGGCCTATGACGATCGTCTCGCTTTTAGAAAACACTCTAATCGCTTTTGAAAAACAACAAAGGAAGGGATTTTAAATGAAATTTTTACGCTCTGTTTATGCATTTTGCTCCAGTTGGGTAGGGACGATCATTATTGTGCTGTTGGTTATCTTTTTTGTCGCGCAAGCCTTTATCATTCCCTCTCGCTCTATGGTAGGCACGCTCTATGAGGGCGACATGCTCTTTGTCAAAAAGTTTTCTTACGGCATACCCATTCCTAAAATCCCATGGATTGAGCTTCCTGTTATGCCTGATTTTAAAAATAACGGGCATTTGATAGAGGGGGATCGCCCTAAACGCGGCGAAGTGGTGGTGTTTATCCCTCCCCATGAAAAAAAATCTTACTATGTCAAAAGGAATTTTGCCATTGGGGGCGATGAGGTGTTATTCACTAGTGAGGGGTTTTATTTGCACCCTTTTGAGAGCGACACGGACAAAACTTACATCGCTAAACATTACCCTAACGCCATGACAAAAGAATTTATGGGTAAAATTTTTGTTTTAAACCCTTATAAAAATAAGCATCCGGGTATCCATTACCAAAAAGACAATGAAACCTTCCACTTAATGGAGCAGTTAGCCACTCAAGGCGCAGAAGCTAATATCAGCATGCAACTCATCCAAATGGAGGGCGAAAAGGTGTTTTATAAAAAAATCAATAACGATGAATTTTTCATGATCGGCGATAACAGGGATAATTCTAGCGACTCGCGCTTTTGGGGGAGCGTGGCTTATAAAAACATCGTGGGTTCGCCATGGTTTGTTTATTTCAGTTTGAGTTTAAAAAATAGCTTGGAGATGGATGCAGAAAATAACCCCAAAAAACGCTATCTGGTGCGTTGGGAACGCATGTTTAAAAGCGTTGAAGGCTTAGAAAAAATCATTAAAAAAGAAAACGCAACGCGTTAAGGTTTTTTGTGCAATTTTTTGATTTCTCTTTAGAAAGTTTTATTACCACCTTAATGAAAATCCTAGCCCTTTTAATCGCTATCATAGGGCATGAGATCATGCATGGCTTGAGCGCGTTTTTATTTGGGGACAGGAGCGCTAAAGACGCTAAGCGTTTGAGTTTAAACCCTATTAGGCATTTAGACATGATGGGATCGGTGCTTTTACCGGCTTTATTACTCATTTTTCAAGCCCCTTTTTTGTTTGGGTGGGCCAAACCCGTGCCTGTGGATATGTGCTACATTGTCTCTCAAAAAGGCTCTCTAGCATGCGTAGTGGTGAGTTTAGCTGGGGTGGCTTATAATTTCACTCTAGCCGTTCTGCTCGCTTCCATCACGCATTGGAGCTTTCAAAAACTAGGGATCAACGCTTTAAGCATCAATGAATTGAATCTTTATCAGCTCGCTTTAGTAACCTTTCTCATTCAAGGCATTCTTTATAATCTTGTCTTAGGCGTTTTCAACAGTCTCCCTATCCCGCCCTTAGACGGATCCAAAGCGTTAGGCTTTTTAGCGTTGCATTTTAAAAGCGCGTTTTTATTGGAATGGTTTTCTAAAATGGAACGCTACGGCATGTTGGTAGTGTTTGTCTTTTTATTTATCCCCCCTTTATCGGAGTTTTTTATCCATGCGCCCACAAGATTTTTATTTTCCTTACTCCTTTCTTAATCTTTTATCAAGGAGGGCTGATGAATAAGCCTTTGAATATTGCTCAAGTTTTTATAGGAAGCGATCATGCAGGGGTGCATCTTGCAGAATTTGTTAAACATTTTTTAGAAGACAAGGATTTTAAGATCCAAGCTTTTTTACCCACCATGAGGGTGGATTACCCTGATTACGCCAAATTAGTGTGCCAAAAAGTTTTAGAAAATCCGCAAAGCTATGGCATTTTAGTGTGCGCCACAGGGATAGGCATGAGCATGGGTGCTAATCGTTTTAAGGGTATTAGAGCCGCCTTGTGCCTTGATGCCTACATGGCTAAAATGACTCGCTTGCACAATAACGCCAATGTCTTGTGCTTGGGCGAAAAGATTAGCGGTATCGGCGTAACAGAAAGCATTTTGGAAGCGTTTTTCTCTACAGAATTTGAACAAGGCCGTCATGTGTTGCGTATCCAAAAGCTAGATGAATCGCTGAAATCATAGGGCTAATATAGTATAATTGCATCGTTTCGCTAAAAGGATATTTTAATAGAATGTTTACCCAATGGTTTATCATCACTATCGCTGTTGTTTTTATCCTTTATATGGGCGTGCGCACTTTCTTTTTTAAAACCGTGGCTAAACGGCAAGAACGCACCAATGCGTCCATGAAGCTCACCCTACAAGAAGCTGAAATTTTGATCCAAAAACACCAGTTGCAACTCCAAAGAGCTTTGGGTAATATCGATATTCTTACCCAAGAAATGAGCTCGTTAAAAACAGAACTGAAAGCCCTTAAACAGCGCAACTCTGAATACAAAGGCGAATCGGATAAATATAAAAATCGTATTAAAGAATTGGAGCAAAAAATAGAAGCTCTCCTTTAAAAACGCTATAATAAATCAAAATTCTACAACCAATCCGTTATATTAAAGGAAATCAAAATGAATGAAACGCTCAAAGAAGAACTTTTACAAAGCATCAGAGAAGTGAAAGACTACCCTAAAAAAGGGATTTTATTCAAAGACATTACCACGCTACTCAACTACCCTAAACTTTTTAACAAACTCATTGACACGCTTAAAAAACGCTATCTCGCTCTCAATATAGACTTTATCGTGGGCATTGAAGCGAGAGGGTTTATTTTAGGCTCTGCTCTCGCTTATGCGCTTGGGGTGGGTTTTGTGCCTGTGAGGAAAAAGGGCAAACTCCCCGCGCACACCCTGTCTCAAAGCTACAGCCTAGAATACGGGAGCGACAGCATAGAAATCCACTCTGACGCTTTTAGGGGGGTTAAGGGGGTAAGGGTGGTGTTAATTGATGACTTATTAGCCACTGGAGGCACAGCTTTAGCGAGCCTTGAGCTTATCAAAGCCCTACAAGCCGAATGCATAGAAGCATGCTTTTTGATAGGGTTAAAAGAATTACCGGGTATCCAACTTTTAGAAGAGCGCATGAAAACCTTTTGTTTGTTAGAATGCTAGGATAAGGGTGAATTTTGGAAGAATACATCATTGACTTATGGAATCAGCATGCAGCGACTTGGGGGTATCTCATTTTATTTGGGTGGAGCATTTTAGAAGGCGAGATCGGGTTGATTTTAGCAGGGATTGCCAGCTATACCGGTCATATGCATTTGGGGTTAGCCATTTTAGTCGCAGGGATTGGGGGTTTTGTGGGGGATCAGATCTATTTTTACATCGGCCGCACCAATAAAGCTTACATCCAAAAAAAGCTAGAAAAACAACGCCGAAAACTAGCCCTAGCCCATTTATTGTTGCAAAAACATGGCTGGTTTATCATTTTTATCCAACGCTACATGTATGGCATGCGTACCATCATTCCCATTAGCATAGGACTCACGCGCTATAGTGCTTTAAAATTCGCTATCATCAACCTCATTAGCGCGATGGTGTGGGCGAGCATTACCATTATTCTAGCGTGGTATTTAGGAGAAGAGTTATTGCATGCGTTAGAATGGCTTAAAAAACACCCTTATGCGCTAATATTACTATTAGTATCTTTCTTGGCGTTGGTTTTATGGTATTTCCAATACTATAGTAAGAAAAACCGCTAGAGCGCAATACAATTCTTGAAAGATATGAAATTAAAAAAGGAGACTTTATGTTAAAAATCAAATTAGAAAAAACCACTTTTGAAAACGCGAAAGCTGAATGCAGTTTAGTTTTTATTATCAATAAGGATTTTGATCATGCTTGGGTCAAAAATAAAAAATTGTTAGAAACCTTTAAATACGAAGGCGAAGGCGCGTTTTTAGACCAAGAAAATAAAATCCTGTATGTGGGCGTTAAAGAAGATGATGTGCATTTATTGAGAGAGGGCGCATGTTTAGCCGTTCGCACCCTTAAAAAACTCGCTTTTAAAAGCGTTAAAGTGGGCGTTTATACTTGCGGCGCGCATTCTAAAGATAATGTGCTTTTAGAAAACTTGAAAGCGCTGTTTTTGGGCTTGAAATTAGGCTTGTATGAATACGACACTTTTAAATCCAACAAAAAAGAAAGCGTTTTAAAAGAAGTCATTGTCGCTTTAGAATTGCACAAACCTTGCGAAAAAACTTGCGCAAATTCTTTAGAAAAGAGCGCTAAAGAAGCTTTAAAATACGCTGAAATCATGACAGAAAGCTTGAATATCGTTAGGGATCTAGTCAATACCCCCCCTATGATTGGCACCCCGGTTTATATGGCTGAAGTGGCGCAAAAAGTGGCTAAAGAAAACCATTTAGAAATCCATGTCCATGATGAAAAATTTTTAGAAGAAAAGAAAATGAACGCCTTTTTAGCGGTCAATAAAGCCTCTCTCGCTGTCAATCCCCCCCGCTTGATCCATTTAGTCTATAAACCTAAAAAAGCGAAGAAAAAAATCGCTTTAGTGGGTAAGGGCTTGACTTATGATTGCGGAGGGTTGAGCTTGAAACCGGCCGATTACATGGTTACCATGAAAGCGGATAAAGGCGGTGGCTCTGCGGTGATTGGGCTTTTAAACGCATTAGCCAAACTGGGCGTGGAAGCTGAAGTGCATGGCATTATTGGGGCTACAGAAAACATGATAGGCCCGGCTGCTTACAAGCCTGATGATATTTTAATCTCTAAAGAAGGCAAGAGCATAGAAGTCCGTAATACCGACGCTGAAGGGCGTTTGGTTTTAGCGGATTGTTTGAGCTACGCTCAAGATTTAAGCCCTGATGTGATCGTGGATTTTGCGACCCTTACTGGGGCATGCGTTGTGGGCTTAGGCGAATTCACTTCAGCGATCATGGGGCATAATGAAGAATTGAAAAATCTCTTTGAAACTTCAGGGTTAGAATCCGGCGAATTATTAGCCAAACTCCCCTTTAACCGCCATTTAAAGAAATTGATTGAATCTAAAATCGCTGATGTGTGCAATATTTCTTCTTCACGCTATGGCGGTGCGATCACGGCGGGCTTGTTTTTGAATGAATTTATTAGAGATGAGTTTAAGGATAAGTGGCTACACATTGACATTGCAGGTCCTGCTTATGTGGAAAAAGAATGGGATGTGAATAGCTTTGGAGCGAGTGGGGCTGGCGTGAGAGCTTGCACAGCTTTTGTGGAAGAGCTTTTGAAAAAGGCTTGAAATGGGCTTGTCTGTAGGCATTGTGGGTTTGCCTAATGTGGGCAAATCCAGCACCTTTAACGCGCTCACCAAAACCCAAAACGCCCAAAGTGCGAACTACCCTTTTTGCACCATTGAACCCAATAAAGCCATTGTGAATGTGCCTGATAAGCGGCTTGATGCGTTGGCTCAAATCGTAAAGCCTGAACGCATTTTGCATTCTGTGGTGGAATTTGTGGATATTGCCGGATTGATTAAGGGAGCGAGCAAGGGGGAGGGTTTGGGCAATCAGTTTTTAGCCAATATCAAGGAATGCGAAGTGATCTTGCAAGTGGTGCGCTGTTTTGAAGATGACAATATCACGCATGTGAACGACAAGATTGACCCTTTAAATGATATAGAAACCATTGAATTGGAGTTGATTTTAGCGGACATTGCCACTTTAGACAAAAGGATCGATCGCTTGCAAAAAGCCCTAAAAAGCTCAAAAGACGCTAAAAATCTTTTAGAATGCGCTTTGAGTTTAAAAACGCATTTAGAAGAATTAAAACCGGCGAAAACTTTCCCCTTAAACACGAGCGAGGCTTTTTTGGAGCTGGATAAGGAATTGCGTTTTTTATCTCATAAAAAAATGATCTATGTTGCTAATGTGGGCGAAGAAGATTTAAATATCCTCAATGAGCATGCCAAAAAAGTTAAAAACCATGCGAAAGGGCAAAATAGCGAGTTTGTCGCCTTGTGTGCTAAATTGGAAGAAGAAATGGTTTCTATGAGTGGAGATGAAGTCAAAGAATTTTTGCAAAGTTTGGGCGTAGAAGAAAGCGGGCTAGAAAAGACCATTCGTTTGAGTTTTAAAGAATTAGGTCTGATCAATTATTTTACCGCTGGAGTCAAGGAAGTGCGATCATGGACGATTAAAAAAGGTTCTAGTGCGCCTGTGGCTGCTGGGGTGATCCATAAGGATTTTGAAAAAGGCTTTATCAGAGCTGAAACCATCAGTTATGACGATTTTATCGCTTATAAGGGCGAAGCCGGGGCGAAAGAAAAGGGGGCGTTACGCATTGAAGGTAAGGACTATATCGTTCAAGATGGCGATGTATTGCATTTTCGCTTCAATGTCTAGCATCTTTTCAAGAATTGACACCCAACAAGAAACCTTTTAAAAAGATCTATATAGAATTAAGCGATATTTGCGGGTTGCAGTGTAGTTTTTGCCCTAACCCTAAAAATATCAGAGGCGTGATGCCTTTAGAATTGTTTGAAAAAATTTGCAAAGAAGCGGCCCCCTTAACCCCAATCATCACCTTTCATGTTTTAGGCGATCCTTGCAAACTCAAAAATTTAAACCACTATTTAAGCACCGCCAAACGCTTTTCTTTAAAAGTGGATCTGGTTACTAGCGGGGCGTATTTGCATAATTTTGAGACGCTTTTACAAGATGCAATCTATCAAATTTCTATTTCTTTAGACGCAGGGCTAGACAATCATAACAAACTCAACCAGCACCGCTATATCCAAAAAATTTTAGAATTTTGCCGCTACAAATGTGAAAAAAATAGCGAAGTGTTTTTGAATTTACGCATTCAAGATAGCACTCTTGAAAAACACCAGAATTTGATCAAGCCTTTTTTAGAAAGCTTTGAATGCGTTTCTTTAGAGACTCTAAAATCGCAAGGCCGCGTTCGTTTGTTTAAAAAAAGTTTTTTGAATATCCAAAAAACCTTTAAATGGCCGAATTTAAACGCCCAAAACCCTTTAAACCAGGAATCAAAAATCCCCTATTGTTACGGCTTGATCAAGCAAATCGCTATTTTATCTAATGGCGTTGTCGTGCCGTGCTGCATGGACACGCAAGCTCATATCAACCTTGGCGATTTAAACCATACGCCCTTAAAAGATATTTTAAACAGCCAAAAAGCTATGGTTATCAAAACCCATTTTTTAAAGGGCGAAGCGTTAGAACTTTTATGCAAAAACTGCTCCTACCCTCTCATTCGTTATAAAAAATAAAATTTGCATCTATCTATAAGATATGGGTTTAAATTTGCGTTCGCATTGAATGAGGTGTTTGAAAATTCTTCATAAGAATGGTTATTTCTATAACTCACTCTTATATATCATTTTTAAAAATTTCGTTGTGAGCCCTTATATCATTCGCATGCTTTTTGATCGTTTTGGATAAAGTAATTTTCATACAATCGCAGTAACGCAATAAAAAACGCCGTGATAGTAGGCCCCACAATGATCCCCCAAAAACCAAATTGTGAAATCCCAGCAATCATAGAAAAGAAAATCAACATTTCATTGATTTTAAGGGTGGTTTTAAAGATTCTTTTTTTGATGAAGACGATTAAAATTGGCTTGATCACGCTATCAATCAACACGCTAATCAATAAAATGGAATACAAAGCGATAAATATCGCCTCATTCACATTCCCATGATAAAGCTCATAAATCGCTATAGGGATCCAAATCAAAGCCCCCCCAACAGCCGGCACCAAAGACGCTAGGCCGTATAAAATCCCTAAAGACCAGCCGTCATGCCCAAACCATACGATCATCACCCCAAACGCCACTCCCTCTAAAATAACCGTGATGAGAGAAGTTAAAAGCACGATGCGTAAAATCCCAGCCACTTCTTCAAAAATCTTTTTGCTTTGATTCATTCCAAGAGGCAAGACCCCTAAAAAATAACGATAAAATCTCTCCCCATAATAAAAAAAGAAAAACAACAGCCCCAAGATAAACAAAGCGTCTGTAATGAGTTTCAAGCTGTATCTTCCCACATAGCTGCTTATTTTCAACAAATAACCCGTGATGGAAGCGGCGCTAAAATTTTCTAAAAACTTGCTCACTCCATCATGAATGGCAGGAAAATGCGATAAATTTTCAGTGATTGTCCCCTTAAGCCATTTGATTAGGGCTGAAAATTTTTCAAAATTGATTTCAAAAATGATATTAGAACTTTTATAAACAATAAAATACAACGGCACGATCAAGACGCTCGCTAAAACTAAAACGCATAAAAACGAGCTGATAACATTAGAAAAGCGCTTATCTAAAAAAACTTTCACTTGAAAAAGCCCCACGCACAAAAGCCCAGCGATCAGTGCATCCATTAAAAAATCTTGATATAGATAGATCATCCAATAAAAACCAATCAAAAAAAGAATCCAAAAGAAATACTGAGCTTTCATGAAATTATCCCCATTAAACTTGAACCAAAAATTATCAAATGTTAGCTAAAAAACGCTCTTTTAAGGATAAAAAACCTCTTTTAACTTATAATTAAAATCAAAAAGGCTTGCATTAATGGTGTTTTACAAATATTCAGGGAGCGGGAATGATTTTTTAATCACGCAAAGTTTCAAAAAAAAAGATTTTTCTAATTTAGCCAAACAGGTGTGCCATAGGCATGAGGGTTTTGGGGCTGATGGGCTTGTGGTCGTCTTACCGAGCAGAAATTATGACTATGAATGGGATTTTTACAATTCAGACGGCTCTAAAGCGGGCATGTGCGGGAATGCGAGCCGTTGCGTGGGGTTATTTGCCTACCAGCATAATATAGCCCCTAAAGAGCATGTTTTTTTAGCCGGAAAAAGAGAGATTTCTATCCGTATAGAAGAACCCAATATCATAGAGAGCAATCTCGGTAACTACAAAATCCTAGACACCATACCCGCCTTAAGATGCAAAAAATTTTTTACTAATAACAGCGTTTTAGAAAATATCCCTATGTTCTACCTCATAGATACAGGAGTGCCGCATTTAGTGGGATTTGTAAAAAATAAAGAGTGGTTAAATTCCCTTAACACGCTGGAATTAAGGGCTTTAAGGCATGCGTTTAACGCTAATATTAACATCGCTTTTATAGAAAATAAAGAGACGATTTTTTTACAAACTTATGAAAGAGGGGTTGAAGATTTCACGCTAGCTTGCGGGACAGGCATGGCGGCGGTTTTTATCGCCGCGCGCATTTTTTATAACACGCCTAAAAAAGCCACTCTCATCCCTAAAAGCAACGAATCTTTAGAGCTTTCTTTAAAAAATGATGGGATTTTTTATAAGGGCGCGGTGCGTTATATTGGCATGAGCGTTTTGGGCAGTGTTTTTGAAAATGGGTGTTTTTGATCATTATTTCTTGTAATGGTAATGATTTTGTCGTAATTAAACATAATGCGCTATCATTTGCGAGCTGTTTTTAGCAATATAAAAAATATCCTAAAGGAATAAAACCATGCAAGCGTTAAAATCATTGCTTGAAGTGATTACAAAACTTCAAAATTTAGGCGGCTATTTGATGCATATAGCTATTTTCATCATTTTTATTTGGATTGGAGGGCTTAAGTTTGTGCCGTATGAAGCCGAAGGGATCGCTCCTTTTGTGGCTAATTCCCCTTTCTTTTCTTTCATGTATAAATTTGAAAAGCCCGCATACAAACAACACAAAATGTCTGAATCCCAATCCATGCAAGAAGAAATGCAAGATGACCCTAAAATCGTTGAAAACAAAGAATGGCATAAAGAAAACCGCACTTATTTAGTGGCTGAAGCCTTAGGGATCACGATTATGATCCTAGGTATTTTGGTGCTTTTAGGGCTTTGGATGCCTTTAATGGGCGTGATTGGGGGCTTGCTTGTCGCTGGAATGACGATCACGACTCTATCCTTTTTGTTCACAACGCCAGAAGTGTTTGTCAATCAGCATTTCCCATGGCTTTCTGGGGCTGGAAGGCTAGTGGTTAAAGACTTGGCGTTATTTGCTGGAGGCTTGTTTGTGGCCGGGTTTGATGCGAAACGCTATTTAGAGGGGAAAGGGTTTTGCTTGATGGATCGCTCATCGGTAGGGATTAAAACTAAATGCTCTAGCGGGTGTTGCTCTTAAAGAGCGAATGCCTTAAAGTAGGCTTAAAGCCTACTAGAAGAATCACAATTGATAGAAGAATCTTGGTTAGCGCCTTTTTTATGAATGATTGTTTTTAAAATGTGGCGTTTGACAAAGGAATTGACACTTTCTACTTCTTCATCAGCTAGTCGTCTTAAAACATCATGCTCTTCTTTAGAGAGATAAAAAGTAACTGAAAAATTGCGTTTCAACTCATCTACAGCGACACGCTTGCGACCGGGTTTTATATTTTTATTTCCTAATTCCATTAAAATTTCCTTTTTTAGTTAGTATGTTGTAACATCATAAATTCTAACATGAAATAAGCGCTATTTTAATATTAAATCTAAAGAAAAATATTTTTAGATGTGCTAGAATACCCATTGGTTACAAGATAAGCTTTTTTATCAAAAATAATGATGACATAGGGGTAACAAGTGGCAATAAACACCTTTTTAAAACATTCTTTTTTAGTCTGTTTGTTAGCGGTTAATTCTTACGCTTTTGATTGGAATATTTTTAAATACAATCTGGGTTTCAATATGTTCATCATGGACCATGAAGGCTCAACGCCTTATTGGGTCAATACTAACACCAATCTTAAAACCCGTTTGACTCCAAATTTTGGGATCCAATTTTATACAAGAGGTGTGGAGCAAAGCTTGACTGTGGGGGCGTATTTCTTTCAAAACTTCCATAACTACAGCACCAATTTTCCCTACCGTTGGGGGCCTACGATGTATTATAAGGCTAGGGGAAAGCGTTTTACTTTTTATGGCGGCATCTTTCCTAGAAAAAACCTCTTAGGGAGGTATGGTTTGAATATTTTTGCCCCTTATTATTGGTTCATAGATCCCAACGCTAGAGGGTTTTTATTGCAATTTCAAAACCATTATTCGCCTTCAAAACCCTATTATGGGCATGCGGAGTTTATGCTAGATTGGTTTGGAGGCAATTGTTATAACACTTGTAAATTCGGGAGAAACCCTTATGGGAATGCAATGGACAGGTTTCAAATGAACGGCTCTGTCGCTTATAATTTCTTTAAGGATTTATTGGGTATTGGAGGGTATTTTGTCTTGTTCCACAACGAAGACAAATACCTTTTGAATGGGGCTGATGGCATGCAGTTTAATGAAAAAAAGGCGATTGATAGCAATAATATTTATCTTATGGATCGCCTTTATTTTAACGCTTACATAGGGACAAGCCTTTTAGACATCGCCCCCTTTATGGAAAAGCTCGATGCCAGTTTTGGCATGGTTTCTGAATTAAGCCGATTGAGGCAAATTCACAAAAATGTGCCTTTTATGAATAGCGTGGGGGGGCAATTTGATGTGGAGATCCAATACAAAGGCTTTGGAATACACAATTTATTTTATTTCGCTAAAACCCCAGAAATGCCTTTTTATAACCAATACCAATATGTTGAAATGTATTGCACGCCTTCTTATTGCCCCACGCCTATTTATCGTGGTGTGCCATTCTTTCAAGCCAATTTATACAATCGTTTTGATTTTTATTACAATTGGAAAAACGACTTTGCGTCTGTTCGGATCAACTTCGTGCTTAATGCGATGCGTGGAGGCTTTGATAGGAGCTTGCCTTGGTCAGAATCCTACCAAGTGTATATGACGGTCGCCTTTGATCCTTATAACCTTATTAACAAAATCGCTAGAAAAAAGTGAAAATTCTTGACAATCGGTTAATCTGTCTTATATAATATTATTTCGTTTGTAGCCATTGTTAAGCAATGATTTTAAGCTATGGAAAAGAGGTGATAGCAGTATGCCAGGGATTAAGGTTAGAGAAGGCGATGCGTTTGATGAAGCTTACAGGAGATTCAAAAAGCAAACCGATCGCAATCTAGTGGTAACAGAATGCCGCGCTAGAAGGTTCTTTGAGTCTAAAACTGAAAAACGCAAAAAACAAAAAATCAGCGCTAAAAAGAAGGTCTTAAAGCGTCTTTACATGTTAAGGCGTTATGAATCAAGACTATAAGAACTTGAACAAATTTAAAATTTAAGGATTATTGAATAATGCAATTCACAGGGAAAAATGTTCTCATTACTGGAGCTTCTAAAGGCATTGGGGCCGAAATCGCCAAAACTCTCGCTTCTATGGGGCTGAAAGTTTGGATCAATTACCGCAGTAATGCTGAAGTGGCTGATGCTTTGAAAAATGAGCTTGAAGAAAAAGGCTATAAAGCGGCCGTTATTAAATTTGATGCGACTTCTGAAAGCGATTTTGTTGAAGCGATACAAACCATTGTTCAAAGCGATGGAGGTTTGTCTTATTTGGTGAATAACGCTGGTGTGGTGCGCGATAAATTAGCCATCAAAATGAAGACAGAAGATTTTCACCATGTCATAGACAATAATCTCACTTCAGCTTTTATAGGTTGCAGAGAGGCTTTAAAGGTGATGAGTAAGAGTCGTTTTGGGAGCGTGGTTAATGTCGCTTCTATCATTGGTGAAAGAGGCAATATGGGGCAGACAAACTACTCAGCGAGTAAGGGGGGGATGATTGCGATGAGCAAATCCTTTGCTTATGAGGGAGCTTTAAGGAACATTCGTTTCAACTCTGTAACGCCAGGCTTTATAGAAACCGACATGAACGCTAATTTGAAAGACGAACTCAAAGCGGATTATGTTAAAAACATTCCTTTAAACAGGCTAGGGTCTGCTAAGGAAGTGGCGCAAGCGGTAGCGTTTCTTTTGAGCGATCACTCTAGTTATATCACCGGGGAGACTCTCAAGGTCAATGGCGGGCTTTATATGTAGTCCTAAACATTCTTTTAGCGATAAAAGTTTGTAAGTAGCAAAAATCATGCTACCATTATGAGGTTATTCTAAAACAAAGAGGTTATTGTCAAATGGGGATTATTTACTTAATATTGTTTCTCATTGTAATTTATTTGTTGTATAGGATTTTAGATGTTTTGGAGCAAAAATAAACGCTCCAATGATGATTGGATTTAATTTTTACAAAACAAGGGAGTTTTAATCATGGCTTTATTTGAAGATATTCAGGCAGTTATTGCTGAGCAGTTGAATGTGGATGCGGCGCAAGTTACCCCAGAGGCGGAATTTGTGAAGGATTTGGGTGCGGACTCTTTAGATGTCGTGGAATTGATCATGGCGTTAGAAGAAAAGTTTAACATTGAAATTCCTGATGAGCAAGCGGAAAAAATCGTCAATGTGGGCGATGTGGTGAAGTATATTGAGGACAATAAACTGGCTTAATCTTTTTTTAACTTGGAGCGTTTGTCTCCAGGTTTTAGTCAAAAATTTAGCTTTAGCTAAAATCTAGTTTTATTGAATTAAAGTTTTGAAATGAGGAGCTATTGGTGCGTCGGATTGTAGTAACTGGAATGGGAATGATCAATTCGCTAGGTTTAAATAAAGAAGATTCTTTTTTGGCGATCGCTAAAGGGGAATGCGGTATCAAACATATAGAAAGTTTTGATGCGAGCGCGTTTCCTGTGCGTATCGCTGGAGAAATCACTGACTTTGACCCTACAGAGGTGATGAATCCCAAAGATGTTAAAAAGGCGGGTCGTTTCATTCAATTAGCCTTGAAAGCCACAAGAGAGGCGATGAAAGATAGTGGGATTTTAGACGCTCACAATAGATGCCCTGAAGAGTTGGCAAACCGCATGGGCGTAAGCTCTGGCTCTGGGATTGGCGGGTTAGGCAATATTGAAGCGAATTCCATTTTTTGTTTTGAAAAAGGCCCTAGAAAAGTCAATCCCTTTTTCATCACTTCTGCGTTAGTGAACATGATTGGAGGTTTCACTTCCATTGAGTTTGGCATTAAAGGGCCTAACCTCTCTAGCGTAACGGCTTGTGCAGCAGGCACTCATGCGATTATTGAAGCCGTTAAAACCATTTTGCTCAATGGGGCTGATAGAATGCTAGTCGTGGGAGCGGAATCCACCATTTGTCCTGTAGGGATTGGAGGGTTTGCGAGCATTAAAGCCCTTTCTACAAGGAATGATGAGCCTAAAAAAGCTTCAAGACCTTTTGATAAGGATCGCAATGGCTTTGTGATGGGCGAAGGCGCTGGGGCTTTGGTGCTTGAAGAATACGAGAGCGCGAAAAAAAGAGGGGCAAAAATTTATGCAGAGTTTGCCGGATATGGCGAGAGCGGCGATGCTAACCATATCACAGCTCCGGCCCCTGAGGGCGAAGGGGCTTTTAGAGCCATGAAAATGGCTTTGGAAATGGCGAAAGTGGAAGTAGGCTATGTGAACGCTCATGGGACAAGCACGCATTATAATGATTGGTATGAAAGCATCGCTCTAAAAAATGTGTTTGGCTCTAAAGAAAAAGTCCCCCCTGTTAGTTCCACTAAAGGGCAGATTGGGCATTGCTTGGGCGCTGCGGGCGCGTTAGAAGCCGTTATTTCTATCATGGCCATGAATCAAGGGATCTTACCTCCTACCATCAATCAAGAAACGCCTGATCCAGAATGCGATTTGGATTATATCCCTAATGTGGCCAGAGAAAAGCAAGTGGATGCGGTGATGAGTAACTCATTTGGTTTTGGTGGCACTAATGGTGTTGTGATTTTCAAAAAAGCCTAGTTTTAATTTAGGATTTTGTGAATGGCGATCTATTTAGATTTTGAAAATCATATTAAAGAGATTCAAAATGAAATTGAATTAGCCCTTATTAGAGGCGATGAGGACGCTAAAGAAATCTTAGAAAAAAGATTGGATAAGGAAGTTAAAAGCATTTACTCCAATCTCACTGATTTTCAAAAACTCCAGTTAGCAAGACACCCTGACAGACCCTACGCTATGGATTACATTGATCTCATCTTAAAAGATAAGTATGAAGTCTTTGGGGATAGGCACTATAACGATGATAAAGCGATTGTGTGTTTTATAGGGAAAATTGATAATGTTCCGGTTGTGGTGATCGGAGAAGAAAAAGGCAGAGGGACTAAAAACAAGCTCTTAAGAAATTTCGGCATGCCTAACCCTTGTGGCTATCGTAAGGCTTTGAAAATGGCAAAATTTGCTGAAAAGTTTAATTTGCCTATTTTAATGCTTGTAGATACAGCCGGGGCGTATCCGGGGATTGGTGCAGAAGAAAGAGGCCAGAGTGAAGCGATCGCTAAAAACCTCCAAGAGTTCGCTTCCTTAAAAGTCCCTACTATTTCTGTAATTATCGGTGAAGGGGGTAGTGGTGGCGCGCTAGCAATTGCAGTGGCTGACAAATTGGCTATGATGGAATATTCCATTTTTAGCGTTATATCCCCAGAAGGTTGCGCGGCGATTCTTTGGGATGACCCTAGCAAAACTGAAGTGGCTATTAAAGCGATGAAAATCACGCCCAGAGACTTAAAGGAGGCGGGGCTTATTGATGATATTATCTTAGAGCCTAGCAAAGGGGCTCATAGAGACAAATTTTCAGCCGCCAACACGATCAAAGAGTATTTTTTAGACGCTCTAAGGACTATCCAACAAGACCCTCATTTCCTTGACAACCGCTACCAAAAATTAATGTCGCTTGGTTCGTTTGTAGAGAGCATGAATTAGATCTATAAAAAACTTTACCTTAATATATTGATGATTGGTTCTTTAACTTTTAAAATTGTGTTTTTAAGCTTTATTTTAAACCCATTTTCTTAAGGAGATAAGGGGTGTTTTGAAATAATTCCCCAACTAAAATCCCCTAAAAGACCGCTTTTAAAAATACCGCTTGATAAAATCAGGCTCTCTATTATCCAATCTTAAAAATGCAATATTTTTTTGATAACCAACGCTCGATAAAAACAAAGCCAAATTTTTCACCACTTGCTATTATTTTAGAAAAAAGCGGATATTTTACATAGTTTGTAAAATAATATAAAAAACATCATTGTGTTACTAATCTGCTATTCTATCCTTTTGTTTGAATATAAAAAGACAATCATCATGATCAGAGTATTGAATGAAAGCATTCTTATTTTACAATACAAAAGCTAGGTTTAATAGTATTTTAAAAAAGAAAGAAATCCCATGGTTACACATGAAAAAATCAAAAGCCGCTTTTCTAGGAATTGGTCTTTAAGGAATAGGGGTAGGCATTTTGCATCTGCAAGCGTGTATTTTTTCTCACTTTTTGTCATTACAGCGGTTAATAGAAGTAGTGCAGTTGCTTGGTTATTGATGCCTGAACATTTGATTGGGTGGTTTTTGATTTCTTTTAGTGGGGAATTTGTAGCAGACATGGCGTTTGGCAAAAAAAGTAAAATCCTTAAAACCCGCTTTGGAATTTCTATTGTGAGCGGCGTTTCACTATTGCTTGGCGCTTTACCAGCGCATTTATTTTTTGTATGGTTTGGTTTTATTAATTGGTGGGCTGTCTTTTTTATAGAAGCGGGAGCTGGGCTATTGGTGGGCTGTGTGATACAAAAGATTTTTTTTGGTAAATATTGGGTGGATCGCTATTATTAAGGCTCTCTTTTTTCAAATCTAAAAGCGGATTTTCTTATATTCCAATCAATTAAATAAGGGTTACCCCTATACTTAAGGCATCGCATCAAAAACCACGCTAATCCCATTTTTTAAAATGATAGGGTTTTTTGCGTCAGTGATATGGATAAAACGCACGCCATCAAGCAAATTAAGAGCGATTTCTTGTTGTCTGTTTTCTTTAGCAATGATTTGAATGATCTTTAAGTTTTCATCATAAAAGATCACTTTGGGTTGCCATAGAGGGTTATTAGAGCTTATTTTTAAATACGCATTCTCATTCACGCTCAGCCAATATTTCCCGCTCGCTTCCTTAAACTCCACAGGATCGCTACTCAAAACTAAGACTCTCGCGTTAGGGAGCTTGATTTTTTGCAAGACAAAATCGTATTCCCACTCTTTTAAAGACACCCGTCTAATATCTGTAAAATCAAAACCATGCCTTTTCATCGTTTCTATTAAAATGTTAGGGTCTAAAACATATTCCGTTTTAAGCTCGTATGAAAAAACATTCTCGCCCAAAGAGCTTTGCATTTTAATGGGCAAAACATACGAATACCCCATCATGTTCAAAGAATTGTTGATGCTTTTGGCAAACGCTAGGGGATTGCTTGAAGCTTTGAAAGTGATTTTTAACACGCTTGGTTTGTCAAAATTAAACGATAAAAGCCCGTTTTCTTTGAGAGTGTTAAGCAATTTTAAGGAATCCAAACGCCCCATTACATAGAAATCCTTACGATTTTTAAACAAACGCTCTAAAAAAAGCTTGTTCATGTGGTAGGATCGCTCCCCCATTAAATTCTCAATCTTATCGTTTAAAGCATCAGCGCTTAATAGCATTCCCCCAACAATAAAAGCTAAAAAAAGCTTGTTCATTGCTGGAGCGCTTTGTATTGGGTCTCATTGATGAGCGTTAAGCCTTTATTTGGCTCGTATAAAAACCGCCTAGTTTTGCTGTCGTTATAATCTTGTTCTTGATGGTTGTTTTTAAGAATAAGATGCCCATGCCCAAAGCGCAACAACAAGCGGTGGTTTTTAGCCTCTAAAGGATAACTTTTTTTAAAAACCTTTTGAAAAGAGTTTTTTTTCTCATCTAAATCAATCACTTCTACCCAAATATCTCGTTTAGGGATAATGTAAATGGTATTAGGATTTTCTTTGATCGCTTCTTTGCCTTGCTTGTCTTGTTCTTTTGGTTTTTCTTGTTTTTCTTTTGGTTTAGGCGTTGGCTCTAACTTTTTTTCTTCTGTAGGACTAACTTCATTGAAAGAACTATTTTTGGTGTCGGGCTTAATAGCGCTTTCTTGCTTTCTCTCTTCTTTTAAAGAAGAGCTGTTTTGAATGATAACGACCGCCAAAACAATGACAACCACCCCTAAAACCAAAACAAAGGGTTTCCATTTGGACAATCCTTTAGATAATTTGATATTAGCTTGATTGATGCTGTAATCTATTTCAACTTTCAAAGGGTTTTTTGTTTTTTCTTCAGGGTCTGTTTCTTGATTTTGCTCTTCACTTGCACCCTCTTTAAAAGCGCACGCCTTATCAAATTCTTTCATCCATGCGCTCAAATCAATTTTATACTCGCGCTCTAAAATTTGTATAAAACCCCTAGCACGCACCCTTGATAAAGACTCATAACGCTTTTCTAATATATAGTTGATATTTTTAGAAGCGATTTTAGTCGCCTTGTAAATTTCTTGTATGCCAATCTCTCTTAAAATCTGCAAATTTTTATCTAAATTTTTAAGCGATAATTCTTCTAATGCCGCACCAGAAATATCTTTAGAAATGTTTTGAACATCAGAAATATCTAAATTTTCTAAACTTTTTTTATTCTGTTCCATTCAATTGACCACCTAGTTGATTTTATCCATTAAGATCCCTGCTGCCACGCTCACATTGAGCGAATCAAAATCTCTTCGCATTTTTACGCTCAATATAGCGTCCATTTTAGCAAGGATTTTTTTAGACAACCCCTCATGCTCGCTCCCCAAAAAAAGAGCGCATTTTTTTAAGGATAGATTTTCTACTTCACTAGTGCCTTGCATGCTCGCGCCCAAACATAAAAACCCGCTCGTTTTCAATTCATTAATTAAATCCAGCGTGTTAGGCGCAACGCTAAAAGGCAAATCATACATAAGCCCCAAGCTGGATCGCACAATCCCCTCATAAGCCAATTCTTTAGCAAAATCTAAAATAACACCATCCATTCCTAAGCAATACGCGCTCCTAAAAATACCCCCAATATTCCCCACATCCGTAATGGCGCAAAGCACCAAAAGTTTTTGAGCTTTTTTAATCTCTTTTAAAGAAACCGCTAATGGCAATTCCACCTTAGCTAAAACCCCTTGATGGTTCCCCCCCTTAGCCAAGCTTTGCGCTTTTTTATTATCCACTTTGATGATATTAGGGCATGCTTTTTTGAGCGCGAAAAAAAATTTTTTGTCTATTTCTTTAGAAAGATAGATTTCTTGCAATTTTTCTTGATGAGAGTTTAGAATGTGCATAATCACCTGCTTGCCATAAATTACTGCTTGCATGCTAAACCCCTTTTATTGATTTTTTTCTTCTAACAAACGCTGGAAATAAAGCTCTTTAGCGTTTTTTTGTGTCATAGTGGCTTGAATTTTAGCCTTAATTTTAGGAGGTAAATCCAACTCCAATAACGCCGATAGCCCCATGCAAGGCTCTATTTTTTTTTCATTCAAAAGCACTAAAACCCACTCCCCTTGGATATTACTTTGTTGCAACCGCTCTATGATTTGAGAAACCTCTCCTAAATAATATTGCTGGTGGAGTTTGGTAAGCTCTTTAGCCGCAAACAAATGCATGCCTTTAGCCAAATCATTTAAATCCTTTAAAGTCTCTAGCAATCGGTGCGGGCTTTCATAAAAAACTACTGGGGTTTTTTCTTCTAAATACGCTAAAGCGTTTAAAATTTTAGCGATTTTTAAGCGCCTTTCCTTACTCTTATGGGGTAAAAAGCCGGCGTAAAAAAACCGCCCTTCTAAAAACCCGCTCGCGCAAAACGCCGTAGTGAGCGCGTTAGCCCCGGGCAAAACATCGTATTGGAGGTTGTGTTTTAAGGCGTAAGCGACTAAACTCATGCATGGATCACTCAAACTAGGCATGCCCGCATCGCTCATCACAGCAACTTCTTTGTCAAAAAAAGAAAGCTCTATTTGGTTTAAAAATTCCTGATCGTTGTGCGAATGGAAGGCGATAAACTCCCTTTTTTTAGCCGCAATATTAGGGAAAGAATGGCCAATAATAGGGTTTTTTGCAAGCAAGTGCAACAGCCTCTTACTCACCCTTGTATCCTCGCATAAAAAAACCTCGCAACGCTCTAAAACTTCTAAAGTGCGTAGCGTGATGTCAGCGAGATTACCTATTGGGGTGGGCAAAAAATACAACACAAAAAGCCACGCTTTTTAAAAAAGTTACTTCAAATTGTAGCGTTGCTTGAATTTCTCTACTCTCCCTGCAGTGTCAGCGATTTTATCGCTACCGGTATAGAAAGGGTGGCAAAAGCTAGAAATATCAATACGCATTTCAGGTTTGGTGCTTAAAACTTCAATTTCTTTCCCGCTCGTTACGCAAGTAACTTTGCATGGGATATATTCGGGGTGAATGCCTTTTTTCATCAAGTATCCTTTATTCTTAAATTTAAACTTAAAATTATAGCATAAGTAACAATAAATTAAAACCACTCTAAAGTTAAAATAAAATTTGACTTTGTTAAAAAAATTATGATAGCATAACGAAGCATTACGAAATTCAACGCTTGTGGCATGCGCCACTTATTAGCATCTTTTGATTACACTAATTCTTTAAGAATGCTTTAGCTTTTTGTACTTTTATCTTAATTGAAACAACTAGAAACCTCTTTTTAATTAAAAGGAAATTTAATGAACGAAAACGCGCCTACGCACAAAAGTTCGCACAAGGTTAAAACCCACACGCCAGTGAGCGGTTATCACATTGAAGATTTACGCGCCTACCCTACTGAAAAGCTTTTAGAAATCGCTAACAAGCTCAAAGTGGAAAACCCCCAAGAATTCAAACGACAAGACTTGATGTTTGAAATTTTAAAAACCCAAGTTACGCAAGGCGGATACATTCTTTTTACCGGGATTTTAGAAATCATGCCTGATGGCTATGGCTTTTTAAGAGGGTTTGATGGGAGTTTTTCAGACGGGCATAATGACACTTATGTTAGCCCTTCTCAAATCAGGCGTTTTGCTTTAAGGAATGGCGATATTGTTACCGGTCAAGTGCGATCCCCCAAAGACCAGGAAAAATACTACGCCCTTTTAAAAGTAGAGGCTATCAATTACTCGCCTTCAGATGAGATTAGAAACCGCCCTTTGTTTGACAATCTAACCCCCCTATTCCCTGATGAACAGATCAAATTAGAATACGAATCCACTAAAGTTACCGGTAGGATGCTAGATTTATTCAGCCCTGTGGGGAAAGGGCAAAGGGCTTTGATTGTTGCGCCGCCAAGGACCGGGAAAACGGAGCTGATGAAAGAGCTCGCCCAAGGCATCACTTCTAACCACCCTGAAGTGGAGCTGATCATCCTTTTAGTGGATGAGCGCCCTGAAGAAGTTACGGATATGCAGCGAAGCGTTAAGGGTCAAGTTTTTAGCTCCACTTTTGATTTGCCGGCCAATAACCACATAAGAATCGCTGAATTAGTCTTAGAAAGGGCTAAAAGGCGAGTGGAAATGGGTAAAGATGTGGTGGTTTTATTGGATTCTATCACCCGTTTAGCAAGGGCGTATAACGCCGTGACGCCCTCAAGCGGTAAGGTTTTAAGCGGAGGCGTGGATGCGAACGCCTTGCACAGGCCTAAGCGCTTTTTTGGGGCCGCAAGGAATATTGAAGAAGGCGGGAGCTTGACGATTATCGCTACGGCGTTGATTGAAACGGGATCTAGAATGGATGAGGTGATTTTTGAAGAATTTAAAGGCACCGGGAATAGCGAAATCGTTTTAGCGAGGAATATTGCGGACAGGCGCATTTACCCGGCCTTTGATATTTTAAAATCCGGCACACGAAAAGATAATATCTTGCTTGGCAAAGACCGCTTGACTAAAGTGTGGGTTTTAAGGAATGTGATGCAACAAATGGATGACATAGAAGCCTTAATCTTTGTGTATTCTAAAATGCAACAAACTAAGGACAATGAAGAATTTTTAAATTTAATGAATGAAAAATAAAATCCCTAATTAATCCCATTAAATTAAAAAAGTGTCATGAAAATAGGCGTTTTTGATAGCGGTGTGGGGGGGTTTAGCGTTTTAAAAAGCCTTTTAAAAGCGCGATTGTTTGATGAAATCATCTATTATGGCGATAGTGCTAGAGTGCCTTATGGCACTAAAGACCCCACCACGATCAAGCAATTTGGCTTAGAGGCTTTGGATTTTTTCAAACCGCATGAGATTGAATTATTGATTGTGGCATGCAACACGGCGAGCGCTCTGGCTTTAGAAGAGATGCAAAAGCATTCTAAAATCCCTATTGTGGGCGTGATTGAGCCAAGCATTTTAGCGATCAAACGGCAAGTGGAAGATAAAAACGCCCCTATTTTGGTGCTAGGGACAAAAGCGACGATTCAATCCAACGCTTATGACAACGCCCTGAAACAACAAGGCTATTTGAACATTTCGCATTTAGCCACTTCCCTTTTTGTGCCTTTGATTGAAGAAAGTATTTTAGAGGGCGAATTGTTAGAAACTTGCATGCGTTATTATTTCACTCCCTTAAAGATTTTACCTGAAGTGATCATTTTAGGTTGCACGCATTTTCCCTTAATCGCTCAAAAAATTGAGGGCTATTTCATGGGGCATTTTGCCCTTCCAACGCCCCCCCTACTCATCCATTCGGGCGATGCTATTGTAGAGTATTTGCAACAAAAATACGCCCTTAAGAAAAATGCACACGCATTCCCTAAAGTGGAATTTCATGCGAGCGGTGATGTGATCTGGCTAGAAAAACAAGCTAAAGAATGGCTCAAATTGTAACGCTAATAAAAATTTAAGGTCAAATAACTCAATTCCCAAAGAGGGCTATCTCTCACACTATAAGGGTATTGTGTTGATTATAAAAAGCGCTTTAGAGAGATTTATGAAAGCGTTTTGAAGCGAAGAATGTCTGATGGCTATCTTTGGAAAAGATTACCTATCTACAGACTTGCA
>NZ_SFZZ01000009.1:0-33036 GCF_011140715.1 Helicobacter pylori | reverse complement strand
AGCCACAGATAGTTTTTTTAGCCTTAGCTCTACACCTAAATCGGTGGTGTTGGTGTATCAAAAATTCTTATGAGAGGGTTTAATTCTTATAAGTCTTTGCACCCACAACCACTGCCACTGTAATAAAAATTACGATAAGCAAAATAATGGAGACCGTATATTCTTTTGAGTTAGTTTTATTGAAATTTTGATTGCTGTTTGCAATATCTTTTACAAAACGATAGAGAGAGTGTAATAAAATGAGAGTGAAAAACGATGCAAACATGAATAAGCATAAGGCAATTAAACCATCTAGCCCTTTCTTATCAAAAATAGCCAAATTAATTTTAAGCCCACTCAAACGCCATAAAGATAGCAGCAAAGATCCCAAGAATAGCAACAAAATCTCTTTTTGTGTTGTCAATTTGCCCTTTTATGGTGCTGGTTTGGTTTGTTATGCTATTAATTTCTTCTTTAAGGTTTTTTATGGCTTCATCTTGGCTTTTCATTCTGTCGATTTGAAGCTCCATTTCTTTCCAACATCTATTGCTTCTTTATCAAGATACTGGATTCTTATACTACTATCTTCGATTCTAGAAAGTCTAATAACTCTTCTTAAAATTCGTTTTTCATTCTCACTAATATATTCTCCTTGGGATTCTAAAAAAGCCTTAGAGTTTTCAATTAAAGCTACAACAAAAGGGACTTTTTTCGCATAACCTAGTGCACTCATTCCTGTGTCTATTTTAACCACTATATCTTCAAAATCTAGCTCTAATTCTGTAGAATTTTTGTAGTGTTCTGCGATCTGCCCTAATATTTCTTTTATGTTAGCATTATCTTCTATTAGCCCCCCAATAGCACGGAGAAATTTTTCTAAGCTATCTTTCATGGTCTATTCTTAGGAAGTAATGCTTCTTGTAATAATTCTTTATCTGCTTTAATATCATCCCTTTTTATAACTTTTCTCATACCTTTCACATGATGCTTAGACCATGCACTTTCTTTTTGATGGGTTGCTCTAACCATATTCCAAGCATCTGCATCCTTATACTGATTGTAGATTTTAGCAAGTTCTTTTTCTTTTTCTCTGTCTATATTATTCGGTATTTCCTCTCTTTTAGTGATTGGGGTTGATCCATTGATACAAAAATTACGATAAACATCAGGAATAACAGGCCCATAATCCCAAGTTTGAAAATATTCTTTAATGAGTTTAGAATCGCTTTCTGCCTGAGCAATATATAGCATATTTTGCAATTTTAGGTTAGTTATAGGTTTTTGATTATCTAAACTTAAATTGATCAAAATTTTTGTTGCGTCTAATGCTTTCATGGCTCTGCTCCCTTTATGTGGTTATCATGTAACTACTGATTCCACAAATATAACTAATTTTAGTTAATGACTCTAACATCATGAATTTTTGTTGTTTTGTGCAATGGCTATGCAAAAAGAGAATTCTACTACTTCTCTAATAACCCAAGCAACGCCCTTTTATACTCTAACGCCGTTGTTTCATCCTTGCCTTCAAAGCGGCTGACTAAAAAGGGGGTGGTGTTGCTTGCGCGAATAAGCCCAAAGCCATGTTCAAAAACCACTCTCACGCCATCAATGCTGATGATTTCTTTGATTTTAGGGAAATGGCTTGGCGGGTTTTTAAGCGCTTCTTGTAAGTTGTGAATGATTTCAAATTTTTCTTCTTCGCTCACGGCGATTTTTTCTTCAGGCGTGGTGTAGGAATAGGGGAGGTTTTTAATGGTGTTTTCCAAGTCGCTTGGACTTTGTTCAAGCAATAACTCCAAAGCCCTTAAACATGCGTAAAGAGCGTCATCATAGCCAAAATAGCGCTCCTTAAAAAAGATATGCCCGCTCATTTCAGCCGCAAAATGCGCGTTGGTTTCTTTGAGTTTGATTTTTAAATTGCTATGCCCGGTTTTATACATGAGCGTCTTACCAAAAGTATTGATTGCGTTATACATCACTTGAGAGCATTTGACTTCGCCGATCACAAAAGGGGTGATGCCTTGAGCATGCAAGCGTTTAGCGAATAAAATCGCTAATTCATCGCCCGCATAAACATGATGAGAACTTAGCATCGCAATCCTATCCGCATCGCCATCAAAAGCAAAGCCTATTAAAATAGCGTTTTCTCGCATGTGTTTTTCTAAATCTTTTAAGTTTTTCGCTTCGCTGGGGTCTGGGTGGTGGTTAGGGAAATTCCCATCAGGATCGCTATAAAGGCTGCTAAAATCAATGCTTAAAGCCTTTAAAATCGGCTCTAATCCTAACGCTCCTACGCCATTACCAAAATCCAGGGCGATTTTGTATTTAAGGTTTTTCAAATGCTTAAAATCCTTGATCAAGTAGCGGTGATACGCTTCTAGGGCATTGGCTTTCTCTGGCGTTTCTTTTAGGGGTTTTATTTCATGCTTTGCGCTTAAAAGCGTGTCTTTTAAAGCCTGAATGTCCTTGCCATAAAACGGGTTTTGATTGAGCGTGATTTTAAAGCCGTTGTATTCTTTGGGGTTGTGAGAGCCAGTGATCATGATGGAATTAGGGCATTTAATGCCATTGATTTCATTAAAGGCCGCAAAATACGCTACCGGTGTGGGGATTAGCCCTAAATCATACACTTTCAAGCCGCTTGATTGCAGCCCCGCGCTCAAAGCTTCAAACAAAAAGCGCCCATGCACCCTTGCGTCATGCCCTACAAACACGCTTTTATCGTATTCTCGCATGATTTTCCCCAACTCCACGCCGATACTAAAAGCCGTATTTTCATCTAAAGTGGTGGGGTAAATACCCCTAATATCGTATTCTCTAAAAATGCTAATGTCCATTCATGACTCCTTGTTTTTGAATAAATTTAAACCCTGTTCGCATAAATTTTGCCATGCGTTTGTTTGATCTTTTTGTTTTAACTGAACGCATTTTTCTAAACTGGATTTAGATTTTGCTTTTTGATTGGTTAAATCCAGTAGGCTTGATTGTAAATACAAGGCTTTTTGGTGATCTTCTAAAGAAAGCCTGCGGTTTAAAAGCTTGTCTAGCGTTTCTAACGCTTTTGAATAGTCTTTGGTGGTTCTGTAAGCGTCAATGAGGGCAAATTCGCTAAAGGGCGTGTAAGAATAGTCCTTGTAAGCGTCTTGGAGTTTGAGTAAGCTTGTGGCATAAATTTTGACGCTTTTAGGATCTTTTTCATTCTCTAGTAATTTAAAATAAACTAACGCCATGCGTTTATCGTCTTTGAAATGCTTTTCTAAAAACGCATACAAATTGAGGGCCAATCCTTTTTCATTGTTTTGCATGTAATCTGAAAATAAAACAAAAGCAATATCATAAAATTCTTTTTTGTTTAAGCTTTGAGCGAGGATCAAGGCGTCTTTAGAAGCCAGAGTGGAATTTTTAAAATCCCCTAAGCGGTAGTAATTGCGCCCCAGACGATAAAGCCATATTAATTTCTCGCTAGGGGTTTTAGCCGTTTTTAAAGCGTTTAGGGCAATAACTTGTGCTTTTTCTTTGAGCGATGCGAAATACAAGCAATCAAAGGCTTGGATTTCTTCTTGGGGGTTAAATTCAAAGGCTGTGATTTGGGATAAGTATTTTAAAGCTTCTTCACAACGATGATCCTCTAATGGGGTTTTAGCAAGGATATTGAGCGTTTTTTGGATCAAGGGAGAATCTTTAGGTAAATTTTTTTGCATGCCTAAAACTTCAGCATAGCGTTTATTGTCAAATAAGAGTTGGGCTTTCAATTCTAAAGCTTTTAGGGCTTCATTAGAATTAGGGAAATTTTGAATGATTTTATCGTAGTGGGCGATTTTTTCTTGCGTGTTCCCTTCCATGGAAAAAAGGGCTTTTTCATCGCGCGCTCTAACGACAGAAGCCCGCTCCAATTCCGCATGGTCTTGCAAATATTGCAGATTGTAAAGGTGGGCGTTTTTAAAGTCCTTGATCCTTGCATACAACGCCCCTAAATCATAGAGCGCTTGCTCTTTAGCTTTCGCATCATCGTCTTGATTGAGGAGCAAGTGAGCGATCTCAATCGCGCTTTCATTCATTTGGTTTTTTTTCAATAACTTGAGCAATTCTAGGGCTGATTCGCTATGCGTAGAAATATAATCTGGGTTGGATTGAACCACTTTATCAATGAGATACTTAGCGTTATTAAAGTTTTGATAGTTTATCTCTGCTTCAGCCCAATTAAGCGCGATTTCGCTCGCGCTCTCTTTGTCTTTGGCGTTAGAAAAAGCTTCTTTAAAAAGCATGTTAGCGTTGCTCAAATCAGAGCCTTCAGCCGCTTCAATGGCTAAACGCATTTGGGCTAAAGGAGCGTAGCGGGAATTTTTGTATTCTAAAAGAATGCGTTTGTAATAGCGCATGGCCTGTTTGTAATTGTTGTTTTCATCTAAAGCTTTGGCGACATAGTATAGCGCTTCAGGGATATTGGGGTCAGTCGGGTAATTTTTAATCCACTTGGTGCCAATATCTATGAGTAAGGATTTTTTAATGCCTAATTGGCCTAATGCGATAATTTCTAATAAATACAAATCTTTTTTAAACATCGTTTGAGGGTAGTTTTTAAACACGCGACTAATCGTTCGTAAAGCGTCAAAATAGGCTTGCGAATCCATTTGTTTTTTAGCCTCTAAATAGGCGTTTAAATCATAGCCCTTTGTGGTGAGTAGGGGTTTGTTATTCACATCTAGCTCTTGAATGATAGGGGTTTGAGCGTCTTTAATGATAATGGGGAAATTCAAGCCTTTTTGAGCGTTGTCTTTTTCGCTCAAAAAAGGGATTTTTTGATCATAGCCTATGATTTGCCACATTTTAGCTTTAGCGTCGTTTTCCACAAAAAGGGGAATCGCTTTTTTATAATCCCTATCAAAAGAAAAAAGGGTGAGCCTTCGCATCACTTTGGGTTTGATGTGTAAAATGAATTGTTGCTGGCGCATGGAATAGGTGATATTGAAAAAAGCGTTTTCTAAAGGGGTAAAGCCCTCTTTAGGAATGGAATCTATCACGCATTCTATGGGGCGTTTAGCATGCATGATAGATAAAGACGCTTCAATCCCGCTCGGCGGTTTTTCATTGGTATAAAAACAAGAAAAGGCTTTGTTGTGTCGTAAGGTTAAAACCGAAAAATCTTCCCCCCCTTCTTTGCCTTGCGTGAGCGTGAGGCTTAAAGCGTTGAGTGAATGGGAGAGCAAACTCACGCCCATTAAAAGAAAGATTTTTGACTTAAGCCACAAACTCTAAAAGCCCTCGCATCATAAACACAGAGAACAAGCACGCTAACGCCATGGCAATAATGACCGCATAAATGGGCATGGTGGCGTTTTGGGTGTAAATATCGTTTTGAGCGTAGCTTTGTAAGGGCTTATTGAAAAACATCGCCACGAGCCAACGGAAATAATAAAACGCAGCCACCGCGCTATTAACTAACATCACCACCGCTAAAAGAGTATGATTGCTCTCTAACGCGCTTTCAACGGCTAAAAATTTCCCCCAAAACACGCTAAAAGGCGGGATCCCTGCAAGCCCAAAAACAAAAATAGCGCCCAAGATCGCCACTAAGGGGTGGGTTTTGATAAGGCCGTTGAATTTAGAATAGGGGTGATCGTAGCGTTCATCCCATGTTTTTTCCCGGCTTTTTAAGAGCCATAAAAGACCAAAAGCCCCAATGTAAGTGAATGCGAACATGAACCAATAAACAAACATCGCTTGTTGGCTATCTTCAGTGTGGATAAACACGCACGCTAAAGCGAACCCAGAATGCGAAATGGAACTATAAGCGAGCATCCTTTTGACATCTTCTTGCCATAAAGCAATGAAATTAGGAATGGTGATAGTCATAAGGATCAAAACATAAAAAATGTCTTCTACCCAAGCGGTATGAGTGTCTATAAACGCCCCAAAAAGGCGAGTTGCTACCACAAAGCCAGCGATTTTAGGCACAATGGAAATATAGCTCGCAAAGACTGGGTTATTGCCCTCATACACATCAGGCATCCATGTATGGAAAGGCACTAAAGAGACTTTAAAGCCAATCGCTCCAATCAAAAAGATAGCGCCCATCGCAAAGAGCATGGGGTTTGTGATGCCTTCAGTGTGCAAGTATAGGCTAATGATTTCAAGATTCAAGCTCCCTGTAAGCAGGTAAAAAGCCATCGCCCCCATAGCAAAAAACGCGCTCGCCATCGCCCCCATGGTGAAATACTTGATCCCTGCCTCCAAGCCGTAGCGTTTATCGCTCAACGCCATTAACACGCAAAGGGGTAAGGACGCTGTCTCTAACCCAATAAGGATTAACAATAAATGGTTGCTTGAAACCATAAACTGAAAGCCAGCAACAATAAACAAGTATAAGGAATAAAATTCAGCGGTTTGAAATTCGTTGAAGCGTTCTTTTGAAAGGGCTAAGAAAATGAGCAAAAAGGCTGAAATCAAGACAATGCTTTGAGAGACTAATGAGAGAGTATCCAAGCTCAAAAACCCAAAAAAGGCGTTTTCTTGCTCTTCTAATCCTAAAACCACCAAAAAATCCAAAACCAAAAAGAGCATGCATAAAAACACATTCAAATTGCGTGAAAACCTGGAAGTGAAAGCGTTGATTAAGAGCGTGAAAATCCCCCCACACACCAACACCAGCATGGGCAAAATGCTCTCAAAATTAAAGCTATCAAAAGAGATGTGGAGACTATCTATTAACATAAGAGACCTCTTTTATCTTAGTGTCCAATGAACCTAAAAAAGGGAGCGAGCGGATTTCTATCACCTCTAAAAGCTGCTTAGAGCCTTGCTCAATCGGTTTTAAAAGGATTTTAGGATAAATCCCTAAAATCAAAATCAAAGCTAAAATCACGCTTAAAACCCCTACCTCACGAGCGTTTAAATCTTCAAACACGCTGATTTGGTTGTTCCCGGCTTTCAAATTACCAAAGAAGACATCTTTATATGAAGTGAGCATGTAAACCGCTGATAGAATGATGCTTGTCCCGGCAATGATAGCCAAAAGAGGGTAAGTGGCAAAAAACCCTAACAAGCTTAAAAACTCTCCCACAAAACCAATGCTTAAAGGCATGCCCACATTCGCCATTAAAACGATCATAAAAAAGGCTGCAAAAACAGGAGCGCTTTTAGCGATCGATCCAAAGCGAGCGATTTCTAAACTGCTGGCATGTTCTTCCAAGATACCAGCGAGCAAAAATAATCCCATGACGATAATACCATGCGCAAACATCATAAACACCGCCCCTGAAACCCCCTCAACATTGAAAGAAAAAACCCCAAGCACCACGACTCCCATGTGCGAGAACGAGCTATAAGCGATGAGGGTTTTTAAATCTTTTTGAGCGTAAGCTAAAAAGCCTCCATAAATGATCATGCACAGCGCCACAATGGCTATGGGGGTTAGATAGATTTCTGAAAGATCAGGAAAAAGTGGGAGCAAGAAGCGTAATAAGGCGTAAGTCCCCATTTTAGAAAGCAAGGCCGAAAGCATGACAGAGCCTAAAGTAGGGGCGTTAGAATACGCATAAGGCAACCATGTGTGTAAGGGAAAGAGCGGGATTTTAACCGCAATCCCTATTAAGAAAGCCACAAAGAGCCAGGTTTTAATCTCGCTAGAAAAGTTCAATTGATACCAGTCTAAAATATCAAAACTCATCATGCCGTAATTGCTAGCGTAGTCATACCCAATGTATAAAATGCCTAAAAGCATGCACAACGACGCTAAAAAGGTGTAGAGGAAAAACTTCATGCCGGAATAGATTTTGTTATTACGGCCAAAACGACCGATGAGGTATAAAACCGGCAAGAGCGAGATTTCCCAAAAAGCGTAGAAAAAGATCACATTAAGAGAAGAAAACACGCCCATCAAAATCCCCTCTAACAACAACAGACAAATCGCAAAGTCTTTACGACGCTCTTTGACATAAATCACGGACAATAACACCACGATAGCGTTTAAGAGCAACAAAAAGAGCGCGATGCCATCAACGCCCACATGGTAATTCACGCCAATTTGATAGACTAATTCCTTCATTTCTTCAAACTGCATGCCTGCTGTTTGAATATCAAACCCATGCCACAACAACAAGATTAATAACAATTCAATCAAAGCGATGACAATCGCATACGCCCTGCTCGCTTGATCGCTCATAAAGAACGCTAATAGCGCGCTCAGCATGGGGAAAAAGATCACCACACTTAAAAGATGCGCATGTAAAAACTGCATTTCTTATCTCCCAAAAAAAGCTACAAACGCTAATAAGATTAAAACCCCGGCCACCATGAAGCGCAGCATGGAGGTTAAATTCCCATCTTGACTGATCCTAAACACACGCCCTATAACAAAAACGCTTCTTCCTATAGTATCCACTATCGCATCAATGATTTTTAATTCCACGACTTGGTGCAAGAATGAAGCGATGGCGCTAAAAACTTTTGCAATCCCTTGATAGAGCTGCGGGATATAGTATTGGTTGAGCAAGAGCTTGTATAAAAAGCCCCCCTCTTTTTTGGAAGTGATACCATTTTTATATTTAAATATGGCATAGGCGATACTCAACAACACCACTATGGTGGTGATACTGATTAAAAGAGCGAGTGGGACTGGATACTCTCCAACGCTAGGGATCACTTGAGAGATGAAATGAAAAAACGGCTCTTCAAAAAACCCGGCAATGACCGCCAAAATCCCTAACGGCAGCATGCTTAAAAGCATGAAATTTTTGGCCTCATGGGGGTGGTTGATTTCGTGCTGTTTGGGTGCAAAAAACACCAGCATGATGAGCCTGAAGCTATAAAAAGCGGTAAAGATCGCCCCAATTAGAAGAACAAACCATAAAATGTGGTGGTGCATCCCAAAAGCCACTTCTAAAATTTTGTCTTTGGAAAAGTATCCTGCGAAAGGGTAAATCCCACACAAAGCCACTGATCCTATAATCATAAAGATCGCTGTGATTTTCATAGGCTTGTATAAAGCGCCCATTTTAGTAATATCCAGATTGTCTTCCATCGCATGCATGACATTCCCTGATCCTAAGAAAAGGAGGGATTTGAAAAACGCATGCGTGAAGAGGTGGAAAAGTGCGATCGCATAAGCCCCAAGACCGGCCGCTACAAACATATAGCCTAATTGAGAAAGCGTGGAATAAGCCACAATGCGTTTTAAATCTTTATTGACTAAAGCCATGCTCGCTCCAAAAAGAGCCACAAACGCTCCTAAACATGCGATGAAATAGCCCACTTCAAACACCGCGCTATACAAGGGATTGGCTCTAATGATCAGATACACCCCAGCGGTTACCATCGTCGCTGCATGGATGAGAGCGGACACAGGGGTTGGCCCCTCCATAGCGTTGGCTAACCATGTGTGCATAGGGAATTGAGCGCTCTTGCCCATAGCGCCAATGAAAAGAAACACGCTAATGTAAAAGAGCATGGAATAATCGGCGTTATTGAGCATGCTAAAGATTTCTTTATACTGAAGAGTGCCAAAATTCCAAAAGATCAAAATAATCCCCATGAGCATGCCTAAATCCGTGATTCGGTTCATCACAAAGGCTTCAATAGAAGCGTTGTTTGCGCTTGTTTTATGATACCAAAAGCCAATGAGCAAGTAAGAGCATAGCCCCACCCCTTCCCAACCAATGAAAAGCCCTAAAAAATTATCGCTCAACACCAACACCAGCATGGAAAACACAAAGCCGCTGAGGTAGGAAAAATAGCGGTTAAACCCTGCATCATGCTCCATATAGCCTATAGAATACACATGCACTAAAAAAGAAACTAAAGTGACCACGACAATCATGACCGCATTGATATTGTCCAGCATGAGGGAAAAGCCGACTTTAAAATTCCCTACCACGATCCAATCAAACAAATATTTTTCATAGCTTTGATGATGCCATGCTTGAATGAAAAGAACCACCGCACCAATGAAAGAAACCAGCACGCACAAAGAATTGAAAACGCCCACATGCAACGCCTTAGCTTTAGCCCCAAACAGCCCCGCATAAACCGCACCGATTAAAGGCAAGAACAACACCACTGACAGCAAAGAAGAATACTGCATGCTCAACCCTTCATAGCGTTTAAAGAATCAATGTCTAAGCTCTTGTATTTCTTAAACCACAAAATCACCAAGCCCAAACCAATAGCCACCTCACTAGCGGCAATAGCGATAATAAAGAGCGCGAACATCTGCCCGTCTAAATTGTGCGTGTATTTAGAGATCGCTACAAAACCGATATTGATCGCATTGAGCATGATCTCTGTAGAAAAAAAGAGTAACAGAATGTTTTTGCGTTTCAGCATGCCCGCTAAACCAATGCAAAAGAGCAACCCTGAAACAATCAAATAGTGGTTTAACCCTATCATAGAGATTCCTTTATAAATTGCGTGTGATTTTTCCCATGGATTTTTTGAATCCCTGTAGCGATGCCTCCAACCATAGCGACTAAAAGCATTAAAGCCGCCGCTTCAAAAGGGATGAGGTAATTGGTAAAAAGCACATAACCAATCGCTTTAATGTTGGGGATTTGCGCATCAATAGCGTTGGAATTGACTTGATTAGAAAGGTTTTCGCCAATGCTAGGAGCGCTTAAAATCAAGGTGAGTAACAGCGCCACGCCAAATGAAAGAATGCACAAGATTTTAGGGCTTTGCTTGCGTTCAATGACTTCTGCAGCGGAGTTGAAAAACATCATGCCAAACGCATACATCACAATGACCGCGCCCACATACACCGTGATTTGCACCACGCCCAAAAACTCAGCGTCTAGTAAAAAGAAAAAAGCAGAGATAAAAACCATGCTGCTAGCGAGAGCGGTAATGGCATAGAGGATATTCGTGGTGGTGATCACCACTAACGCCATGCTCAAAGTAAGGATCGCAAAGAAATAAAAGGCAATGGTTTCAAACATTTTCATCCCCCTTATGGCTTTCTGGGTTTGTTGGAGTCTCTTCTTTTGATTCTTCTTTTGAAGGCTCTTGAACATAATCTAAAGGGGTGGCTTGCATGCGTTCGTTATAATTAGGGCTTACCGCACCAAAGCCTAAAAATTCGGCATGCGAGCAGTTTTTAGCGTCTTGTTCGCTCGTTAGAAACTCGCTTTTAGAGCCGTATTGGGAGCGTTGGGTGCTGGCGTTTTCAAACCGATTCCCCATAACGATCGCTAATTCTGGGCAAACTTCCGCGCACAACCCGCAATAAATGCAACGCCCCAAATTGATCGTGTAAGAATCGATCTTTTTGCGGTTGTCTTCGCCCTTATGCGTGATGATCCTTATGCAATTGCTCGTACAAATCTTTTCGCACAGCCCACAACCAATACACCTTTCAGAGCCTGAGTCTAAAAGCCGTTGCAGATTATGCACCGCGCGATAACGAGGGCTTAAGGGGAGTTGCTCCATAGGGTAATGGATGGTTACGCTTGGGCTAAAAAATTCCTTGATCGTAAGCCCTAACCCTTTGAATAGATCCAAACCCAAGCTCGTTTTAACGGTGTCTTTAAACTGCTCGGTCGTGCTATGGACTTCGGCTCGTTTAGGAAGTTGCTTGTATTCTTGTTTGGCCATAAAACCTCCTTTAAATTAAAATGATAATGCCCGTTAGCACAATGTTCAATAACGCTAAAGGCAGCATGATTTTCCAGCACATATCCATCAGTTGGTCTGGGCGCACATGCGGATAAGTCGCTCTAACCCACATGGATAAAAAGACAAAAAAGCCCGCTTTAATCAAAATCGCTAAACCTCCAGGGATAAAGCCCCATGCGTTAAACCCGCCAAAAAACACAATAGAAATCACAAAAGAAAAAGCGAATAAATGCGCGTATTCCGCTAAAAAGAACATGCCCCATTTCAAGCCGCTGTATTCGGTGCAATACCCTGCCACGATCTCGGCTTCATGCTCTAACAAATCAAAGGGGGTTCGATTCAATTCAGCGTAGCTTGCGATCAAAAACAAAACAAACGCTAGAGGCTGCTTAAACACAAGCCAGTCTAAAAACCCGCCACTTTGGTAATGATTGATTTCCACTAAAGAGAGCGATCCTACCACCATTAAGGGGGCTAGAATGGTTAAAGTGCTGACCACTTCAAAGCTGAGCAGTTGGATTGTCGCTCTTGCAGAGCCAATTAAGGAGTATTTGTTATTAGAGGCAAGCCCGGCTAAAATAGGCGCATAAATCCCTGCCGAACCCACGGCTAAGAAAAACAAAAAGCCAATGTTGATGTCAGAAATAAGGGGCTTGATCTCATAGCCAAACAGAGTGAAATTAGGGAAAAAAGGGATGGGTGCCATGGACACAAACGCACTTACCATCGCAATAATGGGCGCTAGCGTGAAAATGAATTTATTTGCGCCTTGGGGGATAATGTCTTCTTTGGTGAAAAGCTTAATGCCGTCTGCTGCGACTTGCAAAAGCCCAAAAGGCCCCACATAGCAAGGCCCTAAACGGCGTTGGAAATAGGCTAACACTTTCCTTTCAATATAAGTGGCAAAGCCTCCTAAAGCCGAAAATACAGCGATTAAAATCAAAATTTTAATCAGGGTTTCAATGATATAAGCGCTCATGCTTGCTCCTTTAAATCCACGCTATCAAACACACCCTCTCTAAAAAAGCTAGAATGGTTTTTCAAAAGAGAAGGCGAGATGACAAACACTTCCTGATCCAAGCTTTCATCAAGATACAAAACGCCTGTTAATTCCTCTTCTTCTTTAGTTAAAGTGATGTTTTGCCCCACTTCTTTATCCAATTTTTTTAAGAAAGCTTTAGACACATAAATACCAGTCTTTAATTGCAAATTCTCGCTTTTATGGGTAGCGTTATTGAATTGCGTTTCTGGGTATTTTAAATACGCGTTGAAAACGATTTTTTCTTTTAAAGGCTTGATAGGCTCGCATTCTATGGTTTCGCATTCTTTAGCGCTTTTTTCAAAATGGCTTGTTCCTAATAAATAGCCTCTGTGATTGACTCTGTCGTTAGTGAAATAGTTGGTTAGATAATCAAATTCTATGGCTTTAAAGCCTGCTTCTGTAGGGAGTTTGTGGGTGCATTCTGTGAGATTTTCTTCCACAAAACCAAAGCCTTGCATAATATCGCTCAAGTCATAGCCCTCAAACCTCAAAGCCGGTTTTAAGGGCAACACATGCCCTTCAACATTAGTGATCGTGCCTTCTATCTGGTTGAGACTGGGCAAAATAAAATCCACTTTGCTGACAGCGTCTTTCCCAAAAACCCTATCGTCGCTATTGATAGTGAAATCCCCTTGAGCGCGAATGCCTACAATTTTTTCATGTTCAAAAATTTCTTCGCTCAATTCGCAAATAGAAGCGATGCCTAAAGCGTTCGCGCTTGGAGGGATAAGAATGAGTTTAACAGCGCTTTTTTGGGCTAACAAACGCAACATTTTAGCGATGTTATGGGCTTGTTTATGGCTATAAATTTCTTCGCCAACCACTAGTAGGGTGTTATTTGATTTTTGCAAAAGAGCGAGAATTTTTTCATAAGTTTCTAAATTGATGCCCGCCTCTTCAAGCAACAAATAAGTGGTTTTGGTAGGGACTTCAATTTTTTCTTCTTTAACCTCTGTCTTGTTTTCTTCTTGATCTTCTTCTTTTGGGGCAGCTGCTTCTGTTTTATCCTCTTCTTGATTTTCTGCTTTACTTTCTTCAAGACTGCACCCTTGCTCGGCTTGTTCTAAAGCTTTTTTCCGCTCTTCTTCTAAAGCTTTAAGCGCCGCTTCATCCACAATGCTTTGCTTGGAATCTTCTAAGCTTTTTAGAGCCGCGCTTTCAATGTTAAGCATTTTTAAAAGCATGCCTAAAAGGATTTCTTCAGCCCCCACTTCATGGGTGATGCAAAAAGAGCTTCGGCACAAATTCGCTAGCGCGTTATCCTTAATAGGGTGCATAGCGATCAAAGAAGCTTTATTGAGTTTGAGAGCGTTATTAATAGCATAGCGCACCAAAGGGTTTTCTGTTTTAATAGAAGATCCTATCGTAACGACCAAATTGGAAGTTTTAATCTCTTCAATGCTGGGGCGTTTAACTTCGCCCAATACTTTTAAGAATTGCTGGAAATGATACGCTTCTTGATTGTAGATTTTAAAACCAAGCTCTTTCCTCAAACGCTCTATTAAAAACGCCTCTTCATTCGTAATATCCCCACCTATTCGCACCGCTTCGCATTCTTTGAGAGCGTTTTGCGCTTCTTTAAGATTAGTGCTGCCTTTAGGGCTAGAGCTCACGTCAAAAGCGAAACGGCCTGCCCCACAAATAGGGTTATGGTAAAAATCATTAAGCACCCTAAAAATCTTAGATTCTTCGCCTAGAGTATCAAAATGGCGCACATCATAAGAAATCAAACACCCAGCCGAGCAGTGCGAACAAGTGGAATGGATCTTTTTGAGTTCCCATGCGTTAGCCGTGTAAGCGAAATCTTTATAGCTCAAAGCGCCCACAGGGCATACCGCAATGCATTCCCCGCAATCATAGCAAGGCACGCTGCCCACAAAAGAAATAATGCCTTTTTGCTTACGACTCCACACGCTAAAAGCGTCTTTGGACATGCTGTCTTTAAATTTATCCGGAGCATGCAAATCGGCTTTAGTGGCTTTGAGGTTGTTTTCGCCCACATTGTCCTTGCAAGTGGTTACGCACCTTTCGCACATGATGCATAAATTAGGGTCATACAAGGCTTTTGCCCATGAATCTAGCGCTTTAAAATCATCAGCCACCGCATAGGGTTGGTGCTCCACGCCGGTTAAATGCGTCATGTCTTGCAATTCGCACTCCCCGCTCTTATCGCACACGCCACACTCTAGGGGGTGGTTGACATCATAAGTTTGCATGATGCTTTTTCTTTCATCCATGAGCGTTGGGGTGTTAGTGAGAATGGTGGCGTTGTTTTTGGCTTTCGTGTTGCAACTATAAATGCGTTTGCCATCCATTTCAACCATGCACATTTTGCATGCGACCGTGGGCGAGCAACCGCTTAAATAGCAAATGGTAGGGATGTAGATCCCAGCGCTCCTAGCGGCCTCTAAAACGCTTTGTCCCTCTTGGCATTCAATCATTTTGCCATTGATATTCATTGTGATCATGAAATTCCTTGAGAGTGGGATAAAATAGGGATATAAGGGTAAGCGTCAAAAAACGCCCCTTCTAAAATCGCAATCAAGCCCTTCAAATGGGGGCTTTCTTCTAACTCGCATTCTAGCGTTTGATTTGAGATTTGAAACCCCGCTTTAGAATGCTTAATCTTATTAGCAATCTTAAATTGCTTGGAAAAAGATAATTTAGGGGTTTCAAGGCTCTTGTAAGAAACATAGACAAACGAGCCGTTAGCCTCACCCATTCGCTCTAAAAGCTCTAAATCTTTTGATTGGAGTTGTGATTCAAAAGGCAAAATGCCTTCTTTAAAGGCTATTTCTAGCAACCATTCTTGATCTTTAGAATCATAAAAAGCGGCCGTTGCGCTTGAATCGTTGCAAGGGATGTGTAAAATTTCTAGGTAATTTTGCAACTCGCTTAAAAGGGTGTATAAAAAAGCGCTATCCGCATGCTTAGTGATTTCTCTATTTAAAACAAGCACCCTTTTTTTCGTTTTAATGATAAGAGCGATAAGTTCTTGTAATTCTTCTTCGCTCATGTTTGCTTCAGAGCTTAAATACCCCACATCAACCTTTTCTAAAACATGCCCTTTTAATTGGGAAGTTTTTTCCAAAATACCCCTTAAAATCAAAGCCAAAATCGCCGCTTCCGTGTGGATTTCATACGATGCAAAAAGGCAATTTTCTTGCAAGTCTCTTGTATCTTGTAAGGGTCTTAACAAGGCGTAGGGGAGTTTTAATTGGTTGATGCTTCCTAAAATCAATCGTTCATTTTCATTCAAACAAGCGTTTGAAAACCCCCCAAACAAAACGCACAAATCGCTTTTTTCTAAAAGGTTTAAGCTATCTTCACTCATCTTGTAATTGATTTTAAACCCTTTTTGAAGAGATAATTTTTCTAAACAATAGGCTTCTTTCAAGCTAATTGAAGAGCTTGCGCTTAAGGGAGAATTTAAGGGGTTAAAGCCGCTCAAAATCAAGCCTTTTTTCTCACGACAATCGTCCAATCCGCTTGATTGAAACGCAAAGAATTGAGAAGCTCATGCCCTTTGGATTGGATAAATTCAGCGCTCTTAGGGATATTAGAAAAATCCCCCACTTCAAACATGAAAATAGCGACTTCATTAGGTTGCATTTCTTTTTCAATCAATTCTTCTAAGCGTTCAAAAATATCTGCTTTTAAGGGGCGTAAATCAAAGCGTTTCATCTATCCACCTCGCCAAACACCGCATTGGTTGAGCCAATCACGGTTACCGCATCCGCTAAATATTGCCCCACTAAAATATCGCTCAAAGCCCCAATGTGATAAAAGCTAGGGGCTCTGATTTTTAGTCTATGAGGGTAAGGCTCGCCCTCTGAATGGATAAAAAACCCTAATTCCCCTTTAGGGCTTTCTGTGGGGGCATACACTTCCCCAACGGGCGGGCGCATGCCTTGAGCCACTAAAACAAAATGCTGCATCAAGGCGTAGTTTTGCGTCATTATATCTTCTTTAGGGGCAGAAATATAATGCGGGTTTTGAGCCATGATAGGCGTATCGGTTTTAGCATACATGGGAATGAGTTGCTCAATGATGCGAATGCTTTCATCAATTTCTAACATATACAAACAATACCGATCATAGCTATCGCCATAATTGCCCACCGGCACATCAAAATCAAGCTCTTTATAAAGCTCATAAGGCTCTTCTTTTCTAATGTCATAAGCGATCCCAGTCCCTCTTAACATGATACCGCTCATGCCCCAACTTTGCGCCATTTTGGGCGTTACAACGCCCACATTTTCCAAGCGCATCCGCCAAATGCGATTCTTATCCAATAAGCCTTGAATGAGTTTTTTGCATTCCCTCATTTCGCCTAAAAACTTTTTCAAGCCCTCTAACCAATTAGGAGGTAAATCTAAAGGCACGCCCCCAATCCTTATAGCGTTATGCGTGAGCCTAGCCCCGCAATAATCCTCCATCAAATCCAACCCATATTCCCTCGTTTTAAACGCATACAAAAACACGCTCATCGCCCCCACATCTAAAGCATGCACGCTGATAAAAAAGATGTGTGAAATCATGCGGTTAAGCTCTAGTAAAATCGTGCGGATCACTTGCGCTCGGCGTGGGATTTCTAAATTGAGTAAGGTCTCTACCGCATAAGCGTAAGCGTAGTTATTGCTGGTAGAAGAAGTGTAATCCAATCTGTCGGTAGTGGGCATGTATTCGTTATAGGTCATGTTTTCGCCTAATTTTTCACAGCCTCTATGCAAGTAGCCAATTTCAGGGGTAGCCTTAATGATTTTTTCGCCCTCTAATTCCAAAATCAAGCGCAATTGCCCATGGCTACTGGGGTGTTGAGGGCCAAAGTTTAAAATCATTTGGTTGTCGTCATGTTCAAAAATGATGTTTTCAAACTGAGGGTTGAGTTTCGTGAAATTTTGAGCCATTTTATAGCCTCTTTTTTAAGATAGTGGGGGCGATTTTGTGCAAATCTTTGACAAAAGGGATTTTCTTAAACGCATGCTTTTCTTCTACTTCTTTTAATTCTTCGCCCTTGCCCTGCTCATAGCCAATTTTGGCGAAATTGAAAGTGTCTTTTTCATCCACTCTCGCGCTGTCTCTCTGCTCTTTGCCCACCACTTCTCGATATTCTTTGCCAAAAATTTTATCCACTTCATACCATTGAGCGAATTCATCGCCTTTGAGCGGGTAAGAACGCAATAAGGGGTGGCCTACCCAATCATGCGGCATGATAAGGCGTTTCAAATAGGGGTGTTTGTCAAACACAATGCCAAGCAAATCATACGCTTCCCTTTCGCTCCAATTAGCCGATCGGTATAAAAAACTCAAAGAATCCACGCTCTCATTAGGCAACAAAACGCACTTCACGCGCACCCTACGGCGGTTCTTGCAGCTATCGCTAAAACCCACAAATTGATAAAACAATTCAAAATGCCCTTTTTTAGCGCACAAATCTATCGCGCTCATTTCGCTCAAACACTCATAACCCAAATGCCTTAAAGTCGTAGCGACAGAAAAAATATCGTCTTTTTTGATCCAAAACACCGCCGTGTTAGTCTCTATGTATTTGTCTAAAATCTCATGTTTGTAAGAAAGGTGGTTGTAAATGACCTCATAAGCACTGCCCTCTAAATATTTTTTAGGGGTGGGTTCTATGATTTTATAGGGGTCATGCTGGCGCGATTGTTTTTGCACATCTTCATAGGGGGATTGTTTTCTTACCATCACACTAACCTTTTAGGAGCGTCTTGTTTGATCGCTTTAGAGCGTCTGATTTTATCTTGCAAAACCATAAGAGCGTATTGTAAAGTTTCTGGACGCGGCGCGCAACCGGGCAAATAAATATCCACAGGAACGATCCTATCCGCTCCTTGAACGGTCGCATAAGTGTTGAACATCCCGCCCGTGTTAGCGCAACTCCCCATAGAAATCACCCATTTAGGTTCAGGCATTTGATCATAGAGCCTACGCATGAATTCGGCATGCTTTTTAGTGAGCGTGCCAGCAATGATCATCACATCCGATTGCCTAGGGCTCGCTCTAAAAATCGTGCCAAACCGGTCAAAATCAAACCTTGAACCCCCTGTCGCCATCATCTCAATCGCGCAACACGCCAAGCCATAAGTTAAGGGCCAGAGCGAATTAGAACGCCCCCAATTCAATAATTTATCCAAAGTGCTTAGAACAACCGGTGCTTGTTGCATTATTTCACCTCTAATTTCTGCCAGCTCAAAGCGTTTCGCTTTAAAGCGTAAATAAAACCAATCGTTAAAAAGAATACAAAGCCTAGCATTTCAACGAGCCCGAACAAGCCTAATTTTTTAAAATCAATCGCCCAAGGGAACATGAAAACGATTTCTACATCAAATAAAATAAAAAGCATGGCCATGATATAGAAATGGTGCGACACTCTATTAGGCTGTTTGAGAGCCACAGGCCCGCATTCATAGGGAGCGAGCTTGAGCTTTTCGCCCTTTTTTTGAGCCATTTTACGGCTTAAAAACCTTTGAATCCTTAAAGTTAAGTTAAACACCCAAAAGGTGAATACCAACAAAACGAAAACGCCAAAATAGGGGTGATTCAATGCTTCTGTGGCTTGTTGCATCAGGCTCTCAAACTCCTTTAATTACTAGCAAATGATGAAGCCAATTAAACCATGTTTTTGCTAATCGTTAGCTGAAAAAATAAAAATTATTTTAACATTTCTTAAGAGGCCATTTCTATGAGTTTGGGCATTAAATCTTGCATGGCATGCACCGCGCTTTCATTAATGCATTGGATATTCTGGGGCAAACGGGCGTTTTTAGCCTTAGGGTCAATGTAATAAATGAGGGCGTCTTTATGTGCATGCGTGTAGAGGCTAGCGGCCGGATAGACTTGCAAAGAAGTGCCAATGATGATTAAAAGGTGCGCTTGTTTGACTAAAGAAATCGCTTCTTTAAGCAAAGGCACCTCTTCGCCAAACCACGCAATATTGGGGCGTAATTGCGATTTGTCCTTGGCCAAGTCGCCTAAATTCAAGTCCTTTTCCCACCTATAAACTAAATTAGGATCTTTTTCGCTGCGAACGCTCAATATTTCCCCATGCAAGTGCAAAATGCGAGAAGAACCCGCTCTTTCATGCAAATCATCTACATTTTGGGTGATGATATGGACTTGATAGTGTTTTTCCAATTCCGCTAAAGCCTTATGGGCCTTGTTAGGATAAACTTCAAAAAGCTGTCGGCGCCTTTGGTTGTAAAAATCCAACACCTTTTGCGGGTTCTTTTTCCAGCCATAAGGCGAAGCGACTTCCATGATGTCATGCCCTTCCCACAAGCCATCAGCGTCCCTAAAGGTTTTAATCCCGCTTTCTGCTGAAATGCCAGCCCCACTTAGGATCACTAAATTTTTCATGTTTCCTCCTTGATAATTTCAATACGAGTGCCGCTGAGTTTGTCATGCAAAAAAAACTTAAAAATAAAAGGCGTAACAAACCCTATAAGTAACCCCATGCTCAACACCCACAAAACAAAGCGCCACAACGCCAAAAAAAAGCCCACTTTTTCGCCATTATTTTTGACTAATTTAAACTGAGCGTAACGCATGCCAGGGCTTTGGGATTTAAAAGCGATAAAAAAGCTGTGCGTTAGGGCGTAAAAAAGCAGGCATAAAAAAATCGCGCTCTGGTTTTCCCTAAAATCCTTCGCGCTCCCTAAAATCGCATAAGTCATTATATAAAGCATGGGGGTATAAATCATAAAAATATCGGTGATGAAAGCCTTTAAGCGTAAAGAGAGATTCAACCCTTTTAAAGGGCTTTCTAAAGTGCGTTTTTTTTCTGGGGTTTTATTTCTTTTGGTTTTTTTAGTTGCCACGACTTCCCGGTTTGATAGCGACGCTAGTAGCGCATAAAGGGCAAGAGCTAGGCTTGTGCATGTCAAAAACAAAATCTTCTAAAGCAAACAGGGGCAAATGGCTAGGCAAACACGCGCCCTCTTGGGCTTTCAAGTGAGAATGAGCGCGTTTGCAAATGCCCCGATTGGCTAGAGCGCCAAAAGCCACGATTTGAGCGCCCTTTTCTTCTAAGACTTTAGCGCATTCCATGGCGGATTTTCCCGTAGTGATGATGTCCTCACACACTAAAATTTTTTCGTTTTTTTTGACTTCAAAACCACGCCTTAATGTCATGGTATTATCCACCCTTTCGGTGAAGATAAAACGCACGCCCAAAGCCCTTGCAAGCTCATACCCAGCTAAGATCCCCCCAATCGCAGGCGAGCAAACGCATTCAATATTCAAATGAGCTTCTTGGATTTGTTTGGCTAATTCTTTGGCTAATTGTTCGGCCAGTTTGGGATCTTCTAAAACTTTAGCGGATTGCAAATAATAATTGGAATGAAACCCGCTACTGAGCAAGAAATGCCCCTCTAACAACGCTTGAGCGTTTTGATAACATGCCTTAATATCCATGGTTTAGACCTTTAAGATCGCGTCTTCTTTGTTTTTTACGCTTTCATCAATTTTTTTAATGGCTTCATCGGTGATTTTTTGGATCTGTTCTTGGGCTTTCTTGCTTTCATCTTCGCTGATTTCTTTGTCTTTTTCTAATTTTTTCACCTGGTTGTTAGCGTCTTGGCGGATATTCCTCACAGCCACTTTAGCCTTTTCGCCCATCGCTTTGGCGTCTTTTGCGATGAGCTTCCTTTGCTCACTTGTCATGGGCGGGAAAAAAAGCTTGATCGTTTCGCCGTCGTTATTAGGATTGACGCCAATATTGGCTTCTTGAATGGATCGTTCAATTTCTTTGAGCAGGTTTTTTTCCCATGGGCTGATTTGAAGGGTGGTCGCATCCAAGCTCATCACGGATCCGACTTGATTTAATGCCGTGGGCGTGCCGTAATAATCCACTTTGATGTGATCTAAAATATTGACTGAAACTTTCGCGCTCCTTAGAGTGGAAAAATCTCTGCTTAAAGCTTGAACGCTTTTTTGCATCAAATCTTTGGTTTCATTATAAATGGCTTGTAACATTATTTTTCATCCTTTTTTTGGTTGGTATGGGCGTTGGTTTGCGTCGCATGCGTTTTAGGCTTTTGGTGGGTGGTTGGGGGCGTTTTGGCGTTCTCTTTGGTTTTTTCAACACCCTTTATACCATTCTCTTTGGCGTCATTTTTTTCATTTTTTTCATTCTGTTTGGGGCTTTCAACAGAAGGTGCTTTGGCTGGCTCTTTAGGGAGTTCGTTAGGCGTTTGTTGTGGCATTAAAGGATTAGTTGGGGCTTGCTCTAAAGGGTTGAGCGTAGGGTTTAGCGTGGGATTGAGCGTAGGGTTGAGCGTGGGGTTGAGCGTAGGGTTAAGCGTGCCGGTGGCAGGGACTAAGGGCGAAAGCTTAGTTTTAGTTTCATCTAAAATGCTTTTGCCGTATTCTTTGTTGTAAAAATAGCCCAAAGCGATGGTGTTGATGACAAATAACAGCCCTAAAAACATGGTCAATTTCGCCATAAAGCTTGCGGGCCCTTTAGCGCCAAATAAAGAATCGTTGCTCCCGCTATAAGCCCCTAAGCCGATGCTAGAACTTTTTTGCAACAAAACCACCACCACAATCAATACCGCTAAAACAATTTGTAAGCCTAACAGAGCGCTTGTCATAAACACTGATTCCTTAAATCCCTAAAATTTAGAAAAAATTACCCTTGATCTTATCTAAAATTTGCTAAGAATACACTAAAATTTAGTTTTAATTTCAAGCGTGGCACGTTAAAGGCGGTGGTGTTGGACTCTTTTCATTCACTCAATCAGCATGCATTCAATAGGCATGCCAAAACTTATCACCTTTTTGCTCATATCCAGCAACAAATCGCTATCTGTCTTGTTCAATTTTTAAAACAAAAACATTACGCTAAAGTTTTGGATTTAGGATCGGGGAGTGGGGCTGTTTTTAACGCTTTAGAGCGGCAACATATTGTGATTGAAAATTTTATCGCTTTGGATAATTCCATGAACATGCTCAAATTACACCCTACGCATTCTCTTAACATTCAAAAAATCTCTTTAGAGCATGCGGATTTTGAAGAACATGTTTTTTGCGATTATGATCTGGTTGTGTCTTCTTCTTCTTTGCAATGGGCAAGGGATTTAAAAAGCGTTTTAGAAAAAATCGCTCTTTCTAGTAAGGAGGTGGCTTTAGCTATCCATACGGATTTTAGTTTGCATGAAGTGCATGAATTTTTAGGCACGCTTTCGCCTTTAAGGGATCTCAAAACGCTCAAATCCTTGATTAAAAACGCTTTTAAACATTTTCAAATAGAATTGGAAAACAAGCGCTTTTCCCTTTATTTCAACCGCAAACAAGATGGCTTGAATTACCTTAAAAAATGCGGTCTTTTGGGGGGTTCAACGCTGAGTTTCAAGCAAAAAAAACATTTTTTCCAAAACATGGCGTTTGAAAAATTGAGCTATGAAGTGTTACTTTTTTCGGGGATCAAGCGTTCTTAAAAACCAAGATTAAATCAAGATTAAATAGATTAAATTAAAATATTAAAATTAGGTGGTTACAATAACACTAACTAAAACAACGAGAAACAACATGCATAAAAAACGAGTCTTTTCAGGCATCCAACCTACCGGGCAAATCCACTTGGGCAACTATTTAGGAGCGATCAAGCATTGGGTAGAGATGCAAGATGAATATGAAAACCTTTTTTGTGTCGTCAATTCGCATGCGATCACCCTACCCATAGATCCTGCATTTTTAAAATCCCAAACCTATGAGTTAGTCAAATTGCTTTTAGCTTGCGGGATTAATCCCAAGCAATCGGGGTTATTCATTCAAAGTGAAGTGGATGAGCACCCGGCTTTAGCATGGCTATTAAATTGTCAGGTGTCTATGGGAGAAATGCAAAGAATGACGCAATTCAAAGACAAGTCTTTAAAAAACCCTAAAAGCGTGAATGTGGGGCTTTTCAATTACCCTATTTTGATGGCGTCAGATATTTTATTATACCAAAGCGATTTAGTGCCAGTGGGCGAAGATCAAAAACAGCATTTAGAGCTCACGCGAAACGTTGCAGAAAAATTTAACAGGGATTTTGGGAACTGCTTTAAAGTGCCAGAGCCTTTGATCGCTAAAGTGGGGGCAAGGGTTATGGGGCTAGACGATCCAAAAGTGAAGATGAGTAAATCGCATAAAGGGGCTAACCATGCGATTTTTCTTTTAGATGAGCCGGATATTATTGTGAAAAAAATCAAAAAAGCGGCCACGGATTCTATGGGCGTTATTGCCTTTGATGAAAAAAGAGAGGGCATTTTTAACCTTTTAAATATTTACATGCTTTTAAGCAATGAAAGCCCAGAAAAGATAGAGGAGCGTTTCAAAAATAAGGGCTATGGGGATTTTAAAAAGGAATTGGCTGAAGTAATGATCCAGGCTTTAAAACCCATCCAAGAAAGATACAAAGAAATCAGCGATGATGAGGTGAAAGCCATTTTAAATTGCGGCACTGAAAAAGCCAGGCCTTTAGCGAAAGCGACTTACCAAAAGGCTAAAGAATTGATGGGGTTAGTTTGAATGGTCTTTAAAATTTTAAGTTTATGGTTAGGGGTGTTTTGTTTCCTTAAAGCTACGCCTTATTTATACTTGGGCGAAGAGCCTAAATATAAAGACAATTTCACGCATTTTGAATACGCTAACCCTAACGCTAAAAAGGGCGGTGTTTTAAAAAATGACGCCATAGGGACTTTTGATAGCCTTAACCCTTTCGCGCTTAAAGGCACTAAAGCCGAAGGCTTGGATCTCATTTATGACACTTTAATGGTGCAAAGTTTGGACGAACCTTTTGCAGAATACCCCTTAATCGCTAAAGACGCAGAAGTGGCTAAGGATAACAGCTATGTGATTTTTACCCTAGATAAAAGAGCGAGATTCAGCAATAACGCCCCTATTTTAGCGAGCGACGTGAAGTTTAGTTTTGATACGATCATGAAATTAGGATCGCCCCTTTATAGGCAGTATTACCAAGATGTTAAAAAGGCGGTTGTTTTAGACAAACACCATGTTAAATTCATTTTCAAAACCACTGAAAATAAAGAATTGCCCCTCATTTTAGGGCAGTTGCAAATCTTTTCCAAAAAAGCGTTTCAAAAGGATTATTTTGAAAAAAACCCTTTACTCATTCCTGTTTCTAGCGGCCCTTATGTGATCGCTTCTTTTGATGTGGGCAAGAAAATCACCTACCAAAGAAACCCTAATTATTGGGCGAAAAATTTGCCTAGCAGAAAGGGGCAATTCAATTTTGATGAGATCAAATTTGAGTATTACAAAGACGAAACCATCGCTTTACAGGCTTTTTTAAGTGGGGCGTATGATTGGCGCCTTGAAAGCACGGCTAAGGTTTGGGCTAGGGGCTATGTGGGGAAAGCTATGGATAATAAAAAAATCACTAAATACCTCATAGCCCACAAAATGCCAAGCGGCATGCAAGGGTTTTTCTTCAACACGCGCCGGGAAATTTTCAAGGATAAAAGGGTTCGTGAAGCCTTGTTTTATGCGTTTGATTTTGAATGGGCGAATAAAAATTTGTTTTTTTCGCAATACAAGCGCACCACCAGTTTTTTCAGTAACTCTATCTATGCGTCCCCTCCCCTCCCAAGCCCTGAAGAAAAAGTTCTGTTAGCCCCTTATGAAAAGAGTTTGGATGAAAGGGTTTTTAAAGAGCCTTATGTCGTGCCTAGAACCGATGGGCCTGATGTTTTAGGCTATAATTTGAGGGAAAATTTAAAATACGCCCAAAAGCTTTTAGAGAGCACGGGCTTTTCTTACAAAAACATGCGTTTGGTGGATAAGAATAACAAGCCTTTCAGTTTCACTTTGCTTTTAAACAGCCCAGCCTTTGAAAGACTGGCCCTAGCCTTTGCTAAAAACTTAAGGGTGTTAGGGATTGAAATGAAAATCCAAAGAGTGGATTTAAGCCAGTATGTCAATCGGGTCAAAAGCTATGATTTTGACATGATTGTAGGAGTGATTGGCCAATCGTCTTTCCCGGGTAATGAGCAGCGCTTTTATTTTGGCTCTTTGAGTGCGAAAGAAAAAGGCACAAGGAATTATGCAGGAATCTCTAGTAAAGCGGTAGATGATTTGATTGAAAAAATCATTAACGCTAAAGATTACAAGGAGCAATTAGCCGCCATTCAAGCGATGGATAGGGTGCTGTTGTGGGGGTTTTATGTGATACCGCATTTTTATTTGCCTAATTACAGGATCGCAGCGTATAATTACATCGGCATGCCTGAAATCAGCCCTAGCTATGGATTTTCGCCGTATTTATGGTGGATAAAAAAAGAAAGGGGTCCTAAATGATTGCTTACATTCTTAAACGCTTGCTTTTAATTATCCCTACTTTATTAGCCATAATGACTATCAATTTCTTTTTGATCCAATCCGCCCCAGGAGGCCCTATTGAGCAGATGATGGCTAAAATCAATAACACGCAGTCCAAAGAAACCCAAGGTCTTGTTAAAGAGCGTTCGTATAGGGCGTCTCAAGGGCTGGAGAGCGATTTGATAGAAAATTTAAAAAAACTCTATGGTTTTGACAAGCCCATAGGAGAACGCTATCTTCTCATGCTCAAAAAATATCTGCAATTTGATTTTGGGGAGAGTTTTTACCGCCAGATTAAGGTGATAGATTTGATTAAGGAAAAATTGCCGGTATCCATTTCGTTAGGGTTTTTTAGCACGCTTTTGATTTATCTTATTTCTATCCCTTTAGGGATTTTCAAGGCCAAACGCAATAATGAGCCTTTAGATGTGTTAAGCAGCGTGGTGATCATTGTCGCTAACGCTATCCCGGCCTTTTTGTTTGCGGTGGTGTTGATCGTGTTTTTTGCTGGAGGGAATTATTGGCACTGGTTCCCTTTAAAGGGGCTGGTGAGCGATAATTTTGAAAGTTTGAGCGCGTTAGGTAAGATCAAGGATTATTTATGGCATATCACCTTGCCCGTTCTTTGCATTTCTTTAGGGGGTTTTGCAAGCCTTACGCTTTTAGTGAAAAACTCCTTTTTAGATGAAATGGGCAAGCTTTATGTACTGAGCGCTAAGGCTAAGGGCTGTTCAGTGGGGCGTATTTTTTATGCGCATGTGTTCCGCAATGCGATTTTATTAGTAGTAGCGGGTTTCCCGCAGGCTTTTTTGGGCATGTTTTTTAGCTCAAGTTTGTTGATAGAGATTGTTTTTAGCTTGGATGGGTTAGGGCTTTTAGGGTATGAAAGCATTGTGAGTAGGGATTATCCTGTTGTGTTTGGTTCGCTTTATATTTTCACGCTTTTGGGTTTGGTGGCGAGTTTGATAAGCGATTTGCTCTGTGTAGTGATTGACCCTAGGATTGATTTTGAAAAGCGTTGAGGGTAGGAATGAAAACTGAGATGAAATCTTCTTTAAAACTTTTTATGCGGCCTTTGTTGGTGGTTTTGGCGTTCATGTTGTTGTATGCTTTAGTGCATGCTGTGCTTGGTTTTTATGTGAAAAAAGACAGCGCTCCAATGAGCCAAAATTTAGAAAAAAGCGAGACAGAGCGCCAAAACAGCGCGCTTTCGCCTAAAGAAGAAGCCAACGCAACCACAACCGCCACAGAAGAAAACCCCACCAAAGACACAGCGCCGCCTTTAGAAACGACCGCGCAAGAAAAAGAAACCAAACAAGAGATTAAACAAGAGCAAGAAAAAGAAAACGAACCTAAACAAGACAGCGTCTCGCCCGTTCAAAACGATCAAAAAACCCCCACAACCCCCACAATGGGAAAAAAACCTTTAGAGTATAAAGTCGCAGTCAGTGGCGTGAACGTGCGCGCTTTTCCTAGCACAAAAGGCAAAATCATTGGCTCACTTGTAAAAGACAAAAGCGTGAAGGTTTTAGAAATCCAAAACGATTGGGCTGAAATTGAATTTTCTAATAAAACAAAGGGCTATGTGTTTTTAAAACTTTTAAAAAGGGCTGAATGAAAGAATAATGAAATTAAAATCTTTTGGGGTTTTTGGAAATCCCATTAAACATTCCAAATCGCCCCTAATCCATAACGCTTGTTTTTTGACTTTTCAAAAAAAATTAGGGTTTTTAGGGCATTACCACCCTATATTACTCCCTTTAGAAAGCCGCATCAAAAACGAGTTTTTAACTTTAGGGCTTAGTGGGGCTAATGTAACCTTACCCTTTAAAGAAAGGGCGTTTCAAATTTGCGACAAAATCAGGGGCATTGCGCTTGAATGCGGAGCAGTCAATACGCTTGTTTTAGAAAATGATGAGCTTGTGGGTTACAATACCGACGCTTTAGGGTTTTATCTTTCTTTAAAGCAAAAAAACTACCAAAACGCTTTGATTTTAGGTGCTGGGGGGAGTGCTAAAGCCCTAGCGTGCGAATTACAACAACAAGGCTTGAAAGTGAGCGTGTTGAACCGCTCTTCTAGGGGATTGGATTTTTTCCAACGCTTGGGCTGTGATTGTTTTATGGAGCCTCCTAAAAGTGCTTTTGATTTGATTATTAATGCCACTTCAGCGAGTTTGAATCACGAATTGCCTTTGAATAAAGAGGTTTTGAAAGGGTATTTTAAAGAGGGCAAGCTCGCTTATGATTTAGCGTATGGGTTTTTAACGCCCTTTTTATCTCTGGCCAAAGAGTTAGAAACCCCTTTTCAAGACGGGAAAGACATGCTCATCTATCAAGCCTCTTTAAGTTTTGAAAAGTTCAGCGCTTCTCAAATCCCTTATTCAAAAGCGTTTGAAGTCATGCGAAGTGTTTTTTGATGCAAGGGTTTTTAAGAAGCCTTTTTTTTGGGGTTAAAAAGATCCCTAAACGATTCGCTCCCCTAGTAGAAAAGGGCGTTTTAAAAGAAGCGCTTCAATCAAACAAGGATCGCTATCTTTTAAAAGAAGGCTTTGATATAGGCAAGATTGAAAGGGTAAAAAATAAGGCATTTTTCGTTTCTTTAGCGAAAAATTACCCTAAAGACCCTTTAATCAAAAACTTACCCCCTTCTTTTAAAACAGACGCTTTGATTTTATGCCAAATAGAATGTTCTAAAAAACGCCCCATAGCCTTTTTTAAAGCCGCACTTTTTGATGCGCAAGACACGATGATAGCTTACTTGGCTAAAGAAAAAAACCAGATTGTGGCTATCCCTTTTAAAGAGCCTTTTAAAAAACCTGTTTCTTTAAAGCACAGCCAAAAATCCTTATTAGAATTGCCCAGGCATTGCGTGGTAAAGATCGATCTTAAAAAGCGTGAGATCAGCGAAATTTTAGGGGCTTTAGAAGACCCTTTAATAGATGAAAACCTTTCTTTAAGCCTTTTTGACAGGATTAAGGATTTTTCAAAAGATTGCTTGAATTTAGCGCAATATTACGCGCAACTCAAAGCGAGCGATTTTAAAGACAGGATCAATTACTCTCACATCCCTTTTATCACCATTGACCCCAAAGACGCTAAAGATTTTGACGATGCGATTTTTTATGACCAAGAAAAAAGGGTTTTGTTTGTGGCGGTTGCTGATGTGAGCGAATTTGTGCCGAAACATTCCAGTTTGGATAAAGAAGCTAGGATTAGGGGCTTTAGCGTGTATTTCCCTAATAGCGTCTATCCCATGTTGCCTTTGAGTTTGTCTCAAGGGGCATGCTCATTAAAAGCGTTTGAAAAACGCCTGGCTTTGGTGTATGAAATCCCTTTAGATGATTTGAAAAACGCCCGATTATTTCAAGGCGTTATTGAAGTTAGGGCTAATTGCGCTTATGAAGAAATCAATCATTTTTTAAGCACCCAACAAAGCTCTTTAGATAAAGATTTGCAACAAAGCCTTTTGGGGTTTTTAGAGGTGGCTTTAAAGTTAAAAAAGGAGCGTTTAAAAAAGGGGTTTAATTTCAATTCCTTTGAAAACAAACTGTATTTGAATAAAGAAGGGCGTATAGAAAAAATTGAAACAGAAAAAGAAAGCAACGCGCACACCCTTATAGAAGAAGCCATGCTCTTAGCCAACCAGTCTAGCGCGAGGTTATTAGATGAGCATTTTCACAATAGGGGGATATACCGCACCCACAAAGAGCCAAGTTTGGAGCAGCAAAAACGCCTCTACGACAAGCTTTTTGATTATGAAATTGTGCGCCCTAAAAACATGGGCTTTTTTCCTTTTTTAGAGCATGCCTTAAAGATAGCCAAAGAAAAGAGTATAGAAAGAGAAGTTTCACGCTTAATCATCAAGTCTCAAAATTTAGCCCTTTATAGCCCCATGCAAGAAAGCCATTTTGGTTTGGGGTTTGCCAGCTATACGCATTTCACTTCGCCCATTAGACGATACAGCGATCTAGCCTTGCACAGGCTTTTAAAAGAATTGTTGTTTTATCAAGCTAAAGGCTGCTCGTATTTGTTAGAAGAAACGCCTGAATTATGCGCTGAATTGAACGCCTTACAAAAAAAGACCGCTTTGATTGAAAGGGATTTCATCAAGCGCAAATTCGCCCGCTTGGCTTTAGAACTTTTAGAAAAAGAATTTTTGGGCGTGGTTTTAGAGGTTAAAGATTGGGTGGTGGTGGGGCTAAAAGAATTTATAGGGCTTAAAGTTTTGATCAAAACGAACAAGGTTTTTAAGCCGTTAGAAAAGGTGCGCGTTACAATCACGCATGCGGATTTGATTTTAGGGCAGGTTAGAGGCGAAATCACAGAAAGGATCAAAGGGCATGTATCGTAAAGATTTGGACCATTATTTAAAACAGCGCCTCCCTAAAGCGGTGTTTTTGTATGGGGAGTTTGATTTTTTTATCCATTATTATATTCAAACGATTAGCGTGCTTTTTAAATGCAATAACCCTGACACAGAAACTTCGCTTTTTTATGCGAGCGATTATGAAAAAAGCCAGATTGCGACTCTTTTAGAGCAGGATTCTTTATTTGGAGGGAGCAGTTTAGTCGTTTTAAAACTGGATTTTGCGCTGCATAAGAAATTTAAGGAAAATGATATCAATCTTTTTTTAAAAGCTTTAGAGCGGCCTAGCCATAACAGGCTTATCATAGGGCTTTATAACTCTAAAAGCGACACCACCAAATACAAATACACTAGCGATGCTATCGTTAAATTTTTCCAAAAAAGCCCCTTGAAAGATGAAGCCATTTGCGTACGCTTTTTTACCCCTAAAACTTGGGAGAGTTTGAAATTCTTACAAGAAAGGGCTAATTTTTTACATTTAGACATCAGCGACCATCTTTTAAACGCTCTTTTTGAAATTAATAACGAAGATTTAGGCATTTCATTTAACGATTTAGACAAGCTAGCGGTTTTAAATACGCCCATCGCTTTAGAAGACATTCAAGAATTAAGCTCCAATGCGGGGGATATGGATTTGCAAAAGCTCATTTTAGGGCTTTTTTTGAAAAAAAGCGTGCTTGATATTTATGATTATTTGTTAAAAGAGGGCAAAAAGGATGCGGATATTTTAAGGGGGTTAGAGCGGTATTTTTACCAGCTTTTTTTATTTTTCGCCCACATTAAAACGACCGGTTTAGTGGACACTAAAGAGGTTTTAGGCTACGCTCCTCCTAAAGAGATTGCTGAAAATTACGCCAAAAACGCCTTGCGTTTGAAAGAAGCCGGCTATAAGAGGATTTTTGAGATTTTTAGGTTATGGCACCTTCAAAGCATGCAAGGGCAAAAGGAATTGGGCTTTTTGTATTTGACCCCCATTCAAAAAATCATTAACCCTTGAAAAATGCTGAAAGGTGTTTTTTATAATCTAACAATAAAAGAGCTTGCGTCAAGCAAGCGATAACTTTACTAAAAAGCGGTCTTGGGGGGTTAGGGGGATTTTAAGGGGGTTAAGGGGGAGAGTTATTTCAAAATACCCCCTATCCCCTTAAGAGAATGAGTTTTGTTATAAAAATTGAAGTTAAAAACCCCATTTTTTAAAAAATTAAGAATAAAGTTTTGAGTTTCAATATTTGATGAGAAACATTTAATCCAAAAACAAGCGAAAGCAAGGTATAATCAAAAGTTTTTTAGACCTTGCTCTTTTTAGTAAAAAAAGGGCTATACAACCACAAGGAGAATGGATGAGGCATTATGAAACGATGTTTATTCTCAAACCTACTTTAGTAGAAGAAGAGATTAAATCCAAAATTGAATTTTACAGAGAAGTGATCACCAAGCATCACGGCGTGATTGAAACGAGCCTGGATATGGGCATGCGTAATTTAGCTTATGAAATCAAAAAGCACAAGAGAGGCTATTATTATGTGGCGTATTTCAAAGCAGAGCCGTCCATGATTTTAGAGCTTGAACGATTGTATCGCATCAATGAAGACGTGTTGCGTTTCATTGTGATCAAATACGAAAGCAAAAAAGAAATAGAAGCGTGGCATGCGTTAGTGGATAGGGCTAATAAAAAGCCATCACACGCTAAAGAAAAACACGAAAAAACCGGACACACGCATTCTCACCACACAGAGGAAGCAGAAAGCGTAGGATCTCATAGCGAATAAGGGCTTATCATGTTTAATAAAGTGATTATGGTAGGGCGTTTGACTAGGAATGTGGAGTTGAAATATTTGCCTAGCGGTTCGGCTGCGGCGACAATAGGTTTAGCCACAAGCAGGCGTTTTAAAAAACAAGACGGCACGCTAGGCGAAGAAGTGTGCTTTATAGATGCGCGTTTGTTTGGGCGAACGGCTGAAATCGCTAACCAGTATTTGAGCAAAGGTTCAAGCGTTTTGATAGAAGGGCGTTTGACTTATGAGAGTTGGATGGATCAAACGGGTAAAAAAAATTCCCGCCACACTATCACAGCGGACTCGTTGCAATTTATGGATAAAAAGTCAGACAATCCCCAGGCAAACGCCATGCAAGATAACATGACGCATGAGGGTTTCAACAACGCTTATCCCACTAATCATAACGCTCCCAGCCAAGATCCTTTTAACCAAGCCCCAAGTTATGCGCAAAACGCTTACGCTAAAGAGAATTTACAAGCACAGCCGTCCAAGTATCAAAACAGCGTGCCTGAAATCAATATTGATGAAGAAGAAATCCCCTTTTAAGGGTTAAAATTAAGGAGACATTATGGAAAGAAAACGCTATTCAAAACGCTATTGCAAATACACTGAAGCTAAAATCAGCTTTATTGACTATAAAGATTTAGACATGCTCAAGCACACGCTATCAGAGCGCTATAAAATCATGCCAAGGAGGTTGACAGGCAACAGCAAAAAGTGGCAAGAAAGGGTGGAAGTGGCGATCAAAAGAGCCCGCCACATGGCTTTAATCCCCTACATTGTGGATAGGAAAAAAGTCGTGGATAGCCCTTTTAAACAGCACTAAATGTTTGATTAGGGCTAATAGGGGGCATGCCCTTTTTAATCTTATTTAATCTTATTTAATCTTATTTAATCTTATTTAATCTTATTTAATCTTATTT
>NZ_SFZZ01000008.1:0-19769 GCF_011140715.1 Helicobacter pylori | reverse complement strand
ACGAACTCTTTTGTTTTCAATGAAGGGGCTAGCCATTTTAAGGTGTTTTTCAATTATGGGTGGGTGTTTTAGAGTATAAAATCCATTAAGCGTGAAATCCATAGATAGAAATAATCAATAACAAAACCAAAAACCCCCAACAAAACCCCTAAAATAGCGTTACTATTCAAGTCCGCTTTAATCTTTGCTTGTGGCACAATTACAACAAAATTTTAAAAATAACTATAGAATAGTAACCATTTTTTTCACAACTTGTCAAGCGCTTTTAAAAAAATAATACCCCGTGAAACTCCACAAATAACGCTACTATGATATTAATTAATGTTAGATTAGATAGCAAAAAAAGAACATTACTGATAAATTTTTTACTAAAAAACAAAAAAGTTAAGGCTATCTGTGAGATAATCAACAAGCACCAGAAAACCTAAAACCTAAAAAAACATTTTTATTTAAATGCTGTTTCAAATAAAATAAATTAGCTTCATAATGCAATAATCAGAAAGTTTAAAAATTTTCTTTCTATTTTCACTTTAAAAAAAAATGAGGGCGTCGATGGTAATGGTGTTTGACATACTCCACATAGCTAAAGCATGAGAAAAATTGGGATCAAGCAAACTCAGCCTACTAGGTAGGTCTTACAAATTCTACCACAAGGAGTAAAGCATTGCTATGAGCGCGTTTAATATGGGCAACATCAGCCGAGGAAGCCCGATCGCTTTAGCGGTTGGGTGCTTCAAATAGCGTTTCACGCAAAAATAAGGATAAAACACTAAAACAAGCTAATTCACATTATCATCAGTGTTCGCTAACGCCATAAGTTCGCTTATATTCATTTGCCTATAGTCGCTATTCTCTTTAATTTCTACCGCTTGGATCTGCTCTTTACCAAACAATGAAACCCCAGCGTCAATGAATAGTTTTGAAACCTTTTCAGCCGCTACAATAATGCTTATATTGTCTTTCACTTTATCGCCCGCTCTTTTTATCATCTTAATTAGCTCACCTCTTGCGACAATAGCACAAAACAAAATCTGTTTTTTAATGTAGGCGGTGTTCATCGCTTTCAAAATCAATTCGTCGCTACTGGTTTCAGCTATCGCTTCCACTACCACGGGGTCAAGGTCTAAGTTTTCTAAACTTTGTTTTAAAACTTCTTTTACTTCTTCTTTTTTAGTGTCTAAAAATAAACCCATTTTGTCCGTTGTCAGCTTGTCTTCTAAAACTGCGGCGGCTTCGTTAGTGATCTTTTTCTTTTCCCATTTGTCCCGTATTTTAAACTTTCTAATTAAATTGACGCTCACGCCATACTTTCTACTTAATGCGTTGATGCTCATCCCATGCGTTTCATACATGGCCCGTATCTCTTTTAAAATAACCTTATTTTCCCACTCCCCATCCATCACCCATAACGCTAAGGTCCTGTTACTAATGCCGAATTTTAAAGCGATCTTTTGTTTAGATTCTAAGCTCCTTTCATAGTATCTTTTCACTTTAAGTTTAAAGTCGTTTGGGTAAGCTTTATTTACTTTTTTATTTTCCGCCATTTTGTTCAGGTTCGCTGTAGGGATTGATTTGTTGGTATTCTTTTATCGTAATTTTGCCTTGATTTTTTTGAATGTGTTCAAGGCGTTTTTTGTGCTTCAATAGCTCTAAAATCACGCTTCCAGGCACTTTGCCTCCTAAACTCTCTAAATTATTTACATCTTGTTCTAAAATTTGAATCAATCGTCCTTGATTTTCTCCTAATCTTGCGGTGTTTTCTTCCTTGCTTCTAGCTCCCCACTCTGTCGCTGCTTTGGCTTCATCTCTTAATTTCTGCGTTACTTGCCCGCCTTGCGCGTGTGTCTTTGCGACTCTGTTAGCGTAACTAATTCTAGCGTTGTCGGTTTGCGCTAAATCGTAATCAACGCCTTTTAAGCCTTTGGTTTTGTGGTTGATCCATAGCTTAACCTGATTGATTAGCCCGCTGTGTTCTTGCGCTTTTTTAATCAAATCATCCCCTAAATCTAAAGCCTTAATATCATCAAAAATATCCTGTGCGGCTTTGTTAATGCTCGCTAATCTTGTCTTATTCTCGCTTTTAATGTTCAGGTTCCCATTTAGATTCACATTCAAATCTAACCCTAAAAATTTTTTAGCCATGTAATAATCAAACGCCGTGATGCTTCTATTTTTGATCTTGTTATCCAAATAAGCGATCCCGGTAGATAGATAAGACGGCTCATTTTCTAAATCCTTAACGCTTTCTTTAGCTGCTAAATTTTGATTAGTTAGATTTTCATTAGCTAGATTTTCATTAGCTAGATTTTGATTATTATCTACTGCTTCGCTATTTGCTTCTTGTTTTAGCGGTTGGTATAGGCTTTTTAGCTGTTCTTCAAAAATTTCACTTTGCGTTTTTTCGTTGGTCATTCTCTTGTCCTTTCTTTTAGATCACTTTGAAAATGTTTTTTTTAAACGCTTCATCTTCTAGCTTGCTTTCTGCTATGAGTTCTTTTTGCTTCAAATTATAAGCGATCTCATTTTCTATTTTCATCTTATTGTTCAAAAACTCAGCTTCAAGCATTAAAGATTTTTGCAATAATTCCACCTTGCGGCTTTCTTGCGTTACCTGCAAGTAGGATAACGCTTTTAACTCCGCTAATTTTAACGCTTTGAGTTCCTTAGCTTCGTTTAAAGCGTTTTGTATCGCTTCTTTAATGAACTTCTTCAAAATTTCGCTTTCAAGCTCTTTTAAAAACATTCCTTTCAAGTTTTCGTTAATCACGCTATAAAACGCTTTCGGTTGTGCAGCCAAAAAACTAAAATCTAAATTCTTAATCACGCTTTCAGTGATAGCGTTTAATTTGCTTTCTAAAATCCGTAAAATCTTGCTCGTTAAGGCGTTTGTGGTTTCGCTCGTGGTTTCGGTGATGATTTCGTTTTTAGCTTCTTTAAGTTCGCTCTGTAATTCTCTATCGCTTAAAATCGTATTTAATTCGCTTTTAATTTCGTTTTTGATTTCTTTCTTTAAATCGTTTGTGATCGCTTGCTTGTCAAATTGGCTTAATAATTCGTTTCTAACTTCTGCGATCAGCGCTTGCTTGTCCACAAGTTCCTTAACATTTTTTTTTACGATTAAAGGCATCTCTACTAATTGGCCATTTAAATAGCCTTGAAAGGTGTTTTTTAAGCTTTCTAAATTTTCATTAGCCTTTTCTTTGACTAGCTCGCTTAATTCGTTTTTAGCTAATCCTAGCACTTCATCATTTTTTTGTTTGAGCGTTTCGCTTTCGTTAATGAGTTCTTGTATCTTATCGTAGAGTTTCATTTTTTTCCACTCCTTGCTATCTGTTAAAAACATTTTACAAAAAATGAAAAATGTTTTTAAGGGGTATTTTTTTTGAATGCGTTTATTAGAGCTTGATAGCTTTCTAACTTCGCTTCGCATGTGTTGTCTTTGATGGTGATTTTATGGTATTTGTCTTTAATTCTTGTTGTTTCTAAAAGCTTGTTAGCCTTGTATTGTTGGCTTTCTAATTCTAGTGTCTGGATAATTTCATTTTGTTTAATCAAATGTGCTTCGTTAGTGTTTAGCCTTTCGTTCGCTAACACTAATTTAACCTTTAGGTTACTATTCAAAATTAACAAAAAAACGATGATAATATAAGGCATAATCCCCCTAAAAACCTTAAAAATCAAATGATAAGGCATTAGTATCTAAACATAGGATTAGCGTAAAACGCTTGAAATTCTTTTTTAGTGATGGTTTTCTTTGGCGTTATTGGCGTTATTGGCGTGTTGTTAGCTTTATTATTTGCTGCTACGATCGCTTTACTGTTTGGTATTACTTCCATTAGCCATTTGAAATGGCGTTCGTTTAGTCGGTTTTCTTGTCCCATCGCTTTCGCTCTGTGATCGTTTAGTATTTTTTCTTGCTTGTGTGTTTCTTTAGCAAAATCCATTTTTAATTCCGCTTGTTTTTTTTCTAATTCAAACGCTTCATCTTTGCGTTTGTTAATGAAAAAATCTTGCATCCTTTGATACTTTAAAGCGTCTTCTCTGATCCTAGCTTCATCATGTAATGCTCCCGCTCTAGTAATGTTGTTAGAAAAATTGCTTATCGTTTCATTAAGCATCAAATTTGCAAACCTTTGGCTGTTTAGAGCGTTTGCAAAACTATCAATCGCCCCGCGCCCTGCTGTAATATTCTCGTAATACGCCATGTTGAAAGCCTTTCAAAAAATAAAATCACGCTCCGTTTTGTAGAGAATTTTCTACAACATTAATAGTGATCTTTTTAACCAATATTTTGTCTGCTTTTTGAGCTTTAAATGAAATAGTGTGATTCCCTACTTTATCGCTTCTAAACAAACACACGCTACCGCTCGCTATTATTTCACCCATTTCATTATAAAAGCCCTCTATAGCATTATTTAAAGTAGAAAACCCCCACAATCTAGCCGGCGCATTCTTCAACACTTCTAACTTATCGCTAAAAATCTGTATTTGATTCATTTCACTATCTTTATTAATCTTCTCTAATTTGTTACTCAAATCATTTAAAATCGTTTTCAGATCGCTAGTCTGTTCTCTATCATTGTAAACCACCTTCCCGCTATCCTTATTAATGGTACTATATTCTTTGCCTATTTCTAAAATCGTGTTTAAAACATTCTCAAAATTAGCATTTGTAACACCGCTTGGCGCGTTCGCTTGAACTTGCAGTAAACTCACATAAGCGTTAGCCCTGTTAATAAAGGCGTTGTCTTTTAAAGATTTAATCATACTATGGCATTGTATGAGCGTGTTTAGTGTGCTTGCTTTTTGGGCTTGTAAGCTAGATTGCATGCTCAAAAAGTCTATTTGCATTTTCGCTCTCACTTGCTCGCTTTGCAAGTCTTGCGCTTGCTCGTTTAAAGCTAACTGCTCGCATTGTAAGGCCGCTTGCATGCTCGTGGTGTTAAGTTCTTTGTTATTGAAATTCTGTTTTTGTAAGGCTTCTTTGAATAAAATGAAATTCCTTATAAATCGTGTGGTATCCATTTTTAAGCCTTATCCACCACTTTAAATAAAAAGTTATTAATGCCTTTGTCTTTGACTAAATCAAAAAACTTTTTTACCGCTTCGCTGCTTTTATAAATCATTTCTTCATCGTGTTGCATTCCTAACAAAACACACCCTAAAGTATCATGCGCGCTGTTACCTACATGGATTAAGATTTTTCGGTTTGTGAAATCCTTGTTATTAGGATCTACAAGCTGTAACACTTCATGGCGCTTATTATCGCATTTTTTATTTTGGTATTCTTTAGGCACCGTGCAACTCGTATCGCTCCATGCTAATTCGTAATCTCTTGCTATTATTGGCTTATCTAAATTCGGCGTGTCCGTTGGCTCTCCGCTGTTTTCTAATGAAAAGCAACTGAATAACGGTTTTTCTTTTTCATAGTGTTTGATTATCGCTTTATCGCTTGCTCCTTGATCGTGCGTGCTTTCAAACACTCTAAATCTCCCTAACATGCCGCTTTCTTTCTTGTCTTTCCTTACGATCGCTTTTAAATCGTGTCTTCTTTCTAATAGGACTAAATACATGAACTTCCTTTGTTTCTTGGTATTTAATCCAAAGTTGGGCGTGATTTTAAGGGTTATTTTTTGTGCAAAACTTCAAATCGTTTTCTAGCGTTTCAGTGTAAATCAATAACGCTCGCAAGTATTCCAACGCTTCTAAATGCTCGCTCGGGCGTGTTGGTATTTCAATATCGCATTTAATGGGCACTTTCACCTCGTGGTATATAACTTTTTTAGCGCATGTGCTAAAGCACACGCTAACAACAAACGCTAAAAATAAAAACTTATTCAAGGATTTCATAAACTAACGCTTGAGAGTGTTTATAAAACACCCAGTCGTTATTATATTCTGTCGGTAGGCTTTGCGTGGTTAGATTAGCAAAACGCGCGCTATTTAAAAATCTTGTTTCAAACCCTTGCGTGTTGCTAGTGTAATTCACATTCACCCACAGCTCACTATGCTTCCTGGCGAATATTGCTATTTTATAATCCGCTTCGTTGCTTGGCGTTTTGAACAGACTATTGACTAAATAAGTGCCTATGTTTTTATTGCTACTTGTCAAATGAGAGGTTTTATTTTGATAAAAGCTATTGATGATCGGATACACTTTATTAGGATTAGCTTTCAAGCATAACACCATTTCGCCCATGCTCTCACTATAAAGCCCGTTCGTGGATAATTCATAAGGCATGCTAAATTGCACGATATAGCTTTTATTGTGTTTGAGCGTGATGCTGGCAAATTCAAACAATTCCCTAAACTCATCGCTTTCATTTTTGAAAAAGCTTTGGCGCCCATAAACATAAATCCCTAAAAACTTCATATTAACGCCTTGTAGTCGTGGCGTGTTTAGTAGGTTTTGCGTGGCTGTTTTCAACTTTTCTAATTCCAACGCTAAAGTGTTTTTAGCGCGAGTGAGTTCAGTTATAAGGTTCGTTTTTAGCGCGTTTCCTGCTTCGTTAAGCTTTGCTATTTCGCTCGCTCTTGCGTTTTGTAATTCTAAATTCAAGCGTGCTTCTACTTCTTGCTTTTTCGCTTCTAAACTAGTTACTAAAGCGTTAATTTTAGCCTTTAGTTCCTGTTCGCTGTTTTCATAGCTTGCTAACTTGTTTTTAATGGTTGCGATCGTTTCTACGATTTTTAAATCGTGTTCGCTAAAGTTCTCTAAAATATCTAACTGGTTCAAAACCTTTGAGATTTGATAAATACCATCCAAACTGCTATAAACCTGCTTTTTAAAATCCCCGCTATTTAAAGCGTCCTCTAAACCTTTCAAATCCATTTTACAACCTTTTCTTTAAACTATCTAACACTAAAGCGCTCACGCTCTCCGCTCCTAAATACCCCACGCCTCCACTAATCGCTACGCACAAACTCAAAGGAAAGTTAAAAAAATAATCCGTGATTTCAAAACTAATCCAAGTAATAAGCATGCTCGATCCCACGCCTTGAATAATGTAAACAACTTTTTCGCTCTTATTCTTAAATTCCTCGTTCCTTATGCTTCTAATCACATACAAAAAGCCTACAAACAACCCGATCAATCCTACCAGAATATACGGAATGAGTTTAGAGATTTCAAGCCCTAAAACTAAAGAATGTTGCATTATCTTTTTTTCTTGTTATCGTGAAAGCTTTCCGTATCCATGCATTCTGCATGCTCATTCAATAAGATAGTGATCGTTTCTAACATTTCTAAATTTTGCCGTAATTGACTCTCTAGTTTTTCGGTCTTGTTCATGTCGTTAATGATCAAAACCAGTTCAAAAATTTCTAAAATACAAAACAAAAACACCACTGCAGGGATCACTTTAAAAAATTTTTCATGCCACATGATCTAATCCTTAAGATAGTCAAGTTCTAAACTTTCTAAAACGGCCTCATCGCTTTGTTGCTTGTTTTTAATTTTAGTTATAAAATCCTTATAACCTTTATCCCTTAAAAGCTCTAACGATCTTTTTTTAGACTTTTTAAACGCTAAACGCCTTTTTTTAATGTTTTCAATATTTTTAAAATGTTTAATAAGATTTATATTTTTCATTTGGAACCTTTCTCTTTCTCTTATTTAATCGTAATCAAGCCGTTATTTTAAGGCTTATACCCGCCATGTCGGTTTAGAATAAAACCTAGCGCTCACGCTCGCTTTATTTTCTCGTTTTATGGGCGCTTTCACGCTCTCATGCGTTATCGCGCTCGCTAAAGCGTCTATGCAATCATCTTTCTTAAACGGCTTGTCTGGGTTGAAGCTAAAAAGCTCTTTTTCAATTTGATCGGTGTTGTTGCTAGAATAGCTAAACACTAAAAACCCGGTATTGTAAAAAGGCCTTATCGCTTTGATTTTATCCACTTTGGAGATCTTTCGGCTTGGCGTGTAGCAAACGATTTCATCGTTTAGTAATGCCTTATTGTTTTCTTTGTTTTGTTGGTTGTGTCTGGCTAATGCGACTAAAAGCAAACGATACAATACCAAACCTCCGCCATCGCTTTCTATGAAAGTTTTTGCGTCTTTGTATTTTTCTTTAGCCGCTAAAATGTGTTTAATGGTTTCTTCTTCGCTCCATATCCCAAAAAAACAATCTAAAACAATATACCTAACGCTTTCTTTGTAATTTTCAACGCCCACAACCACGATAGCCCTATTATCAGCGTTGTGGCTCAAGCTTAAAGCGTTATCTACAAAAATATACGAATTCATCTCCCCTAATTCATGCGTGAAAACTTTCTTTAGATACTGCGGATCAAAATACCCACCACTGCTAACGACTGGATCTTGTTGGTATTGCGCAAAAAATTCATCGTTGCCCATTTGCAACCTTAAGGCTTCTAATTGTTCCTTATTGTGCTTATATTCAAATAACGGCGTGTTTTTCTCTCTTGTGTGTTCAAAATCCTTTATTTGGTAAAATTCTTGGTTTTCGTTCAAGGCTTTAAGTTGTATGATTTTCCACTTTTGGATCGTTTCAGTGTCAAACTCCCTCTCGCTTTGTAAAAACCCACATAAATCATTACTCCCTAAGCGCTGCATCAAAATCGTTATATTAGAGTTAGTGTCTTGCAAGCGTGAGATAACGCTTTCTTTGAAATTCATATTAACGGTATTCACTTCTTTTTTAGAACTCATATCGCTCACTTTGATAGGATCATCGATCAGTATCTGATTAGCATGAAACCCGGTAAGCGCGCTTTTTAAAGTCGTTACAAACAAGCCTCCACCCTCTCGTAAAATAAACTCCCTTGAGTTGTTTTGCAAAAACTCTAAAGGCTCATCAAAAAAAATACTTTGATAAAAAAAACTACTCATCAAATCCCTTACCTGATTGGCAATTCTTCTACATAACTCATCGCTATAGGAAATATAAAAAATTTTTTTAGTCCTATCTTTCCCTAAACTCCACGCTATGAAGCATCTTGCAATAATTTCCGTTTTGCCATAGCTTGGAGGCATGTTCAAAATCAAGCGTCTTATAAATTCATCGCTTTGGCAAGTGTTTGGCTGCGTGCATTCTAAAACCTTGCACAAATATTTAATGTGCCAGCTGTCTAAAAACGGCTTATTTTCGTATCGCTCCCACTTCAAGCGTAGGAATTGATAAAGATCACGCCTCGCTAATTCTCTTAACGCTAATTCTTTTAAAGCGCTTTGCTTATCCATTCGCGCACACTCCTAAAGAAAAACAAACCGCTAGAATAAAGCTCAAACCTAACGCTAAAACTAAAACGCTTATTCCTAACATTTCTAAAATCTTGTTTAGCATTTTTTAGCCTTTCAATAGTCTAAATTCTGCGCGCTCGGGTATTTTCGCCATGTCGTTTTATCGCTCGTTTTTAGCTTCTTATTGGGCTTGTTTGCGGGCGTTTCATTATTAGCATTGTTAGCGTTTTCTTGTTGTATTTCGCTTAACGCTACGGCTTGGTTTATCTTTTCGCTTTCGTTCGTGGTTTGTGATAACGCTCCTTGTTCGGCGTATTTGTGTGCTTTCGCTTGCAATTCCATGATTTCAGCCTGTAATTTTTGAATTTGTAAGGCTTGGATCTGTTGGTTATATGGTGCGTTCGCTTCGGCGTTTTGTTGTTGCATAGCGTTAGCGTTTTGTATCGCTTCTAAAACATCGTTAGTAATCGGGCTATCCATGTCGTTTAGCATTAGTGGCACTAAGCTAGGCACTAGATCCGGTCTTATGGGCGCTAAAATCTTCAACAATTCGTTCCAGTTATACCATTTTTCATCCCGACTTTCTGTCTTTAATTGGGATTTCAAAATCAGATCAAATTTAAGCGGTCGTATCTTGTTATCCTTGCTAGAATTGATTTTAAAATACCTATCCCCTAACTTCTTATCCACGATTTTAAAAACTTGTTCTTTAGTGAAATACTCACAAATAAAGCTAACCGCTAATTTAAAAATCAGCCGATCCATGTCATCTGTGGCTTTTAAAAAGGTTTGTAAGCCCATTAGCCCGCTTTCTCTCCTTTGCGCGATTGCAACCCCACTCTGCCTATTAACCGCCATTCCTAAGCTTTCATCGTTCAAGCCTGCTAATAATCTTAATAATTGGCGTTTTTGTTCGGCTTTTTGGCTTAAAGCGTTCAAATCCGCTTGATTGTTCATAAATTGGATCTTGTGGTCTTTTAAAGCGTTCGGTCGCACTTTAGCGATCGCATTATCTAAGCTCATGGTTTCTACAAATTCCGCTACATCCACCACGGCGTCCTCTTCAAACATCGCTTTGAAACTCCCCATCATATTTCCCATGCGGTTTTCAGCGTAGTTGATGAAATCTTGCATTGGTTTAATATCTCTAAACAAGCCGTAGTAATTATTCAATTCGTCCGTGTATAGCTTGGATATTATAAAAGGGCATGCACCATTCTTAAAAGGCTTTTTCTCTATTTTATAGATCCCTGCGCTTCTATTCCATAAATACCTATTCCACTCATAGCTTTGCGTTTCTTCATTAAATTCTTTATACCAACTTTCAATCACGCTCGCTATTCTTTCGTGATTCACGCTTGAATAATTCACTATCACGCTATCGCCAAACAATAATAAAGCTTCTTGCTCGCTAATTTCTAGCATCTTATGAAAACGCCTTGCATCTAGCGCGTTCTTATCGGTTGAAAAATAATCTATCACAAAACTTTCAGGCTTTAAGGCTTTAATATCAATCTCTATATTTTTGTCTTTGTCTTCAATTACCCACAATTGGATCACCCCTAACCCACCGGTTAAAAGGTTCTTATCCCTTTCTATCATGGATTTATCGTAATTTTCTTGTTGGATAAAAACCTGCAAAAGACTATTCAATAAATCGCTTAAGGCTCTGTCTTCTTCTTGTTTAGGGCTTAATCGTATCTCGCTTATGCTCTCTATTTTGTAACCTAAAATCTTATTCACGATCACTTTGAACATGTTTTCTACGATCGGCGTTTGCCCTCGCTCTAAAATAATGTTCAAAACATCTTGAGGGAGTTGGTTTCCGTTGTAGTATTTTCTGGCTTCTAAAAACTCCATGTTTTCTATTAAAGCGCTATTGTAATCGTTCTTAAAATCGTTTTGTAGTGTTAGAAAATCCATTTTAAGCCTTGAAATCAAAATATAGGCTTATTAAAGCGTTTTAATAAAGGTTTTTTAAAGGGATATTTTTCAAAGCCTCGTCATCACGCTAGAATATTTTTTAGCTATGTTATTGATTTGTTCGTTATTGTTTAGGCGCTCTTTCTCCCGCAATTCATAGCGTTCGTTCTCTCTTTGGTATTGTTCTCTTGCCATTTGCATGCTTTCTCTGGCTCTTTTGTTTTGCTCATTAGCGTTAATTCCTCCCACAATCAAACCCCCTAAACCGCTTATAGCTCCTGTTAGAATGCCCGCTCCTGTAGCCCCTCCAATGTTATTAAAAAAGTCCGCAAAACGGCTCTGCTTTTTTTCAGGAGCGTTTAAATAAGTGCTAGTTGGAATGCCGTAATTGATTAGCCCTAAATTCTTCGGTGCGTCTTTAAACAAGTTGTTATTTTGAAAATAGTTCGGCGTATTTAAAGGGTTTGTAAAAAACATTTTCAATCCTTTTTATGCTAAAAACGGCTAAAGTTTTTAATATTCTACTTCCGTTTCACTGGGCAAAAAATAAAGCACTCTTAAAACGCCTTTAGCGTTCGCTAGTGCATCAACAATTTTAGCGTTTATGATTTTCGTGTCTGACACTGTGCAGCATTTCGCGCTAGTGTTGTATTTGTTGTCTTTCAAATCAATATCATTCAGAAAAAAATTAGTGTTTTTTTCATCTTTAAAACTTACAGACGCTTTAGCTGTGGTAACTTCGCCCACAACTTCTAAATCGCATTTCACCACTTCCGCACCGCTAGGTAATGCCACTAAATCATAAATGCCGTTTTTAATGGTGAATTCTGCTTTAGCTAAATAGCTGACTGTTTTAACTCTTTGTTTCATCTTTTCTAATCCTTTCTTTCACTATTCCATGTTGCTGACTAGCCCGATAACCGCAAAATCCTGGTTATCATAAGGGGTATTCACGCCGTCGCTACTTTGGTATTTAGCTTTACTGACGCCTAAGATACAATCCACGCCAACAACGGACTTTCTTCCTGCGTCCTTAGTTTCATCAATGTAAAAATTAGTGTTTTCACTGCCTGCTAACAAAATGCTGCTCGCGCCGATCAAGCAACCAATAGAGATTTCTTTGCTATCTTTTTTGTTGCTGATCTTATCCCTAAGCCCTACCGGGCTTACAATAGAATTAGCGTTCGCTTTATTAATATAACGCTTGAACTCGCTTTCACTTACGGTAGAATTTGGCATGCCAACATTCAGCTTATTCCACACTCCTGCATCCACTACCGGGCAATTATCAATCACGCCTAAGAGTCCTTGATACAAAATCCCTTTATCTTCATTAGCAAAAGCGTAAAGCTTTCTTAGTTCTTTGAAATCCGCGTCTTTTTTAAGCTGGTTGGCTTGATAGCTGTCTAAAAAAATAATGTAACTCGTGTTTTGCACCACCACATCGCCAACGCTTACCATATCCGCCCTAATAGGTTTGATAGGGAAGGCTTTGCTATTATCTTCTTTTAGCCCGTTTCTCGCTAAAAAGATCGCTTTTCTAATAGTGGAAACACTCATTATTGGCGTATAAAGATAATTCGTAAAATCGTTAGTCAAGCTCGCAACGATCCTTTTGTCTCTTTCTTCATTCATCCAATTCGCTAAACTATCGCATGCCTCTTTAATAAAATCAATCCTCTCTATTTCATCATACGCCCTAATTTGACTCGGCAAAGCGTTACCAAATACTTCCGGATAGATCGTTTGGCTCAAAATCTCTAACTTATCGTAATTGGCCTCAAAATCCGTATTTCCGCTAACACCGCTACCGCTTAATTGCACTTTCAATCGTGGCCTGTAAGGTTGCGCGTTTTTGACCGCGTAGGTTCTGATCCCTCTATCGCTCCCGCGCCCTGTAATGCTCTTAAAAGGGCTTTTCACCCAACTGGCTTCCTGGATTTCAAAACCTACTTCAATACCAATATTTTTATTATTACTGATATTGTTGAAATTGATATTATTTAAATTCTCTAGCATTTTTAACTCCTATTTTTAGAATCTTGTCATCACGCTTTGATTTTTAGCATTCGCGCTAGAACTCACACCATTACCTATCACTTCTTTAGGTAAACTTCTCTCTTCCTCTCTAGCGTAAGCTTTCCCCTCTTGCATATTTTCGCCTTGCGCAGCTTTGAACAGATCGTAAATCGCTTGAAAGAATTGCACCCCGTCTAACTTGTCAATTTCTCTTCTATACTTTTGCGGCAGTTCTTCATTGTAAAAATCCACCAACTCGTTAAAGTCAATGTTTTCGTCTTTGTGTTTTTCTAAAAACTCCGCCTTAGCTTTTTCTATTTCTTGACTCTTTTTAGAGGTTTCAATTTCTTCGCTTAAGGCTATTGCCTTGTCAACCTTTTTGGATACATGCTCGTTCAAATAGTTATTTTGCTCCACTAAAACGGATCGGTAAAAATCTACTTTGTTATTAAAAAACAAATCTTCTAATTTCTCATCTGTTTTTTCTGCCATGTGTTTTGCAAAATCGTTTTCTAAACTCGCTTCAGCCTGTGCAATTTCCCGCTTTAAGGTCTCAAGCTCAATTTCTTTCTCTCTTATTTCCATTAATTTTCCTTTGTACCTTTGTAGTTAAGATTAAAAAAAATAATACCCTAAAAAAAGCGGTATTTTTAAGGGGTATTTTTTTTGTAACCCTATTTTTTGTTTTCCGTTGTGGTATTATTCTTTTGTTATAACAATTTCTTTTGATTTCTCTTTAGAGTTCGTCTCATTTCTTTAAAGGGGAATCCATTTTGTCAAACTCTAACTAATGAATGCATTTAGACATCAAATTCTCACCACTTTGCTAAAATGTATGTTTTTAGAATACATAGCGTTCAAATAGTTCGCTAAATTATTTTTAGCCAGTTTTAAAAGCTGTTTGTAATTGGCCATCAGATTGTAATTGACTTCATTAGTTGGTATTTCTAAAATATTAATTAACACACTGTAAACAAGCGCTTCTAAACAAACTCTAGGCATGCTAACGCTTTCTAAAATATTACTAACTTCGTTATAGTTAAAATACACTACCTCTAATTCTCCGTCTTCAAAAGGCGTAACGCTCAACTTATCGCCTAATATAAAAAGCTCTAGTGCACCGTTATCTTTCATTATGCTAGTTCTTTCTTCAAGCTCTTTAGTATTGAATTTCGCGCTCTCTATGCCTAAAAGGTTATTAATTTTCAAAAACGGATTCTCTGTGTCTAAAACTTGCCTTACTAGTTGTCGGTTCAACCTGAATTCTAGCGTGATGTTTAAAATCGCTTGGTTTAAACTATCGATCAAAACGCTGTCGCTAAACATGCGATTGTCTGTGCAGCTATCGCTCAATCTCGCTCTGACTTTGCTCAAAATTTCGCTAACTTCTATCATTTCAAAATCCTTTCTATCAATTGCTTTTCTTTTTCTGCAAAAAACTTCGGCTTGAGATAATAAACGCCTTTAATAATATTCTTTTCATACACTTCTAAAAAATCCGTTAATAAAGCCTTTTGTGGCTGGTTTTTAGGCTCTTTAGCATTTAGTAGGTAGTTTTCTATGCTCTCCACTAAAAGCGCGTTAAAATTGAGATTTTTAGGATAATCTCTATAATCCAAATCCCCCACGCCCTCACACACTCCAAAAATAGCGTTATTGAATTTAAAAAAATTTTTTTGCGTGAAGGGAAGTTTTAGTTTTTGATGGGCTTGGATTTCTTGCGTGTGAATCAAAACGCCTCTATAATCAAACGCTTCTAAAACACCGCTCGCATCAAAAACTACGACTCGCATTATTTCAAGCCTTTCACTTTAGCAAACAAGCGCACGGCGTAATAAATCAAAACCGCTTTAAACACAGAAAACGCTTTGACTTCAAGCATGCTTTCTAAAAACAGATCGTCGCATTCTTTGCGTGTGCGAATCAAAAAATCTTGCGGTCTAGGGACTACACCATTCAAAACGTCGCACATGTAGTCATGCAAGATCGCGCATTTTAGAGCGCTCCCATAACGAGGGATCACAAAACTAAATCCCATGTTCGTAAAGCCATCGCTAGAAAAACCGCTCGGCACGATGATTTTTTTAGTGTGATCTTGCTTCAAATAGTATTCAAACCCTTCAACAAGCCTTAACCTCTTCCCATCATTGCTAAATTCAGCCACGATGGGATCGCTAAACTTCCTCATGTCAAGTATTCTTTAAGTGTGAATTTTTCTAACTCTTCTAAACTACTTATAGCGTTCAGGCGTTCTTTTTCTCTGCCATAGAAAACGATCAGATCGGTTTTGAATTTTAAGGCTTCTTTGGAAAATCTCAATAATTGCGCTTTCGTGTGTTTTTTGTAGGTTTTGAAACCTACAACGCCGTTAATCACTTCAGCGCACCTAAAAACCGAATCAATGCCAGCTATCACTAAAGCCTGCAAGTTCGCTTGATCTTCTAAAGTCAAATCATACGCATGCACGCTCCCTAAAACCTCGCTTTGAAACTCTTTAGTGATTTTTTCTTTACAGATAGCGTTAATTTCTTTTTCTAATTCTTGCTTTTTTTGTTTAAGCGTGAGTTCTTTGAGCGTTTCTAAAACCTGTTCTTTAGTCGGCGTTTCTTGGTTCTCGCTTGTGATAATGTTAAGGTGTATAGCTTCACCAATCACTTCAAAACTCCCATTGAATCCCATTGTATCAAACACAATTCCTAAATAGTCCTTATACTCGCATGCGTTTTCTAAAATCATTTTTAGCTCCTTGTTTGTGTTGTGTTGTTGTCGTTCAAATTTTGCGCGATCGTTACAACATTAGAAAAAGTGAATCCATTAGACACCTTGCTTATAATCGTATCATTAGGTAATTCTTTGATGCTTGTTATGATCGCTTCATTAAAATAATTGATATTGCCGTAAAAATAACCATGATACAAGCTTAAAACACCGCTCACATTTTCCACTAAAAGCTTGGTGTAGTAAATTTGAGATGCGTATTTGTGCGTGATCTTTTGGATGCTTTCTTTCAAAAAGCCTTCTTGCACTTTCAGCCCAAAAACCGCACTAGCTTCTAAAGTTTTCGCGCTCAAAAATTGAAAAAATACCTCTATTTCGTATTTTTTGCTTTTATCTAGCGTGTAATCGCTTAAATCCTTAACTTTCTGCTCCCATCCGCCTTGAATATAGATAACATTATAAACATAATAAGCGCCCACAAACAAGCCGCTAAACTTCGGCTTGAGTGTTTCTAAAAGTTCGTTAAAGGCGTTCTCTTTCGCTTCGGTGATCTCGCTTGTGGCTTGTTGTTTTTGTTGCGTGATGTTATTTAAAACTTCTTGCTTATTCGTGTTTATTTGATTTGTAGCGCTTTCTTTGGCTTGGTTAATGTTAGTTATCGCTTGGGTTTTATTCGTGCTTATTTCATTGTTAGCGGTTGTTTTAGCTTGCGTAATCGCTTCAATGCTTTGGGTTTCACTGGTGCTTATTTGCGCTGTAGCGCTTTCTTTAGCCTGGTTTAAAAAGATTTGATAGCTCGTTAAAAGCCTTGTAGCGGTTTCTATCAATTGATTTTCTAGCTTTTTAATCTCGCTTTTGATGTTTTGAGCGTTAGCGTTTAAGGTGTTCGTTACTTCTTGCTCATTAGCTCGCATGCTCGTATTGAAATCGGCTAAATAGCTTTCATATTCTCGTATTTTAGTTTGTAATCCATTGCTTGAATTTTCTAACCATTCAAGGACCCCCCTCAATCTTTCATCAATTTCATTGGCTTTTTGAAAAAAATCCATGCCCGTTATAACTTCTAAAATCCTTTTCACTCCCTTAAGGCTTAAATTAACCTGCTCTTTCCATAATGTAGCGTTATTCAAAGCGTTTTCAAGCTCTCTTAATAACTCGCTTGTGATTTCTTTAAACGCTGGTTTTTCTTTAGTGGTGATTTCTGGGCTTGGTGGATTAGGGTAATTCATTTTTTATTTCCTTTTAAAAACTTCTCATGAGCGTTAAACTTTTTTTCCAACTCTGGCAACAGATTCAGTAATTCCCTGCTCTCCTTACTGCTAATACCGCTTTCAATACCATATTTAATGAAATCAAATATATTAATTTCACTAATAGGTTTACTCGTTCCTGTGAAAATGTCGGCTGTGTTTTCTATCATTTGGTCTTTAGCTTTCACTAAAAATTCATAAAACTGCGCGCTAGGGTTTTCAAGGCGTAAAAAGCGCGCAAAAGAACTCCCTAGTAATTGGCTTATCACGCTGTTGTAAGTGTCCTTATTTTCTTTAACGAAAGCATTCATTCCGTTTTCATCTGTGCTATTGACTAAGTAGTCAATGTCATGCGCTAACTTAGAGAAATTTTCAGATCTGTTACCGCTTTTAAGCATTTTAGCGGTAGTGTCTAGCGCATCGGTTAGATAAGGTGAAATCGTGAAATTTTTAATTGTGGTGTCGTTATTGAGATTATGAAAATTCGCGCTGTTATTGGCAAACATTTCCTTAAACGCCTTAAATTGCTCTCTGTCTAGGTTTTTAAAAGCGTTATCAAACACTTCTAAAAAGCTGTTATTTGGTGTGTTTCTGGCGTAATGACTCAAAAGAGAAAGGTTAGCGTTTTCTACTTGAGTATGGCTTTGGATTTTAGAGTCTCTTTCTAACACTCTTGCAACCTGATTGGCTAAATTCTCCACGCTGTCGCTTTCAAATCTTTGAGGCAAATGTTTCAATTTGTCGCTATAACTGCTCATCGCGCTCAAAAGCATGTCGCTAAAGCTGTTTGCTCTGTTTTCGTTAGATTTGCTCGCTAATTTAAGGATCTCTTTGTCGTTTAACTCCTGCTCTGGCATTCGCACTAAAAGCTCATTAGGTTTTAATTTAATATTAAAGTTCTCTTTGAGTGCTTGTTCGTATTTTTTTCGACTCTCTGCATTAAAGTTTAGCATGCCTTGGATCCTGTGGTTTCCTGCGATCACTTGCCCATCATGTAAGATAATCGGTAAATCTTCAAAACCCCCTCGCCCTATAATCAATTTAGGATCAAAGCGCTCGGCTATCTCTTCTACTTTCTTGCTATCCACTGCGGTGCGTGTTTGCGTGCCTGTGTTTTTGAAATTGGGCTTTAAATCGCTTTTATTGACGATCACAAACTTTAAGAGGTGTATTTCATCATCGTTTAAGCTAACGCTCGTTTTAGGGACATTTTCTGGCTCTTTGTAGGGTATTTTTTCACTTTTGGCGATTTCTCTGTCTAATTCGCTTTTACCTAGCGTGGCGTTTTTTTGCGCTCTGATTTTATCTCTCAATTCGGCTTCTTCTTTATATTTAATCTTTTGGGCGCGTTCTTTTTCTGCTTTAGCTAATCTTTCGCTTTCTAGTTTCTTTTGCTTCTCTAGTTGGCTTTTTTCTAATATAGATAAGGGCGGTTCTTGACTTTTTAAGCTTTCTTTAGTAGAATTGTTTTCATTAAGGTTTAAGGTGCTATAGTTGCCATTGTCTTTGTAATCGTTAGAAAGTGGCGGTTTGGTTTCTAACTCCCTTAATACTTTTTCATCTCTCTCATAGCTAGTAACCACAAAATGATTATTTAGGTTGTTATTATACCCATGTGTTTTTTAGCCCCACTCTTATGTTATTTAATTCCACGCTAATGCGCCCTAAATCGTCTGTGAATACCGTTCCGTTCTCAATGACTTCAGGGATAGATTTCACTAACTCATCTGTTCTTTCTTTAATTTGCTCTGCATTTAATCCTAATCTTGCGTATTGTTTTTCTCTCTTTTCTAAGATGTGCGCTAATCCGTAGCCATCTTTGCCATCCTTGCCCCACACAAAATCAATCCCTCCTAAATCGTCCCTAAACGCTGCGCCTGTAACTTGTCCGTTTTTCTCTTGCAATAGCTTTTCTAACGCTTCTTTTGGCCTTAAGGCAAACTCGGGGTAATTAGTGCCAAATTGTTTTAAGGGGGTTATAGCCTCTTGTAACGCTTTCTTTTGCTTAGTGATGTTTTCTTTAGCGCTTTTTACGCCTTGCGTGATCTCTTCAATCTTTCGCATCGTAGCATTAGAAAACTTGGAATTTTTAGCGCTAATTTCTAATCTCTTGCTAAACTCGCTTATCGTGTGGCTTCTTTCCAGCGCTCTTTGAATGTGGTATTTTAACGCTGCACCTCCGCTTAATTCATCCAACTTCTTAAAAATGTAAGTTGTCGGTATGTTTCTAACAATAATTCCTACTAATCTTTGCGTGAGCTTCTGGTTTAAGGCACCTTCTAGGCTTGTTGCAAGAGGGCTTTTAACGTCTTTTGTGGTTGTGTAGTTGATTTTGCCCGCTATCGTGGCGTCGTTTCTAAAGAGCTTGTCAAAACCTTTTGCTATGTCTATGTATTGATTAGCTTTTGGTGTGGTAAAAACTTCGCTTTTAAACTCGCTTAATCGGTTAAAAAAAAGCGTGCTGTCAAATACTTTAAGGTTTTCGCCTTGCTTAATGGACTTCTCCATCAAAGCATTTAGCATGCTCAATTCTAGTTTTTCCTTATCCCACTAGCGCGAAAAACTCTGCCCTTTAGGGCGGAGATGTAAGTGCATAGCCGTTAGGCTATTTGAATATCGTTTCACCTAGATCCATTCGCTTTTTAGCTCATTCTATT
>NZ_SFZZ01000007.1:0-15477 GCF_011140715.1 Helicobacter pylori | reverse complement strand
AAAAGGCTAACCAGCCCATTTCTAGCTTCGTGCCAAGCCACCAGAATAAAAAGGACACCCCTACGATGGGGGGGGTTGTGTTTGTTTTTGCAACCATTGTTGCGAGCGTGTTGTGCGCGTCTTTGGGCAATCTTTATGTGTTGTTAGGGATAATCGTGTTAATGGGCTTTAGTTTTGTGGGTTTTAGAGACGATTACACTAAAATCAACCAACAAAATAACGCCGGGATGAGTGCGAAAATGAAATTTGGCATGCTTTTTGTCCTTTCGCTTGTGGTGTCTGTTTTATTGAGCCTTAAGGGGTTGGACACTTTTTTATACGCGCCTTTTTTGAAAAACCCCTTGTTTGAAATGCCCACGGCTTTAGCGGTTGGTTTTTGGGTGTTGGTTTTTTTATCCACGAGCAATGCGGTGAATTTAACCGACGGGTTAGACGGCTTAGCGAGTGTGCCTAGCATTTTCACCCTCTTAAGCCTTTCTATCTTTGTGTATGTGGCAGGGAATGCGGAATTTTCTAAATACTTGCTTTATCCTAAAGTCATAGATGTGGGGGAATTGTTTGTGATTTCGTTAGCGTTAGTGGGATCGCTCTTTGGCTTTTTGTGGTATAACTGCAACCCAGCAAGCGTGTTTATGGGCGATAGTGGGAGTTTGGCTTTGGGGGGGTTTATCGCTTATAACGCTATTGTTTCGCATAATGAAATCTTACTCGTTTTAATGGGATCTATTTTTGTGGTAGAAACTTTGTCTGTGATCTTGCAAGTAGGGAGCTATAAAACCCGTAAAAAACGCCTTTTTTTAATGGCGCCCATCCATCATCATTTTGAGCAAAAGGGTTGGGCAGAAAATAAGGTGATCGTGCGTTTTTGGATCATTTCCATGCTGAGTAATTTAGTCGCTCTTTTAAGCTTGAAGGTGCGTTAAAATGAAAATCTCTTTATTGGGGCATGGCAAAACCACTCTAGCCTTAGGGCGTTTTTTTAAAAAAAACCATAACGAAGTCAAATTTTTTGACGATAAATTCACTGCATTTCATAAGGATAGCGAGGGTTTTCTTTGCTACCCTAGTAAGGACTTTAACCCTAATGATTCCCAACTAGAAATAGTCAGCCCTGGCATTAGTTTCATGCACCCTTTAGTCATAAAAGCCAAGCATTTAATGAGCGAATACGATTATATTGACAGCTTGTTTGATTTGGTTTTCACGCCTACGATGATAAGCATTAGCGGCACTAATGGTAAAACCACCACGACAGAAATGCTCACCACGCTTTTAGAAGATTTTAAGGCTGTGAGTGGGGGGAATATCGGCACGCCCTTGATTGAATTGTTTGAAAAACGATCGCCCTTGTGGGTGTTAGAAACAAGCTCTTTTTCTTTGCATTACACTAACAAGGCTTACCCTTTAATCTACTTGCTCATCAATGTCAAAGCCGATCACTTGACTTGGCATTGCAATTTTGAAAATTATTTGAACGCTAAACTCAAGGTTTTATCGTTGATGCCTAAAACTTCGCTCGCTATCCTCCCTTTAAAATTCAAAGAACACCCTATTATTCAAAACTCGCAAGCGCAAAAAATCTTTTTTGACACAAGCGAAGAGGTTTTAGAGCGTTTAGAAATCCCTTCTAACGCTCTTTTTTTTAAGGGAGCGTTTTTATTAGACGCTGCCCTAGCCCTTTTAGTTTATGAGCAATTTTTAAAAATAAAGAATTTAAAATGGCAAGACTATAGAGAAAACGCCCTTAAAAGACTGAACGCTTTTAAAATCGGCTCGCATAAAATGGAAGAATTTAGGGATAAAGAAGGGCGTTTGTGGGTAGATGACAGCAAGGCCACGAACATTGATGCCACCTTGCAAGCCCTAAAAACCTTTAAAAACCAAAAAATCCATTTGATTGTAGGGGGCGATATTAAAGGGGTCAATTTAACCCCCCTTTTTGAAGAATTTAAAAACTATGAAGTAAGCCTTTATGCCATAGGATCAAGCGCTTCTATCGTCCAAGCCTTAGCGTTAGAATTTAATGTTTCTTGTCGGGTTTGTTTAAAGTTAGAAAAAGCGGTTCAAGAAATTAAAAGCGTTTTATCGCAAAATGAAATCGCTTTGCTTTCGCCTAGTGCAGCCAGTTTGGATCAATTTTCTTCGTATAAAGAAAGGGGTGAAAAATTTAAAGCGTTTGTTTTAAAAGATTAAAAGATAGATTAAAGCGCATGCGCCACGACCTCTAATTGTGAGATTTTTTGAAAAATCTCGTTCCGTTCTTCTTCGTTTGAAACTTCCATAGAAACATTGAAGCTATAAAATTTAGCGTTTTTAGAAGTGTTTTTGAATTCCAATTTAAAGGGGCGTTGGTAGGTTTCTAAAAGCTCTTTTAACGCGCTTGTATCGTTAGTGGTCATAATCACCCTATAATCCCAAAGACAAGGGTAAATAATAGTGGGTTTTTCTAAATCAGACGGCACTAAGAAGCTCCTTAAATAATTTAGGAATGGCAATAGGGCTGTATGTAGAGCGGTTGACAAAGCCAAACTTGATTTCTGAAGCAAAGACTTTGAAAGGCTTCATAGGCTCTAAAGAAGCGTTTTGAATGCAATAAATTTCTTGAAAAAGCACCACAAAAACCTTTCTCAATTCTTTAATTTGCGTTCTTATCTCTAAGACTTGTCCAAGGCTTGCGGGGGTGAAAAAATCCGCTTTGATAGAGCGGATAACAAACACGCCTTCTTCATTTTCTGGCAAGACATTTTGTTTAAAAAAAAACTCGCTCCTAGCCCTTTCGCAATATTTCAAATAATTCGCATGATAGACCACGCCTTCAGAGTCGGTATCTTCGTAATATACCCTACAGCGCATTAATTCCCCTTACTTAAATAATGAAACTTTCTTAAAATTATACAATATGTAACCTAACTATAGTATAATCTAGGGGCGTTGCTTTATAATTTTTAGGTATTTTTGAAAGTGGGTTTTTTCTTAAATCTTAAGATCTTTAAAGATTTTAAAAAACTAATACAGCAATAGTTGGACGATTAAGGACATCGCTCTTTAATTTTAATCATTGATAAGGAGTTTGGTAGTTAAGATATGGGTAATCATTTTTCTAAATTAGGATTTGTTTTAGCCGCATTAGGGAGCGCGATAGGTTTAGGGCATATTTGGCGTTTCCCCTATATGACTGGGGTGAGTGGTGGGGGTGCTTTTGTTTTATTGTTTTTATTTTTATCCTTAAGCGTTGGCGCAGCGATGTTTATCGCTGAAATGTTACTAGGGCAAAGCACGCAAAAAAATGTAATAGAAGCTTTTAAAGAGCTTGACATTAACCCTAAAAAACGCTGGAAATACGCAGGGCTTTTGCTTATTTCTGGGCCTTTAATACTGACTTTTTATGGCACTATTTTAGGTTGGGTGCTTTATTATTTAGTGAGTATTAGTTTTAATTTGCCTAACAGTATCCAAGAATCTGAACAAATCTTTAATGATACCTTGCAATCCATTAGGTTACAATCCATAGGGCTTTTTAGCGTTTTATTCATAACCGGATGGATTGTTTCTAGGGGGATTAAAGAAGGGATTGAAAAACTCAATTTGGTTTTAATGCCCTTGCTCTTTGCCACTTTTTTTGGTTTGCTTTTCTATGCGATGAGCATGGATTCTTTTTCTAAAGCTTTCCATTTCATGTTTGATTTCAAACCAAAAGATTTGACTTCTCAAGTGTTCACTTATTCCTTGGGGCAGGTTTTCTTTTCTTTAAGCATCGGTTTAGGGATCAATATCACTTATGCTGCGGTTACGGATAAAACGCAGAATTTGCTTAAAAGCACGATTTGGGTGGTTTTATCAGGGATTTTAATTTCTCTTGTGGCAGGGCTTATGATTTTCACTTTTGTGTTTGAATACGGGGCGAATGTCTCACAAGGCACAGGGTTAATCTTCACTTCTTTACCGGTGGTTTTTGGCCAAATGGGAGCGATAGGCGTTCTTGTTTCAATTCTTTTCTTGCTCGCGCTCGCTTTTGCTGGCATCACTTCTACGGTGGCTTTATTAGAGCCAAGCGTGATGTATCTTACCGAAAAGTATCAATACTCTCGTTTTAAGGTTACTTGGGGTCTTGTAGCACTAATTTTTATCGTAGGCGTGGTGTTGATTTTCTCGCTCCATAAGGATTATAAAGACTATCTCACTTTCTTTGAAAAAAGTCTTTTTGATTGGTTGGATTTTGCCTCAAGCACCATTATCATGCCTTTAGGCGGGATGGCAACCTTTATTTTTATGGGCTGGGTTTTGAAAAAAGAAAAATTGCGTCTTTTGAGCGCGCACTTTTTAGGCCCTAAATTGTTTGCAACTTGGTATTTCTTGCTTAAATACATCACCCCTTTAATTGTGTTTTCCATTTGGTTGAGCAAGATTTATTAAAATATTTGGCATGGGAAAATTTTCTAAATTAGGCTTCATTTTAGCCACTTTGGGTAGCTCTATCGGTTTAGGGCATATTTGGCGCTTTCCTTATATGGTAGGTCATAATGGGGGGAGTGCGTTTGTGCTTTTATACCTAGCGCTAACCTTGAGTTTAGGCATTGCTATGCTTTTAGTGGAAATGCTGATTGGGAATTTGGGTAAAAAAGATGTTGTTTCTAATTATCAAATCTTAGATCCTAAAAGGAAAAAATATTACCCTTTCACTTCTTTTTTTATTTTAGGCGGCCCTCTCATTTTATCCTTTTATGCGGTGGTGTTAGGCTGGGTGCTTTATTATCTTTTTGTAGTAACTTTTGATTTACCTAAAGATTTAGAGCAAGCCAAAATGCAATTTAGCATGCTCCAAAATGGCAGTTTGATCTGGCCTGTTATTGGCTTTAGCACATGTTTATTACCGACGATATGGTTTGTTTCTAGGGGGATTGAAGAAGGGATTGAAAAATTAAATGTCGTGCTGATGCCCTTATTGTTTGTGATTTTCATAGGGCTTTTAATCTATGCGATGACTTTAGAAAGCATGCCTAAGGCTTTGCGCTTTTTATTTAATTTTGAGATTCAAAAGATTGATTTTAAGGTTGTGATGGACGCTTTGGGGCAGATGTTCTTTTCTTTGAGTTTGGGGGTAGGCACGATCATTACTTATTCAGCTTTTACGCCCAAAAAAGAAAATCTATTCAAAAGCTCTTTATTTATTGTCTTGCCCGGTATTTTAATCTCTTTGATTGCTGGGGTGATGATTTTTACCTTTGTGTTTGAATACCATGCAGATGTGTCTCAAGGGCCAGGGCTTGTTTTTATTTCCTTACCTTTGACTTTCGCTAAAATGGGCATGAGCGGGCAGATCGTTTCGCTCTTTTTCTTTATAGCCCTTGTTTTTGCCGGGATCACTTCCACGGTTTCTTTGATAGAGCCTTTAGCGCTTTATCTTATCAATCGTTTTAATTTCTCGCGCACTCAAGCGTCGCTATGGATAGGGATCGTTGTGTATGTTTTAGGCGTTTTAGTCATTCTTTCCATGAATGAACGATACGCTAAGTTTTTGAGCTTTGCGCATAAGAGCGTGTTTGGGTGGCTGGATTTCATCACTTCTTCATTTTTAATGCCTTTGGGAGGCTTGTTTTCAGTCTTATTTGTGGGGTGGGTTTTAAATAAAAAGCGCTCTTTTTTAGCCACGAAGCACTTCTTTAATATAAACGCCTTTAAAGCGTGGCATTTTAGCGTTCGTTTTATCGCGCCTGTAGTGATTTTAGCGATTTTCATCTTGCAATTTAAATGAAAATAAGAAGGCTTAATGAAAAGCGTTTGGCTCTTTATGATTTTTATAGTTTGTCAATTGGAAGGCAAAAAATTTTTGCAAGATAATTTTAAGGTGGATTATAATTACTATTTGCGCAAACAGGATTTACACATCATTAAGACGCAAAACGATTTGTCCAATTCTTGGTATCTCCCTCCACAAAAAGCCCCCAAAGAACATTCTTGGGTGGATTTTGCTAAAAAATATTTAAACATGATGGATTATCTAGGCACTTATTTTCTGCCTTTTTATCATAGTTTCACCCCCATTTTTCAATGGTACCACCCTAATATCAACCTGTATCAACGCAATGAGTTTAAGTTCCAAATTAGTTTTAGAGTGCCTGTATTTAGGCATATTCTTTGGACTAAAGGCACGCTTTATTTAGCTTATACCCAAACTGACTGGTTTCAAATTTACAATAATCCCCAATCCGCTCCCATGCGAATGATCAATTTCATGCCTGAACTCATTTATGTTTATCCTATTAATTTTAAACCTTTTGGGGGTAAAATAGGGAATTTTTCTGAAATTTGGATAGGTTGGCAGCACATTTCTAATGGCGTGGGAGGCGCGCAATGTTACCAGCCTTTTAATAAAGAAGGTAATCCTGAGAACCAATTCCCAGGAGGGCCTGTGATCGTTAAAGATTATAATGGGCAAAAAAATGTGCGCTGGGGGGGGTGTCGTTCGGTGAGCGCGGGGCAACGCCCTGTGTTTCGTTTGGTGTGGGAAAAGGGAGGCCTAAAAATCATGGTCGCTTATTGGCCCTATGTCCCTTATGATCAATCCAACCCTAATTTGATTGATTACATGGGGTATGGTAACGCTAAAATAGATTACAGGAGAGGGCGCCATCATTTTGAATTGCAACTTTATGATATTTTCACGCAATACTGGCGTTATGATCGCTGGCATGGGGCTTTCCGCTTAGGCTATACCTACCGCATTAACCCTTTTGTAGGGATTTATGCACAATGGTTTAATGGCTATGGCGATGGCTTGTATGAATACGATGTTTTTTCCAATCGTATAGGGGTAGGAATACGCTTAAACCCTTAAAAAAGCGTTCTTTTATGCTATAATAAGACTAAAAATTCAAGGGGATCATTCAATTATGAAAATCAGTGTTAGTAAAAACGATTTAGAAAACACTTTGCGCTACTTGCAAGCTTTTTTGGATAAAAAGGACGCTTCTTCTATCGCTTCACACATCCATTTAGAAGTCATTAAAGAAAAGCTTTTTTTAAAAGCCAGCGATTCCGATATTGGACTAAAAAGCTATATTTTTACGCAATCTAGCGATAAAGAGGGCGTTGGCACGATCAACGGGAAGAAGTTTTTAGACATTATTTCATGTTTAAAAGACTCTAATATTGTTTTAGAAACTAAAGATGACAGCTTGGTGATCAAACAAAATAAAAGCTCTTTCAAACTCCCCATGTTTGACGCTGATGAGTTTCCTGAATTCCCTATTATTGAGCCAAAAGTGAGTATAGAAGTCAATACCCCCTTTTTAGTGGATGCGTTTAAAAAAATCGCCCCTGTGATTGAGCAAACCAGCCATAAAAGGGAATTAGCCGGTATTTTAATGCAATTCAATCAAAAACACCAAACCCTTTCAGTGGTAGGCACGGATACCAAAAGGCTTTCTTACACGCAGTTAGAAAAAGTCTCTATCCATTCCACCGAAGAAGACATCTCTTGCATTTTGCCTAAAAGGGCTTTATTGGAAATCCTTAAACTTTTTTATGAAAATTTCAGTTTTAAAAGCGATGGCATGTTAGCGGTGGTTGAAAACGAAACGCACACTTTTTTCACCAAGCTCATTGATGGGAATTACCCTGACTATCAAAAAATCCTCCCTAAAGAATACACTTCTTCTTTCACTTTAGGCAAGGAAGAATTTAAAGAGAGCATTAAGTTATGCAGTTCTTTAAGCTCCACCATTAAACTCACTTTAGAAAAAAACAACGCTTTGTTTGAATCTTTGGATTCTGAGCATAGCGAAACGGCTAAAACCTCTGTTGAGATTGAAAAAGGTTTGGATATTGAAAAAGCCTTTCATTTGGGCGTGAACGCTAAATTTTTCCTTGAAGCCTTAAACGCTTTAGGGACAACGCAATTTGTTTTAAAATGCAATGAGCCTTCATCGCCTTTTTTGATCCAAGAACCCCTTGATGAAAAGCAAAGCCACTTGAGTGCCAAAATTTCTACTTTGATGATGCCAATCACATTATAAAGGCTTGATTGAATGCAAAATTACCAGAGCCATAGTATTAAGGTTTTAAAAGGCTTAGAGGGGGTTAGGAAACGCCCTGGAATGTATATTGGCGATACCAATGTGGGTGGGTTGCACCACATGGTGTATGAAGTCGTGGATAACGCTGTAGATGAGAGCATGGCGGGTTTTTGTGATACGATTAACATCACTTTGACTGAGGGGGGGTCATGCATTGTAGAAGATAACGGGCGAGGCATTCCTGTAGATATCCACCCTACGGAAAAAATCCCCGCTTGCACCGTGGTTTTAACGATATTGCATGCGGGGGGCAAGTTTGATAATGATACTTATAAAGTTTCAGGCGGTTTGCATGGCGTGGGCGTTTCGGTTGTGAACGCTTTGAGCAAACGCTTGATTATGACCATTAAAAAAGAGGGTCAAATCTATCGCCAAGAGTTTGAAAAGGGTATCCCCATTAGCGAGCTTGAAATCATTGGCAAAACCAAAAGCGCTAAGGAAAGTGGCACGACTATTGAATTTTTCCCTGATGAAAGCGTGATGGAGGTCGTTGAATTTCAAGCGGGTATTTTGCAAAAGCGCTTCAAAGAAATGGCGTATCTTAATGATGGCTTAAAAATTTCTTTCAAAGAAGAAAAAACCCAACTGCAAGAGACTTATTTCTATAAAGACGGCTTGAAACAATTCGTGAAAGACAGCGCTAAAAAAGAATTGCTCACCCCCATTATTGCGTTTAAAAGCATGGATGAAGAAACGCACACTTCTATAGAAGTCGCTTTAGCGTATGCTGATGATTACAATGAAAACACTTTAAGCTTTGTGAATAACATTAAAACTTCTGAGGGCGGCACGCATGAGGCGGGCTTTAAAATGGGCTTGTCTAAGGCGATTTTACAATACATTGACAATAACATTAAAACTAAAGAGTCGCGCCCCATTTCTGAAGACATTAAAGAGGGCTTGATCGCTGTTGTGAGCTTGAAAATGAGTGAGCCGTTATTTGAAGGGCAGACTAAATCCAAACTCGGTAGCTCGTATGCGCGTGCGTTGGTTTCAAAATTAGTCTATGATAAAATCCATCAGTTTTTAGAAGAAAACCCTAACGAAGCCAAAATCATTGCCAATAAAGCCCTACTAGCTGCAAAGGCTAGAGAAGCCAGTAAGAAAGCCAGAGAGCTTACAAGGAAAAAAGACAATTTGAGTGTCGGCACCTTGCCTGGAAAATTAGCCGATTGCCAGAGCAAAGACCCTTTAGAGAGTGAAATCTTTTTAGTGGAGGGCGATAGCGCGGGAGGGAGCGCTAAACAAGGGCGCGATAGGGTTTTTCAAGCGATTTTGCCCTTAAAAGGTAAGATTTTAAATGTGGAAAAAAGCCATTTGTCAAAAATCCTAAAATCAGAAGAAATTAAAAACATGATCACGGCTTTTGGGTGCGGCATTCAAGAGAGTTTTGATATAGAAAGATTGCGCTATCATAAAATCATTATCATGACCGATGCTGATGTGGATGGGAGCCATATCCAAACCTTGCTGATGACTTTTTTCTATCGTTATTTACGCCCGCTGATTGAACAAGGGCATGTTTATATCGCTCAAGCCCCTCTTTATAAATACAAGAAAGGCAAGACAGAAATTTATCTTAAAGATGGCGTCGCTTTGGATCATTTTTTAATTGAGCATGGCATCAATTCGGTGGATATTGAAGGGATTGGCAAGAACGATTTGATGAATTTATTGAAAGTGGCGCGCCATTACCGCTACGCGCTTTTGGAATTAGAAAAACGCTACAACTTGCTAGAAATTTTACGCTTTCTCATTGAAACTAAGGACGCCTTAAGCCTTGATATGAAAGTTTTAGAAAAAAGCATTTTAGAAAAATTAGAGGGCTTGAATTATCAGATCTTACGCTCTTTTGCTACTGAAGAAAGCTTGCATTTGCACACGCAAACCCCTAAAGGCTTGGTGGAATTTAACCTAGATGACAACCTCTTTAAAGAAGTGTTGTTTGAAGAAGCGCATTACACTTACCAAAAACTTATGGAATATAATTTAGATTTCTTAGAAGATAAGGATATTTTGGCGTTTTTAGAAGAAGTGGAAAATCACGCTAAAAAGGGAGCGAATATCCAGCGCTATAAGGGGCTAGGCGAGATGAACCCTAATGATTTGTGGGAAACGACCATGCATAAAGAAAACCGCAGCTTGATCAAACTTAAAATTGAAGATTTAGAAAAAACCGATGCAGTCTTTTCGCTTTGCATGGGCGATGAAGTAGAGCCTAGAAGAGCCTTTATCCAAGCACATGCTAAAGACGTGAAACAACTAGATGTGTAAGGGGTTTTGATTAGAACCCCCAAACATTTAACCAAGCAAGAGAGCGTGAATTTAGGGGCTTACTACACGCCCCCTTATTTAGTGGATTGTGCTTACAAGCTTTTAAAAAAGCATGTTGGTATTGAAGACTACACGCTTTTAGACACTGCATGTGGTAATAAAGAGTTTTTAAAACTCCAACACCCTAAAAAAATAGGAGCGGATATTGACCCCAAGTGTGATGCTTTAATAATAAACGCTCTAGTTAATCCTAAAAGAGAAAATTATGGCGTTAGCCAAGATGAGTCTTTAATTATCGTGGGAAATCCCCCCTATAACGATAGAACTTCTTTTGCCAAACAAAAATTAAAAGATAAAAACTTTCATTTTGAGATAGACCATCATTTGAAATCCCGAGATTTAGGGATAAGTTTTTTAAAATCTTTTGCAATTTTAAAGCCGGCGTTTATTTGCGTGTTACACCCTTTATCTTACCTCATCAAAGAAGCTAATTTTAAGCAATTAAAGCTATTTAAGGATCATTACAGGCTTTTAGACGCTTTGGTTGTTTCTTCTAAATCTTTCACTAAAAGTAACGAATTTCCTATTGTGATAGCTTTATATGAGCGAGGGCGAATGGACTATGCAGATATTAGGCGTTTTATTTTTCCAACTGATTGCAATACGACGCTATGCTTAAACGATTTTGACTATATAGCCAATTATGTGGATAAATACCCTAACGCTAAAAAAGTTGATGCATGCGTGGGCTATTTTTTCCCTATGCGAGACATTAACGCTCTCAAACGCAACAAAACTTTTTTAAACGCGCCAAGCGAAAATGCGGTGTATATCAGTCAAGATAAATTGATTTATTACCAATATATCCATTATTTTAAGGAAATCGCCCCTAAAATCCCTTATTATTTTGGTAATTTGGATATTATTATTGATCATTTTGCTTTTTTAGAAATTAAAGACGCTTTTTTAAAAGATAAAAGAGCGCGTTTAGAATATTTTAAAAAATTGTTTCAAGGACACCCTTGTGAGTTTGATTAGGATTGATGATAGTAAAAAAGCGATTGAGGTTTATGTTCCTTTAACTTCCATTTCAGGCAAAGTGCGTGTGAAAATCAGACATGCCTTTAGCGATTATGGCGTTTCAACAGCGACTAGAAAAATCCCTTTTAGTTTAAAGCATTATGTAGAGTGGCAAATCGGTTATAATGCCCCCATTAAAGATAAAGAAAAATTTGAGCTCACTACCCTAAAAGATGAAAAATATCATTTTTTAGGGGCTAATAATAAAGTGAAAACTCTTTATGAATTAAGCGAAATAATTGATTACGCTAAGCAATTAGGTTTAATCAGTTTAGAAAATTTAGAAAATACTTTAAAATATTTAGAAAAACAAAAACAATTTATAGAAGATAATTTCACGATTACAAGAGAAAGATTTAGATTACATCAATTTGGTGGCATGGATTTTGAACTTTCACGCATTTCTTATCCTTTACTCATTCGTTCTTTCAACGATAATCAGTTGAGCGAAATTATTATTAGAGAGCAACAATATGGCTCTAAAACCCAAGCCATGCTGTATTTTTGCTTTTCTATTTTGGAGTTAAAAACCGCTACCCCTTTATTAAATAGAACGGCTGCACTCAAAGAACATGCTTTTTTAATTATCCATAAAACCAACGCTCTCATGTTTTTAGAAATGCTTAAAATTTTTGGGCTTTTAAGCCAAGCGCACCATAACGATGTGTTAAAGATTTTAGAAAAAATACTTCAAAATTAACAATGATACGAATTGTTAAAAAGAGAATGAATATCCAACGCTATAAAGGTCTAGGTGGGATAAAACCATTTATGGGGAATAACCATGCATCAATAAAACGCGCTTCATAAAGCTATAAAAACAAGGTTAGGCTTTAAACTTGTATCGTTTTTCTTTAATGGCTTATGTTATACTAATGAAATACAGATCCAATTGAAGGCATTAAACGACTGCATGGTATTTTTTCATAAGAAAATTATTTTAAATTTTATCTATTTTTTAATGGTTGCTTTTTTATTCCATTTATCCCATGGGGTTCTTTTAAAAGCCGATGAAATGGCTAAAAAGCAAACTTTATTAGTGGGTGAAAGGCTTGTGTGGGATAAGCTCACGCTGTTAGGGTTTTTAGAAAAAAATCGTATCCCTCAAAAACTCTACTACAATTTGAGCTCTCAAGATAAAGAATTGAGCGCTGAAATCCAAAGCAATGTTACCTATTACACTTTAAGAGATGCTAACAACACGCTCATTCAAGCCCTTATCCCTATAAGCCAGGATTTACAAATCCATATTTACAAAAAAGGGGAGGATTATTTTTTAGACTTTATCCCCATTGTTTTCACTCGTAAAGAAAGAACCCTCCTTCTTTCCTTACAAACTTCGCCCTATCAAGATATTGTCAAAGCCACCAATGACCCCCTTTTAGCCAACCAATTGATGAATGCGTATAAAAAAAGCGTGCCTTTTAAACGCCTGGCAAAAAACGATAAAATCGCTATCGTTTATACAAGAGATTATCGTGTGGGGCAAGCGTTTGGCCAGCCGACTATCAAAATGGCAATGGTTAGCTCTCGCTCTAACCAATACTATCTCTTTTCCCATTCAAACGGGCGTTATTATGACTCAAAAGCGCAAGAAGTGGCAGGGTTTTTACTAGAAACCCCGGTGAAATACACCCGCATTTCTTCGCCTTTTTCGTATGGGAGGTTCCATCCTGTCTTAAAGGTTAGACGGCCTCATTACGGCGTGGATTATGCGGCTAAACATGGCAGTTTGATCCATTCTGCATCAGACGGTCGTGTGGGTTTTATAGGGGTTAAGGTGGGGTATGGGAAAGTGGTTGAAGTCCATTTGAATGAATTGCGTTTGGTGTATGCTCACATGAGTTCTTTTGCTAAGGGGTTGAAAAAGGGATCATTCGTTAGAAAAGGACAAATCATAGGCAGAGTGGGAAGCACGGGTTTAAGCACCGGGCCGCATTTGCATTTTGGCGTGTATAAAAACTCCCGCCCCATTAATCCTTTAGGCTATATCCGCACCGCTAAAAGCAAGCTGCATGGCAAACAAAGAGAGGTTTTTTTAGAAAAAGCTCATCGTTCTAAGCAAAAATTAGAAGAACTTTTTAAAACCCATTCTTTTGAAAAAAATTCATTTTATCTTTTAGAGGGTTTTTAATGTCTTATTTTAAGAATATTTTCAATCAAAAATCTTTAGTAGATGATTCTAGTGTGTATTTAGAGCCTTGTTCTAGCTCTAATTTCATAGAATTAAAACGCATGCATTATAATGAAGAGAATACTAAGAAAACATGGGATATTATTAAGTCTTTAGACAGCGTGGCGGTTTTACTCTATGAAAAAGAATCCGATTGCTTTGTGATTGTGAAACAATTCCGCCCAGCCATTTATGCTCGTAATTTTTATTTTAAGCGCGATCAGGATCAAACTATTGACGGATACACTTATGAATTGTGCGCGGGACTTGTGGATAAGGCTAATAAGAGTTTAGAAGAAATCGCTTGCGAAGAAGCGCTAGAAGAATGCGGTTATCAAATTAGCCCTAAAAATTTAGAAACCATAGGCCAATTTTATAGTGCGACCGGGTTGAGCGGGAGTTTGCAAACGCTCTATTACGCTGAGATTAGTGCGGATTTGAAAGTTTCAAAGGGTGGGGGGATTGATGCCGAAAAGATTGAAGTGCTGTTTTTAGAGCGATCAAAAGCTTTTGATTTTGTAATGGATTTTCAATACGCTAAAACCACCGGATTGTCTTTAGCCATTTTATGGCATTTAAAAAAGTTTAAAAATGTTTAAAAGGAATTTTATGTTAAGGCTTTTGATAGGACTTCTTCTAATGAGTTTTATAAGCTTGCAATCAGCCTCTTGGCAAGAACCCTTAAGAGTGAGTATAGAATTTGTGGATTTGCCTAAAAAAATCATCCGTTTTCCGGCCCATGATTTGAAAGTGGGGGAGTTTGGTTTTGTCGTTACTAAACTTTCAGATTATGAAATCGTTAATTCTGAAGTGGTCATTATTGCCGTTGAAAATGGAGTCGCAACGGCTAAATTCAGAGCGTTTGAGTCTATGAAACAAAGGCATTTACCCACTCCAAGAATGGTCGCTAGAAAGGGGGATTTAGTCTATTTTAGGCAATTCAACAACCAAGCGTTTTTAATCGCTCCTAATGATGAAATTTATGAGCAAATCAGAGCGACCAACACTGATATTAATTTTATTAGTTCTGATTTGTTGGTTACTTTTTTGAACGGGTTTGACCCAAAAATCGCTAATTTAAGAAAAGCGTGCAACGTTTATAGCGTGGGGGTGATTTATATTGTAACCACGAACACGCTCAATATTTTAAGCTGTGAGAGTTTTGAAATTTTAGAAAAAAGAGAGCTGGATACAAGCGGTGTTACTAAAACTTCCACGCCGTTTTTTTCTAGGGTTGAGGGCATTGATGCAGGCACGCTAGGGAAACTTTTTTCAGGCAGTCAATCTAAAAACTACTTCGCTTACTATGACGCTTTAGTGAAGAAAGAAAAACGCAAAGAAGTGAGAATTAAAAAGCAAGAAGAAAAGATTGATTCTAGAGAAATTAAACGAGAAATCAAGCAAGAAGCCATTAAAGAGCCTAAAAAAGCCAATCAAGGTGCAGAAAACGCTCCCACTTTAGAAGAGAAAAACTACCAAAAAGCAGAGCGAAAACTTGACGCTAAAGAAGAAAGACGCTATTTAAGAGATGAAAGGAAAAAAGCCAAAGCCACCAAAAAGGCTATGGAATTTGAAGAAAGAGAAAAAGAGCATGATGAAAGAGATGATAGGGAGACTGAAGGAAGAAGAAAAGCTTTAGAAATGGATAAAGGCAATGAAAAAGTCAATGCCAAAGAAAACGAGCAAGAAATCAAGCAAGAAGCCATTAAAGAGCCAGATAATGGAAATAACGCCACCCAACAAGGCGAAAAACAAAACGCTCCTAAAGAGAACAACGCTCCAAAAGAAGTGCCAAAACCAAGCTCTAAGGAGGAAAAACGCCGCTTGAAAGAAGAAAAGAAAAAAGCCAAAGCCGAACAAAGAGCGAGAGAATTT
>NZ_SFZZ01000006.1:0-2222 GCF_011140715.1 Helicobacter pylori | reverse complement strand
GCTATAAAGCCTTCGGTATTCTAGCTTAGTGCCTAAAAAAGAATAGTAATTCGTGTTAATGGTAGGGATTTTCACGCCCAATTCCATGCCATGCTGAGCGGAATGATCGCTGTCTTTTTTCTTAGGCCTAGCGAGATTGGTTCTCAAGCCTAAATTGAATAAGAATTGGAAGTTAGCCGTATTCACTTTAGCGCTATAAACATTGCTGATGGTTTTTAAATTCACGAATTGAGAATTAAGCCATGAAGTCCCTGCTAAGGCGATGCCACCAAAAAGCCCTACAGAAATCTTATTGTTCTTGCCTAAAAAGTTGGTGTTTTTATCATTGATAAAATTAAACAATAAATCGCTACCCACCCCATAAGTCCAAACATCAGAAGCCGAATTAAAGAAGCTTGATTTGATATAGGCGTGGTTGTAATCAAAGAAACCATAATACCTTAACCCCCATCTTTTCTTTTCTCCAAAAAATTGCTTATAACCCGCTTGCACCCCAAGGCCGTTCAAGGCACCGTTATTCGTGGTTGAAGAAGCGATCATGCCCATATTCCTAAAAGGATTGTTGCCAAGTTCTTGAATAAGGGTGTTGGCTAGGGTTTGCGCTTGATTGATTTGAGGCGTTTGGTTGTTAAAATCAGCGGCACTTGTTTTTAATGAAGTTAGAGTTTCTTCCACGCCAGCACACCCATTCCCCCAATTGTTCTTTTGATTTTGCATTGTCATATTCGCACTGCTTATAGCACTCGCATCGCATTTCCCTATGTAGTCTTTAAGATGGCCTGAAGAAAGTTTGTTAAAATCGCTCTCCACTTGATTGGCTAGTTTTAAAATTTCTGCTTGAGATTGAGCATTTTTAAGCATTTTTTGAGCTAAAGCCGTAAGACTGCTAGGGGTGTTAAGGTTGAGATTATGGGGTTGTGTGATATTTTTTGGTTGGTTGGCGCTGAGTTGTTGGGTTTCTTGAACGATTTTTTGCGCATTATTAATCATGTCTGAAGCGGCACTAAATTCCGCACCAAAAGTCGCACATGAATTTTTGCCACCACCGGTTGCTTGCCATGAAGGGGTGTTTGTAGTAGCTTGGCCATTACTTCCACTACTAGATTTCGCTATCAACATGGGGCAATAATCTTTTAGGGTATTGACAATCGTTTGCGCTTGAGTCAAAAGATTTTGCGCATCGTTAGTCGTATCAATAACAGAAGTTGTCGTTTTAGTTTGATCATCTTGTTGATACTTTGATGTGGTTACATGCGCTTCTAATTTTTCCCCTTTGCTATTTAAAGGAGCAAGCCCAGCTTGTTTTAAAGCTTTTGAAAGAATCTGATAAGCTTCATGGATTTTTTCATATTGCTCAATAGATAGAGAAACATTTTTGTCTGCTTTTAATGTATTTGTGCCACTAGAACTATGAGTGCCATTACTATTTGTGCTCCCACCGCAATTGATTGTAGTGCCGTTGCCATTCTCATCGGTGTAGTGGAAATTTTTTTGATTGTTTTCGCCTGGACTTTTGGTATAGCCTCCGCATATGACCGCATAACCCATGCTATTCCATAGCCCTAACACCGATCTCAACGCTAAAAGCGTGGCTTGATAGGCAGGGGAATTGGTTGTCCCACCGGCTAAAGTTTTTGCGCGTTCGTTCAAATTATTAACCGCTTGGTTGATCGCTTGCGCACTTGTCTTTGAGTTTGTGCCATTATCGTTGGTTAAAAGCCGGCTTAATTGTTCATAAGTGTCTGAAAGTTTTTGCACCTTGTCGGCGTTTTTCACTTTTTGAACCGCTTCACCGATTTGATAACCCACGCTTAAAAAAACGCCGTTGTCTTCAGCATGGAGCAATGACGCCGCAAGAGTTAGAGAAAGTAGAATCGTTTTTTTCGTTTTTTTCATAAGATGTTCCTTAAAGTAATGTTTTATTGCAAAAAATGTATCAAAATGAGAATTTATTTACAATGCGTTTAATTATAGTATAAATTTATTGAATTTCAAAAAAAATTTTAGGGTGTTTTGATGCACTCAATCAAGCTTGTAAGAGTGTTTTTAATTTAATTGGGATTTGGTTTTAGAAAGATTGTTGTAAAATAAACGCCCCCATAAGTGCAATTATGGGGATAAATCCATAAAAGGAGTTTGTCATGGCTACCAAACATGGCAAAAACTCTTGGAAAACATTATACCTTGAAATTTCGTTTTTGGGGTGTAAAGTTGTTGTTTTA
>NZ_SFZZ01000005.1:0-251 GCF_011140715.1 Helicobacter pylori | reverse complement strand
CTTGTTCTACTTTTATTTGATTGTTAGTCTCTATATTGCTTGTCTTTTGTTTTTCTTGTTCTAACTCTATCCCACTCTTGTTTGTCTTTTGTTTTTCTTGTTCTACTTTTATTTGATTACTAGTCTCTATATTGCTTGTCTTTTGTTTTTCTTGTTCTAGTTCTATTTGTTCATCAATATCACCAACACTACAAGCGGCTAATAATAAACTTGTCGCTATTGTGAGTCCTGAATATTTCCACCAATTGATT
>NZ_SFZZ01000004.1:0-1416 GCF_011140715.1 Helicobacter pylori | reverse complement strand
CTCTCTCTCTCTCTCTCGCTTGCGGTATCATCGCTCCACGCTGAAGACAACGGCTTTTTTGTGAGCGCGGGCTATCAAATCGGCGAAGCGGTGCAAATGGTCAAAAACACCGGTGAATTGAAAAACTTAAACGAAAAATACGAGCAATTAAACCAGTATCTAAATCAAGTGGCTTCATTAAGGCAAAGCATTCAAAACGCCAACAACATTGAGCTGGTCAATAGCTCTTTAAACTATTTAAAAAGCTTTACCAACAACAACTACAACAGCACCACCCAATCGCCCATCTTTAACGCCGTGCAAGCCGTTATCACTTCGGTATTGGGTTTTTGGAGTCTTTATGCGGGGAACTACTTCACTTTTTTTGTGGGCAATAAGAAACAATCCGCTGATGTCCATGGTAACCCTCCTTTTAAAACGATTATAGAGAACTGCTCAGGATTAGAAAATTGCGCTATGGATCAAGCCACTTACGACAAGATGAAAAAACTCGCTGAAAGCCTCCAAGCAGCTCAAACAAACTCTACCACTAAAGGCAACAATCTTTGCGCTTTATCCGGATGCGCCACAACAGAAGGCCAAAACTCGCCAAGCTCAACCGTGAGCAGCGCTCTTGAAACCGCGCAAAAGCTTATGGACTTGATCGCAAACACTAAGACAGCTATGATGTGGAAAAATATCGTCATCAGTGGCGTTTCAAACGCACCCGGTGCTATCACATCCACTAATTACCCAACGCAATACGCGGTGTTTAACAACATTAAGGCGATGATACCTATCTTGCAACAAGCGGTTACGCTTTCTCAAAGTAACCACACCCTATCTGCTAGCTTGCAAGCTCAAGCTACAGGGACTCAAACAAACCCTAATTTCGCTAAAGACATTTACGCTTTCGCTCAAAACCAAAAGCAAGTCATTTCTTACGCTCAAGACATTTTTAACCTCTTTGATTCCATCCCTAAAGATCAATATCGTTATTTGGAGAAAGCCTACTTGAAAATACCCAATGCGGGTCAAACGCCTACTAACCCTTACAGACAGGAGGTGAATTTGAACCAAGAGATTCAAACGATCCAAAACAATGTGAGTTATTATGGTAACCGGGTGGATTCGGCTTTAAGCGTGGCTAGAGATGTTTATAATTTAAAATCCAATCAAGCAAACATTGTAACAGCCTATAGCAACGCTAAGAATTTGAGTCAAGAGATTTCTAAACTTCCCTATAACCAAGTCAATACAAAAGACATTGTTACGCTACCTCACGATAAAAACGCCCCAGCAGCGGGCCAATACAACTACCAAATCAACCCAGAGCAGCAATCCAATCTTTCTCAAGCTTTAGCAGCGATGAGTAATAACCCCTTTAAAAAAGTGGGCATGATCAGCTCTCAAAACAATAACGGCGCAATGAATGGG
>NZ_SFZZ01000003.1:0-1380 GCF_011140715.1 Helicobacter pylori | reverse complement strand
CTCTCTCTCTCTCTCTCGCTTGCGGTATCATCGCTCCACGCTGAAGACAACGGCTTTTTTGTGGGCGTGGGCTATCAAATCGGCGAAGCGGTGCAAATGGTCAAAAACACCGGCGAATTGAAAAATTTGAACGACAAATATGAGCAATTAAGCCAATCTTTAGCCCAACTGGCTTCGTTAAAACGAAGCATTCAAACGGCGAACAACATTCAGGCTGTCAACAATGCTTTAAGCGATTTGAAAAGCTTTGCGAGTAACAACCACACAAACAAAGAAACATCACCCATCTACAACACCACGCAAGCTGTTATCACTTCAGTATTGGCTTTTTGGAGTCTTTATGCGGGGAACGCTCTCAGTTTTTTTGTGAACGATTTGAATGATGGATCTAATGCTCCTCTTGGAAGAATCCATAAAGATGGGAACTGCACAGGATTACAACAATGTTTTATGAAACGAGAAACTTATAATAAAATGAAAGAACTTGCTGAAAACCTCCAAAAAGCTCAAGGCAATCTCTGTGCCTTATCAGAATGTTCTAGCGATCAGTCAAATGGAAACAAAACTTCCATGACTACAGCTCTTGAAACTGCGCAAAAGCTTATGGATTTAATCGAACAAGCCAAGGTTTCTATGGTGTGGAAAAATATAGTCATCGCAGGTGTTTCAAACAGAGCCGGTGGTGCTGGTGCTATCACATCCACTGGTCCTGTAACCGACTATGCGGTGTTTAACAACATCAAAGCGATGCTACCTATCTTGCAACAAGCGCTCAAACTAACTCAGAGCAACCACACCCTATCTACTAACTTGCAAGCTCAAGCTATGGGATCTCAAAAAAATCGTGAATTTGCTAAAGACATTTACGCTTTCGCCCAAAACCAAAAGCAAATTCTCTCTAATGCTTCAAATATCTTCAATCTCTTTAATTCCATTCCTAAAGACCAACTTAAGTATTTGGAGAACGCTTACTTGAAAGTGCCACATTTGGGTAAAACCCCTACTAACCCTTACAGACAGAATGTGAATTTGAATAAAGAAATTAATGCGGTTCAAAACAATGTGAACTATTATGGCAATCGGATTGATTCGGCTTTAAGCGTGGCTAGAGATGTTTATAATTTAAAATCCAATCAAACAGAGATCGTAACCGCCTATAACAACGCTAAGAATTTGAGCGAAGAGATTTCTAAACTCCCCTATAATAAGGTCAATGTAACAAACATCGTTATGTCGCCTAAAGATTCTACAGCGGATCAATACCAAATCAACCCAGAGCAGCAATCTCAGCTTAATCAAGCTTTAGCAGCGATGAGCAATAACCCCTTTAAAAAAGTGGGCATGATCAGCTCTCAAAACAATAACGGCGCAATGAATGGG
>NZ_SFZZ01000002.1:0-536 GCF_011140715.1 Helicobacter pylori | reverse complement strand
CCCCCAATCCCACACAAGATGCGCAACAAGATTGTATTATTGAAACGCAACAAGACCCTAAAGAACTGTCTGAGCCTTGCAAAATAGCGCCCCAAAAAACCTCTTTTAATCCAGTGGTTTTTAGAAAAATTAAAAGAAAACTCAACCGCTTTATTGGAAGTATTTTAGCTCGGACAGAAGTGTATAAGAATCTCGTATCAAAATACGATGATCTCACAGGAAAATACGATGATCTCACCAAAAAATACGATGAACTCACCAAAAAATACGATGATCTCACAGGAAAATACGATGATCTCACAGGAAAATACGATGATCTCACCACAAAATACGAATCCTTATTGGCAAAAGAGGTAAACATCAAAGAGACTTTTTGGGAATCTCGCGCTGATAATGAAAAAGAAGCCTTTTTTTTAGAGCATTTCTACCTCACCAGCGTGTATGTGGCCACTACAGCAGGCTACTACCTCACGCCTAAGGGCGCTAAAACTTTTATAGAAGCCACGGAGCGTTTTAAAATCATAGAGCCGGTGGAT
>NZ_SFZZ01000001.1:0-216 GCF_011140715.1 Helicobacter pylori | reverse complement strand
AGCTAAAGAGAGTCTTAAGGCTTATAAAGACTGCCTCTCTCAAGCTAGAAATGAAGAAGAAAGGAGAGCTTGCGAGAAACTACTCACCCCTGAAGCGAGGAAACTCTTAGAGCAAGAAGTTAAGAAGAGCGTTAAGGCTTATTTGGACTGCGTATCAAGAGCTAGGAATGAAAAAGAAAAACAGGAATGCGAGAAATTACTCACCCCTGAAGCGAG